>CAYTKT010000018.1:0-36031 GCA_964438605.1 uncultured Oscillospiraceae bacterium
TCTATGGATTTTTCAATGTTCAGGTGTCCAACTTCATTTTACAATTCGCATATTTCTATTTCAGATTAATTTTTCCAATATTTTTCCAATATCTTTACTGATACAAATTGCCTGTCCTTCGATTTCTTTCGGGCAAAATGTCTCTCCATAATTGACACAAGCATAAACTGCCTTCGGATTTTGCGCTGTCAGCTGCCAAAACGGGTATTTGATGATAGCCGGCGTATTTAATCCGACTCCCAATTCAAAAAACAGAATACTTGTCCCTTCATGTCTGCGCAGAAATTCAGAATAACGATTAGCTGCCGCGTGCCATCCTTCATCCTCGACGAAAGCGCTATCGACGCGCAAATTTGTAGTCATAGGACTGCCGCATTTTTCACAGTGCGGCACCAGTTCTTCAGGAATTTTCATTTCAGGAACAACGCCAGCTGGCAGAAACAAATTTTCATTTTCATCAATTTCATATCCCTGAGATTCTACCATCTTACAAATTATCTCCTGATTGTCATATGTCGTCTGATGGCACGGAACGCTACACTGAAAAAGACCATAATCGCCCTGTGTATAATACAGACGTTTTTTATCGAAGCCGGCCTTCTGAAAACAGTGATCCACATTCGTCGTAATTACAAAGTAATCCTTATCCTTTACAAGCTCTAAAAGTTCATCGTAAATAGGCTTTGATGCGTCCATATAACGGTTTATATAAATATTACGGCTCCACCACGCCCATTGTTCCCGCAGATCAGCAAACGAATAAAAACCGCCGGAGTACATATCTTTAATGCCGTATTTTTCAGCAAAATCCGAAAAATATTTCATAAAGCGTTCTCCTGAATAACTGAATCCCGCAGATGTGGAAAGCCCCGCTCCCGCGCCGATTACAACGGCATCGCAGGAATCGAGTGTGTTTTTCAACCTTTCAATCAGCGGCGAGCAATTCTCTGTAGATTTCATAATCGATATTTTTGAAAACATTAAAAATCACCTCTATCTTACTGTGTGATTCTGTTGTGTATTGCTGCACCGTTTCAACCGCGATTTCTGCTGCGCGCCTGTTCGGAAACCGGAAAACACCGGTGGAAATACAACAAAATGCGATACTTGTGACGTCGTTTTTTTCAGCCAGCTCTAAGCAGGAACGATAACAAGAAGCAAGAAGCTGTTCCTACTTTTTCGTGACTTCACCTTTCTTATTGTTGATAACCGGTCCTACTGTATGGAGCACGTACTTACATGGCAGATTGTAAGCCGGAGTAATCTTCGCACCGCCTGCAGTTTCCTCATATCCTTGATGCGCCATGATGTCGGCACAGTCCAATCTCAACTGAATTCCAGCGTAAGTATGTATACAGTTGTCGATACAATTATGGCACGGGATATAGCATCCCGTCATTCCACTATTTGCAGCGTTGACAATGGCATCACATTCCAGTGCGGTAATATCGCCCTGCCAGAGATAAATTCCATTGGAAACGGGAATCAGGTCAGCCAGCCGGACGATTCCTCGTTCTGAAGCCGCTTCTTGTAAATATTCATCCTGAATACGTAAAAAATCATCATCGATCGCGGCAGGCCGCCGCACATTCATCAGAGAACGAAGAAGTCGTTTCCGTTCGTCTTTATTTTTCGGTACTGATGTGCCCCGATACTCAGGTCGTTCTGCCAACAACTGCCTGATCAGATAATTTTGCCGTTCTTCCTGTGTCATATGCACTAAACTTCCTTTTTTTATATTATTACAGCCTTAATCACTTTAAGCTATTGCTGTAAGCTTCAGCAACATTACTTTTTATCTCAATTATATTGCTATATTGCCATACTGTACTTCGCTGCGATTATTTTATAATCATATATTTTTTCTAAAAAATAACTTACTCCACAATAACACGGCCTCACGTTTTTCTCGGTTTTGTCACCAGATACTCCATCGCAGCAACCGAGAATCACGAAACAACAGGTGAGATAATTTTCGGGTACATTCCGCTCTTTCATTAAAGACGCACCGGTTTCATTTTCAAACGTTTCTTCCGCACAGGAAATAATAGCGGAAAGCCCGAACGCAAAAGCAGCTGCTCCGAAATTATTTTCGGAGCAGCTGAAGCATCTGATTACAAAATTAAAAAATAACTTCGTTATACAGATTTACTTCAAGTTCGCCTTCACACATTTCTTCCAACTTAGGCAGGATTTCCGTAAAATGTGCGGTATTATTGTGAAAATCAATAGCCTCCTGATCCTTCCAGAATTCGATGATGGCGAACTGGCGCGGATTATCAAAACTTACATTCAAAGAATAAGAAATATTTCCTTCCTCTGCTTCAGACTTTTCAACTAATTCTTTTGCTGTAACTGTAAAATCTCTGATTTTTTCTTCCTGTACCATCATTTTGGCAACAATTTTAATCATAATGTTTTTATCTATCCTTTTATTTTTTTCTAAAGCGTGGTATTGATCTTGATTTTAATTATACATATTTCTCGTCGTTCTTCAAGTACGCACTTTTTTGTTACCTTTAGAAAACTGCGTTATTTTTCACAAAATCCCATCTGTTGATTTTTCATTATGTTGCATTATAATTAGAATGCAATCTTTATTTTTGACATAATGCCATTCGGCAGTTTTGAAACACATTTAGAAACATTTTATCAGCCGTTTAATTTTAAAAGAAATATTTCCCTAAAACCCTGGCGTCTTAATGAACTCCAGAAAAATCTTGAAAACATCAGCCAGAAAGTTCTGACCGATAACCTGCGTGTTATGGAAGCTGATGAGATTATCACGCGCACCGTTTATGCGGAAGTTCCTCCGCACGTAGAATATGACTGTCCACCCTTGTCGAAACGATGACGCCAATTCTCGACGCCATGGAGCAGTAAGGATTATCGTATAAAAAGATATTAGAAAAAGAATAAGAGGGTTTGACTGTAAAATAATCTCGTAAAAGTATAGCTATTTTATATCAATTCTAACAAAATAAGATTAAATATTACATTATAATATTCATCTATAACGGCTGTCTTTCCGGTATGCCTGCCCTGCGCGGATACTGCTTCGGTGTAACGGCTATTTTTTTAATATAAACAATTTTATGAAATAATCCATATTTTTTCATATCTGTTTCACAAATTTCCTCAAAACTGCCGCCCAGAATACGCAGCGCATTTTCGGCTTCATTCAGTTCTTTTTCCGCTCCCGGACCTTTATAGGCGATCAAATAGCCATCGAGTTTTAAAAATGGCAGACAGTATTCCGACAAAACAGAAAGCCGGGAAACAGCTCTGGAAATGCAGACATCAAAATGCTGCCGATATTCTTTGCGATGTGCCAGATCCTCAGCCCTGCCGTGAAGTATTCTGACATTTGAAAGTCCCAGTTCTTCTATTATCTCGCCCAGAATACGGATTCGCTTATTCAGTGAATCTATCAATAGAAACTCTTTTTCAGGTGACAGAATTGCCAGAGGAATTCCGGGAAATCCGGCACCTGTTCCAACGTCGATAACAGTTTGCGCCTTTTTCCAACGTTTATCAATGATACAGCAGAGGGAATCAATAAGATTTTTTTCTATAAATTCGTCTTGCTGACGAATTGCCGTCAGATTGACGTGTTCATTCCATTCCAACACACGCCTCATGTATATCTCAAATTTTAACATTATTTCATCTGACGGTTCATACCCAAACGATTTGATCGTATCCGCAAGTTTTTTCATTTCTTTTTACCTTTCGCATGTCTCATTTTTTCAAGGTGAATCAGCAGCACATTAATATCTGCCGGAGAAACGCCTGAAATTCGTGACGCCTGCCCCACTGAATCAGGTTTAAAATCATTCAGTTTCTGCCTGGCTTCAAGCCTGATGCCTTCCAGACTACCGTAATCCAGATCCTTCGGCAAACGCTGAGATTCCAGTCTCTTAAACTTTTCAATCTGAGCCAGCTGTTTTGCAATATAGCCTTCGTATTTAATATTTACAAAAGCTTGTATTTTGCTGTGATACGACAGATTTGGACGATTCAGATCAATAGCAGCCAGATTTTCATACGTGACTTGAGGGCGCCTGAGCAGTTCCGCCAGAGATGCCTTATTCTGAAGCGGTGAACTCCCAATGGAAATCAAAAATTCATTGGCCCAATCCGGCAAAACATATGTATTTTGCAGACGACTGATCTCATCTTCAGTTTCTTTCTTAATCTGAAGATGCCGCCTGTATCGTTCCTCGGTAGCAAGTCCAATTTTATAAGATTTTTCCGTCAGACGTTCCGCCGCGTTATCCTGACGCAGCAAAAGACGGTATTCCACACGCGATGTCATAATCCGGTAAGGCTCCTGTGTTCCTTTCGTTACCAGATCGTCGATCAAAACGCCGATATATGCTTCCGAACGATCAAGAATAAACGGCTCCTCATCTTTCACTTTCAGTGCAGCGTTGATTCCGGCCATAAGCCCCTGGGCGGCGGCTTCCTCATAACCGGAACTGCCATTCATCTGGCCGGCAAAATAAAGATTATCGATAATCCTGCTTTCAAGTGTTGTTTTAATATCGAGAGAATCAATGCAGTCATATTCGATAGCATAAGCTGGACGAACGATCTTACAGTTCTCAAACCCTGAAATCGTCCGGTAAAAAGCTTCCTGCACATCTTCTGGCAAGCTGGAAGACATTCCCTGAATATACATTTCATCAGTAGAAAGCCCTTCCGGTTCCACAAAAAGCTGATGACGTTCTCTGTCAGCAAATCGCTCGATTTTCGTTTCAATAGATGGACAGTAACGCGGCCCTATGCCTTCGATTTCTCCGGTAAAAAGCGCCGAACGATGAAAGTTATTTCTTATAATTTCATGCGTGCGTTCGTTTGTATAAGAAAGATAACAATTTACCTGATCTTTTTCCAGTTCTTCATTCATAAAGGAAAATGGAACAATATGCTCATCCCCGTGCTGAACAATCATTTTATCGTAAGTCAGCGACTTTCCATCAATACGCGCCGGCGTACCCGTCTTAAATCTGCGCAGATTGATCCCGTGATATCTCAGGTTATCCGCCAGTTTCATAGATGGCGCCATTCCGTTTGGTCCGGAATCATAGGACGACTCTCCGATAAATATTTTCCCTCTTAAAAATGTTCCCGTGGCAATTATCACAGCTTCAGCCCTGTAAATACCGCCTGTCTTTGTGACAACGCCCTGCGCCTTTCCGTCTTTAACGATGATTTCTACGACCTCGGCCTGTTTCATGTCGAGATTTCTCTGTTTCTCGATAGTCTTTTTCATTTCTTCGTGGTAGCGCTGCTTATCCGCCTGGGCACGAAGCGAATGAACAGCCGGTCCTTTTGCCGTATTCAGCATCCGGCTCTGAATAAACGTTTTATCAATATTGACTCCCATCTCGCCGCCCAATGCATCAATTTCGCGAACAAGATGACCTTTTCCCGTACCGCCGATAGAAGGATTGCAGGGCATCATCGCAATGGCCTCAAGCGTAATAGAAAGCATCAAAGTGGAAAGTCCCATTCGGGCTGAAGCGAGAGACGCTTCACATCCCGCATGGCCCGCTCCCACAATGATGACATCATACCGTCCCATTTCATAATGCTGCATTCGCTTTCTCCTTCCTTTATCGAAACTCCATGCTGCGGTAAAACGTATTTACAGTTCATATAACAATTCAAACAACTTACTCGTAATTTTTCAGCTATTTTTTATATGTTAATCATAATGCAGCATAAGAAAAAAATCACGAAATATACAAAATCTCCTAATCACTAACATTTTGACATCTCCATCGCTTAAATCCGGTTTAGAAGGAATCAAAAATATAATTAAAGAAACCGGATTATTTTCCAAGACAGAAACGCGAAAATACCTCCGTCAAAATATCCTGATTTACAGTCTCACCGATGATCTCCCCCATCTGATTCCAGGCTGCTCGAATATCAGTCTCGGCAAAATCGAGAGCTTCACCTGCTATCAACATTTCTTTCGCGTCAGAAAGACTTTTCATTGCGTCCTGCAAAAGGCTCGCATGACGCACATTCGTAATCAAAATTTCATTTTCCATGGAAGTTTCTCCGTGATAAACTATCCGGCGGATTTCAGCGCTCAACGACTCGATTCCCTCACCCGTTAAAGCCGACATTTGAAGTATCGTATAATTACGATTTACAATATTTTTATTCATTCCGCCTACCGTACTCTTATCGCTCGCCTTTTCAGCTTTTGAAATTTCATTCAAAAAAGCCTCCTTTAACAGCTGCGGTGTTACACACCTGGAAAGATCCGTCTTATTTATGACAAAAATGACCTTTTTATCTGCAAGATTTTGCATGATATTCCGATCCTCTGCCGTCAGCCCAACAGAGCCGTCAATCACAAAAATTACAACATCAGCCGATTCTATGGATTCCAAGCTTTTTTCGATCCCAATTTTTTCAATCGTATCCTCTGTCTTACGAATTCCTGCCGTATCCACCAGATATACCGGAATTCCGGCAATTGAAGCGAATTCTTCAATCGTATCCCGAGTAGTACCCGGAATATCCGTAACGATAGCGCGGTCTGATTTGAGCAGCGCATTCATCAACGATGATTTTCCCACATTTGGCTTGCCGACGATACTGAGTTTCAGGCCGTCCCGTACGATACGTCCTGTATCCGCCGTATCCGCCAGCTCCTTAATTTTATCATAAATATCGTCTATTTGCGATATAATATATGAATAGGTCAGTTCTTCAAAGTCCTCATCCGGATACTCGATATGCGCAATAATATTTGAAATCAGATCAGCCAAATTTGTCCGCAACGTCTCAATTTCAGCAGAAAGACTCCCGCCCATCTGGCTAACGGCTGAACGATAACCGTCCTCCGATTTCGCGCGGATCACGTCGATTACAGCTTCCGCCTGAGATAAGTCAATGCGCCCGTTTAAAAAAGCGCGCTGTGTAAATTCTCCACGCTCTGCCAGCCGCGCCCCACTCTGCAAAACAGTTTCAAGTATTTTTCTAATAGATATTGCGCTGCCATGACATTGGATTTCCGCAACATCTTCTCCGGTATAAGTGTGCGGCGCCTTCATCAGAACGACCATTGCCTCGTCTATAATTTTGCCGTCGGAGCCGAGTATATTTCCATAAATCATCCGTCGTTCTTCAAACTTCTCAGGCAATTTGCCTGATTTAAATCGAAAAACCCGGCGAAGCACATCTTCAGCTTCAGGACCGCTGACCCGCACGA
The DNA here is from genome assembly GCA_964438605.1 of uncultured Oscillospiraceae bacterium. Classification (GTDB taxonomy): domain Bacteria; phylum Bacillota; class Clostridia; order Peptostreptococcales; family Anaerovoracaceae; genus Alangreenwoodia. Next base: position 7,238 of record CAYTKT010000018.1, read on the forward strand.
TGCCGATTCCACCTTCGCCCGGCGCCGTCGCTGCAGCCGCAATCGTCTGTTCCATAAAATTTCACCTTATATACTTCATATTTTTAAAATAGGTTCAGAATGAAAAAACATCCTGAACCCATTTTAAATCATATTTCAAATCTTTCCATTAAATTTTCATTATTTCTTTAATTCGATGACGACTCTCCTGTTTGGCTCCGCGCCTTCGCTTCTCGTCGTAACTTTAGGATGCGACTGAAGCGTTGAGTGAATCACCTTTCTCTCATAAGGATTCATCGGCTCAAGTCTGACGCTCTTTCCAGATTTCACGCATTTGTCAGCAAGTCTTCTGGCCAGCTGCTGCAGAGTTTTTTCTCTCTTTTCTCTGTACCGTTCGGCATTGATAACGACTCTGTTGTGTGTCTCGCTATTTTTATTCTGAACAATACTCGCAAGATACTGGATAGCATCAAGCGTTTGTCCGCGCTTGCCAATCAAAGAACCGACGTCCTTGCCTTCAAGACTTATAAAAAGAACGTCATTCTTCAAAAATGCCTTAATCCCAATTTTGAGATTCATAGCTTCAGCAATTTCTTCGACAAATTTTACAGCTGCCGCATCATCCGCCGGTTCGGCACCTGGCTCGTCAGCAGTGACTGTAAACTTCGTATTTATTTGAGAAGAACGATGCCGCTTCTTAGAAACTTCCCGCTCCTTAGAAAGGAAATTCACCTCATGAATATCAGCGCTTGCGATGCTATCACGACCGACATCGCCGGTTCCCATCTCTTTGACAGCTGAACCAGTTTCTCCAAAAGTAATTTGTTTCTCTGTTTCTCCGACAGAAACATCTCCGTTAGCATACGCCATCCGGCCAGGTTCAGTTTGTTCTTCTCCATCTGTTTGGTCACTATTTATGTCAGACTCTTTCTTGACTCTTGCATCGTTTCCAAGGTTTGATGCACCTATGTCCGTCACTTGTTTCACAGCATCGGGCTTTTTGTCAGCGCTTGCCGCCGATCTCTCAAACTTTCCTGATTTCTTCTGCACTCTAACTTTTGCAAGTCTGTGTCCGAATAAACCAAGAAACCCTCTCGATGGCTGCTCAAGGACTGTTACTTCTACCTCGTCCCTCGTAAGATTTAACTCTAACAGAGCGAGTTCTACCGCCGATTCGACGTCATCGCCCCACTTTTCCACAAAATCCGCCATATATCTTTAAGAAACCTCCGTAAACGCTACTTCTTCTTTCCTTTTTTTCCACTCTTTGCAGACTTTTTGCTGTTTTCGGCTGCCTTTTTCTTCCTTATAATCTGCATGATCTTCGTTTGAACGATCTGAAATGCCGAGCCGATGACCCAGTACAGGCACAAACCCGCCGGCAAAGAACGTCCCATCCATACGATCATGATCGGCGTAATATACTGCATCGCCTTCATAGAACCCGTCGTTGGATTACCCGACATATCGTTATTCATATTCGTCATGACCTGCGTCAGTTTCATGGAAACAAATGTAGAAACACCTGCCAGAATTGGAAAAATCCATAGATCCGGCTGACTCAGGTCGCCTGTCCAGAGAAAAGACTCGTGAACTGCCAGAACCATATCTTCGTTCAATATGTAATCCATCGGATTTCTGAGCAGACCAAACAGACCCCAGATAATCGGCATCTGGATTAACAGGGGAAGACAACCCATAGCCGGATTAATCTTTTCACTCTGATAAAGCTCCTGCAGCTTTATCCCCATCATTTCTCTGTCATTCGCATACTTTGTCTGGATTTCTTTAATTTTCGGTTGAAATTCCTGTATACGCAGCGAACTCCTAAGTTGTGCTATGTAAAGAGGTAAAATAATCAGCCTTACGATCAGTGTCATCATTATGATCGAAATGCCATAATTTCCGACAAAGCTGTAAATCGCGTTCAGTACATAACCGAGTGGTACAGCTAATAATCTCGTCATTCAAATCCTCCGTGACGTTTTTGATTTCCGCTACTTCAGGGGATCGTAGCCACCCTCATGAAAAGGATGACACTTTAAAATTCTTTTCATGCCCAACAGACACCCTTTGAAAGGACCGTACTTTTCAAGCGCCTGTATAAAATACACAGAACAAGTCGGATAAAACCTGCATTTTCCGGGCATGAGCGGTGAAATAAAAATTTGATATCCCCGCACAAAAAAGATCAATATTTTTCCGAGGATGTTTTCAAGAAATGCTGCCGCTTTTCTCAATCTTTCACCTTCTTTTTTCTGTTACTTTCAATCGTTTCAAGGCGGCTTCAATAGATTTTTTCACATCCGCACACTTCCTGCCATTGATAGTATTTCTTGCAATTACGATGAGATCATAACCCTGACGGACATCAATATCTGAAAGCCTCACACTTTCACGCATCAGTCTTCGGGCTCTGTTTCTCTCTACGCTGTTTCCCACTTTTTTACTCGCTAAAAAAGCAATTCTGCTGTATTCCAATCCGTTCTTAAGACAGAATACGACAACATATCTGTCTCCTACTGATTTTCCTTTCCGGTAAATCCTGTCAAAATCTTCTTTTCTTCTAAGAACATCGAATTTCAGCATCAACTTCACCATTCCCTGCGGTAAAAAATTGTCTCTTGCTGCTGTCAGCGGTACTCCTATCCGCTGCAAAAAATAAGACCACTCGCGCGGTCTTAAATTATTTATCCCGAAGAATATCTGACTTTCTGACAGAAATACAAATCATATGAAACCCCAGAAAAGCTCCGGGCATCAACCCGACCGCACTCGAAAGCATAAAAAACAAATATTCCTCAGGTTATTCCACGTTTCAAAAACAAACTAAGCGCTTAAAGTCTTTCTGCCCCTTGATCTTCTTCTTTTAAGAACATTTCTGCCGTTTTTAGTAGACATTCTCTTTCTAAAACCGTGTTCCTTTTTTCTCTGTCTCTTTTTCGGCTGATAAGTCTGCTTCACGATTAAACACCTCCTGTCTTATCACAGAAAATTCAGAAATCTCAATTCTGAAAATTTTCTCTCAGTTCCCCGTGCCATATTTCAGTTACCGGCAATACGAGCAAAACTGCATCTTTAAACTGTAAAACTTATAGATAGTTACAGCGATTATCATTTGTTTTAAAATAATTGCAAAAGACAACGGTACTTCGCTCTTATTTCAGCGCACAATTGCTTATAAATTATACATACTCGCGCGTATCGTGTCAACTTAAAAAAAGACACAAACGAAATAAATATTACATTTATATTGCGTATCAATTTCATTTTCATTTCATACCAGCCTCTCCAATCGCCTGAAAAATATACAAAACCTTTGTGGATATCTTATCTGTGGATAAATCAACGATTGTGGATAATTAAAAGGAGAAATTCCCTCAAATGTTTAGAAAAAATTGATTCGGAGGAGTTTTTTCTGCTATAATCATTGTGGATAAGTCCGGGACAAAAATATATCTCTCAAAACACGTACTCTCCCGGCGCTCCGGCTTTACGTCATAACCTCCTGAGCAAAGCCAGCAGTAGAAACGAAAGCTAATGCCAAAAAGCGCTGAATTTCGGGCCCTGCCCGCATTAAGGACTTTAAAAATGGAAAACATCATTAAAAACTGGAAAAAAGTATTAGACATATTGAAATCCGAAATGATGCCCGCAGGTTACACGACTTGGATTGAGCCGCTGATCCCCAAATCAATCGACGAAGACGCAGGCATCCTGACGCTGATTACATACAACGATATGACAAAATCGATTCTCCAGAACAGATACGTACTGATTCTTGAAAATGCGCTCCAAAAAGTTTACGGCGTACCAATAAAAATAAATTTCATATTATCTGACCAGGAGAAAAAAATTTCCGACAACACAACTGAGGAAAACAATAAAACTTCTTCCTACGAAGACAATGTAAGAACTGCTCCTTACGCATATGACGAACTATATCTGAACCCACGATATAATTTCAGCACTTTTGTCGTAGGAGCAAACAACGAGCTCGCCTATGCCGCTGCCGTAGCCGTAGCAAGAGGTCTTGCTTCCACATACAATCCTCTGTTTTTATACGGAAAATCAGGGCTCGGCAAGACCCACCTGATGCATGCTATCGGTCATTACGTCATCCAAAACAATCCATTAAAGCGTGTTCTCTATGTTTCCTCGGAAATGTTTACAAATGAACTTGTCAACGCAATTCAAAGCAAGAAAAACGAAGAATTCCGGAACAAATACCGAAACATCGACCTCCTTATGATAGACGATATTCAGTTTATCGAAAAAAAGGACAGGACCCAGGAAGAACTGTTTCACACGTTTGAAACACTTTACGGAATGAATAAACAGATCGTCTTTTGCAGCGATCGACCGCCCAAGGAATTAGAAACGATAGATACCAGACTCAAATCTCGTTTTGAATGGGGCCTTACGGTTGACATTCAGACTCCGGATTTCGAAACAAGAGTTGCCATCTTGAAAAACAAAGCTGAAATGGAAGATATTGCGGTCAACGAAGATCTCCTCGAAATCTTCTATTTAATCGCTGACAAGATCACATCAAATATCAGAGAACTGGAAGGTGCGCTCAACCGCGTCATCGCCCATGCAAATCTGATGAATAAGCCGCTGACAAAAGAAACAGCAAAAGAAGTCTTATCGGGCGTCTTCGATACATCCAGCCGCGAAGTGGACGTTCCGCTAATAAAAAACACAGTCTGCACCTATTTTGGAATCAATGTCGCCGACATGGAATCGTCAAAAAGAACGAAAAATCTGGCGCATCCCAGACAAATCGCCATGTATCTCTGCCGCGAACTGACATCCCTCTCTCTGCCGAAAATCGGAGAGAACTTCGGGAATCGTGACCACACAACGGTTATGCACGCCTGCGATAAAATTTCAAACCAGATGCTGAAAGATGAAAACTTGAGAAACATCATCGGTGAATTGAAAAGCAAAATTCTCGATGAATAAAAGAAAGATGACGGACATCTCAAAGAACAAAATGATACTAAACCAAATAAACTAATATAGAAAAACACAAACAAATATGCCAGAAACCAAACGTCGAGAACAAACAAACGAAGCACGCTCGTCTGTGGAAAACTCGGTGGATAATTCTTCAGATCTTAGATAAGCAAAAAAGAAAAAACCGTCTAATTAAGTGATTTTTTCTTACATATCAGAAATTTTATGACATTTTTGCATAAAACAATCTCATTTGAGTAAAAAACAACCTCAAACAAGATTGTAACAACTGAATACTTATCAACACGCTATTCACATGAACTGGGAAAAATATAAAACATTATCCACAGATTTTCATGAATAAAATCCGTTGAAATTACATTATCCACAGGATTTATCCACATATCCACAAGCTTTATTACTATTATTACTAAGAAATATATATAATAATAACGCAAAACGTTGCACTTCACGTCACAGATAGAAGACTGGAGGACAAATAATATGAAATTTACAATATCCCAACAAGAACTGAATAAGAATCTCACATTCGTCTCAAAAGCTGTTACAGCAAGAAGCACCATGCCAATATTAAAAGGCATTCTATTATCAGTTCAAGAAAACGGAACACTGACAATGACAGCCTCCGATATGGATCTGAGCATAGAAAAAAGAGTTCCGGTATCAGTAGAACAACCCGGCAGCATTGTAATGCCAGCCCGACTTTTTACAGAAGCAGTCAAACGATTTCCTGACGAAGATATCAATATAACACTGGAAGAAAATAACACTGTAACGCTTAACACATTACGCAACAACTTCAAAATTGTCGGCATGGCTGCTGATGAATTTCCAAAATTAGACGAAATTAATGAAACACGGCGTATCTCATTAAACCGGAACCTTTTTGGAGAAATGATAAGAAAAACATCATTCGCAGCCAGTACCGACGAATCTAAAGGTGTCATTGTCGGCGTTCTGATCGAAATACGAAACAACGTCATGAATATGGCAGCACTTGACGGCTTTCGAATGGCTGTAACATCGAAAGAAACAGAAAACGATCAGGATACAGATATCATTATATCCGCAAGAATATTAAACGAAATCAATAAAATTCTGCCGGACGACGAGGAAAATGATACGATCGACCTGATTCTTGACGAAAAAAAGGCCGTCGTTATGACGGAAGACAGCCGAATTATACTTCGAATGATAGAAGGAAATTTCCTGAAATACAGAGATTTGCTGCCGACAGAATTCAAAACAACTGTCACAATTAACAGAGAACAACTCGTTGAAAGCATTGAAAGAGCATCTCTCCTCGCCATCGAAGGCAGAAACAACCTTGTGCGTTTCTCATTCAAAGACGATATACTCCACATTACATCAAAATCGGAAGCCGGAGATGTAGACGAAAATATTCAAGTCAGCAAAACAGGAGATGATATTGAAATCGGATTTAATTCCAAATATCTAATGGATGGTCTTAAAGCCATTGAAGACGAGGAAATCATTTTCTCTCTCAATACAAATATCGCGCCGTGTATTATCAGACCAGCCGAAAATGACAATTACACATATTTAATCCTGCCGGTGAGAATTATATCGTAACTAATACAAATTATCGATACTATCATGTATTTTAAAGAAATTGAGCTGACGAATTTCAGAAATTACGAAAGTCAAAAAATAAACTTTCATAACAAAATAAACATTATTATCGGTGAGAACGCCCAGGGAAAAACGAACCTGATCGAAGCGCTTTATATCATGTCTCTCGGAAAATCCTTTCGGACTTCAAAAGATAATGATATGATTCGTTTTGGAAGCACACTGGCCAGAGTGAAAACGGTATCAGAAAAAGACGGACAAGAGCTGACTATAGAAATTGGTTTGGTTAAAAACAAAAAAAGCTTGAAAATAGACGGTGTTAGAAAACATAAAATATCAGATCTGCTGGAAAACATTTATATCGTCGTTTTTTCACCGGATGATCTGAAAATCGTCAAAGAAGAACCGGAAAAACGCCGAAGATTCATGAACCGTGAGCTTTGCCAACTAAAACCTGTTTATTACAACAGTCTCTCCCGATATAAAAAAGCACTGGCTCAGCGCAATTTTCTGTTAAAGGAAGAACAGCCAGACTTATCAACACTGGACATCTGGGATGAACAAATCGCTGAATATGGCTCCCGTATTATGATTTACCGGCGTAGTTTCACGGAAAAGCTACAGAGGCTCAGTCAGCAGATTCACCATAGTCTGACCGAGGGCAAAGAAAAACTCGATCTTTTTTATGAATCTGACATACCGTCAGCTTCAGCAAAAAAAGGAATTACCGGCCAGAAAGAAATATTTTCTGATATTCTACGCGAAAACAGGAAACGTGACCTTATTCGCCGCACGACACTGCGCGGGCCTCACAGAGACGACCTGCGCATCGAAATCGATGGAATCGATGTCAGAAATTTCGGGTCCCAGGGACAGCAACGAACCTCAGCACTGTCGTTAAAACTTGCAGAATTAACGCTGATCGAGGAGGAAACGGGAGAAAAACCAGTTCTATTGCTTGACGATGTGCTTTCAGAACTGGACAGCGCACGCCAGCGCCAGCTGATCACGTCATTTGGTGATATTCAGATTTTCATTACGACGACTCAGCTAAACAGCGAAATTTCAGCACAGCTGAAGGATTATGCGGTGTTTATCGTCGAGAACGGACATGTAAAGTCGGCGACAAGACAGGATTTATGGAGTTATAAATAAATTGAGTATATTAAAATAAAATGCATTTTATTTTAATATACAAGAATTACATAAGTTAAAAATGTTAAATATTTAAATTAAAATATATAATTTAAAGAAAGTATGTAAATGATAAAGAGTTCAGTGAGGTGAAAAAATTGCCGAATACAGAGGTAAATCAGGAATACAACGCCGAACAGATTCAAGTACTCGAAGGATTGGAGCCTGTCCGCAAACGGCCGGGTATGTACATCGGTTCTACCAGCGAAACAGGTCTGCATCATCTTGTTTATGAGATTGTCGACAACAGCGTTGACGAAGCACTGGCGGGATACTGTACGGAAATTAACGTTTCGATTACTGCGGAAAACGGTATCCGCGTCGAGGACAACGGCAGAGGAATGCCGGTAGACATTCATCCAAAACTTGGAATTCCGGCGGTGGAAGTCATTCATACGGTGCTTCATGCCGGCGGAAAATTCGGCGGCGGCGGATATAAGGTGTCCGGCGGACTTCATGGCGTAGGCGCTTCTGTTGTCAATGCGCTTTCAGAAGCGATGGAAGTAGAAGTACGAAGAAATGGAAAAGTTTACAAGCAGCGTTATGAGCGCGGCAAGACGATGTATCCGTTAAAGGTAATAGGCGAAAGCGATAAGACGGGTACGACTACATGGTTTAAGCCTGACGGCCAGATTTTTGACACGCTGGTATTCAACTTTTCAACGCTGGAACACAGACTGCGTGAAATGGCGTTCCTTAATAAGGGAATCAAGATCACACTGACTGACGAACGCCAGAAAGAACCAAAAAAACTGGAATTCCATTATGAAGGAGGAATTAAGGAATTCGTTGCTTTTCAAAATAAAAATAAGGAACCGATTCATCCTGATATTATTTATTTTGAAGTAATAAAAGATAATTTTGAATGTGAAATAGCGCTGCAGTATACGGACAGATATAATGAGTTTATTCTTTCTTATGCAAATAATATCAATACAACTGAAGGCGGAACTCACTTAACAGGATTTAAGTCAGCGCTTACCAGAGTGTATAACGATTATGCACGCAAGAATAAATATTTAAAGGAAAACGATGATCCCCTAACCGGTGAGGATATACGTGAAGGCATCACAGCCATTATTTCAGTAAAGCTGACAGAACCTCAATTTGAAGGTCAGACGAAAACGAAACTCGGAAACAGTGAAATCCGCGGTTTTGTTGATAACGCAACGAATGAAAATATCATGGCGTTTTTCGAGGAAAATCCTCAACAGGCCCGGGTCATCATAGAAAAAGGAATTCGGGCGGCACGAGCCAGAGAAGCTGCACGCAAGGCGAGAGACTTAACGAGAAGGAAAAGTGCTTTGGACGGGTTGACGCTTCCGGGCAAATTGGCAGACTGCAGCGAAAAAGATCCGGCACTTTCCGAGATTTTTCTCGTAGAGGGGGACTCAGCGGGAGGCTCCGCGAAATCCGGTCGTGACAGAAAAAGACAGGCGATTCTTCCACTGAGAGGAAAAATTCTTAACGTAGAAAAGGCACGCCTTGACAAGATTCTCAATTCTGACGAAATAAAAAATATGATAACAGCTTTCGGATGCGGAATCGGAAATGATTTTAACGAAGAAAAACTGCGTTATCATAAGATCGTCATTATGACGGATGCAGATGTGGACGGTGCTCATATTTGCACACTGATGCTGACGTTCTTTTACAGATATATGCGGCCTCTGATTGAAAAGGGGTATGTTTATATCGCACAACCGCCTCTTTATAAGGTGGAAAAGGGAAAGCAGAAATATTACACTTATTCGGAGGAAGAACAGAAAAAACTGCTGAGTGAACTTGGAACGGAACAGAAGCTGAATATCCAGAGATATAAAGGTCTGGGTGAGATGGATGCTCAGCAGCTCTGGGAAACGACGATGGATTACAATACGAGAACGCTGATTCGCGTGACTATCGAAGATTTTGCCCGTGCCGACGACACGTTTTCAATGCTCATGGGCGAGAAGGTGCCGCCGAGACGGAAATTTATCGAGGAAAACGCGAAATACGTTCAGAATCTCGATATTTAAAGTAGTGGATCGATTTGATTTTCAAAGAAAATCGAAGAGAAATCCCATGCAGCGATTTTCTGAAGGCCGGCAAATATCAGTCAACTGAATTGAGCAAAGTTGAAGTTGACTGCATACGGACTGAATGCGGTTTACATATTGGTTTGCAAAGTAAATCGAAAAATCTCATGTAAAGTTTTCCGGAAGGCCGATTCAAATGAAAGATAACTGATCGAGATAGAAAACCGCTGAAACTACTGCAATGTTTCATGATGAAGCAAAAGGAGTAAATTGATGGATAATCTGATTGAAGATGCGAAAATTCTTCATAAGGAAATAGACAGCATCATGCGTTCGTCGTATATTGACTATTCTATGAGTGTTATCGTAGGACGTGCCCTGCCTGATGTAAGAGACGGACTGAAGCCTGTTCACAGAAGAATTCTTTACGATATGATGGAGCTTGGTGTCACACCTGACAAGCCGCACAGAAAATCGGCACGTATTGTGGGTGATGTACTCGGTAAATATCACCCTCACGGTGACAGTTCTGTTTACGATGCTATGGTCAGGCTGGCTCAAGAATGGAATATCAGATATCCGCTGGTTGACGGCCACGGAAATTTCGGTTCTGTGGATGGCGACGGCGCGGCAGCTATGCGTTATACGGAAGCGAGAATGACACCGTTTGCGTTGCAGATGCTCAGAGATATCAATAAGGATACTGTTGATTTTCAGCCCAATTTTGATGGTGATGAACAAGAACCTGTCGTTTTGCCTTCGAGGTACCCAAATCTGCTAGTAAACGGCTCAAACGGAATCGCTGTCGGTATGGCAACGTCGATTCCGCCCCACAATCTGTCGGATGTCATTGATGCGACGGTGAAGATGATAGATGATGAAAATTGCGATATTGAAGATCTGATCGATATTATTCAGGCCCCCGATTTTCCGACCGGTGCGGAGATTATCGGCAGGAATGCAGCGCGGGAAGCGTACCGTACGGGCCAGGGAAGAATCAAGGTGCGTTCAAAATATGAATTTGAGGAAACCTCCCGGGGCAAGATGCAGATTGTGTTTACGGAAATTCCGTACCAGGTGAATAAAGCGCGTCTTATCGAAAAAATAGCTGAACTTATAAAAGATAAAAAAATAGAACATATTGCGGATGTTCGGGATGAGTCGGACAGAGAAGGCATGAGGATCGTAGTTGAGCTGAAAAAGGACGCTAACCCGAAGATTACACTGAACAGGCTGTTTAAGCACACTCAGCTTCAGGATACGTTCAGCGTTATCATGATCGCGCTTGTTGACGGACAGCCGAAACTGCTCAATCTTTACGATATGCTTGACAATTATATCGCTTTTCAGAAAGAAGTCGTAACGCGGCGGACACAGTATGATTTGAGAAAGGCGCAGGAACGCGCTCATATTTTGGAAGGCTATCTGATTGCGCTTGATAATATTGACGAGGTAATCCGTATTATCCGTTCCAGTTACAACGATGCCAAGCAAAAACTGATGGAACGTTTCAGTTTATCTGACGTTCAGGCCCAGGCAATTCTCGATATGAGACTCGCAAGACTTCAGGGACTTGAACGTGAAAAAATCGAGACAGAATATGATGAACTGATGAAAAAGATTAACTGGTATCATGAAATTCTCGGTGATGAAAAGGTTCTGATGGGTGTCATTAAAGATGAACTTCTTGAAATTAAGGAAAAATTCGGAGATAAACGAAAGACTGCTATTGTTGCTGACGCTGGTGAAATTGATGAAGCCGATCTGATTCAGGAACAACAGGTGGCTATTACGCTAACTCATCTGGGATATATTAAGCGCGTCGCCATGGATACTTATAAGACGCAGAAACGCGGTGGAAAAGGAATCACAGGCATTACAACCAGGGAAAACGATTTCGTCAAGAACATGATTATAACGTCAACTCACGATCAGTTGCTGTTCTTTACGAATACCGGAAAAGTTTACAGACTGAAGGCTTATGAAATTCCGGAAGCGCAGCGCACCGCCAAAGGAACACCTGCCGTCAATTTTTTGAATCTGATGCAGCATGAGAGGATCACTACAGTCATTCCACTGAAAGATTTTGATTCTGACAAATATCTGATTGCAGTCACTAAGAAGGGAACGATTAAAAAAACGGCTCTTGCCCAGTTTGATACAAATAGAAAAGCGGGCTTGATCGCCATTACTCTGAAGGATGACGATGAACTGATCGGCATTAAGGAGACGTCGGGAACGAGCAACGTCATTATCGTGACAAAGCTTGGAAAGAGTATATGCTTCAGCGAAGAAGATGTCAGGCCGATGGGAAGAATTGCTTCAGGAGTGAAAGCGATCCAGCTTGAAGAAGATGATGAAGTCGTAGCTATGGAACTTGCTGAGCGAGACGAGGAACTTCTTGTCGTCACCAAAAACGGATACGGTAAGAGGACGCCTGTAAAAGATTATAAGATTCAGACGAGAGGCGGCAAAGGGCTTCTGACTTACGACAAAGCGAAGTTTGCAAAGACAGGGGAACTGATAGGCGCTATGACGGTAACTGAGAATGATGAAGTGATGCTGATTAATTCGGAAGGAATTATTATCAGAATTAAAGCGGAGGAAGTTTCCCGTCTCGGCAGAGCGACGCAGGGCGTCAAAATCATGAAAGTCGCCGAAGATGCTAATATTATCGCGATGGCGAAGGTAATAAACGAAGAAACGGAAAAAGCGAAAGCCGAAGAAGAAAAACGCGTATCTAAAGAGGAACAGACGACTCTGGACGTTTGACGCGAAATATGTCGGGGTATATGGAATAGTGGTGTAATTTTACGTATATCCCGATCATAATAAAAGCGTGATTCGGATGCGGTACGCTGCAGCCGAATCAGCCGTTTGCAAAGGAGTGACCTTAATAATGGCAGATTTATTAAGATTTACGGTGCCGGGAAAACCTGAATATGTAGGAGTCGTAAGACTCGCGGTATCTTCCGCCGCCAATACTGCGGGATTTGATGTGGAGGATATTGAAGATATAAAAATCGCGGTTTCCGAAGTCTGTACTAACGTATTTTGCTGCTGTGAGAGCACAGCGACTTATCAGATCGTCTGCGAGCTTGGTGACGACGGTATTATTATCTCCATTGCCGACGGAGATATTTATGGAAAAAATATCGATCATCTTCGCCCATGTAATGAATTCCCGCCGAATCATACGCCGGAAAACGACGTTTTTGATTCTTCCACTGTTCTTCTGATGCTCAGAGCCTTGATGGATGAAGTGGATATATTCTCCGCTTCGCAGGAGGATAATACACTGATCCGGATGAGCAAACATTTTAGCACGACGTGATGGAAATGTTGTTTAACATTGAGAGGATGGATTATGAGCAATACTGTCGATGATACCAGAGAACTTTTCGATGCCTATAAAAAGAGCGGAAGCATCGAGGATAGAAATAAAATAGTAGAACGATACCTGTATATCGTCAATATCCTCGTCAGGAGGTATCTCAACAGAGGCGTTGATTACGATGATCTGTATCAGGTAGGCAGTATTGCCCTAATTTTGGCAGCCGACAGATATGATCCGGACAGAGGAGTTGATTTTCCAGCCTTTGCCACACCTACAATTCTTGGTGAAATCAAACGATATTTTCGTGATAAGGGCTGGGCAGTCAAGGTTCCAAGGAAAATGAAAGATTTGTCCGTCAAAATTCCTGCGGTCAGACAGGAACTCGAAAATGAACTGATGCGGACGCCTAAAGTTTCTGAAATTGCCGAACGTCTTGACGTTTCCGAGGAGGATGTGCTGCAGGCGATGGAATCAGGACGCGCTTACAGCGCTTATTCTCTGCAGCAGACAATAGACGACGAGGAGTCGGAGGCAGGAGAATCTTTCCTCGAACGTTACACGGGACAGGAAGAATTAGGATTTCGGCATTTTGAAAATGAGGATTTTATCAAGAGAACCATGAAAAATTTTACACCGGAGGAGCGGGATTTTTGTAAAGCGAGGTTCACCGAGGGGAAAACACAGCAGCAAATCGCTGAGGAACTGGGTGTTTCTCAGATGACTGTTTCGCGTATAGAAAAAAGGATAAAACAGAAATTTAAGGAGGAATATCAGCGATGAAGAGAGTTTTTTCCGGCATTCAGCCGACAGGAAATATACATATTGGCAATTACCTGGGAGCATTGAAACAGTTTGTGGAACTTCAAGAGCAAAACGAATGCGTATATTGTATCGTAGATCTTCATTCGATTACGGTGCCTCAGGATCCGGAAAAACTCAGAGAAAGCATCCGTAATGTGGCGGCACTCTATCTGGCGGTAGGTGTCGATCCGAAAAAGTCAACAGTATTCGTACAGTCGGATGTTTCCGGTCACTCGGAGCTGTCTTGGATTTTAACCTGCAATTCTTATACAGGTGAATTATCCAGAATGACACAGTATAAACAAAAGAGTAAAGAAAAAGAATCGGCTCCAGCGGGACTTTTTATGTACCCTGTGCTGATGGCTGCCGATATTCTGCTTTATGATACTGATATCGTGCCGGTTGGCGATGACCAGAAACAGCATATTGAATTAACGCGCGACCTGGCAATACGTGTTAACGGGAAATACGGCGAGGGAACATTCGTCGTTCCTGAAGGAAAATACATGAAAAGCGGTGCACGTATCATGGCGCTTGACGAGCCAACTAATAAGATGAGCAAGAGCGCGGAAAATGAGTTGAGCAGAATTTCTCTGCTTGATACGCCAGCTAAAATTAAGAAAGCTATTATGCGTGCAACAACTGATTCTGACGGCGAGGTTCGTTTTGATGTAGAAAATAAGCCGGGCATCAGCAATCTGCTGTCGATTTACAGCACATTCTCAGGTACTTCTATCAATCAGCTGGAAAAAAATTATCAGGGCAGCGGTTACGGCAATTTTAAGAAAGATCTCGTGGAAATCGTCGTCGGAGCGTTGGAGCCAATTCAGAAGAAATATCAGGAAATCATGGAGTCTGGCGAGTTAGAACGGATTTTGAAGGATGGAGCCGAAAAGGCAGAAGAAACGGCGCAAAAAACGCTGAAACGCGTGAAAGAGAGATTTGGCCTTGGTGTGCGGGGATAAAACAGAAAATCGCAAAATTTCCTGTGGATAACTTTAAAGAAATTTACATTTATACACAAAAATTGTGGAAAAGCTTATGAATATTTGTGGATAACTCTGTGTAAATGGGGAGATTCAATGTGGAAAACTTCGATTTTGTCTGTGGATAAGTGGATAAATCCTGTGGAAAGAGATTTTCTGTATAATTTCAGATTATGCGAAACTGGCGGAATTTCGAGAGAGGTAGCGATATGGTGAGACGAAAGAAGTTGATAAATAAAATAAATGACGGAAATTATGAGCAGGAGGTTATTCTTTCTGCAAAACCGTATATTCTTTTGTTGTCGGCTCCTTTCTGTGATCCGAACGGAGTATTGGAAAAAACGCTTGAGGAGGTAGCCGAAGAATACGAGGATATCGTGAACGCAGGTACAGTTGATATTATAAAGCAGCGGGAACTGACGGAGATGTTTGAAATCAGCAGTGCGCCGACAATGGTAATGATGACGGGCGGCGTTGTGGATATTCGTCTTTCCGGTATGATCACAAAGGAGCAGGTTATCGAAGTCATGGAGCTTGACAAAATCAGGGCTTACAAACAGAAAGGATTCAATTACCATCCACCGAGAAATTTTATTCCAGGACAGGAAATGAATGATGGAGAAAACGAAGGAGAATATTAAGGAACCAGTACACGAGAAAATAAAAATGGACGACGTGAGCGGCCTGCAAAATTCGGAGCTTGAGGGAGCTGTCAGGAAAATATTTCAAAGTATGCCAAAGAAGTTGGTCATCAGCAGCAAACGTCCGTTTGGCAATAAAAGCACCGAATCAGTTGAAAAAAATTTAAAAAAAGCAGAATCTGATCACTCTGATAATATGGCGTTTGCGTCTGAGCAGGAGCATCGGGAATATGAGAAGATCGTAATCTCTTTAAAATTGATCGGCGGCGTTTTGAAATATCAGGCTGAAAAATTTACGAGGACTCAGGCGTTTCACGAAAATATGGATAAAAAGGACGCAAAGTCTTATGTTGTGCATCTTTTGGAAACAGATTTCCGTCAAGTGAATTCTTTTTCGGATGAGGTGGAATATAATTTAAGGATTTCGAAAAAAGGAAAAGTCATGCTCGGAAAGCATCTGACAGGAAAAAAACAGGATGTGCCGACTGCCGTTTTTGATGTGAAATATAAAGGCGGAAAGTACGCTGGTGATACAAAAGCAGATTCCTGTCCGCAGGATTTTTTCGGTGAAGGTGGTGCTGCGGATATGGATGCACAGATTTTACACAATAAAAAGAAAAAGAGACTCATAGAGGAGGGAACCGTTATCGCTCCTCTTATTGATATGGGTATCTTTACTAAAGAAGGAAAAATTGTAAAGAATATGGAAGACAAGTTCCGCCAGATTAACAGATTTCTTGAAATTGTAGAAGATGCCGTGAATTCCTGTGGATTTGAGGAAATATATGCGGTAGATTTCGGATGCGGAAAAGCTTATTTGACGTTTATTTTGTATTATTATCTGACTTACGTGAAAAAGATAAAGGTTTATATGACGGGCCTTGATCTAAAAGCTGATGTCATCAGGAAATGCAATAAGGCGGCCGAGAAATACGGATATGAAAACCTGAAATTTGAGGTCGGGGATATAAGTGTTTATGAAAGCGATAATCCTGTTGATATGGTTATGACTCTACACGCTTGCGATACGGCAACTGATTATGCACTTTATCATGCGGTGAACTGGAATAGTCGTGTTATTTTGTCAGTTCCCTGCTGTCAGCATGAGATGAACAGTCAGGCAAGAAGTGATGAGCTGTCGATTTTGATGAAATATGGGTTGCTGAAGGAGCAATTTGCGGCACTTGCAACAGATGCTGTGCGTGCGTCGCTGCTGGAGTATAAAGGATATAAAACGCAGGTTATGGAATTTGTCGATTTTTCTCACACGCCGAAAAATGTGCTGATCCGTGCGGTGAAGTCGAATATTCCGGCAAAGAAGCGTGAAAAATCATTAAAAGAGGTGGAATCTCTGATGGAAAAATTTCACACTGATCCGACGCTTTACCGTCTGCTCATTGATGGAGAAGATGACGGAAAAAGTAATATGTAATTTTATCAAATTTGTTTTATTTTGAATTACAGGAGTAAACCATGACAGATGTTTTTATCATAGGCAAAGGGCCGGCTGGAATTTCAGCGTCTTTATATACTGTCAGAGCAGGTTTTTCTACTGTCGTCACGGGAAAGGACGCAGGATCTCTTGGAAAAGCCGATATAATCGAAAATTATTATGGATTCGCTGAGCCTGTCAGTGCGGCAAAGCTTTTTGAAAACGGAATAAAAGGCGCGGAGCGTCTGGGCGTCAATGTTATCAGCGATGAGGTTTTTGATATTTCGTATGACGGAAACTATACGATCACGACAAACAGAGGAACATATCAGGCAAAAGCGGTAATCCTTGCGGCAGGGGCCGCTAGAAAGGCGCCTGAAATAAAAGGACTGAAGGAATTTGAAGGCAGAGGTGTCAGTTATTGTGCTATGTGTGATGCATTTTTTCATCGGAATAAACCGGTAACTGTCATCGGGAATGGCGAATATGCGCTCAACGAAGCAGAGTATTTACGATTGACGTCTTCTGAAGTTGTAATTCTAACGAATGGAAAAAGGATGAAAGCGGAATCTGATGTTTTGGAAAATTCGGATCATTTGTCCGATCTAAATTCCTTGAAAATTTTAAACAATTTGGAAAATCAGAAAAAATCGGAAAAATTGAAAAACCCGGATGATTCAGCGGATCAGACGGGTTTAATAGACTATGCAAGTCAAGAAGATGACAGCGGTATCCACATACGGCACGGCAGTGATATTGAGAAACTGGTGCAAAGTGATTTACAAGAAGGTGAGATACAAGAACGTGAGATAAAGGCGGAAAAGAAAATACGTGTCATTACAAGAAAAATCATGAAAATCGATGGAAAAGATACTGTTGGTTCTGTCATATTTGAGGATGGCAGCACTTTGAGTGTCAG
Source organism: uncultured Oscillospiraceae bacterium (assembly GCA_964438605.1). GTDB lineage: Bacteria > Bacillota > Clostridia > Peptostreptococcales > Anaerovoracaceae > Alangreenwoodia. The sequence continues at coordinate 25,121 of CAYTKT010000018.1, forward strand.
CGGAGTGTTCGTAGCGGAGGGAACGGCTTCTTCCTCAGATCTCGCAAGAAAATTAGGGGTGACGGATCAAGAGGGGAAAATTATTGTGAATCCCGATATGTCAACGTATGCGCCGGGTTTTTTTGCGGCAGGTGACTGCACCGGAGGAATTTTTCAGATCGTGAAAGCTGCTGCTGATGGGGCGGCGGCAGGGACGGCAGCCGTCAGATTTTTACGCGGTACTTTGAAGTGATCTGAATCTCCCATGTGTTGTGATTCGTCGGCAATCGGTATCTCTCGGTTTGTCTGAGCGGTATCTGTAAAAACTTTTTCTTTTCGGCTGATTCTGCTTTGAATAGAGGCGCGTTTCATGTATAATTAGCTAAATAGGCTGAACACGCTGTGGATATAAAATCGGTTGTCCAAAGGCACGGATGCCTGAAAATTAACAGAAACAGAGGTTTATCCGGACGTTATGAATAATATTCTGCTTGCGACAGGTTCACAGAAGAGCGCTGATATATTTAAAAATCTTTTGTCAGAAGTGATCGGAGAAGTGAGCATCATTTCCGTAATGGAAGGAGGCAGAGCGCGGCTGAGACTGAAAGAGGCTGATATCGATCTCGTCATTATCAATACGCCGATGAAGGATGAACAGGGCATCGAATTTGCACTCCATGCGGCAGACGGGGCGATGAACGCGGTGATTCTCGTTACGAATCCGAATGCTTACGAAAAGGTGTGTTCCCATATGGAAGAGCACGGAATTATTCTGATGAAGCGTCCTATTGAAAAAAAAAGATTCGCCTATGCGGTCAGAGATTGTATTATCCTGAATCAGAGGATCAGGCTTTTGAAACGCCAGAATGAGGACTTAAAAAGCAGCATTGAAGAAGCAAAGCTGGTCAGCAGAGCAAAGGGTACGCTGATGTCAAACTTGAAAATGACGGAAGCCCAGGCGCACAGATATATTGAAAAACAGGCAATGGATCTGAGGATTTCAAAAAAGACAGTCTCTCAGAATATTCTGAGGACATATTACAATAAATGATCATAGCAATAGCACTGGCTGATATATAACGGAGGGAGATATGGAAAAGGTGAGGTATCTGCTTCTTGAAAACGGGACGGTTTTTGAGGGCAAGGCATTTGGCGCCGAAGGCGACGTTACCGGCGAAGTAGTATTTACGACTGCGATGACAGGTTATCTGGAAACTTTAACAGATCCGAGTTATTATGGTCAGATCGTCGTTCAGACATTTCCGCTGATCGGAAATTACGGTGTCATTCCGCAGGATTTTGAGAGCAGAAAATCCTTCGTTAAAGGATATATTGTCAGAGAATGGTGTCAGGAACCTTCCAATTTCAGAAATCAGGGAGATCTTGACACTTTTTTGCGGGAGCAGAATATTCCGGGGATTTACGGAATAGACACGAGGGCATTGACAAAGATCGTCCGCGAAAACGGCGTCATGAATGCGCTGATCCTTTCAGAACTTCCCGAAGAAAAATCAGAAAGCGTATGGAATATAAAGAAATACAGGATTACGGAAGCGGTGGCAAATACCTCATGTTCAAAAAAAGAGGAACATCCGCATACGAATGAGACAGATAAGCCTAAAAAGGTTGTTCTGATGGATTTGGGGGCCAAACGTAATATTTGCCGGGAGCTCCAGAAAAGAGGATGTGACGTCACGGTCGTTCCTTACAACACGACGGCAAAAGAAATTTCGGCCATGAAACCGGATGGCATTATGCTTTCCAACGGGCCGGGAGATCCGGCAGAAAACGTGGATGTAATCCGCGAGATCAAAAAACTTATGGATACGGGAATCCCGATGTTTGGCATCTGTCTTGGCCATCAGCTGATGGCTCTTGCAGCTGGCGGGCGGACGGATAAAATGAAGTACGGCCACAGAGGTGCCAATCAGCCGGCAAAGCGGCTTTCTGACAACAGAGTGTTTATTACCAGCCAGAATCACGGTTATTGTGTCGTCAGTGAAAGTTTGCCTGAGATTGCCGAAGTCAGCTTTGTAAATGCAAATGATAATACATGTGAAGGTGTAACATATAAAGGAATTCCTGTATTTACCGTCCAGTTCCACCCCGAAGCCTGTGGCGGACCGCTCGATTCGGGATTTCTGTTCGATGATTTTATCAATCTGATGGAGGAGGTCGCAGTAAATGCCATTAAATAAGAATTTGAAAAAAGTAATGGTCATCGGTTCCGGTCCTATCGTGATCGGGCAGGCTGCCGAATTTGACTACGCGGGCACTCAGGCGTGTCGTGCCCTCAAGGAGGAGGGACTTGAAGTTGTACTCGTCAATTCCAATCCGGCGACAATCATGACAGACAGCCATATGGCCGATAGCATTTACATAGAGCCGCTTTCCCTGGAAGTGGTCAAGAGGATTATAGCCAAAGAACGGCCTGACGGACTTCTCTCCACACTTGGCGGCCAGACAGGTCTGACACTTTCAATGCAGCTGGCAAGGGAGGGATTCCTTGATGAATACGGCGTAATTCTGCTGGGTGCTGATCCTGAGACGATTGACAAAGCGGAAGACCGTCAGATGTTTAAAGACACAATGGAAGCAATCGGTCAGCCGGTGATTCCTTCAAAGGTCGTGAATACGATTGATGATGCGGCTGATTTTGCGAAAGAAATAGGCTATCCGGTTATCATACGTCCGGCCTTCACGCTGGGCGGCACAGGCGGCGGCATTGTAAATAACGAAACGGAACTCAGGGAGATTACGGAACATGGTCTGAGACTTTCTCCGATTACTCAAGTTCTTGTTGAAAAATGTATTGCCGGCTGGAAGGAAATTGAATTTGAAGTCATGCGTGACAGCAACGGCAATGTAATTACCGTTTGTTCCATGGAAAACTTCGATCCGGTGGGCGTTCACACGGGAGACAGTATCGTTATCGCGCCTGCCGTGACGTTATCTGACAAAGAATACCAGATGCTCAGAAAGGCATCTTTAGATATTATTTCGGAACTGAAAGTAGAGGGCGGCTGCAACTGTCAGTTTGCACTCCATCCGGAAAGTTTTGAGTATGCAGTTATTGAGGTAAATCCGAGAGTTTCCAGATCTTCTGCCTTGGCTTCCAAAGCGACGGGTTATCCGATTGCCAAAGTAGCAGCAAAGATCGCTATCGGATTTACGCTCGATGAAATTAAAAACGCGGTGACAGGAAATACATATGCCTGTTTCGAACCGGCGCTTGACTATGTCGTCGTGAAGTTCCCGAAATGGCCGTTCGATAAATTTGTATACGCTAAACGGACGCTGGGTACTCAGATGAAGGCTACCGGCGAGGTCATGTCTATCGGACAGACGTTTGAGGAAGCGCTGATGAAAGCCGTAAGAGGCGCGGAAATTTCGCACGATACACTTGACAACGAACATCTTTCCTCTCTTACCGATGAGGAAATCGCTTCCAGACTTTACGAATGTGATGATGAGCGGCTTTTCGTGATTTATCAGGCGCTTAAGCGCGGTGTTGCCGATGTGGACAAAATTCATGAAATTACGATGATCGACGAGTGGTTCCTCAGCAAAATTGTCAATATTATTGCGATGGAAAATCGTCTTAAATCGGAAGAATTGACGGATGAGCTTTATCTTGAGGCCAAAAAGATGGCTTTTTTAGATAAGGTCATTGAGCATCTTTCCGGTCAGAAGATTAAGAATAAAAGACATGCTGTCTTTAAGATGGTAGATACGTGCGCTGCGGAATTTGCTGCAGAAACTCCGTACTTTTATTCGACTTATGACGAGGAAAACGAGGCGGCCCATTTCCTTGAAAGCAGTCGCAGGGACAGAAGTGACAGGGGAACTGTTATCGTATTCGGCTCAGGTCCGATTCGCATTGGTCAGGGTATCGAGTTCGACTATTCTTCAGTGCAGTGCGTATGGTCGCTCAAAAAGGCAGGATACGAGGTTGTCATCGTCAATAACAATCCGGAAACTGTCTCTACTGACTTCGATACGGCGGACAGGCTGTATTTTGAACCGCTGACGAATGAAGATGTAATGAATATCATTGCCACGGAAAAACCCGATGCTGTTGTCGTCGCTTTCGGCGGCCAGACGGCCATCAAGCTCACAAAGCATCTGCACGAAAACGGCATCAAAATTCTAGGGACGCAGCCGGACAGCATCGACATGGCGGAAGACAGAGAACGCTTTGATGCACTGCTCGAAAGGCTTCACATTAAACGCGCAGCAGGGGTTACTGTTATGACGACGCAGGAAGCGTTAGATGCGGCAAATACAATCGGCTATCCGGTGCTCATGCGTCCTTCTTACGTTTTGGGCGGTCAGAATATGATTATCGCTTTTGATGACGATGATATTAACGAATATATGGAAATTATTCTGCGTCAGGAAATCGAAAATCCGATTTTGATCGATAAATACCTGATGGGAATTGAACTGGAGGTTGACGCCATCTGCGACGGGCATGACATCCTGATTCCGGGTATCATGGAGCATATTGAGAGAGCTGGCATCCATTCCGGAGACTCGATTGCCGTATATCCGGCATGGAATATTACGGATGATATTATTGAAAAGATTATAGATCAGTCGAGACGGATGGCACTTTCGATGAATACACTGGGCCTTGTGAATATTCAGTATTTGATTTATAATAATAATCTTTACGTGATCGAAGTAAATCCGAGATCTTCAAGAACAGTTCCTTATATCAGCAAGGTCACAGGTGTTCCGATGGTGGATCTGGCCACGAGAGCGATGCTCGGTGAAAAGCTTGAAGATATGGGATTTGGAACGGGGCTTTACAGGAAATCGGCTTATTATGCGGTTAAAGTGCCTGTATTCTCATTTGAAAAGCTGATTAACGTCGATACACATCTCGGCCCTGAGATGAAGTCTACAGGTGAAGTGCTCGGAATTGCGGCGACACTGGAAGAAGCGCTTTATAAAGGGCTTGTGGCAGCCGGTTACGAGATGAAGAAGGAAGGCGGTGTCCTGTTTACTGTAAGAAACAGGGATAAGGGCGAGATTGCTGACATCGCCAAGAATTTTGCCGATATGGGATTTGAACTTTATGCTACGGCAGGCACGGCAAAAGTTCTGGAAGGCGAAGGCATGACGGTAAATCATGTAGATAAGATTCATGAATCCGATAACAACTGCATTACACTTCTTGAAAGCGGAAAAATTGATTATATTATTTCTACATCGTCGAGAGGCAGAATTCCGACGAAGGATTCTGTAAAAATCAGACGTAAAGCCGTGGAGCGCGCGATTCCCTGTTTGACGTCTATGGACACGGCGGCAGCGCTTGTCAGAAGCTTGCGTTCAAAATTTACGAAAGAGTGTACAGAACTTGTAAATATCAATGAGATGAGAAAAGAACGCCAGGTGCTCAAATTTGTAAAACTCAGCGGCACGCAGAATGATTATATTTATTTCAGCTGTTTTGATCAGCATATCGACAATCCGGAAGGGCTTGCCGTTATGCTTTCGGACAGACATCTGGGTATCGGCGGAGACGGTGTCGTTTTGATGTATCCTTCTGATATTGCTGATTCGAGGATGAAAATTATTAATCAGGATGGCACAAATGGCGGTCTTTCGGGAAATGCGCTCAGATGCATGGCAAAATATCTGCACGATGCAGGCATCGCGAAAGGCAATGAAGTTACAATCGAGACTGATTCCGGCATCCGCACTGTTAAACTGATCAAGCAATACGGCGAGATTACGGCGGCTACGGTAGATATGGGCGAAGTCTGGCTGGAACCGGCGGCGATTCCTGTAAATATCGCGGCTGAGAAAGTCGTCAATGAGCCGGTGACGATAGGCGGAAAGGATTATAATATTACCTGTGTCAATATCGGAAATCCGCACTGCGTTATTTTTGTCGATAATGTGGATAATATAAATGTAGAGGAAGTCGGACCGAAGTTTGAGCACAGCGATCTGTTCCCTGAAAGGACGAATACTGAATTTGTAAAAATTATCAGCCCTAATAAGCTGAAAATGCGTGTCTGGGAACGCGGGAATGGAGAAACACGCGCTTGCGGAACGGGAGCCTGCGCGGCTGTTGTGGCTGCTGTGGAGAACGGTTTTTGCAGCAAGGACAAGGAAATTACAGTCAAGGTCATCGGCGGCGAACTGAAAGTCAGATATTCCGGTGCGGCTGTCACAATGACAGGTGACGCAGCGAAGGTGTTTGAAGGAACGATCGAGATTTAAACCGGAGGCTGAAAATGAAAAATGTAAAATATATTTTTGTGACGGGTGGCGTCGTGTCCGGCCTGGGAAAAGGCATTACGGCGGCATCTTTGGGACGTCTTCTGAAAGCGAAGGGGTATAAGGTCATTTCACAGAAGCTCGATCCATACATAAATGTAGATCCAGGAACGATGAGTCCTTATCAGCATGGTGAAGTTTTCGTGACGGAGGACGGTGCAGAGACTGATCTCGATCTCGGCCATTACGAGAGGTTTATCGACGAAAATTTGAATAAATTTTCCAATCTAACTACGGGAAAGGTTTACTGGAATGTTTTAAACAAGGAGCGGCGCGGTGATTATCTCGGCGAGACGATTCAGGTGATTCCGCATATTACGAATGAGATTAAAAATTTTGTTCATTCTGTGGGAAAAAAAGCGGAAGCTGACATCGTAATTACTGAAATCGGTGGAACGACGGGTGATATTGAAAGCCAGCCGTTTCTGGAAGCGATTCGCCAGCTTTCTCTGGAAGTTGGACGCGAAAATTGCCTGTTTGTTCACGTGACATTTATTCCTTATATCGTGGGGTCCGGAGAATATAAGTCGAAGCCGACGCAGCACTCTGTCAAAGAACTGCGCTCTCTGGGAATTATGCCGAATATTATTGTAGCGCGCTGCGACCAGCCGATTCCTGACAGCATTCGTCAAAAAATTTCGATGTTCTGTAATGTTAAGGAAGACTGCGTTATAAATAATACGAACGTTGATGTTTTATATGAAGCGCCACAGATGCTTGAGGAAAGTAATTTTTCGGCTATCGTCTGCCGGGAGTTGGGGCTTGAAAACAGAGAAGGTGACATGTCGGAATGGGAAGCCATGACGGAGCGCATCAGAAACAGCAGTAAGAAAGTTACAATCGGCCTTGTCGGGAAGTATGTCCAGCTGCATGACGCTTATCTTTCGGTCGCAGAAGCGCTTAAACATGGCGGCTGGGAAAACAGTGCCAACGTAAAAATCGAGTGGATTGATTCTGAGGCTGTTAATGCCGATACGGCGGAAAAACTGCTTACCGGTTGCGACGGGATTCTCGTTCCGGGAGGTTTCGGCGACAGAGGAATCGAGGGAAAGATTACTGCAATTCGTTATGCCAGAGAAAATGATATTCCATTTCTTGGAATCTGTCTGGGGATGCAGATGGCAGTCGTTGAGTTCGCAAGGAATGTGATTGGCTTAAAGGGAGCTAATTCCAGCGAGTTTGCCCCTCAGGGCGATTCTCTCGTTATTCACTGGATGCCGGATCAGCGCGGCGATATTCAGATGGGCGGGACGATGCGTCTCGGTGCTTATCCATGTGTTATCACACCGGGTACGAAACTGGCAGAAGCGTATGGCCAGGAGAAGGTTGACGAACGTCACAGGCACAGGTATGAGTTTAACAATTCTTACAGGGAGAAGTTCAGCGAAAACGGCATGGTGTTTTCCGGATTGTCGCCTGATGGACGGCTGGTGGAAGCTGTGGAACTTCCGGATAAGAAGTTTTTCGTCGGCGTCCAGTATCATCCGGAGTTTAAAAGCCGGCCGAATCATGCGCATCCGCTGTTCCGTGAGCTGATTAAAGCAGCACTGCAAAAGCGGGACGAAAACAGGAAGAATTAGAAGAAACAGGATTTAAATAAATTAGATTTGAAGTAAAAATTGAAAGCAGCGCCGGGATCGTCAAAATCGTTGTCAAGCGCGGCATTTGCGTCAGAATCGCTGATGGTACGGCGAATTCCCGTTATCGTTTTTTGACGGCGGGTGCCCAGGAAAGTTTTTCAGATTGAAGGTCCCGGTACGTATCAATCACGCGAATGCTCTTATCACTCGTGATCGTTCCGCTGCTGTCGGCTATGTTCGATTCGTATTCCTCAGAGGCCGCCTCACTGACGTTATATTTTGTGCCCGGAGGTATGCCTGAAACAGTAGCGCTTTCTCCGTCTCCGAGTTCAGATGAGTAAATGCCGCTGCCGGTGTAATTTCCAGCAGCAAGACTGCGCTTTGCGGTGCTTTCGCCAAGCTGGACAGAGATTGTGGATTTCTGATCGGGGATATTGTCAACGTTCATATCAGTATTGTTCGGATCAACGATGATTTTTTTGTCACCGTGAGTTTATACGTCCACTGGGAAAGGAGATGAAATTTTGGCCGTGTTTTGAGTGACGGGTGAGACGGCTGTATTTGACGAACCGGATACGCCGGATGAATTTGTGAAATCTGCGGAAATCTTCGATAAATTGTCGGCTGCGCCGCCATTCGGTACAGCGGTATCGGCCATTGTTTCTTCTAAATTTATGGATTCCACGGCTTGCTGCGTCTGACTGTTATCAGTCGATTCTCCTTCTGCAGCATAAATGAAAGGTTGGGTGAAAACCATTAAGAGGATGAGTGCCAGTCCGACTGTACGGCAGTTCCAATGATTTTTGTTTGAATAATTTGATTTGTAGCTTTTTAATGTAAAATGATTCTTTTGTTGATGTGTTTGATTCTTGTTATTCATGCTCATTGTATATTCCTTTCTATGCTTCTTATTATTCTGTATTCATTACTTGTAAAATGGTTTGTATATTCGTCGATATTTCCGGCTGTTTTATGTTATTCATCACTATCCGTTTCGGTGAATATGAAAAATGTAAATCAACAAGATATATGGAGAAATAGAATTTGGAAATCAGGCGTCGATGGAGTGATTATATAGCGCTGTCGATCGGTGAAGGAAATCAAGGTAAAGTTGAAATCGTGAGTGAATTGATTGAAGTTTCTTCATAATTTTAATTTCTAATGATGTTAATTTGATTGAAATGTTCTATATTATTTTTATATATTTTAGTATTATTTAAAGTATGATTAAAAAAATAGAATGAACAAGACAAAGATTGTATATATTTTATCAGGTTATGATATATGTATTAAACGAAACTATAATAAATGTAATATACCGATACAGGTGATGTTAGAAGATAAGAATTGCGTCGGTAGGAATCAAATCTGCTGCAATACATTGGAACGAACTATCATGATAAAATAGGAGGGAGAAAAGTTTACTCTGAGATCTGTGATTCGTTGTCAATGATGCGTATATAGGTTATAATAAATAAAAATGGAATTTTTTACACGGTGCTCTACACTCAGTCAACTGATATTTTTTCAGTTTTTACAATAGAGACAGAGCAGCGGGTGTTGGCAAGAGGGCAAATATGCCGATATTTGAAAACAGGAACAGGATTAAACTATGAATACTGACGTAAATACAAAAATAATGGCGGTTATCGGTGATCCGGTGGAACATTCGATGTCACCCTTCATGCACAATAATATTATTGAAGAAAATGGATTTAACGCAGTGTATTTTCCGTTTCACGTGAAACATCAGGAACTCGGTGCTTTTGTTGAAGCTGCAAAGACGTTGAATTTTGTGGGATTTAATGCGACGATGCCGCATAAACAGGCGCTGCTTGAACTTGTAGATGAGATCGACGAGGAAGCGCGGCGCTATCAGTCGGTTAATGCGGTTCAAATCAGAAATGGAAGGCTATATGGGTATAATACAGATGTGCGCGGACTTTTTCAGGCTTTTTCCGATAAAGAGGTGGAACTGAAGGGCAGTCGGATTATGATGATTGGAGCCGGAGGCGTTGCCGGCTCCCTGGTACGCGGTGCACAGGCGCGCCATGTCGGCGAGATTACGATGCTTAACCGTACGCTTGAAAAAGCGGAGAAAATATGCGAAGGAATATCGTTTGCTCATGCAGAGGAAATGACGCCTGAAAATATGAGAAAAACGGCTGCAAATGCTGATATTATCATTAACTGTACATCGCTAGGGATGGCGGGCGTGGAAGATGATTTTAAAGATTTTTCTTTTTTGGATGAAACAAAGGCTCTGCTCTGTGATCTGATATATAATCCATGGGAAACAAAATTTTTGTCGTATGGCAAGCAGCGCGGCCTTAAGACGATGAATGGCATGGCAATGCTGATTTATCAAGGACTGATTTCCTTTGAGATTTTTACAGGTGAAAAGCTGGATTATAGGAAAGAATATGAAAGGCTTTTTCCGCTTTGTGAAAGAAATTTAAAGTGAAATTAAATATTTTTTATACAAAATGTTTATGATGATATTTAAAAGAAATAGTATTTATTGTTATGAAAGGAAATATCATCCTTGACAATTGAGAGTGCTTGCCGGATAAACGGCGGCGCTCTTTTTCTTTTTTTGTGCGATAATGATTCAAATGAGAGAGAATATCTTACTTAATCTGAGGTAAAATAATGGAAACGAGGAAAGTTTCCATTTGGATGATTTTAGGAGGAACAGAAACATGATGGAATATAAGACGACGACACACCAAATCACGGAAGAAAAAATCAAGGAATTTGCGACCTGGCTGCTTCACAGCGAACACAGCGCCGGAACGATTGAGAAATATCTGCGGGATGTACAACGCTTTGCCGGCTGGCTGAAGGAAAAGGAAGCGGAAAAGAACAACGAAGCAGAAACGGCGGAGGAAAAAAACGGGGAGGAAAAGACCGGCACGTCAGCTATCACAAAGGAAGCAGCAGCGGAGGAATCGAGCTGTGCTCGTGCGGGCGACGCGGATGCCGGGCAGGAAAAAGAGGAGGAAACGCCCCTTGTCACCAAAGAAGCAGCCCTCGCCTGGAAGGAAGATTTAATCCA
>CAYTKT010000019.1:0-33919 GCA_964438605.1 uncultured Oscillospiraceae bacterium
TTCCAATGTCAAAGTTCTTGTAACTAAGTGTCCAACTTGTTATTGCAATTTGCGTTTTTTATATATTCGATCATTGACGAAACAAGCGACGGGATGCTCACGGGCCGCCCGTCGTGTTTACATCATGAAAACAGCCGCACCGTTTTGCGGCAGACAGGAGGTATACTATGAAAGAAAAAAATATTCCGGAAAGCGCCGGAGCTATTTCCCAGCTGCCGGAAAATAAAATGGGCGTTATGCCAATTCCCAAGCTGCTGTTTACAATGGCGATTCCTGCCATCTGCTCCATGATGATGCAAGCTATATACAACGTGGTCGACAGCCTGTTCGTCGCTCATTACAGCGACGATGCTCTTGCAGCCGTCACACTCGTATTCCCGATCCAGATGCTGATGATCGCTGTCGGCGTCGGCACAGGCGTCGGCCTTAATTCACTCATCGCCAGACGGCTCGGAGAAAAACGGAATGATGATGCAAACAACGCCACAACCCATGGATTTCTCCTCGGCATTTTTAACTGGATGATATTTCTGATTTTTACCTTTGCCTTTTCAAAGCTGTTTTACCAGACATTCTCCGACGACGCTAACGCCGCCTATATCACAGATGCTATCACTTACAGCAACATCGTAACGGGCTTTTCGCTGTTCATGTTCATCCAGATGATCTGTGAAAAATCACTCCAGGCTACTGGAAATATGATGGTTCCGATGGTGACAAACATGATCGGTTGCGTTATCAACATCATTCTCGACCCGATTTTCATTTTCGGATACTTCGGTGTGCCTGCCATGGGGGCAGCCGGTGCAGCGATTGCAACAGTCATCGGCCAGTGCATCGGTTCCATCTGTTCCATTATCGCATTCTTCTTCCTTTCAGACCATCCGCTGAAAGTCACATTCCGCGGATTCCGGCTTTCCGGGAAAACACTGAAAGATATTTACACCGTAGCGCTGCCCGGCATGATCATGCAGGCGATTCCATCTTTCGTAACTGTTTTCCTGAACATGATTTTGATTTCCTTTTCGGTGACAGCCGTATCCGTCCTGGGCGTCTACTTCCGGATTCAGTCTTTCGTCTTCATGCCGACATTCGGGCTTTCTCAAGGCTCCGCGCCGATTATGGGCTTCAACTACGGTGCAGGAGACAAGAAGCGCCTTCTGCAAACATTAAAGCTGTCTCTTGGAACAGCCGTTATCATCATGATCATCGGCCTTATAATTTTTCAGATTTTTCCTACTCAAATCATGTCACTTTTCAATGCGGAAGGCGATATGATGACGATGGGACGCTCGGCCATGAGAATTCTAAGTCTCTGCTTTGTTCCGGCGGCGTTCGGCATCACGTTCTCGACACTATTCCAGGCGCTGGGGTTCGGTACATACAGCCTTCTGATGACGCTTCTGCGCCAGTTCGTTATCATCCTGCCTGTTGCCTGGGCTCTGTCCAAGGTCTTTGGCGTCACGGGCGTCTGGCTCTCCTACCCAATCGCTGAAATATTTTCGTTGATAGCGGCACTCCTGCTATTCGCGAGAATCTATAAACGACAGATTAAACCGATGCCGTCTCATTCAAACGAACCTGCATCGCTGGAAGGCTGAATCTTCTGCCCTGATATGCCTTTTATGTCATCGCCTGACCTGCGGTGGCGCAAAATTCAAACGAATGCACAACTGCACAGCAGACTTTTGGCAGCGGTGTCAACCTTTGTCGCTGCAAGAACAGCGTAGGCGCCGGACAACTTCATATAACTATATACGACATACGACAGTTCATTGGTACCATCCTGTCGAAAAATAAAACCCGGACCCTGTAAAATCATCTGCGGAATGTGCCGCCGACTTGGCACGGGCATATGCACTGATAGCCCTATCCGCAGCTTTGAAAACCGCTGAAAGAACATGAAAAAGCAGGCGTCTTCTCCCCGGACGTCTGCTTTTTCTTTAAAATCAATCGTTTTATTTATAAAATAATTGACAGGGATAAGAAAAACTTTAATTTGCTTCCAGAAATAACAGAAATCAGCGATATATAGCAAATAATATCCGAAGAAACCAACGATATCTTCTGGTTCAGCTTTATAAATACGTGTTTTGCTCGTCCTTAAAATAATTCTTAAAACAACTAAAATATCAGTAAAATGAACGGTAAAATAATATGTATAAAATCACAGCGAACGAAAGCTTCGACTCCGCACACTTTCTCAAAGATTACGACGGGAAATGCGCCAATATTCACGGCCACAGATGGCGCGTACTGATTACAGCAGGCGCGGAAAATCTGAGTACAGACGATCAGACGCGCGGTATGGTCACAGACTTCGGCGACCTGAAAAAAGACCTGCGCGAAGAAACGGAAGCCATGGATCACCGGCTCATCATCGAGCGCGGCTCTCTGAAACAAACTACGATGGCAGCGCTCCTTGGCGAGGGATTTCTCGTGGAATCCGTCGATTTTCGTCCTACTGCGGAAAATTTTGCAAAATACTTCTTCGATCGCATGACAGCAAAAGGATACCTTGTCCTTGAAGCGACTGTCTATGAAACGCCAAATAACTGTGCGTCTTACTCAAAAACTGAATAAAATACTTCGGGCTGCATAATAAATGGATCAAACAAAATCCAGAAGATTTGACGGGCATGATTCAACCCGCAGCCGGATACCACGCATGGCAACAGGCATTTCAGAACAAATTCGGAGGAAATATAATGAACAAATATAAAATTGTTGAGCATTTTATCAGTATTAACGGCGAAGGCAGCCGTCTCGGTGAACTCTCCTGTTTCATCCGCTTTCAAGGCTGTAATCTCTCCTGTTCTTACTGTGACACATCATGGGCAAACAGGCAGGACGCCGATTTTATTGAAATGACTGGTGAGGAAATCCGCCAGATGGTCAACTCCAGCGGCATCCGAAACGTTACTCTGACTGGCGGCGAACCTCTGCTCCAGCCCGGCATTGGCGAACTTCTGAATCTGCTCTGCTCCGACAGCGGACGGAACGTGGAAATCGAAACGAATGGTTCCAGGGACATTTCCGAATTTGCCGATCTTCCTGAACGGCCCGCCTTTACGCTTGACTACAAGCTGCCGTCCAGCGGTATGGAAGTCATGATGCTCATTTCTAATTTCCAATATTTAGAATCCTGCGACACCGTCAAATTCGTGGCGGGCAGCAGACAGGATCTCCAGCGCGCTCTGACGATTATCGACACTTACCGTCTCACACAAAAATGCGCCGTCCATATCAGCCCCGTCTTTGGCAAAATCGATCCGGCTGAAATCGTGGATTTTATGAAAGAAAATAAAATGAATGGCAGTGCATTGCGCCTCCAGATGCATAAGATTATCTGGAATCCGAATCAGCGTGGCGTTTAAAAAGCTCTGACCGTCATGCGCACATCATTTTATGCGGTACCTGATGCAGGTTTACGCGATTTTCGCAGCACATAAGCCGCATTTGTACGACAGACAGCCCGAACGGGCAGCCTGCCGGAAGCGTTTGCATGACAGCCTGCCGCAACCTTTACACAGCAGCCTGTCTTAATGATATTTGCACAGCAGCTTGTTTAAGCGACAGGTACGCGGGCAGCCTGCCCCATCGCCATCTGCACGTCATCTGCAAGGAAGGAGGATTTATAATAAATGGCAATCGATCAGAAAGCAATCGAAGAACATATCTGCGGCATTTTAAAGGCCCTCGGAGATGATCCGCAGCGTGAAGGGCTCATCGACACTCCGGTACGGGCAGCCCGTATGTACGCGGAAATGTTTGAAGGCATGAATTATACAAACGATGAAATCGTGGAATTGTTCAATAAAACATTTGAAGAAGAAAGCGAATTTTGTGAATCCGGTCAGGATCTCGTAATCGTCAGAGACATCGACATATTCAGCTATTGCGAACACCACCTGGCACTGATGTACGACATGAAAGTCACAGTCGCTTATGTACCCGCCGGAAAAGTCATCGGACTTAGCAAAATTGCCCGAATCGCTGACATGGTTTCCCGTCGCCTTCAGCTGCAGGAACGCATCGGCGCCGACATCGCTGAGATCGTCCAGAAAATTACAGGTTCAAATGACGTGGCCGTTCTGATCAGCGGGAAACACAGCTGCATGAGCGCTCGCGGCATAAAAAAACCGGACGCCAAAACATACACTTCCACTCTCAGAGGCCGCTTTCGCGACGATCCCTCGCTGGCCATGCGCATCGAAGCATACCGGGACTGAAAATCCCAAAATCCCAGCGATTCGATTTGCCAAATTTCCGGAGATTCGGTTTCCGGAACTCCTGTAAGCGATCTTTGGAAATCTGATTCGTGCCGTTTCCGGATGAAAGCCTGTTTTTTGCGCCGGGACAGGCTGTTTAGCCTCATCGGGATACGGCATACCTGCCGGCGGGCGGATAAGACAGGCTGACTGCAAACAACATACTGTTCGGCCTGACGTGATCCCGCACACAATAACCAACGCGGCATATCTTTTATAAATTAAGGAGAAAAATGAACGGAAGAAATAAAAACGAAACAGACGGCCTGACGCTGCTCGGAAATGCAGGTACAAAATACCCTGACGATTATGCGCCGGAGCTGCTCGAAACATTTATCAATAAACATCCCGAAAACGATTACTTTGTAAAATTCAACTGTCCCGAATTTACAAGTCTCTGTCCGATTACCGGCCAGCCCGACTTCGCGACTATTACGATTTCCTATGTACCGGACATGAAAATGGTAGAAAGCAAATCTTTAAAGCTTTATTTATTCAGTTTTAGAAACCACGGCGACTTTCACGAAGACTGCGTCAATCTTATCATGAAAGACCTGATCCGTCTGATGGATCCGAAATACATTGAAGTCTGGGGAAAATTCACGCCCCGCGGCGGCATCTCAATCGACCCGTACTGCAACTATGGCAAGCCAGGGACCCGCTGGGAAAAAGCTGCGGAATACCGGCTGATGCGCCACGATATGTATCCCGAAAAAATAGATAATAGATAAACTAAATTTTCCTCCTTCCCCAGTCGGTCTGGCTTTCCTTTGGCGCGGCCCAGTCTCTTCACCGCGCCAACCGCCCATGAGCATCATTTTCACTTTCATGTCAGCATAAAATTACAGCCAGTTTCATCTTCAGCACGTTGAAACATTCAGACTTCACGATTTTAACGCCAATGTGAACAATCAATTCAATCATAATCATAAGCGCCCGTCTTTTCGATAAACAGACAGACAGACGGAAACTCCTCACGATTCCCGTGCGGCGTTCCGTCTGCTTTACCTAACCTGTTTAAATTTCTTTACTCTTTGTCATTCTTTGTCGCTTTGAAGGCTGAAAAATCTCTTCATCGCCTCGCCGACGGTCTTTCAGGTTAAAACATCGCCTTATTCTAAAGCATCTTTGTAAAATTCGCCATCGCTTCCGCAATCTTAATCTGCTGCGGACAGACAGCCTCACAGCTCTGACACCCGATGCACGCACTCGGCTGCTTCTCCTTCGGAATCGCCATCATTGCCATCGGTGCAATAAACCCGCCGCCAGTGAAATAATGTTCATTATATAACTCCAGCAAGCGTGGAATATCAAGTTCCTGCGGACAATGCGCCGTACAGTAACGGCACGCCGTACATGGCAGAGCGATCTTTTTCGTCATACCCTCCGCAATCTCATACAACAGCTTGATCTCCTCCTGATTCAGCGGCTTGTCAGTTTCATACGTCTCGATATTCTGCTTCAGCTGCTCGAAATTTGACATTCCCGACAGCGTAACGACAACATTATCAAACGACTGCAAATAACGGAACGACCAGCCGACGACACTCTCATCCGGGCGCCGCGCTTTCAGTTTCGCTTCATCCTCAGCTGCCAGACTTGTCAGCTTGCCGCCGCGCAGCGGCTCCATAACCCAGACGGGAATCCCGTACTCCTTCAGCAACTCAACCTTCGCTTTCGCATCCTGAAACGACCAGTCCAGCCAGTTCAGCTGAATCTGACAGAATTCCATATCCTTGCCATAAGCCTCAAGAAATCGCTTCGTGACATCGTAACTGCCGTGAACCGAAAAACCGAGATGATGTATCCTGCCATTCTCCTTCTGCTTCACCAGATAAGAATAAATGCCATATTTTTCATCGTCGAGATATTCATTGATGTTCATTTCACAGACATTGTGAAACAGATAAAAGTCAAAATAATCTACACCGCACTTCTTAAGCTGCTCCTCGAAAATCTTTTCCACCTTATCCATATTGGAAAGATCATATCCCGGAAATTTCGTCGCCAGATAAAAGCTGTCACGCGGATACCGGCCCAGCGCCTTTCCCATGACAAGCTCGGAATTTCCTTCGTGATACCCCCATGCCGTATCATAATAATTGATTCCCTTTTTCATGGCATAGTCTACCATTTCCATGACCGCCGGCTCGTCAATCTGTGCATCCACACCGTCAATCACCGGAAGCCTCATGGTCCCAAGCCCCAGCGCAGACAACTTCAAGCCATGAAAATCCTTATAAATCATACTCCCTCTCCTCTCACAACATAATAAAACTATATCAAACTATTTTTTTGTACTTATATTTTTATTATACCACGCAGCCCGCCATTCGGACATCCGTTTTTCATGACACAGATCGTGTTAAGCCGCTGCTTTGTTTTTCTTCATATTTGTATTACACAAATCTCTGCAAAAAGGAGTTGTCTGTCATATAAAATTTTGTTTGACAATGCCAATAGAATGTCGAAAAGCTGAATAAAACGACGTCAGTTTCCATCCACATCGCAGGAGGACTGGCGATTTCCCCATCAAAGAATCCGAAATCCGATATGGTAAAGATCCGCTCTCATTTCCCGACAGGTTCTGGTCTGATATTCCTCCTCGATATTATAAACGAGATTTATGAAAAGCAGAGAGAGAACGGAGAACTGTTTCAAAAAGAATATGACGCTCTGAATTTGATGCTGTAAGAAAAGAAAACCGCAATCCCGATACGCTTGGTATCAAAATTACGGTTTTCACCTGGTGCGGTTGATGGGACTTGAACCCATACGTCTGCTGACACACGCCCCTCAAACGTGCCTGTCTGCCTATTCCAGCACAACCGCAAAATAACAATAAATATGCTAACCCAAAATCATGATTCTGTCAATATATTTTTCACAAATGTTATTCCCCTATGAGAAGATCACCTTAAGATAATGCCTTTTTTAGTAAACTCAAAACATGAAAGAGCAGGCTCCCTGTGAAATCGCCCCGGCGTGGGAGTAAAAACATTACGAACTCCAACTGTTTTTCTGAAGAAAAATAATGAAGGAACCTTTTCGGCTCTGATATTTTCCGTCTCAGTTCCGCTCGTTTCGGCAGTAAGCGATAACTTCTTCATATTTTAAAGAACCGCCAAACAAATCGAGCGCACTTCCAATCGTTACATCAAGACGCCCACCGCCTGCGCAGTTTAGCCGATCCAGATCAGCAAAGCTGCGGACCCCGCCCGCATACGTCACGGGGATTCCTCGCCAGGAACCGATTAACTCCGCCAGTGTGTCGTCGATGCCTGCGGATTTTCCTTCCACATCGACGGCATGAATCAGAAACTCATCGCAAAACCCGGCCAGAAGATCAAGTGTTTCGCGATTGACCTCAACGTCCGTGAATTTTTGCCAGCGATCGGTCACGATATAATAGGAATTATTCTTTTTCCGGCAGCTCAAATCAAGAACGATATGCTGGTGTCCTACGGCATCTTCCAGTCTTTTCAGGCGTTCAAAGTCGATTTTCCCGTCGCGGAAGACAAAGGAGGTAACGATAACGTGAGAAGCTCCGGCCTCGATAAAATGTGCCGCATTTCTATCGTTTATGCCGCCGCCGATCTGCATACCGCCGGGATAAGCGGCCAGTGCGGCTTCCGCCTGACGGCAGTCAGCTTCATAATATTCAGATCCATCAGAATTGAGGATTATGATATGACCGCCCGGCAAGCCATCTTTCCTGTAAAGAGAAGCATAATATGACGCGTCACGCGTCGATATGAAATTGTCTATGGCGCTGTTTCCGCTGTCGCGAAGACTGCTGCCGACGATCTGCTTGACTTTTCCATTATGTATGTCGATACATGGCCTGAATTTCATTCTCCCACCTCATCTTTTCCTTATGCAATACCACTCCGTATATGTGACGTCCTCCCACCCCATTATAGAAGGGAGAACTTTTCGCTCAACAGTCCCAACGGATGAAATATCAACGAGCTAACTCCGTGCGCCCCACGGTTTTCACTATATCATATCCAGGCTCCCATTATTTCACTTCGCTTTCCGTTCCCAGTTTCCCAGGCGCTTATCCTGTCCTGACGCAAAATATTATAACACTCCAAACCGCTATTGTGGTATCATATTATAAATTACAAATTTCGTAATTTAATCAATAGGAATCCCGCACAGATTGGTAAATTTTTTAATCAAATGATTGGAAAACGGAGTGGAATGATGAAAGCGTTTTTTATCAGTTCGGAGTTTATTTAGTATGAAGAAATATGATATTCGCGTGGACCGGGAACAGGTTCTTTCGTGGATCAGCGGCGGGAAAGCGCAGAGCGCGGCATCCGGAGACGAACAGTTGTTAAAGCAGATGGACAGCGCCGTTTTACAGATCGAATCGGCGGGAACCGCCAGATATGTATATAACATTTTTGAAATTGAACGATCTTCATCTTTGCCGCAGAAAGGAACGAGCCACGGAAAAACTGAAATAAATGACAGCTGCAGCTCAAGAAACAATGAAAGCAGCGGAATAATTTCTAAAGATAGAAATTATTCCGCTGAAGTCACGAAACACGACAAAAATGCTGATAAGCCTTATCACAATGAAAACGGTTCAGATAAGAGTTGTAAGGATGGAATCTTATTAAAAGGGTCTTCTCTCGCTTTGCCGGGCAGAGATATTGCCACTCTGTTTGCAGAATGCAGTCACTGTATTTTGCTTGCGGTCAGTATCGGTGCGGCGGTAGACCGGATTTTAAGGCGTGCGCAGGTTTTAAATATGGCCGACGCCGTAATTCTCGATTTTTGCGCCAGCAGCGCAGTCGAAGATTTGTGCGGCAGGATTAACAGTGATCTTGAAAATGAGTACGAAGCAAAGGACCTTTATCTTACCGACCGTTTCAGTCCGGGATATGGCGATCTGCCCGTGGATCTGCAGCGCGAAATCTGCCGCGTGCTTCAGACGGACAAACGTCTCGGCCTGACAGCAAGCGCAAGCAATATGTTGATTCCGTCCAAGTCGATCACAGCGATTATCGGTATTTCAAACAGGCCGCAGCCGAAAAGGATCAGCGGATGCGGCAGCTGTAAAATGGTAAAAAATTGTAGTTTTAGAAAGGCGGGCACAACCTGTGAATAAGTCAAATAAATCGGAAATGATGAAGGAGATTTCCAGCGGCAACATTATATTTCTTGACGGCGCGATGGGTACCATGCTGCAAAAAAGCGGGCTGAAGCTGGGAGAACGGCCGGAAATTCTCTGCATGACGAATCCGGAGGTAATTGAAAAGATTCATCGTCAATATATCGAAAGCGGCAGCAATATTATTTACGCGAACACATTCGGCGCTAACGCGCATAAACTGGAAGGCACAGGTTACGGAACAGAAGAAGTTGTCACAGCGGCCGTCAGCGCAGCAAGAAACGCGGTAGATTCCGCAATTTCTGCGGCAAATGACAGCGTATCACAGTGTTTCGGCTTCGTACCGGAAAGCGAAGCGGACGATAAAACAAACATTCCGAAAAAAAACAGTCAGCAAAAAGACCGCCGGATTTATACAGCGCTTGATATCGGTCCTATCGGTGAACTTTTAGAACCATACGGCACATTGAAATTTGAAGACGCATATGAAATTTTCAAGGAAATGATAATTGCCGGTGCGAAGGCCGGCGCTGATCTGATCGTCTTTGAAACGATGACAGATTTATATGAAGTCAAGGCCGGTGTTCTGGCTGCAAAAGAAAATTCTGATCTGCCAGTCTTCGTCACGATGACGTTTGAAGCAAATCACCGGACGTTTACCGGCTGCAGTGTGGAAGCGATGGCATGTACGCTCGAAGGCCTCGGCGTCGACGCTGTCGGCATCAACTGTTCGCTCGGACCTGACGAAATCTTTCCGATCGCCTGCGAACTGGCCTCCGTCACTTCTCTGCCGATCATCATAAAGGCAAACGCTGGCCTTCCTGACCCGGAAACGGAAACGTATAACGTTACACCGGAACTGTTTGCCGAATCTATGAAACAATATACTCAGATCGGCCTGAAATTTGTTGGAGGCTGCTGCGGAACATCGCCCGAATATATTTCGGAACTGAAAAAAACATTGGAGGATTGTCCCGTCACAGCCAGAACGCCGGAAAAAAAGAGCCGTATCTGCACACCGACGACAGTCGTGACGGTTGACGGTGTCCGCGTTATCGGCGAACGGATCAACCCTACCGGAAAAAAACGTTTCAAGCAGGCTTTGATCGAAAACGATATGGATTACATCATGAATCAGGGAATGGAACAGGCGGAGGCTGGCGCCGATATTCTCGATGTCAATGTCGGGCTGCCTGAAATCAACGAACCGGAAATGATGGTACGAACTGTTAAAAATCTCCAGTCAGTCCTCGATCTGCCGCTCCAGCTCGATTCTTCCGACGCAAAGGCAATCGAAGCGGGGCTCAGGATTTATAACGGCAAACCGATTGTAAATTCTGTCAACGGGGAACCTGATGTCATGAACCGCATTTTTCCTTTCATTAAAAAATACGGCGCCGCCGTCGTCGGCCTGACGCTCGACGACAACGGTATTCCACCGAAAGCGGAAGACCGATTCGCAATCGCGGAACGCATCGTAAATACGGCGCTTTCTTATGGAATTCCAAGGGAGGATGTGTTTATCGACTGTCTGACGCTGACTGTCTCGGCTCAGCAAAAGGAAGCTGCTGAAACGCTGAAAGCGGTCCGCATGGTCAGAGAACGACTGGGAGTTCACGCGGTTCTTGGAGTTTCCAATATTTCCTTCGGATTGCCTTACCGCGACCTGATCAATCACTCTTTCCTGATGCTGGCAATGGGAAACGGGCTCGACCTGCCGATCATCAATCCGAATGCGGAATCTATGATGAATGCGATCATGGCATTTAACGTGCTGAACAATGCGGATCGCGACAGTATGAAATACATTGAAAAATTTGCTGATTACACGCCGCCGTCCACGGAAACTCCGGGAGGAACCGGCAGCGCCGGAAATTCCGGCGCTGCCGGTTCCTCTGGTGCAGCAAGCGGATCGAACATCTCTGGCTTTGGTGCGTCCTCACAAAATCAAGGAGCGTCTGCGGGCGGGAATAGTCAGGAAATTTCCATCAGTGCCGTCGGCGGCACTGATGGAAATTTGCAGAACCTCATCGGCCATGCGATCGATAAAGGTCTGAAAGAAGAAGCGGCGCGCGCCACCAAACAGTTGCTTGAAACAGAAGACGAGATGACGATTGTGAACGAATGGCTCATCCCGGCTCTCGACCGTGTCGGCGCACAGTTTGAATCCGGAAAAATCTTTCTGCCTCAACTCCTCAATTCAGCGGCGGCGGCCAGCGAAGCGTTTGAAGTAATAAAAAAACAGATGACAGCCAGCGGCTCTGCCGGGGTTTCCAAAGGAAAAATCATCGTCGCCACAGTGAAAGGCGATATTCATGACATCGGAAAAAATATCGTAAAAGTCATTCTCGAAAATTACGGGTATCAGGTCATCGACTTGGGCCGTGACGTACCGCCTGAGAATGTCGTCAGCGCCGCCATCAAAGATGACGTAAAGCTGGTGGGCCTTTCCGCTCTGATGACGACAACATTAAAGAGCATGGAAGAAACGATTGCGGCGATCCGCGCCAGCGGCCATGAATGTAAAATTATGGTAGGTGGTGCTGTGCTTACGCCCGATTACGCAGAAAAAATCGGCGCTGATTTTTACGCCAAAGATGCAAAGGAATCGGTAGATATTGCGAAGAAAGTTTTGAACTGATTCTGAATTGATTATATTGAAAGCGAAATAAATGAGGGCGCGGGAAACGGAATCCCGTCCGGATTCCGCTTCCCGCGCCCTCATTTTACTAAAAACCGAAGATTCTTTCGTCCGGTATTCTCTCAGATATTCTTTACTTAATATTACTTACTTCTCGCTCTAATATTTCTCGTCCGGATGCCTCTCACGCTTCTGCTTTCCACAGGCCGTGCAGATTGCAATACTCGTAAGCCGCAACGACTTCGTCACCATCAACCAGTGCAAACACGGCCTTTGGCGCCTGTCCCGGGCTCAATACTTTACGCTGATTTCCTTCCTTTGTTTCAAGAGAAATCCACTGAATGTAATGTTCTTCCTGCATCGGATGCTCCACGGAGCCGACTGTAACAGTCACAATATTACCATCCACAGAAATAACCGGTACATGCTTTTCCTGAGCCGCATCCGTCGTTCCCGGAACAATTTCTTCCATTTTCTGACCGCAGCACATGACAGGAACACCTTTATCCTCTACGAATGCAATAATATTTCCGCAATGTGCGCACCGATAAAACTTCTGAGCCATTTTACTTCCTCCATTCCAAATCTAAAAATACAAACTTATTTGTCTTATTATGATATTATAGCATTATCTGATTATAATACTTTATCATACCTGCCTTACTTATCCGCTGTCATAACATACCACATCGTTCAAATTATGTAACGTATTTCTATTACAGAAGTGCAGTTTCCCGCTCAATAATCCCCATGAACGAATCAAAGCCTTCCCATAAACGATTAAATTATGCCGCATCAAATAAACCGGCGAAGCCGCATAAATACCGCATAAATTTTTACCGCAGGACATTATACAAATACAGCAGATCTGTGAGTTTTTCGCGTTTCTACTTATCGAAAAACCCGTAAACCGTCTCCGGACCGCCAATTACAGCACCACACCCAAAATAATCACATCGCAGGCAGCGTCCGGCTTCCTGCTTTGCCTCGGCGAGGCTCATCTCCTTTTCGATATGCTCAAAATCATTTTTTCTGATGCGGGCCTCACGCTCCGCAATATTGACGCGGCCCGTGGGCTGGCGATTATTTGGACTGACTGACGGCTTTGCCGCCTCACAAAGCGGCTTATGTGCGTAACCGAAATCTCTGTCAATATTATAAGCAGCCACCTTGCCTGCCGCAATCGCTTTTATCACTGTCGAAGGCCCTGTGACACAATCGCCGCCGGAATAAATCTTTGGCATATCCTTCACATGACAGCCGTCATCAACTGTAAATCGTTTCCATTCTACTGGTATTCCGAATTCTTCAAAATGCGCACTCTCAATATCCTGTCCCACAGCGATCAGAATAATATCACAGTCGAGCAAAACAGGACCTTTGCCGTTGTCGAGCGGTGCAGGTCTTCCGGATTGATAAGGACCGATCATCTGAGGACGCACCCAAAGTCCGGTACATCTGCCGTCATCGTCCTTTTCAATCTTATGCGGAGCCATCAGCGTCATCAGTTCAACCCCTTCCATGACTGCTCCCTCGATTTCTGTATCAAGAGCTGTCATATCATCTTTGCGTCGTCTGTATACAATCGTAACCACGTCGGCCTTTGCTCTGACCGCCGTTCTCGCACAGTCCATCGCTACATTCCCGCCGCCGATCACCACAACTTTTTTTCCGGAATAATCAGGAATCTGACCTTCTCCGATTTGTCCGAGAAGATCGACCGCAGAAAATACGCCTTCCGCATCATTGTTATCGATTCTGAGATTTTTCCCTGCCTGTGCGCCGATTGCGACGTAAACCGCGTCATACTCATCATGAATCTCGGCCATTGCAAAATCTCTGCCAATCTTCGTATTCAACTTCACCTCGATATTCCCCACAGAAAGAATCGCATGGATGTCCTCGTCGAGGCGGTTTTTGGGAAATCTATAATTTGGAATCCCGTAACGGAGCATCCCGCCCAGTTTTCCTCTACTCTCAAAAATGACAACCTGGTGACCCATCAGCGCCAGAAAATATGCCGCAGTCAAGCCGCTCGGCCCGCCGCCGATGACAGCCACCCGTTTTCCCGTATCTTTCGCCCGCGGCGGCACAGCAACTTTGTCGGCCGCAATCTGATCTACCGCAAACTTTTTGATACTGCGGATATTCAGCGGACTGTCGATAATTGTTCTGCGGCAGCGTTCCTCGCACGGATGCTCGCAGATCATCGCACATGCCGTTGGAAACGGATTGTCCCTGCGGATCAAATTGATCGCGTCAGCATATTTTCCCTCAGCCGTCAGCGCGATATAGCCCGGAATATCCACGTGAGCCGGACAGAACGCCACACAGGGAATTTTCTGTCCGATGCCGCCTGCACAGGTCTTTCCTTTCAGATGACTTTCGTACTCATCGCAAAACCGCTCTGTGCTTTCGAGCGCTGAATTCGCAGCGTCATAACCGATGGCACAGTCTGCCGTATCGCGTATCGTTTCTGCCAGAGAAACGAATTTGTGATAGATACTCTCATCAGCTTTGCAGTTTACTATTTTCTCCAGCAACTTTACGAGGTGCGGAAGACCATCGCGGCATGGAACACATTTTCCGCAGGTCTGATACATAGACGCCTGAAGCAGCGCCAACTCGACGGTCAATGGACAGGTTCCGGGCGGAACAGCCTGCACACGCCGCTCAAATGCCGCCATCGTCACATTCGTCCGCTCATCGCTGTTGTCTGATCTTGTCAGCTTAAAATTATTCATATCTCTCTATTTCCTTCGGTAAAATGTCTAAACCCACGCATATTTCGACCAAATATCCGGATATTCAAACGGATATATTTCCGAACTGTTTAAAACTTCTGAAGCGGTAAAAATCCCTGAAATTCTGCAATCTCTAAATAGACAATATTCTCAAAACACTGATATTTTCCTATTTTTTTAAAAAGAGACGCAAAACGCTGAAAATTTTCAGATTCTGCATCTGCTTCACTCTCCACATTGAATAAAATATTCGAAATATTGGAACAAACAGAATCCTTTCTTATAGAAATATGGCTGCATGAAGAACACAATCTCTCAATCCGGCCGCATATTTTGCTTCAGACAAACTCCGAATCCCACACAAGGCGCGAAAACATGCGAGTGTTTCCGCGCCTTGTGGATTTTGCACATCACGGTTGATCACTTATTGTCTACTGAATACATATATTCTACAAGTTCGAGAATTTTCTTTGAATAACCGTATTCGTTGTCGTACCAGGCGATAATTTTAGCAAACTTGTCACCGATCATCGTACCGCCCTTCGCGTCGAATACGGAAGTACAAGCTTCCCCAACGAAATCAGTCGAAACGACCTCGTCTTCAGTATATCCCAAGATGCCCTTCAAAGCGCCTTCAGAAGCCGCCTTCATAACAGCGCAGATTTCTTCATAACTCGTACTCTTTTCAAGTTCGATATTCAGATCAACGAGCGAAACGTCTGCCGTCGGGATTCTGTAAGCGATACCCGTCAGCTTGCCCTGAAGCTCAGGAATGACAAGACCGACCGCCTTCGCGGCACCCGTCGTCGTTGGAATAATATTGCCAAACGCGGAACGCCCTCTTCTCCAGTCGCTCATGGAACGCATATCGACAACCTTTTGCTTCGCCGTCGCCGCATGGATTGTAGACATCAAACCCTGTCTGATGCCGAAATTATCCTGAAGAACTTTTGCAACAGGCGCAAGACAGTTCGTCGTGCAGGACGCGTTGGAAACGATATCCATATCGGCAGTGTAACTCTGATTATTTACGCCCATAACGAAAGTCGGCGTTGTTTTGTCCTTTGCGGGCGCCGTAATGATGACCTTTTTCGCTCCGCCGTCAATATGAACCTGTGCTTTTTCAGCCGTCGTGTATTTTCCGGTTCCTTCGATGACATAATCCGCGCCGTATTTCCCCCAAGGAACCGGCTCGATTCCTGAAATTACAGGTACCTTCCTGCCATTGATGACCATACCTGACTCGTCGCCGTCTTCGTAAGTTTCCAGCGTACCGTCGAAACGGCCGAACACCGTGTCGTATTTTAACATGTAAACCATATAGTTGAGGTCTACATCTCTGTAATTGATCGCCGCGATCTCAAACTTTTCCGGTTCCGCAGCTGCAATTCTCAGGATGACTCTGCTGATTCGTCCGTAACCATTGATACCAATTCTGATAGACATTTTTTTCTCCTTATATTTAAAATATATCTTTACACTCACTTCCCGGCGTTTTCCGACTCACGGCGAACAGGAAGCACAGCTGTTTCAAATTGATTTTACCATATATCGGAGGACTCGTCTATTTTTCAATAAAAAATAATAATTTAACAAGCGTTTTTTATTTATGAGTTTTATCTGTCAATTTTCTGCTCTCCGTTTAGAGATAATCCGCAAAACATTTCTATCTGATGCTTCTCTGTCAGTTTCAACCACCGTCCTAATCGTCTTAATCTTCTTCAAGTTCTCCGTTATAAATTCAAAACGATTCTTTGAATATGAAAATATCGAAAAACCAATATCATTTTCAGAAAGGACTGCATAATCGAGCAGTTACAAAAATATCCCGGACGCACCGCACCCAGGATACACAATCTAAAGCATCTCCGCTAAAAGCCCGTGCTTCTCATAAGATGTAATCTTCGTAATTTTATTGTCGCCGTCAACAAGCACCACCTTCGGCTTGTATCGCTGCGCCTCCTCAGGCGTCATATTGATGTAAGCCATAATGATAATCAGATCCCCCACGCTGACGCAGCGTGCAGCTGCACCGTTCAAACAGATTATACCGCTCCCGCGTTCTCCGGCAATCGTGTATGTCTCAAAACGGTTTCCATTATTGATGTCAACGACCTGCACCTTTTCATATTCAAGAATACCCGCCGCATCCATCAGATCCTCATCTATGGTAATGCTTCCAACATAATCTAAAGCTGCCTGATTCACCGACACGCGGTGAATCTTGCTCTTCAGCATCGTAACTTCCATGATGTCTCTTATTCTCCTTTACTTTTTTGTACAATATGCCCTTTGGCAATTTCGTCGATATGTTATGATAACATCAGAAATTAAAATTGTAAAGCATAAAATGGCAACGAACTTTTACCACTATTTCAGAGTATCGAGAAAACCCGCGATACGGCTGAGAGCCTTGCGGATACTGTCCACGGAATACGCGTAGGAACAACGGATAAAACCTTCGCCTGATGCGCCGAATGCCGTACCCGGAACGACAGCTGCCTTTGACTCAAAAAGAAGTCTTTCGCAAAATTCATCACTGCTCAGTCCCGTGCTCTGAATCGACGGAAAGACATAAAATGCGCCCTGCGGTTCAAAACAGTCAAGTCCCATCGCCCGAAATCCGTCTACCATGACACGCCGACGCTCGTCGTAAGCGTCACGCATGATAGCAAGCTCGCTTTCGCGCCGTTCGTTTACAAGAGCTTCCAATCCTGCGTACTGGGCCGCCGTCGGCGCACACATGATCACATACTGGTGAATTTTTAAAATTTCGCACATGAATTCCGGCGGAGCCGCCACATAGCCAAGACGCCAGCCCGTCATCGCAAATGCTTTTGAAAAGCCGTTCAGCAGAATCGTTCTCTCCCACATTCCCGGCAGTGACGCGATGGAAACGTGAGGACGTCCGCCGTAAGTCAGTTCCGCGTAAATTTCATCACTGATAACAATAAGGTCATGCTTCAGAATCGACGGAATAATCGCTTCAAGATGCTCGCGGCGCATAATACCGCCCGTAGGATTATTCGGATACGGCAGAATGATCGCCTTCGTCCTCGGCGTTACGGCGGCTTCTATTTCTTCAGGCGTGATGCGAAATTCATCCTCCGCTTTCGTATCGACTGCAATCGGAACGCCTCCCGACATGACGACGCACGGTTTATAGGAAACGTAAGACGGTTCGGGAACGAGAACTTCATCGCCCGGATTGAGAATCGCGCGCAACGCCAGATCGATTCCTTCACTGGCACCCACCGTAACAGTAATATCTTCCATTCGATAACTCACATTAAATTTTTCTTCGAGATAATCCGAAATTGCGTCACGAAGTTCCGGCATTCCCTGATTCGACGTATATGTCGTCTGACCACGCTCAATCGACAAAATCGCCGCCTCGCTTGCGTACCACGGCGTGTTGAAATCTGGCTCGCCGACGCCGAGAGACACGACATCTTCCATTGTATTTGCGACATCAAAATATTTACGTATTCCTGAGGTCGGCATATTCTTGATTTTGTCTGCTATGTAACATTTTTTTTCATCTTTATTCTTCATATCCAAATCGACTTCCTCTCATCGCCGTTCTCCAACTCATCCATGATGATACCGTGATCTTTATAATTTTTCAGTACAAAATGCGTCGCCGTCGAAATAACGTCACTGATTCTTGCCAGCTTATCGGATACGAACATGGAAACGGTCCGAATATCCCTGCCTTCCACTACGACGCAAAGATCGAAGCCACCGGACATCAGGAATACAGTGCGCACCTCATCATTCTGATAAATCCGCTGCGCGATCCTGTCAAATCCATCACCACGCTGCGGTGTAACTTTAACCTCGACAAGAGCCGTTACCATCGTACTGTCCGCCTTTTCCCAGTTAATAATAGCGCTTTTGCCGCAGATGATGCCTTCTTTCTTCATTTGTTCAATTTCGGCAGATACCTCTGACACTTCAAGCCCTGTTTTTCTTGCAATCGCTTCTGGCGAGATCTCCGCGTTTGCTTCTAAAAGCTTTAATATATTTTTTCTCATTTTCTCCTCCATATCCGTATTCTCTCAGGGATGAGCAAAATTCCGATTTGCTCACAAGAATAATCAACATACAGCTTACAATGTTAAAAAGTAAACGATATATTGAATTGTCGTTCAGTTTTGCGAAATGTGTATTTTGTTCATCTCCAGTATTCTTCTGCACAACAGGTGGCGCCTCTAATGACCCAAAATGTATTCCATAATGCTACCGGCGCTACGCCCGCAGCTCGAATTTTCAGTATATCGCTCCTCTCAAAAGCACAGACGGCTGCCGGAACCGCAAAAAGCAACTTTGCCGTTCCTTCACGATGCCGGTGAGAATGGGTTCGCGTTTTCAGCGTGTCTTTCCAATCTCTTTACATTTTACATTCCACTCCGCCCTACTTTTTTCCTCTTTTTCTGCGCGCCGGCGGCTCGCTCCCGAAACTGCCGATGTGTCCGATAATTTGTTTTATTATAGCACTTCCCCCGCAGGAACACAATGCAAAAGATTACATGAGAAAATCGTTTCTAAAAAGACCAAACCACTTCATCTATATTAAGAAATTTACTATTCCATAAAAAATATAAAAAACTATAAAAGAACAGCACAATACGCTATATTCATATTATGCTGATTTTCTGTTTACTGCAATATATTTATGGTTAATCGCCCTTACAGCCGGCAAGGAATTACCTCTCTCTGCTTAAATCATATCATGATGGAACAATCGGCATCGCTTCAACTGCACGTTCATTTGAAAAACTTCTGAAAGACTTCGGATAGGAAAATTCCAAAGGGACACCCAGCAAAACACATGGATCGCAAATAGAAAAAAAGATTCGGCAAACAAATGCAAGTTTCTGCTCTTTCTGAGATAAAATAAGGAAAAAGAAGACACTTTCATTTCAAGGAGGAACCAAGCCATGACAGAATACAGGATGATGCCGCACAAAATGACGACAGGTATGATTGAGGAATTTGCCGCTTCTCTGCGCCACAGAGAGTGCAGCAAGGGGACGATTGCAAAGTATTTGCGCGATATTCGCCGGTTTGCCGAATGGGGAAATCGATGCAGCGCAAAAGCCGGCAGTCCGCAGGAGGACCCACTCATCACCAAGGAAACGGTTCTCACCTGGAAAGAGGAGTTAATCCGGCAGAATTATGCGCCGACGACCGTCAATTCGATGCTGGCGGCGATGAATTCGTTTTTCCGCTTTGCCGGCTGGACGGATTGCAAAGTGAAAGCGCTGAAAGTTCAGCGAAAGATCTTCCGGGATGCATCGAAAAATCTGCGAAAAGAGGAATACGAACGGCTGGTGAAGGCCGCCAAAGATTCGGACAAAGAATGGCTGGCACTGCTGATGGAAACGATCTGCGCGACGGGGATTCGCGTGTCGGAAGTCCGGTATATCACGGTGGAAGCGGCGATGGCAGGACGGACTGACGTTCGGCTCAAGGGGAAAATCCGCACGATTCTTCTGCCGGGAAAGTTATGTAAAAAGCTGAAAAAGTACGCCAAAAAAGAACACCTCGTTTCCGGTGAAATTTTCATTACGGAACGCGGAACCTCTCTGTCACGCGGCAGAATCTGGTCGGAGATGAAATCTCTGTGCCACCTTGCCGGTGTGGAACCGTCGAAAGTGTTTCCGCATAATCTGCGCCACCTGTTTGCACGGACGTTTTTTAAGAGCTGCAAAGACATTGTCAAGCTGGCCGATCTGATGGGCCACAGCAGTGTGGAGACAACGCGGATTTATCTGATTTCCACCGGAGAGGAGCATGAGCGATTTTTGAACCGAATGCAGCTGATCTCCTGAATTCCTCACAGCGGTTTCCTGAATCTTTGACAGCGGACTACAAAGATTTGGCAAAAGCAGCCGATGAAAAACGGACCGATCGATCCGCTTTCCCAGGATAAGAAATGTCTGCCGAAAGAAGAAATCGACGGACGGAAAACAGAATCCGATTGATTTTTAAAGTACCTAGACTGCATCGGCCGCTAAAATAAAATCCGACGAAAGATTCATTTCGTCGGAAAGAAGCTGCTGAAAAATGAGATATTTACATAGGATTGGCTTTAGTATAGCATAGAAATTCCTACGGTTCAAGGAATTTGCCGATTTTTTGCATCACAAGGAGGACCGTGTCATTCTGAGAATTTGACGGCCCTGTATTTTCATGTCTTTCCAGCCGTTTCGGCAGACAGGAAAGGCATTTTTTTTTGTGCCTTTTTCATGAAAGGACTCTTTTCGGGTTTCGCAACCGGATTTTTCCACCATTCGCTCCTTTGAAACGGAGAATCCGGCAATCCATCCGGGACGAAATGAATCTTTCGTCGAAAATCGGGAGGACGACCATCGGGACCGGGAGAAGACGGCGGGAATGTCGTAATCCATTGAAAAGGGAAAAAGGAGAACCATGGGAAAAAGAAAAAAAGAAAGGAGGGCAAAAATGGAACGCAGATCTCTCAACAGGCTGTTTGGTCCGGAGGAATATGCGGCTTTGGTGAACGAAACGGATCGGCTCTTTCAGAGCGGCCGAAGTGCGAATGATGTGATTCAGGCGCTGGTGGAACGGATTATTCCGGCGTTGGAACAGGAAAAGAAAAGAGAACATCGGGCGGCGCAGTTAGAAGGAATTGCAGCGGCGCGTTCACGCGGCGTACATCTGGGGCGGCCGAAGCGGGAACCGCCGGCTAATTTTCCACTGGTATTGAAGCAGTATCGGGATGGAAATATTACGGCGGCGACAGCAGCAAGTCTCTGCGATGTGGCGGTCAGCACGTTTTACCGGATGAAGCGGGAAGCGGAAAGCGAAGACGGCTGACTGCGGGCAGCGCGAACAAACAGGGAAAACTCCACAAATGAGGAGAAAGGATCCATTCAGGGAATTTAACACTACATAAAATTTAGGAGGTAAATGAACATGAAACGAAAACTTTTATCGGTGGTCCTGGCGGTGGCCATGGTCCTGACCATGATGCCGATGACCGCGCTGGCGGAGGAAAGTGGCTCGATTAAAGTCGGTGAAACGACGTATTCGACGCTAACCAAAGCCGCGGAAAGCATAAACGATTCAAGCAATATCACCATTACCGGAACCTATACTGTAACACCCGGCGATGCCACTGCTATAAAAGAGAAAAATAATATAGTTATCATTGATAAGGGAGCTTCTGTGACATTTAGCACTGGCGCTTGCAATTTGCTCCAAGAGTTCAGTCCGAGCCTTCAAATCCAAAATGGCGGTGCGCTAACGTTTGACATACTAAACAAAAAATATCACTACTTTGGCGGCGATGAAAGCAGGATGAAGATAAACCAAGGCTCCGTCACCCTGTCAAACTTAAACAAGTATACCGAAGGCGGTTGCATATGGACACTCTCTGACGACGCTGATGTCGAGGTTCCCGCTGATGCTATCGGAAGCAACGACGCTTGTTTCCTCCAGTTGAAAGACATAACAAAAGGTTATGGCATCACACTGGAGATTCCCAAGAGCGCGACTATGACAGTAAAAGGTGTGTTGCGGGGTGTTGCCGGTACTGACACGGGTCAAAAAAAATATCTAAATCATTCAAAACTGAACGTGAACGGTACCTTAGACTGCAGCAGCGGCCTGCTTTCTCTCGGAAAAGAAGCTGAACTCAACGTGGGCACAACTGGCACTGTTATGATCGGAAAGCATGGCATTGGTTCAGACTCTACTATTGATAAAAATAATACACAAACTGATTGCAAACATATCACAATTGGTGATGGCGGCACGATCGTCGTAAAAAAACAAAGTTATTGGACTGACCAGAAAGCAAAGGCAGCATTCAAACTACCCAATGAATTGAGCGGAACACACGACATAGGCAATTTCAAAAATAAGAACGGAGATACTGTCTATTTCGCAAAGCCCAAAACAATGAATAAAATAACGGCCAACATCGAGAATCAACCGTATGCGACACTGGAAGACGCTTTGAAAGAGGCCGGAGAAATGGCCCAAAATGGCCAAAAAACAATCGTTAACCTTGTAGCCGATGAGGTTACAACAACTGGCAACTGCGCAATTCCAGAGGGCGTCATTCTCGAGGTCGGAGAAAATAAAACCTTGAAGATTACAGAGGATTCATTCGAATCGGTACTGGGCAGCACAGGAAAGCTCGTTGTTCAATATGGAGGAAAGGTTACTTTGCCTGAAAATTCAGATGGTGTAACCGAAGAACTCTGGATCGGCAATACAAATGCAAAACTAAATCTCGAAAAAGATGCTGCCGCAGAAGTTGATTTCTCCGGTGATCATCTCCTTCTAACCCTGAAAGGACACAGTACCATTCCGACTGATAAAAAATTTGACCTGCATCTGAATGGGAAAGTCATCGATGTTGTGATCGATAACGGAGCACAACTTGATGTCTCCAGTAAGGCTACCCTGAGTGATTCCTCTGACAATCAAGGGGAGAATCCTGGGAGTACGCTCACAGCCATAGGCAACTTAAAGGTGGATGTACAAGGTACGATTGATTTAAGTACTCAAGGATCCTTGAATGTGAATAACAACTTGGAAGTTCATGATGAAGGAAAGTTGGTCGGCAACGTGACGGTAAACGCCGAGGGTACAGCCGTAGTTTATGGCGAAACCACTGAGGCTAATTTCATTCTGACCGGCTCCGAGGCCAGGGTCCTGGCCAATGGCAACATCTCAGAACAGGTTGTAAACGGGACCGCAATCATTAACGATGATGAAAGAATGTATACGCCAATTGACGGCGATGTCGCTGAACTTTTCAGACACGGCTGGATATATCAGGCTCCAGTCTCAAGCCCCGGTTCCGTCGGCAGCAGCGGCAGTTCCGGCTATTCCGTTCAGGTCGACCAAAACATCGAGCATGGCCATGTGTCCGTGACACCTAAGTCCGCAACCGTCGGCAAGAAAGTCACCGTCAAGGTGACACCGGATGAAGGCTATGTCCTGGACGAACTGACCGTCACCGACAAGGACGGCAACGAGATTACCGTCAACAAGGTCGACGAGAACACTTTTACTTTCACCATGCCAAAGAGCCGTGTCACCGTTTCGGCTACTTTCGTGGAAGAAAAAGATTCTGACATCGCAAACAAATTCACCGATGTGCCGGCAGGTGAATATTATTCCGACGCCGTGGCCTGGGCTGTCGAGAATGGTGTTACCGAGGGAACCTCTGAGACCACCTTCTCTCCTGACCTGAGCTGCAGCCGCGCTGAGATCGTCACTTTCCTGTGGCGTGCCGCCGGCTCTCCAGAACCTGAAAACGCCGGGAACTCATTCACCGATGTAAACACAGACGCTTACTACGGCAAGGCGGTTCTGTGGGCTGTCGCAAATGACATCACCAACGGCACCGGCGGGACTACGTTCTCCCCTGACGCCACCTGCACCCGCGCCCAGATCGTCACTTTCCTCTACCGTTATGAGGACACCCCTTCTGTTTCGGGCACCAGCTTTGGAGATGTGCCAAGCGGCGCTTACTACGCCAACGCTGTAAGCTGGGCTGTCGATGAGGGAGTTACCAAAGGCACGAGCGAAACCACCTTCTCTCCTGACAATACCTGCACACGCGGTCAGGCTGTGACCTTCCTGTACCGCGACCTTGCTGAGAAGTAATCGGCGGGCGGCCATATCGGCTGCCAAAGGTTTTAATTATTAAATAGGCGGGGCTTCGGCCCCGCTTTTTTTACTACTTAAAAAAATATGCCGTTCTGGCAGACTTCCGCTTAAAAAAAGCGCGTTACACCCTTTCTGCCGGCGAAACGGCCTGAAAAACGGAGGAAAACCCACATAACGCAGAGAAATCCCCCTTCGCAGAACTTCTTTATAATTTCTTCCTTTCTCCTACAACCTTATTCCGGAAACTCTGAATGCCCGGATTCTGCGGTACACCAAGGGCCCGTGACAAAAGCTCTTTCTCCATAATGATTCCCTCGTAATATTTTCTTTCATCTGTATATCATAGTTTTTCTTATCAATCAAAACAGGAATGAGTAAAATTTCGATTTGTTCACAGGAATAAGCAGCATATCGTTCATGAGGTCCGGCAAACAAACTGTATCTTGCTGTTTAACTTCGCAAAATATGTGTTTTGTTCATTTTTATAATAAAAAAGTATAAGAGATAAAAATTTATTCTCTGCCTTAAAGTTGGAAGACTTCTCGTTGGCAAATGGTAAACTATCTGATAAGTAATATTATTGTCTCAAATTTTCTCCAACTGTCAATCTCAAATTTTAATTTTTACCAATGTATGGAAATTTCACCGGAGGTCAGTTCCTCACGCGTTCCGTCTGAATAAAGCACGATCAGCCCGCCACTCTCACCGATATCGAGAACGCGGGCCTGGCGGCGCTTCTGCCCCTGAATACAGAGCACCTCACGCCCTATAACGATCGACCATTTCCGATAATCCTCAAGAAACGTTCTGTCTTCCAAATCGGAACAAACTTCCAGTACATCGTCGATAATCCGGGCAGCAAGCTGATTTCTCGTCACACGCGGCTTTGCTGTTCCGTAAATTGTGCCGATGCTCCGGGCAGCCACTTTCGGAGAAAATCCCCCTTCCGGCTCCCGAAAATTGATGCCAATGCCAACAACGACACTTTCAAGCGTTCCAAGCTCAAAATCGGTCACCGCTTCTGATAAAATGCCGCAGAGCTTCTTCTCCTCCAGATAAATGTCATTGACCCATTTAATTACAGCTTCCGCTCCTGTGACACTGCGGATCGCCCGACAGACACCTACCGAAGCCGCCGTCGTAATCAGCAGCGCCTTCCTCATATCTGCGTCAGGGCGCAGAATCATCGTCATATAGATTCCTGTTCCCGCCGGCGATTCAAATTCACGGCCCAGGCGGCCTCTGCCCGCCGTCTGATGTTCGGCCAATATGACGGTCCCATGAGGCGCCCCATGAAGCGCCATTTCCTTTGCCACGTTATTCGTGGAATCTACCTCGGCAAATACGCGGATTCTGCTCTCGTCCGTGTTTCCGGCAGCGCTCAGGTATTTTGCAATTCCGGCAGCCGACAGAACATCACTGCGTTCCGTCAGACGGTACCCTTTTTTCGTCGCCGCTTCGATTTCATGACCTTCCTGCCTCAGCTTTTCCATCACCTTCCAGACAGCGGAACGCGAAACATCAAACATTTCCGCTATCTGTTCTCCGGAAACATACTCATTCCTGTTTGTTTCAAGATATTTCAAGACATTGTCCTTCAAATTCATAAATTTTCACTTCCTTCCTGCGAATTCGCATCCGAATAAGCCGGCATGTCTTCATATTCTGTATTTTCAAGCTCCGAAATGTCCTTCAGCCTGCGCTGGATCGCCCGGGTTCTGACGCCCACTAACTTGTCAAGTTCGTCATTTGCCTGATTGATCCGCTGCTGCGCTGACTTTAGCACCCCCTCGAATTTCGTAAATTCCGTTCGCACGGCACTGAGAACCTTCCAGACCTCCCCGCTGCGCTTTTGAATTGCAAACGTGCGGAATCCCATCTGCAAACTGTTAAGCAGAGCCGCCATCGTGCTCGGCCCTGCAATATTCACACTGTATTCCCGCTGAAGAACTTCCACCATACCGCGATTTACGACTTCGGAATAAAGGCCCTCGAACGGCAGAAACATGATAGCAAATTCTGTCGTATACGGCGGACAGATGTATTTGTCATGTATCATCTTCGCTTCCGAACGAATTGTGGCGAGAAGAGCCTTCGCACAGGCTGAAATTTCTCCGGGATCGCCATTCTCGTAAGCGTCGCGCAGACGGCCGTATGTATCACCCGGAAATTTTGAATCGATAGGCAGATAGAGGAATCCTGAATCTGACGGTATCTTGACGGCAAATTCCACGGCATCTCTGCTGTCAGGCCGCACGCAGACGTCTGTATCATACTGCTCCGGCGCCATAATTTCTCTGAGAATAGCGGAAAGCTGGACTTCGCCGAGAATCCCTCTGGTTTTGACGTTTGAAAGAACCTTTTTCAAATCGCCGACTCCTGCCGCCAGCGTCTGCATCTCTCCAAGTCCTCGGTAAACCTGCTCCAGACGCTCGTTGACCAGTTGAAACGACTCGTTCATCCTGTGACTGATCGTCTGCTGCAATTTTTCGTCGACGATGCCGCGCATTTCGTCCAGTTTCCTATTATTATCCTTCTGAATCTCGGTCAGCTTCCGTTCTACAGCCTCTCTCAGTTCTTCCAGCTTCTTATTATTTTCTTTCAGCCTGAGATTCTGCATTTCACCGATTTCACTGATTTTCAAAGATTGAGCGTCAGCGGAATACTTCATATGATCTGAAATAACGCCGCTGAATGCTGTCATGGACTCACTGACCGTCTGACTTATCTCACGTCTCAACAGCGCATGCTGTTCCGCAATTTCCTCTTTCAACGCGTTTCGCTGTTCTTCGCTTTCTTTTCGGATTCCTTCCAAACTTTCAAAAATTTCTCTGCGATCCCGCTCTGACAGGCCGCCAACGCCGCGTAGCAGACGGATTATCTGGAGGACGACAAGTATAATGAGCAAAACAAGACACAAACATGTAAGCTGCGTATTCGTCATATCAAAATTCCTTCCATTTTTAATCTCAAGATTTGACTTTTGATTTGCATAAATTTATCGTGAATTTATTCTTGCTGTCATTGTATCATATTTTCTCATTGTGGTATAATATTACGTTAGAATTTTGGAAACCGGTATCGTTTTTCAGTGCAAAAGCGCATTGAAACGGTGAATTCGCCGGCCATCCAGACTTCCCGACATGCAGAGGACAAGCGGTTCACGCGCACTTACAGTTTGGAAATTCATCCGTCCGCTGGTACTTTTGCTCCCGGTGCAGGCGGTTCACGTGTACTTACGACTGGAAAAGATTCGCAGCACATAAAACACAGCTTCGAGCGTCTCGCAGATTTGCCGGGTGATAAATACAAAACGTAACTCCAAACCGTACCGGCGCGGCTGGCGGACAGATTCACCGGACCCACAGCTACAATGCACTCAGGCACATAAAACACATAATTTCGGACGTCTCAGCGCAGTTGACGCACAGACTTGCTTGGAGTGCATTTCCAATCAGCCAGGATAACTATTAAGGAAGAATTTATGAAAGAGTTTCTCGATTTATTTCTGCTGTTCGCGAAAATCGGCGGCACAACTTTCGGCGGCGGCTTCGCTATGCTGCCTATCATCCAGCGTGAAATCGTCGACCGCCGCGGCTGGACCACAGAAGAAGAACTGATGGACTACTTCGCAATCGGCCAGTGTACGCCCGGACTAATCACCA
The DNA here is from genome assembly GCA_964438605.1 of uncultured Oscillospiraceae bacterium. Taxonomy (GTDB): domain Bacteria; phylum Bacillota; class Clostridia; order Peptostreptococcales; family Anaerovoracaceae; genus Alangreenwoodia. Next base: position 28,104 of record CAYTKT010000019.1, read on the forward strand.
TCAACACAGCCACTTTCATAGGCCGCAAACGAAAAGGTATCGCCGGCGGTATTATTGCCACGCTGGGTTTCACCGTGCCATCCTTTTTCACGATTCTGCTGATCGCTGCAGTACTCCAGAATTTTGCTGATTATCCGGCTGTCCAAAATGCATTTGCGGGAATTCGCGTCTGCGTCTGCATCTTGATTCTGAATGCGATTATCTCTTTATGGAAAAAATCGGTAAGCGATAAACCCGCACTCGTGATTTTCCTGGCTGTCTTTCTGCTGAGCATACTTACATCGGCGTCTCCGGCCATTCTCGTAATTCTGTCGGGTGTCTGCGGAATCATAATCAGACAGATCGCCGAAAGCAGGAATATCAAAAAGACCGCTGAAGAAAAAAACAGCAAAGGATCGGAAGACGCCAAGCCAGAGCGTCATATGGAGGATTTGGAAAAATGATATATCTGCGGCTTTTTTACCATTTTTTCACGACAGGTCTTTTTTCCATCGGCGGCGGGCTGGCCACGCTTCCCTTTCTCTACGATCTTTCGGACAAAACAGGCTGGTTTACTCACGAAGAACTGACAAATATGCTCGCCGTTTCCGAATCAACACCCGGTGCAATCGGTATAAACATGGCCACATACGTTGGATTTGAAGTTGCTTCGGTGCCCGGCAGCATTGTCGCCACCATAGGTCTGATCACACCGGGAATCATTATCATCCTCATCGTGGCCAAAATCCTTGAACGCTTTCGCAAAAGCCGCTATGTTCAGTGGGCGCTTTACGGTCTGCGCGCAGCTTCCGTGGCACTCGTCGCTGCAGCCGCTCTCTCCGTATTCCGCGTCAGTCTGATCCATTATGACAGAATCGGCATCATTTTTGAAGAAAACGGGACGCCGCTGTCAGACGTCTTCGACGTCAAAGGACTGATTCTGGCGGCGTTTCTCCTTTTTGCCACACGCAAATGGGAAAAAATTCATCCGATTTTCTGGATCGCCGTTTCGGCCGTCGCCGGTATCGCTTTCGGATTCGCCGGCACATAAAACGGCAGAATCCGACACAACGGCCAGTTCTTAAACGGCATTACAGCCGGATTTCATATAAATTTCACAGATTCGCAAAATACAATCATATCTGTTTTTGTTTTTACGAATATTTTTCAATTTAACCGTACTGCTTGCTGTTCCTTCGGACCCGTTCATCTCAAATGCACTTGCTTCCGTAAAATGCAGCAGCAGTAAATAGTTTAAATTTTAACATTTTAAATTCAGGAGGTTATGATATATGACGAAAATCGATATTTTTTCAGGCTTCCTCGGAGCCGGAAAGACGACACTGATTAAAAAGCTGATCGCGGAATCATTTGCCGATGAAAAAGTTGTACTCATCGAAAACGAATTTGGCGAAATCAATATTGACAGCGGCTTTCTTCAAGATGCCGGCGTTGAAATCACGGAGATGAGCTCCGGCTGCATCTGCTGCACACTTGTCGGTGACTTCGGTCAGGCGCTTAAAAACGTCGTCACGCAGTTCTCCCCGGAACGCATCTTGATCGAACCGTCTGGTGTCGGCAAACTTTCAGACGTTATCCGCGCCGTCTGCAACGTGGAAAACGATCTGCCGATTAAACTGAACAGCTTCGTCACAGTTGCCGATGCGAAAAAAGTTAAAATGTACGCAAAAAACTTTGGAGAATTCTACCTCGATCAGATTGAGCACGCCAAGACGATCATTCTGAGCCGCACTGCGGATATCAGAGAAGACCGTCTGAAAACCTGTGTCGAACTGCTTCGCAGCCATAACGAAAAAGCGCGTATCATCACAACCCCGTGGGAACAGTTGACAGGCAATCAGATTCTGGAAGCTATGGAAGGCGATAAATCCCTTGCCGACGAACTTCTTGAAGAACTTGCAAAAGAACCTCTCCACGAACATCACCATGAACACGACCATGGCGATAGCGATCACGAGGAACACGATCACCATCACATTCATAGCGAACAAAACCACGAAAAAGATAGTCATCATCATGGACATGACGAGCATGAACATACCCATGACGAACATCAAATTCTCGAAGACGGCACATGCTCCTGCGGACACGACCATCATCACGACCACGACGCCGACGAAATCTTCACAAGCTGGGGTTCCGAAACGACGCACAAATACACGAAAGACGAACTGACTGACGCTTTGGAAGAACTTGATCTGGGCGTCACAGGCACTGTGCTTCGTGCCAAGGGCATCGTGCCGTCCGCTGACGCTGACAAGAAATGGCTCCACTTTGACTACGTCCCAGGCGAACTGGAAATCCGCGAAGGCCCGGCTGCCTATTCAGGCCAGATCTGCGTCATTGGCGCGAATCTCGAAGAAGACAAGCTGGCCAGACTTTTCCTGATCTAAAAAACGACTGGCACCGTTTTGAAACAATCCATGCCGAAATAATTTGAAACGGCTCATCGCAGGGCTTGTCCGGCATCAGCCTGCCGAAAATATCTATCAGGCAGACTTATCGACGGAGGGCCGGCACGGTTTATCAAATCAGCCAAAAGAAGAATCAGCAGCCAAGCTGCAGGAGTTTTATACTAAAATGATGAATACCAGTTTAACAATTCCGGTCTACGTCTTCGCCGGATTTCTCGAAAGCGGCAAGACACAGTTTATAAAGGATACTCTGACTGACCCCGGATTTACCGAGAATGAAAAGACGCTGATCGTCTGCTGTGAAGAAGGCGAAGAAGAATACGACGATATTTTCCTGACACTGACGAATTCTGTCCTGCTGAACATCGATTCAAAAGAGGATTTCAAAGGCGTTACATTGAAAAAAGCGGCACTGGCCGAAAAGCCCGACCGTGTCATCATCGAATACAACGGCATGTGGGAAATGAAGCTGCTGGAACAGGAGCTTCCGGCCGACTGGGAAATTTACCAGATCGTCACTACGATCAATGCTGAGACATACGAAGTCTATCTGAAAAACATGGGCCCGCAGATCATCGATCATGTAGGCGTTTCCGAGCTCGTCGTCTTCAACCGCTGCACGCCGGAACTCAATGAGATAATCCGCGGCACCAACGTCAAAGCGATGAATCCCCGCGCCGTCATCTTTCTTGAAGATACAAACGGAAACGCAGAAGATTATTCCCAGGGAATGCCGTTGCCGTTTGATATCGACGCGCCGGTCATCGAAATTACCGACGATGACTTTGGCACGTGGTATATCGACGCCATGAATGATCCTGAAAAATACGACGGCAAAAAAGTCACGTTCCGTGCCCAGCTTCACCGCCGTGACAGCGATCCCGGCAATATGTTTATCGCCGGACGTTTCGCGATGGTCTGCTGCGCTGAAGACATCAGCTTCATCGCCTTTTTCTGCTACATGGACAACGCAGCCGGCATCGTCGAAGAAGAAAGCTGGGCGCTGCTTGAAGCTGACATTCGCACAGAATATAGCGAGGAATTTCATGGAGACGTACCGGTACTCTATATCACAAAATACACACCGACAGATCCCATTGAAAACGACTTAATCTATTTCAGATAGATTTTTTATTCAGATTTTGTTTATGTCTTGTTGTGCATCGAGATACCGAGATAAAAAATACTCCCGCGTGCCGATCAGCGACCCACAGGAGTATTTTTTATCGATTATTTTATAACTTTTCTTATAACCTTATACTTATAACTTCACAAATCCGACGTTTTTCCCATCCAATTTTTTTATCTGCTTACTTTTTACTTCCTTTCCTTATTTCATTCTACGGAATACAGAAGCAGCAAAATTAAACTGAAAAGACTGGACATTCCCAATATGCTAATATCAAATTAATATCAAATTTTCTTATCACTTTTGTTTTCCATATAGATATTTAAAAAACAATCTTAATAATACTGATCATTTCCAAAAGTTTATTCGATTTTGACGACATATTGGTCCCTCGGCCTATCTGCCTTTTTCACTCTTGAAACTGAGATCATCGAGCAGCGGCAAACAGCAGTTTTTATATTTCTTTCCGCTGCCGCACGGACATCTGTCATTTCTTCCGATTTTCCTGCTGCCGACGTGCGCCATGTCCGACGTAAAAGTGAAATTCCTGGCAGCAAGGGATTCCGGCGCGGTTTCCATTGGCATATTTCCTTTGCAGGCCCAGACTCTGAGACGATAAAACCAGCCGGTATAAAGCTCAAAGAAACGATTCAGTTCGTCCATGTCTTTGAAACCGGCGCCCACGGACGTCAGATATCCTGTCACCTCGCCTGGGGTCGCATCGCAAAGCGCCATCGTATGAAGCTTTCTCATAATTTCATCCGCCTTTTCTACACCTGCTTTTCTTCTGAAGAAGCTCCGCAGATATATGTATTCCGGCGGCTCATTCGCCATCATGTCCTCTTTGTAAGCGTTGATTTCCATGAGAGATGGAAAATAATAGGAATCTGCCGGATGATACCGTTCCATCAGCTTTTCCCTGTCAGCAGCCGAACCCAAAGCCGAATTGACTATGTTTTTCCCTTCAATATAAAAGCCTTCTCCACATTCGGCCTTTTCGAGAGCCGACTTAATTTTTTCCAATGAAACAGGCATGTAATGATTCCTGTTCCAAACAGCCTTCAGATGAGTGAGCGGACAAACTCCGCAGATATTCGCCAGTGCCACGGCATAAAAAATGATTTCCTCATCCTCCTTGCTTTTGGCCGCAGAGGATGTCTCCGGTGCTTCGGGAGTTTCACCGTTTGTCGCCGCCGGGCTATAAGATTTCACTTCGTTTGGCGAATCCGCATTGTCATTCACTTTTGCCCCACTTGCAAAATTTTGACTAGCGATTTCCGGCACAGATTCTCCACCCGCGTCATTGTAAAACTTTGCATCTTCGGTTTCCGATACACCTTTTGGATCCCCGACGTTTCCGGATTCTCCATCACTTCTCAAACGCGCATCTCCAAGTTCCGGCATGTGGTTCTTCCGAACCAAAGCGGTAAGAATCGCAGCAATATCTGAAGGAATAACTGTCTCCGCCGCTTCCTTCACGTCGGTTAGAAATACGACGCCTTTGTTGCGTAAAACAAGCAGATCTTCCACTTCTGTTACAGTTGCCACACGCCGCGGCGATGACATAAGAGAACAGACAAGTATCAGCGCATCTGCGTTTTTTTCGTCAGAAAAAAATGCGAATGTGTTCTCCATAATGGCCACCTTTGCCGCGTCTACCATTTCTTGTTTTTTCGCCGCAGAAGGCATTTTCTTCCCGTAATGACCGAGAAGTTCTTTTAGCTGCGGTTTTGTGTAGCCGCTGAGACATTCCGTCAAATCACTCCCCTGACTGCTCTTCGTACATAAGTCTTTTAGCTGCTTTTCCATGTATAATTCCTCCAATAAATCCGCTTCAATATCTTTATTATATCTGAAAATCGTGCTGTTTCAACAATCTTTTCACCAATTTTGCCCAATTCGTTCTGTCATTTCCGTTTTTAACCTGGTCTTTCCTCATAAGTAATCATTTTTTCGCCTTTCAGGAATAATTTTCCACCTGGCAGGACATAATTTCAGTACAAAACAGAACCGATCCCCATGAGAAAGCACCACGCGTCCGAATGAAATCTGCGGTAAAAAAGCCTCGTTGGGCAAACATCTCACAGAAGATTTACAATAATACCCATGCTTAAAGTTTTTATCTGGCACATTCACTCGGAACGTCCGCACAAATCCCGGATTCACAATCAATAAATAAACAAGTACATATTTACTCATTAAAATTTAAAAATATATTATCCTTAATTGCAATTGCAAATTGAACACTTGAATTAAGTCACCTGCATCTTGAC
>CAYTKT010000020.1:0-31640 GCA_964438605.1 uncultured Oscillospiraceae bacterium
AGTGCCGTCGGCGTTTTTCGTCACTTTTATGCTGTTTCCATTCTTGTCGGTCACTGTTACCGTATCGACGATGTAGCCATCGTTTGGTTTCGGAGTGATGGTTACGGTCTTCCCCGCAGAGGCGTAGCGGTCAGAAACGGTGAAGGACCCGTTAGTGGTGCTTGCTGTGGTTACGGTAGCAGGGGTAGAACTACCGGAGCCGCCGGAAGGACCAGGGTTAGTGGAAGACCCCTTTTGGGTCACTGTATAGGTCACAGATGCTTCACTTTCGTCTTTTGTTTGTACCTCATAGTTTCCATTGTCAGCTATCTTAATATTATCTTTGACAGATACGCCAGTATTACCCCTTTTTACATAAAACGTAATCTCTTTAGCCGGAGCTTTGGCTGTAAGATTAGCGTTTTGGGCCTTTGCGCCCGGTCCGAGGGTAATGTCATCACCATCTGTAACAGCGTCGACCGCATCTTGGAATTTTGTATATTTTACATCTCCCACCGTAGCGACCGTGCTGTCCGCAGTACTGATCACAAATGGACTGAATCCATGAGTTGTCGTGAAGGTTGCATAGAGATCAGAGTTTTCACTTGAAACTGTAGCATCATATACATACTGATCCTTGTGCGTTACATACACATTATCTCCATTAGCAGCAAAACCATTCGGCAGCCCAACTTTGAGTTCTACCGGCTTCGTAACATTCATACTTTTAGTTTCAACAACAGCCGCATTCACATCTTCTGCGTTAACTCCGGAATCTCCCTTGAATTTCAGATCGGTTCCATCCGCATCAGTCGAGGCTACAACCTTATAAACAGCTGAAATATCAAGCATCAGAGTTTTCTCCCCATCCGAAGATGCGTCTGCTTTATAGTCTTTGATGGCAACTTCGATAGCGGGAACGATATAGATGTTCACTTCATCTTCTTCTACAACAGTCTGGAGATTTTTGTTAAGTGCTGCCAGTGCCTGACTTTTATTAACAGCAGGTGCTTTAACGGCAGCTTCTACCGCAGCTTCTTGCACGGCAGCTGTGCTGTCTGTGTCAATACTAGGAGGCTTAATTTGACTAGCTACTCCCTTTGCAGCATCAGTAGCGCTCGGATCAGTACTAACCTCTGCTTTGGCATCAAGGACTTGCTGTTCCAACACATCAACATCCACGTTGACAGTAAAAGGCTTCCCCTGTTTTAATAGGTTAAAGGAAGGTCCATCCTTATCTATGATATTAGAAGAAGCGCTCTGAACGGTAACGTTAGGATTGTCCCAGCTGGTTCCGTTTTTAGAAACGTTTACCGTTACTTCGCCAGCGGTTTCATCCGTAGTATTCTTCAAGTTAAGAGTGAAATCGATATCTTCATCATCTTTCAGGTTCGCTGCGCTGCCTGTGATATTGATAACATGGTCTTCAACATCGGCATTTGCGCTCACGATAGCATTCGTATCAGTTTCACTTCCTGTCCCCGAAGCATCTATACTGGTAATTTCATCTGAAATGCTCACTTGTTTCGTATCACCAAGTTTTGCAAAGGAATGAACATCGTTGTCAGATGGTTTTCCATCATTACTAATCGTAAGCGTATCTGATTTCGTTATGGTCTTACCTGAATAAGTGTAAAGATTGAGAGTATAGGTGCCCGGTGTGATACCGTCCCCTTGTCCGCCTTCATTATAACTCCGCGCGAGAGTTTTAATTTCATCATCACCTTGAATCTTATCATCAGCGCAATAGAAACCGGTATAATTTCCAGGACCAGTTACAGTCACGATGTACTTTCCGTCGTCGTAGTTATTATTGAACTTGACATACATTGTTTCATTGGAACTGTCCTTGCCGGCGTTTTCTTCATCTTTATTGTATGTGAAGCCGGCCCCAGTAAGATTCATGCTGTCTGTCGTTACATTAAAGTCCACGTTAATCGTAGTCTCAGGAGTAATATCCTGATTAACCGTACACTTCTTATCTCTGAAAAACTGGATTTTGACAGTATCACTCGTTATGTCTTTGCTCAGATCATAAAAGAAAGCATAGCCTTGTGCGCTAGCACCATCAACAGCCTCCTCCAGGTCTGTTACGACGCTTTCGTTTCCGTTTCCTTTCCAACTAACTTTCACACCCTCTGCGCCAGTAGGAGCCTTTACATAGAAACCTGTCCAGTAGCCGCCTTTACCTTGTGCGTTGGCATGATACTTAAGGTCAGTACCGGAAACCGTAATGTCATAAGTTAAGCCGCCATCTTTTGTTTCCTTTTTTATTTCATTGCCAGTAACAACCTGTTCTGTTGACAGGCCTCCTTCGCTATTGTCAAATATGTTCGCAGGACCAATTTCGTCCTCCTTAATTATATCCTCGAATTTCGCTTTCAGCGTGTAATCTTTAGCTTCATTTACTGTAAATTTACCATTCGTTCCAACTTTATTGCCTTCATCATCATACCAGCCGATAAAGGTTTCATCAGGATTGGTTGACGTAAGTTCTTTGTCAAGATTGATTTCATCGCCAACTTTATAATAAGCCGTTGCTGACGTTCCGTCTTCTGCATTACTCTTATCAATAGTCACCCTAGCAAGTTCTAAAGTTTTCGAATTGTCACCGCCAGAAAAAGCAATTTGTGTACTACCATTTGTTGCTGACAGTGTATAGGTCCCCGGTTTTAGGTTAGATGTATTCACCTGTGCTTTGTTTAGCAAACTGTTCGCATAAGTGCGATGGTATCCTCCAGCAGGTTTACAGGCTACTCCATTGTCATTAGTTAGTACTTCTTGATCACCAACTTTAAAGCTGAGTTTTACGTTGTTTTCACTTGTAGCAACGGGCCTGTTGAATGTGACCCAAAAGGTCTGATTGTCCCAGTCACTCGTATTGACATTACGATTATGAATCTTGGCTGCCTCGGCTGCTTCTGTCGCAGTAGCACCATAGCCAAAGTCGATGATCTTGAGAGCCGCGGTCAGTTCTCTGTCCAGACCGTCAATAAAACTGACTGTTTTTGTATCGTCAGGAATTTTGCCGTTGTCAAGGCAGTTTTCTACCGTCTTCTCTGTTCCAAGTAGATATACTTTTTCCAGAGTGATTTCAACATCCGTTGCACTTTTTGTATCAACGATAGCCGGACTGCTACTCTCCCGTTTTTTATAACCACTAACATCACCGTTCTGTTCGAAATCAACTTGCGATTTGGATTTCAACGACCAATAATGAAAATTACCTGTGTTGGCACCACCATAGATTGCATATTTTGTACCATTTACGCTAAATTCCATCAAGACAGGTTGCGTCAGTCTTTTATTAAAGCGTACATACATGATAGGATCGTTGTCTCCACAATCCTGTCCCCCGCCTATGAGAATTTTTTGAAAATACGCCTTTGCATCAACCCCCTTTGCAAAATAACCGGCGTCAACAACCTGGAGTTCCGCACTCGGGTCCTCTTCTATCGGCATGGCCTCTGCCGCAAACGCCATCGTTGGCGTCAGCGTCAGCACCATGCAGATGCACAGCAATACGGACAAAAATCGCTTTTTCATTTATATCATCCTCCTTTTGATATAAAATTGCAATTCCCGCGCGGCCTTCCGAGGCGGCTGATTCCGCCCCGGACCGTTTGGGGAAAAACAAAAATGCCGTGCAGGAGTGAAGCTCCTACACGGCATCAAAAGAAGATTATTTTCTAATCCAAGATGCACACACTGCCAAACGCCCAGCCAACCGTCTGCGAAAATACCAGATTTTATAACGCCAAATCAAGAACCGTCCATGAAATAATCAACCAAAAATACAAGCAAATAAGCCGCACGAGTAAACTCCCGCAACCAAAAACTTGTTTCAAAAAATAACTATTTCAATCGAACCCTTGAAAAGGAAGTCAAAAAACGGTATAATAACACCGCGGTGCGGCTTTAAGCCGTTGTGTAGGTACACTCCGCTGTACCTGGACAGGTTCGAGAAGGTGTCGGCCTTCAAGAACTGCCGCATTTTTTGTTTTCCGTCTATAATTATACCAATGATGACTAAAATAGCAAGAATTATTTTTTGAGCCACAAACAAGTCTATCCCTGTAACCTCTAATCTTTCAACGTTTTCAACAGTCCAAGCCTTTCCAGAAAGTTTTGCATTTCAATCAGACCACTTATCAAATCGAGTTTTATTAAACTAACACGATTGAATTTCAATTTGTCCTCACTTCATTCTTGATTTTTTGGTCAATTCCCCGTCGGTGCTGCTACGCCGGCGGGAATTTTTATCATGATATTTCTTTTTTGTGCCCGTTCCGGCTTTGAGCTGCCAATAAGAACGCTTTTTCCATTGCCGGCGTCAGTTCAGGGGAGTTATCGTCAAATACAACAGGCTTTTCTTTTGCCGCTTCCATTTCGGCGATTTGTTCTTTTGTCAGCTTTTGCCCCGGCTTATATTCTACTTTTATCATCATAAGAAAGCCTTCTTTAAAGCCTTTTTTCCTTTTTCCGTGGCTAACCCGGCCGAAATAATCCTTAGACAGTCCTTGCGTTCCGTATCCACGACTTATCTGGCCTGTATTTTTTGAATCAACGCCTCTTGGAGCACTTGAGAAAAATTTATGTTGTATTCCAGCGCTTCAGCGTTCAGCCATGCCGGCAAAGTCACAGTGCGGTTCACGGAACGGTTGTTGTTATGTTCCCTTACAGATGGCATATAAACATCGATCAGAACGGCACGTTCATTGTCTTCCACATTTACTTTGCAAAGGGGTGTAGGCTGGGGAATTTCTTCTCCATCTTCTTCAAGACCGAACAAAACGCATCCAAGAAGTTCCCGTGCGGATAAAAGGGCATCATCTTCGGTTTCACCGCTTGTAGCGCAGTCTAAATCTGGGAATACTACAGAAATTTCCTGATCCGGTTCATAGGCAAATACTGCCGGATAAAAATATCGATCTGCCTTCTTTTTCATATTTTCATTTCCTTTCCTTTAAAGTGGGAGCCGGAATTACCTGAATTTTAATCCCGACTGCCTTTCCATACTGTCTAATGTTTTTCTCGGTATGTCTTTGTCCGGATGTTTAACAGTTGTTCGGCCTTTTTTAGTCGGATGCTTGAACTGGTGGTGGCTCCCGACCACATTCACCTCATACCATCCATCTGCTTTTAGCATTTCAATCACTTCCCTCGATGAATAGCTTTTCATGTTCTCTCCTCCTGACGATTTTATAATAACACATATAATAATATTTGCCAACAAGATGCAACAAATATTTTTATATTTGTTATACAAAAATCCTACTCCACCTTTCCAATTACTTCCCCGAAGCAGCGGCAGAAGCGCGATTGTCCGGCAGACGAAGCGAAACATGATAAACACAAGAAAGCAGAAAAATGAAAACGCCATACAGCGTGCAGTCTTTTGGCGACCGGTTTGCCTTGTACAGCGTTTTTATTTTCCACTTTTTATTTTCACTTTGTGTTTTATAAAATAAATTTTCAGGAAATGTTTTCCCCATCCGTTTTATTTGCCGAAAAAACAGGTATTTGCCGATATGACAGGATGATTTTACCGGCCAGTTTAATCTCTCAGGTCGTCAAGGAGCTGAGTTTTGCTCTCTGTCTTGGCATCTTTCGATTTAATGACGACGGCAGGAGAACCGGCGGCCACGCTGTCAGCCGGAATGTTTTCCGTAACGACAGAGCCGGCTGCGACGACAGAATTTCTGCCGATGCGGCATCCTTCAAGAACGACGGCATTTGCGCCAATTAGAACATTGTCTTCAATTACGACCGGATCAGCGCTTGGCGGTTCCAGAACGCCTGCAATAACAGCGCCGGCTCCAATATGACAATTTTTCCCAATCATCGCTCTTGCCCCGAGGACGGCGTTCATGTCGATCATTGTGCCTTCACCGATCACTGCGCCGATATTGATTACTGCACCCATCATGATGACGGCTGATTTGCCGATTGTAACACCATTGCGGATGATAGCGCCCGGCTCGATGCGTGCGTTGAGTTCTGTCAGATCGAGCATCGGAATCGCGGAATTTCTCATGCTGTTTTCGATTTCGTATGTGTCGATCTTGTCCGCGTTGACGTCAAGAGCATTTTTAATTTCTGCCGCGTCGCCAATCAATATCCAGAAATTTTCTGTCCCGAATTTCTTCACGTTCTGAAATCCGACAGAGGAGAGATCGCCTGACACGTAAGCTTTGGCCGTCGTCTGTTTTTCAGCTTCTTTAATATATCGGGCAATTTCGTATGGGTCTTTTAAATTATAAATGTTTGTGTTCATTATTTTTTCCTCTGTATCGTATTTTTGTCATGTTTTTACTTTTATCTGTCTGTAATTTTTTATTTGAGATTGTCTTGATTTCAAGCGACAGGGAGACTGAATTAAAAGATATCATCCATGGAATAAAGGCCCGGTTTCTGTTTTACGATAAATTTTGCCGCAGTTATGGCGCCGTTTGCAAAAATATCCCTGGAGTAAGCGGTATGCTTCAGTTCGATTACTTCATCCGGCCCTGCAAAGATGACGGTGTGCTCTCCCGGAATCGTACCGCCTCTGACCGCATGAATCCCAAGGTCTGTCATTTCAAACTGATCGTCTTTGCCGTGTCTGCCGTAGAGATAATTTTTCTTTCTCTTGCAGGCATCGCTTACTTTATCGGCCAGCAGGAGCGCTGTGCCGCTCGGCGAGTCAAGTTTGGCAGTATGGTGTTTTTCTATAATCTCTACGTTAAACTTTTCTTCGAGAACGGGCGTAATCGCAGTCAGCGCCTTTGCCAGCGCGTTAATGCCGACAGACATATTAGCTGAACGGAAGACAGGAATCACTTCGGAAGCCTTGTCAAGCATTTCAAAACATTCGTCGTCGAGGCCCGTGGTTGCGATAACGATTGGCGTCTTCACTTCGACAGCATAGCGCAGGAGGTTGGGAACGGCGCTGAAATGTGAAAAGTCGATGATGACGTCAGCTTTCACGCCGCAATCAGCCGTAGATTTGAAAACAGGATAATCAGATTTTGCTTCACCGAGAGAATCAATGCCTGCGACGGTCTGAATGTCTTTTGTATCAGCGATAACACGAGTGAGAACCCGGCCCATTTTGCCGTTGCACCCGTTGAGAATTACGTTTAACATAATGAGTATTCCTCCTTAAATTAGTACCCAGTTCGCGGATTCGTATGAAATCAGCATGAAAAAGGCTTCTGCCAATATATCTATATCAGTTCTAACGAACATCTTCTCCCGCAGAAAAACGGTTCAGAGAGCAGCGTTTTGAAGTCACATACCGATAACCTCTCCGACAGGCTGGTCCCATCAGGAAATGCTTCAGAACGCAGCGCTTTGAGATCACATACCGATAACCTCTCCGACAGGCTGCTCCCATCAGGAAATGTTTCAGAACGCAGCGCTTTGAGCGCGGTATGTCGATAATCCCTTTCAGACAAACTGACTATTGAAAAACTCTGCATATAAACCGTTTTGCGACAGCAATTACAGATGTTTAGCAAACTGGCTGCACCCAAGGCACAGCCAGCGTAGCCGGGCCGGAACGCGGCCCTCTTTTTGAACGAATTAAAAAATATGGATATCAGATCAGGCCGGCCGCTTTCAGCTCTTTTTGGAGCAGAGCCATCGTAGAATCCTCCGGCTCGCACAGAGGCAGACGGAAGTTCATTTTCGACTTGCCCATAATGTCAAGCGCGCCTTTGACAGGGATCGGATTGACCTCCGCGAAAAGGGCGTCAATCAGCGGTTTCATATCGAGCTGGAGCTTGATAGAGCCTGAGATGTCGCCGTCAAAGAATTTCTGAACCATGTCATGAGTCGCTTTTGGAGCGACATTTGAAAGAACTGAAATAACGCCGTCGCCGCCGAGAGCCAGCAGCGGAGTAACCATATCGTCATTTCCGGAATACATGGCGAAATCGTCAGGAATCAGCCGCGCAATTTCGGCACACTGGGAAATATTTCCGCTCGCTTCCTTGATGGCAACGATATTCGGATGCTTTGAAAGCTCAAGAACCGTTTTAGGTTGAATATTTACGCCGGTTCTGCCCGGAACGGAGTAGAGGATCATCGGGATATTCACGCTGTCGGCGATAGCAGTGTAATGGCGAACGAGCCCTTTCTGAGTTGCTTTATTGTAGTAAGGCGTAACCTGAAGGAGAGCGTCAGCGCCGATTCTCTCGACTTCTTTTGAAAGACGAATGCCGTGAGCCGTGTCATTGCTCCCGGCGCCCGCGATGACAGGAATTCGGCCAGCCACCTTCTGAACGCAGTATTCTACTGTTTCGATCTGTTCCTGGTCTGTCATGGTAGAGGCTTCGCCTGTCGTGCCGCAGGAGATGATGGCGTCAGTACCTTCCGCGATCTGCCATTCGATGAGTTCTCCGTAGTTGTCGAAATCTATCGATCCGTCTTCTTTAAATGGTGTGACAATAGCAACACCGGCTCCTCTGAAAATAGCCATAATTCATCCTCCTTCGCTATTATTCTGTTACTGCGGTTGTTTAAAAGGGCTGCTTCGGAATAGTCTTCAAACGGGCCCCTGTGCAGGGTTTCCTGAAAACCGGCGTGAAAAACGGCGTTTTCAGTACGTGTCTGACAAATCAGCCAGTCTCTCTGATTTTGCCGGCCGAGGCAGGAAACCACGGGTATGGACCTGATTAACCGGAGGCATTTTGTAACAGCTCCGATTGATCCGTTGTTGGTTGATTGCTGCTTTTCGGATAAATTGTCAGATAATGATTTATTTAATTATTTGCCGAGCTTGTCAAGCAAAAGTTCAGCGATCTGGACTGCGTTCGTTGCGGCGCCCTTGCGGATATTGTCGGCAACGACCCAGATATTGATGCCGTTGTCCACACTGAAATCGCGTCTAACTCTGCCGACGTAAACTTCGTCCTTGCCTGCGTAATCACGGGCAAGCGGATAAACATTGTTTTCGATGTCGTCTACCAGATTGCAGCCCGGTGCATTTGCAATAATCTCTTTGACTTCGTCAAGATCAAACGGTTTTTCAAATTCCAGATTGATGCTTTCGCTGTGACATGAAAAAACAGGCACACGGACGGTAGTCGCTGTAACGCGGATGGAATCGTCGCCGAGAATCTTGCGGGTTTCATTGATCATTTTCATTTCTTCTTTTGTATAGCCGTTTTCCGTGAAGACGTCGATATGAGGCAGGCAGTTGCCGGCAATCGGATGAGGATAAGCCGTCATGATGTCGTTGCCTTTGAGACCTTCTTCGAGATCTTTGATTCCCTTGATACCGGAGCCGGAAACAGCCTGGTATGTAGAGTAAACGACCCTGCGGATGCCGTATTTATCGTGCAGCGGTTTCATCGGAACCATCGCCTGGATCGTGGAGCAGTTAGGGTTTGCGATGATGCCTTTGTTCCACTCGATGTCGTAAGGATTTACTTCCGGAACGACGAGAGGAACTTCGGGATCCATTCTCCACGCGCTGCTGTTGTCGACGACGATACAACCGTGGGCCGCGGCAATTGGAGCGAATTTTTCGCTGGTGGAGCCGCCTGCGGAGAACAATGCGATGTCGATGGGTTTATCGAAGGAATGTTCTGTGAGTTCTTCCAAAACGTAATCCTGCCCCTTGAATTTTACTGTTTTCCCTGCAGATCTGTAAGAAGACATGACGTACAGATTTTCAATCGGAAAATCTCTTTCTTCAAGTACCTGCAAGAAGGTGCGCCCTACCAGGCCGCTGGCGCCTACCACTGCAACGTTAGGTTTTTTCATCGATAAAATCCTCCAAATTTATTATAATTTTTTGTTTCCCTGATGTCAGCGCTGATTTCAGCGTACAGTTATCGTATTATTATATACTATTTTTCATATTTTGTTTATGATATTTAAAAAAATTGCAGACAGAAAGTGAAAAAAACACAATCTTGAATGGAAAAAGGACAACTATTGAGGCAGAGTATTTCAAGAGAAGCCAAAAGAGAGCTTATTATAAGTCGACAGCGCTCCCTGAAATTTGTATATTAGATAATGATGCGACATCAATTTTTGATAAAATAAAAAAGTTGTCGCATCGAACAAGTATTTCTTATAGTTTCCGATATCGGCAATAAAAACAGGTTTACGATCTACGGTACCAGATAGTGTCTACACGAGTTACGCTAAAATGGAAACTCAAATAGCAACGCAACGGATTTGAACAGCGGCAATCAATGCATCAGTAGTTTTGGCATAACGGGCAGCAATCCCTCGTCAACGCTTCAGGGGAAGGAAACAATGTTCTACGAGATGGCGCAGCCTGCACAAATATTCTTCATACTCGCGCAGTTCCTTACAGTTTTACTTCGAGGGGATCACCGTTTCCATGCCATATGAGAGCGTATAAGCGACGATTTCCTCCGTATCATAACCACGTTCAGCCAGTAATTCTTGTGGTGAAATTCCTTCTATCAAGTGGACGGTTTCTTTACAATCCGTTCGGGTACCTTTTGTAACAAGGATTCGAACTGGCATACCATGCGCATATAGCAAAATTATCGCATCTTATTCAGACACTATCTGGATTCCAAAAAAATATTTTACAGAGTTACGATATGACACTTCGGTTGCCCCAAGACGGCCGGCTGCAAGCTCGTCGCATTTTCTTCATATTCCGAGACCGTCAAGCCACTCTAAAACATCTGTCCTCGCTTCTTCCTGTTCGTTTTGCGCTGTGGTGCCCCGAATCGCAAGACCGTTCAAAACCGTTGCGCCAGAACAGGTTTTTTCAATGCTGCTTTTCGTTCCCGCAAGGCCGCTGCCCTCGTGAGTGCAGAATGGGATAATTGTTTTTCCGGAGAAGTCGTAACTCTCAAGGAAGGTATAGACCGCCATCGGCAGATCTCCCCACCAGATCGGATACCCTACGAAAACCGTATCGTATCCGTCCAGATTTTCAGGCGGATCGACGATCTCTGGGCGGGCGTTATCGTTCTGCTCCTGTTTTGCCACGTCCGTACATTCGTCGTAGGCATCCGGGTAGGGATTCACAGGCTCGATCTCAAACAAGTCCGCGCCGGTTTCTTCCGCGATCATATCTGCGATGATGTGCGTATTGCCTTTCTCAATCATCCCGACATTGTGATTTTCGCCTGTACGGGAGAAGTAAGCAATCAGAATATTGCTGCCGGAGTCGGTGTCGTCAGGGCCTTCTTTTGCGGTGCCGTCTCCGGCGGCATGGAGTTCCCCGGCTGAGGCAGACGGCGTGCTCTCAGCTCCCTGCATCTGTGAATTATCTCCATCAGATGCAGGTTCCTGTGTGGACTCGGATTGTGCAGATTCGGAAGGAGCAGCAGTCCCGTTATCTCCATCGGTATTTCCTCCCGCGCAGGCCGCAAGAGAGAAAATCATGATAAGCGACAGAAAAAGAAGGAAAATCCGCTTTGAATTCCGTGGTTCTTTCACTTTGTACGCCTCCTTACAAACATTCTTTCAGAAGTTCAAAAATAGAGAATCAGATTTTTCGCTATGATGCCTTCCCGTTATTCATGAATATCCGTCGAGGCCGCCAGTTCCGTCTGGGTTTCATAGTCCGCGACGCGCTCTTTGAGCCGCTGGATGGTTGCGGCAAGCGCCTGAGAGCCAAGCACCATGCGCAGCGGGGCCGGATTTTGATTCACGCTCTCGATGATCCTCGCCGCCATCTTGGATGGGTCGCCGGGGGCCAGGCCCTTGCTGGCGTCCAGCATATTAAGAAAGCTGTGGCAGCTCTCGTATTCCGGCATCAGGTTTGCCACCTTCGCACTGCCGTAGCGGAACTCCGTTCTCGCGCCGCCCGGCTCCACGATGGTCACGCCAATGTTAAACTGGGCCACTTCCTGCGCTACGGACTCACAGAACCCTTCTATTCCAAATTTCGTTGCGTGGTACAGAGAGTTGGCCGCAAAGGCCACCTGCCCGCCGTAACTGGAAATCTGAATGATACGCCCGCCGCCCTGCTTGCGCATATAGGGGATGGCGGATTTGATCAGCTGGATGGAGCCGGTCAGGTTGGTGGCGATGATATGGTCGATCTGCTCATCGGTCAGTTCCTCCGCGCAGCCGAACAGACCATAGCCAGCATTAGAGATTACCACATCTACTCTGCCGTGATCCTTAAAGGCATCCGTCACCGTTTTTTGCACGGCGGGGACGTCCGTCACATCGAGGATCCGGCAGTCAAAGTTTGCCGGGTACTCGTCAATCAGCTTTTGTACCTTTTCTTTGTTCCGAACCGTGCCGATGACGGTTTCTCCATTTTCCAAAAGCTGTTTTGTCATTTCATAGCCGAAGCCGCTTGATACTCCGGTGATAAGCCATACTTTACTCATATTGATCTCCTCCTGTGTATTGATTTATTGTTTCGCGGCATCATTTACACACCGCAGAGCGTTCAGACTTCTCGGATAGCCGATATAAGGCAGGCACTGGGAAATGATCTTGATCAGAAATGCCTTATCATTCCCGATTCTCATATTGGCCGCCGCATGGGAGGTAAGCTGAGGCTCACAACCACCTTGCGCGGCAAGAAAACAGAAAGTAATCATCTCCCGCTGTTTGAAGTCAAGACCCGTGCGGGTGTAATAATCCCCGAAGCAGTTATCGGCAAGCCAAGTGTTGATATGGCGGCTCTCTTCGGGACCGGAACGCCAGAAATCGCGCATTCCCTCACCAAAGATTTCCACCTGCGCCTGTGTTCCGGCCTCACGCCGGTTTTCTGCCGTCGTCGTCGCCTGTCCGGGGAGAGGCAGGGAAACGCCTCTTTCCTCCAGAATCTCATTGGTGATTTTCAGAAACGGGAACACGCGCCCGATTCCGAGATACGCCACCGCCTGATAGACGATTTCTTTTGCCTCCACCGGCGTCACGCCGAAATTCAGTGCGGCGGGGAGCATGGCGCGAAATTCGTCAGCACCCTGGCATCCCAGCAGTGCGGCGAGGATCGCCATAAAGCGGGTCCTGCCGTCAAGATCGTCGTGGTTTACCACTTCGTCAAACGCGAAGTTGTCAAACCGCTCGGTGAACTCCGGGTCAGTGCGCAAAAAGTCCGACTTGTATCCGGGAAACATCTTTTCGTGATACGCTTTTGCAAAATCCGTGATACTCATGTCAATCCACCTCCTTCTTTGATGAACCTTTATTTCTCTCGCTTAACGATCAAACTCCACGGAAACATCCTCAAGGAGTTTGCAGATTGGAAGATACTGCGGGCAGACGCGTTCGCACCTTCCGATTTTAAGCATTCCCTTGCCCGTCTTCCCTCGTCCGCGTGGATATGATTGTAATAATAATCCGTGTTCCAGTTGCGAAAGATTCTTTTACAGGCAGCCGCATACAGCCAAAGCCGAAATTCTTCTTGACGTTCGGGGAAAATCTGTGCCTATCCGCTTCTCCCTTTAAAAAATCCTCCATGACTTCCGCTCACTATATTTTATATTGTACAAATCAAAGCGGAAAAGAACAATCGGCATTTCGGGGATGATCCATAAGCATTTGCTTATATGAATTAAGGAGCACATATCGCATGTACCCCTTGATTCAATCCATATCCCACTTAAAACTGCGCTTTCAGAATCTCTGCAAATTTCTCTGTATAATATCCGCCGTTGTCCGCTTTCCAGAACGCGCAGTAGCTGCGCCGTATCGGTTTTCCGTTCCGGCAGAGAGGGAGGCTGGCAATAGTATCGGCAAACTGCGAAGGAGGCGCACCACCTTCGAGGGGCAAATACCCCTTGCCGCTGACCACCATGAGCCGCGCTTCATCCAGAGTTTCAGCGAATAAAAATTCTCCCTCAATTCCATAAATCTCATGGTAATAGGACTGCTCGTTTTCCCGCTGTTCCTTTGACGCGACCAAAATGCACGGCGTATGCCGCAGGTCGTCAACATCGATGCAGTTTGAGTTCGTAATCGGGTTTCTTGCAGAGATTTCAATATGACAGCCGATGACCGTCAAAAAGAAGTTCACATACTCATCGGAAAAAGCCCTGCGCTGGTCGCTTAAGACCAGATCTATCTGCTCTGTGCGAAGCCATTCGTATAAATCCTCGTGGTTCCCGCTCTGAACATTCACGGGGATATTGGGATATTTTGCGGCAAATTCCATCACGGCGCTCTGAAACTCCGCGCCTCCATAGCCCCTGAGAAAGCCAATTCGCAGGGTAAAATCATTGCCGGCGGCGATCTGTTTCGTTTCTTTGCACAGACGGTCAAAGTCCGCCATAAGCAACAGGCTTTTCTCATAAAAGTGTTTCCCCGCGGGTGTCAGGGAAAAACGACGGTTTTCACGCTTAAGGAGCAAGACGCCAAGCTCGTGTTCCAACGCCTGTACCTGCTGAGAGATTGCGGACTGCGATATATAACATTCCTCTGCCGCCCTGCTGAAACTGCCAAGACGGACAACGGCTTGAAAATACCGGATTTGTTTTAACATGGACACTACCTCTTATTTGCTAATATGATGCGTTCAAAATGGCTTTTCACAGTTAAGGAAAAAACAACCTATATATTTTTTGTAGGCTCCTATGCAGTCAAAAGCGGAAAACTGGCGATATGCAGGTATCATACTGCTTGAATCCGTTTTAAATAATCTGCCGGAGAGACGGACGACAATCTCACGCTATTGATCTGCATGATGGTTATTTTGAATCGCATGGATAAATGCCGTCATTTGTTCAGACGGTTTTTTCGCATAAATAATTCCATAAGGAATTGCATAGTCCCATTCCATAGGCAGTGTCACCAGAGAAGGGTGAATATCCGCCCATATATCCAAAGTCTCCATCAGACAATTCATCCGCTCACATTCATTGAATGCCGAAGTGTCATAGAAGTCAGAAGTATCCGCAACTCTGATTTGCGGATGGTTTTCTGCAATATCATCGCGCATTTGATTCAGGACCGGGGTATCGCTGCTCTTTATGATCATGAGAGTTTCTCCATTCAGATCGGGCCAGGTGAGACTTTTTTTCTTTGCCAGACGGTGTTTCCTCGGTACAGCGATACGGCATGGCAGATGATCGAGCAGAAGGATGCTGTGCCGTTTCCGCCATTCGTCAGAATCACACGGCGAGACAAAACAGTCGATCTGGTTCCCAAGTGCGGAGAGAACGGCACCCAGTCCGGCGGGATCGTCATCGAACGGAACGATACGGATTTGAAAAGGCAATGTTTCATCATCAATATCATCCCATAACTCGATCAACCGTTTACAGGGCCGCAGGATAGAGGTGCCAATCCGAATGACGTCCTTCTCCAAGGCGGCAAGCTGCCTGGCTCTTTTGACCGCCTCGTCCGCAAATTCAATCATTTGCTTTGCGTCTTTGTAGATGGATTTCCCGGCGGCCGTCAGGTTTGTTCCATGATTGGTACGCTCTAAGAGTTTTGCTCCAATCATTCGTTCCAGCTTGTTCATTTGATTCATAACGGAAGCCGGAGTGGTGTATAACGCCTGTGCCGCTTTCAAAAAACTGCCCTGATCGGCAACCGTGATAAATGTGATCAGTTCATGACAATACATAATAGCTTCCTCGCTTTTAGTTTTTCTAAAAGCCATTATAACTTCTTCGTGGCTTCCAAGTCAACGGATCATTCATTAGAATACAGGTATGCCGATGTTAAAAGGAATCTGTTCTTAAAAAGCAAAGAAGAAATTATTTTTCAAGAGGAGGAATCTGACATGAAGAAAACAATCATCGTGGTCGGGGCGGGAAAAGGACTTGGAAACGGAGTTGCCGAAAAATTCGGCAGCAATGATTTTCGTGTGATCCTGATGGCAAGAAGCGAGGAGCATCTTAAGAAGTACGCGTCAGACTTTGCCGCAAAGGGGATAAAAGTACATACGCAGACGGCAGATGCAGCTGACTTTGATGCCTTTGCCCGAATTTTCCAGGAAGTCGTTGAAACCTATGGAACGCCGGACGTACTATTCTATAATGTGGGCATTACCGTAGCGGACGCAGAGGTGGAAATAAGCACCCGCACACTGATGGAACGGTATGCGGCGGATGTGGCAGGCGCATATAACTGTATCCGTCTGGTGGACACGGAGGACTTTGCCGCAAAGAACGGGGCGATCCTGATTACCGGCGGAGGGCTTGCCCTGCATCCTTATGCCGGGTACCTGCCGCTTTCCATGGATAAGGCGGCACTGCGGGCCATGGTTCAGGCGCTTTCTCCCGTTTTGAAGGAAAAGGGTATCTATCTTGGAACGGTGCAGGTGACGGGGACCATCGGCTCCAATGACTTCTATGCGCCGCAAACGATCGCGGAAGAATTCTGGAAACTTTATGATCAGCGGGAAACACCTGAAATCATTCACTGAAACATCTTTTGGCGGGACATTAAGAAGCCGGGCACGATCCCTGACAATACAGATAAGTAAGGAGCAAGAGGAATGAACCGGAAAATACTCATTTTGAACGGGGCCGCAAGAAAGAACGGCAGCACCTCCAAACTGGCGGAGGCTTTTGCGGAGGGAGCAAAGTCCGCGGGAAACCAGGTAAAGAGTTTTTATCTCTACGGCATGAATATCCGCGGATGCAAAGGATGCTTACAGGCAGGCCATGATCCCAAAAGCCCATGCACCCAAAAAGATGACATGGAACATATCTACGCTGAATTCAAAGACGCGGAGGTGATCGCATTTGCATCGCCGCTGTATTTCTGGACGGTCACGGGGACGCTTAAGACCGCGGCCGATCGGTTATATGCGGAGCTGGAATGCTTAGGATATGACAGGTTCCCCAAAAAGAGCGTTCTTTTGATGACCGCCGGCGGAAGCGATTATTCTCAAGCCCTTACCTGGTACCATACTTATGAAAAAAATCTCGGATGGAAAAACTTAGGCGAGGTATTGGGTGCCGGAAAGCTCGACGATGCGCGTCGGCTTGGCGCTTCTATTTAAGAAATGAGGATAAATAAAGAACATTAAAAATTGGAGAGGAATGAAGGACTATGGAATCTATCACTTTGAATAACGGCGTGAAAATGCCGGTCCTGGGCTACGGCACTTATCAAACACCCCCGCGGATTACCGAGCGATGCGTTTCGGACGCGCTAAGCGTCGGTTATCGCTCGATTGACACCGCGCAGTGCTACGGAAACGAGCAGGAAGTCGGCCTTGCCTGCCGGAAATCCGGAATCCCGCGCTCTGAACTTTTTATCACGACAAAGCTGTGGGCCTGTCACGGCTATCAGGATACGCTTCGTTCCATCGACGGCTCTCTAAAGCGGATTGGCATGGATTACATCGACTTGCTTTTGATTCATGAGCCGACCGGCGACGTGTATGAGATTTACCGTGCGATGGAAACGGCCTGTCAGGACGGAAAGCTGAGAGCGATCGGCGTCTCCAATTTCCTGGATGAACGGTATCTGGATCTAGTAAACCATTGCAAGGTGATTCCGGCAGTCAACCAGGTGGAAACGCATGTCTTCCGTCAGCAGAGTAAGCTGCGGCAGCTCGAAAGTCAAATCGGCACCAAACACGAGAGCTGGTCACCGCTCGCCTGTGGGAAAAACGGCATTTTTAAAAACAGCACACTCTCGGAGATTGCCGAAAGGCATCAGAAATCCGTGGCGCAGGTCGCCCTGCGGTTCTTGACACAGCAGGGAATCATCGCGATTCCGAAATCCACTCATATCGAGCGGATGAAAGAAAATCTGGCATCGCTGAATTTTGATCTGGATACCGGAGAAATGCAGGAAATCCGCCGTCTTGAGATTGGACAGAGTTTGTTCGGCTGGTGGTAATTTTGATGTGGGAAAAGTTTACTTTTTGATGGAATTTAGAATCGCTTGAACAGGCGCAAAAATATTTATAATGTAAAGTCTGCCGTTCCCACTTAACGATCATCACTTGAGCTCAGATACTCCCTACAATAATCCCTTATGCGAGCATTTCGCTTGTCCAAGAATTCAAATTCTTTCTCAATCAGGCTGATGAATATTAAAGTCCCCGCTGGAAAGCTGACCTTTTAGGCAAAGCTCCTTCTATCGCGCCATCCAGCAGTTCCAGAATCTGCGCTTTGTCACGGCTTAGATATCCGTCAATCGGAACATAGTTGGACGCGTGATTGCTGGTAAAATGCAGGTTTTCCAGACCAATATTTTCCACCAGCGCTCTGGTCTCTTTCAGACAACCGATGTCATCCAGTACCTGAAAGGTTCCGTTCTCTATATCCCTGTACATCTTTGTTCCGGGAACCGGGGTATATGTCATGGCTGCCAGATGTTCAGGACGCATATCATTGATCATCCTGGCAGTAGCAACGGCATTTTCTTCTGATCGTTTCGTTCCTGCAAGTCCGATCAAAATGATAGCAAACAACTCTATGCCGGAATTAACGAGATTCTGTCCTGCTTCCAGCATCTGCGCTGCGTTAACACCCTTGCAGGTTTCTCTCAGAACCTGATCGTCACCGGATTCCACTCCGAGGTATGCCCTTGTCAGTCCCGCCTCATGTAGAACTTTCAATTCCTCGACGCTTTTTGACAGGGTGCTTCTCGGTCCTGCATAAGTGGAAATCTCCTCCAGGTTAGGAAAGGTGCGCTTCAGTTTGTGCAGGATTTTCAGGAGATCCGGCGTCTTGACCGCTATCGCATCCCCATCGCACAGGAACACCTTTTTTACAGAATCCCCATACCTCTCTCCGGCTGCATCAATATCCTCAAGCACCTCGTCAAGCGGTCGAACCCTGAATTTTTTATCCTTGAACATACCGCAGAAGGTGCAGGCATTATGAGAACACCCGATTGTCACTTGCAGTATGTAGCTGTCCCATTCACTTGGCGGACGATAAATATTTCCTTCGTAGCGCATGCATCTCGCCTCCATTTCATGTATACGATCATCATTACTTCTCAGATAGACAGGATTCTATCGTGATGACCAGCTGGCTTCGCCATAATTTACAGAATTTTGTCTATTGTCATTGCTTTCATAATCGCTGAAAAGTTCAAATCCCTTTTCAGAACTTGCCCCGTGACATCAAAACGACCGTCTCCACATGAATTGTATGCAAAAATTGATCAACCTGCCGGATTCTCTCAATCTTGTAAACAGATTTTGGCCGCTGCATGACGACGCAGTCTTTTTCATCCTCAAACGGTTTCAGTCCGGTCAAATACTGAAGATCACGCATCAATGTACCGGAATCGCAGGAAACATAGATGATTTTCTCCGGTGAAACATTCATGATGGCTCTAAGCAGCTCCGGGCGGCAGCCCGCGCGAGGCGGGTCGACGATGATGACATCAGCGATACCCTCTGTAATGCCGGCGCCATTATCCGTTCCATACGTGTGATGAGCGGCCACACTGACGATTTCTTCATCCATTCTGTTCATTTGGATCATTTGGACATCAGCCGCATCGTTGACTGTATTTGAATTGTTTTCCCGGCGAACACGTTCAATCAACAACTCAATTTCTTCTTCTGCTTTACCGTGGATAAACTGAATATTTACAATGCCGTTGATTACAGCATTGCGGTTGGCGTCCAAAACAGCGCTTTTCACGGATTCGATACCCCAAACGTATTTCGCATGACGTGCGCAACAAAGGCCGATAGTCCCGACACCACAGTAAAGGTCAAATACTGTTTCATTCCCTTTTAAATCGGCAAATTTTAATATAATATTATACAATTTTTCCATTTGCAGTGGATTTACCTGATAGAAAGAAAGCGGAGAAATTTCAAAAATCAGGCCAGCGGATTCGTCAGTAATCACATTTGATCCATAAATAACTTCTAAATCTGTGCTGATTTCCCGGAGCGTGCGGTTTGAATTGTGATTGATAATGAGACTTTTCAACTCATACCAATTTTCATCAGTTTCCACATCGGCGTAAGAAGCGAGTCCCTGCTGCTGCGCCTGAAGGGTCAGACGTTCCTCTATTTCATCGTTCAGAGAATCGATGGCTTGAAACATGAGTTCTGTCAGACGCTTCGGATTTGGAATTTTTCTGCCGTTGACGACAAGCATGACCATGACTTCTCGGCTATTGAAGCCTGTACGCACGATCATCTGCCGGAGACGGCCCTTCCGCTTTTTTTCATCGTAAACCGAAAGCGCCGTCTCCCCGATATACCGGCGCAGCGCGTCTGCTGCCTTCTCCGCCGCCGGCGACTGAACCGGACAAGCCATACATTCTACAATATTCCGCTCCCGACCGTCGTAAAATCCGACCCGCGGACGCTCCGCGTTCCTGACGCTCCCGTCCTTCTTCACGATTGCACTTCCTGCGTAGACCGCATATTGCGCCTTATTCCGGTAATGCCACGGATCGTCCGCTCCCACAATCGGCTCCGGCTTTGGAGCCTCGCCCCCGTAAATTCTCACCAGCTTATCTCGCAGTTGCTTCTCCTTCAGCCGCAGCTGCGCTCCATACTCCATGTTTTGCAGCGTGCAGCCGCCGCAGCGCCCGAAATACGGGCAGCGTGGCTCCACTCTATCAGCCGACGGTCTGACCAGCTCCGCCACCCTGCCCCTTGCATACCGCCGCTTCACCTCCGTAATTTCCACAACTGCCATGTCACCCGGTACCGTGCCCGGCACAAAAACGACCACGCCGTTTGCCCTGCCGATTCCCTCTCCCGACGTGCTCATGTCTTCTATCTCAACCGTACATTTTCTTCCTTTTAATTCCATTTTCTCTTCCTAATTGTATCTTTCATACGCCTATCCCTGTACTCCGCACTCATCCCGCATCAATTCGCACCTTCCGGCTGCTTATCCGCGCCCCGCTTCGTACTATCTCTCAATCTTTCCTAATTTTGCGCCTTGGACGACCGTCCTGCGTTCTTCCCCTCTTTCAAGTCAAGCCGCATCTTTTGCTTATCCGTCTGCACCTGGCTCCATCTTTTCAGCTTCCGCGCAGCGTGAACCCTGCCGATTCATTTTCCACAGCCTCATCCCAGCTTTCCGTACACTTAATAGGATTAGTATATCATACGAACGGGCAAAAATTTTCCACTTACATAATGTTAGTGGAAAATAATTTTGGAGGTGCAATCCACGAGAGTGACCCCGTCGAAATCAAAATACGATCTGTCTGCCATTCACTCCGGCCTGATCTATGCAAAAATCCTCGCCTCTGCCTCAAAGCTTTCTTCGCTGGAATCCCTTCAAGGCTTTTAGAACCTCCTGACTTCCGCTTTCACGACATCTGCCGCACAGCCACGCACCGGATGTTCTGAATCGAAAATCCGATCACGATAGATAAAACGACAGCAGTATTACGCCTCGCAGACGGAGACAGCCCGGATATGAAAATCGTAAAAAAGATGTCAATAATATCGACAATCTCAGCTTTCCAATTTTAAGCGCGGCCCCTTTTCATGGTCGGGGATCAATGTGATATAATTGCCATGTTTCATATCG
Organism: uncultured Oscillospiraceae bacterium; assembly: GCA_964438605.1. Classification (GTDB taxonomy): domain Bacteria; phylum Bacillota; class Clostridia; order Peptostreptococcales; family Anaerovoracaceae; genus Alangreenwoodia. Next base: position 21,360 of record CAYTKT010000020.1, read on the forward strand.
ACCTTTCCTTTGGCTTTTTTATCGCAACTCAATTATATCAAAGGGAAAAATCTTTCGGAACTGAATGATGAACAGCTTACGATTTTTCGCAGGCGCAATATAGGCTTCGTCTTTCAAAATGATAACCTTGTTCCTATTCTCAATGTTTACGAAAATATTGTTTTGCCTGTGGAACTGGATGGAAGCGACCGTGTTATTCGCATTGAAGACGGCAGGATTTATGAGTAAGGGAGAGAAAACCTTGATAGTTTTATGCAGAAAATGAGCAGAAAATGATACAATTTAATGAAAGACCGACTGCCTGAATCCAAGCAGAGTAAGTTGTGGATCAGCAGGATAAGTTTTATATTGATTATAATTTTTCTCTGAAAATTAGATAAATCTATAAAAAAGAGTAGATGTAGATTATAAAGATAAGAGAAATTGTCGGTAGGATTTTAGGCATAGATACTCTTTTTGCTTCGGAAATTATTACAAAAAATAAGGCTTCATTCGCTTTAGTGTATGACTGGAAGAACCGGTGAACATCATCTTGTATCTTGACTAGGTCTTTTAGGAAGTCGGTTTGTAATCGCTGCACACCCTGTTCACTATCGTATATACAGGAAAATATGGAGCAAGAAAACATGAGTACAAAGATAAGGAGTATGAAAAGTATGAAGCAAGAAAACATGAAATATGTTTTGGAAACGAAAGGATTGACGAAAAAGTACGGAAAATTTCTTGCCCTGCAAGAGGTGAATATGAATATCCCCAAAGGATCGATTTACGGTTTTGCGGGTAAAAACGGCGCAGGCAAGACGACACTCATCAGAATCATCTGCGAGCTTCAGGAGCCAAGTGCCGGAGGGTATTCTTTGTATGGCATTTCCAATAAGAAAAAGGGAATATATGCGGCCCGCAGAAGGGTAGGTGCGGTTGTGGAGACGCCGGCGGTTTACATGAATATGACGGCGAGGAATTGTCTAAACTTGCAACACATTACGGATTTATCGATCAGGGGCAAATCGTCAGGGAGACGACCGCACGGGAGATCGAAAATCTGTCCGGAAAATGCATTCAGGTCGATGTCAGTGATACGAAAGCGCTGGGCCTGGTTCTGGACAGAATGCACATTGCATACAAACCGGTATCTGACAGCGAGGCGCTGATATACGGGGATATTGATATAACAGAGATTGTAATCGGTCTTGCGAGGGAAGGCTGCCGGGTCAACAAAATTTACAACAGGGACGAGGACCTGGAAACCTTCTTTATCAATCTCGTGGGAGGTGACAGCCATGCGTGAATTGCTCAGCACAGGATTGTACAGGCTCCGGAAGGATCTCCCTTGCTGACATGCCAAAATCCTGCGACATAATGCAGGTAAAAGAAAAGCCGAGGAAATCCCCGACTCTTCAAGTAACTTTATTCACCTGTCTTGCATCAGTATCTTCAGTTTACGCAAAATTTGAAACAATCTCAACCCTAAACCGAATAAATGCCTCCCGACTATTGCAGCCGAGAGGCATCTTTTTACTATTATGCCTTTATTTCCGTTCCATTCTTGAATGTCACCCGGACATCGTCCTTACCGTACACTATGTAGTAATCCACCAGCCGGCTGAATAGTCCGGGGTCGAATTCCGATGAAACAGTTCAGCGACCGCAGCTCTGCGAGGAAGTTCTCAATCATCGCTCGGCGGGTGATCTTGTTCTCAATCTGCGCCTTGACGAATTCCGGCCTTGCATCGGCGTCATCAAACCGCCGCGAGAGATCGTCATACTTTTTCTGATATTCAGTCTGGTCGAGCGCGACATGGGCGACATGGGCGTTCTCATAAATACACTGGTTCATCAGTTCTGACGTGACATTTAGTTCCGCCTCAAGTTTCGCCTGCTCCATTTCCAGAGCGGAGGTGTCGAGCGCCTCATCCGCGATGTCTGAAAACGCTGTGATGATGTCCGATGACGTCCGCCTTACCGGCAATCAGCTGATTCCCCCGCCGAGAGGAAGAATGACGGAAGCTCCTCGTCTGTAAAGTGCGGAGTGAAGCACTTCTTTTCCCCGCCGAATCTGCGGTTGCGCTGCCAGACGGTTTTCGGTACCTGTCCGTGAAATGTCAGACTTTGGAGTTACAGCAACCAAGGTTGTCTGACACGATCCGAGAGCGTTCTTTCACGCTCGTATGCGGTCGTTTGATTCAACTGTTCAGTCCATGTTACATTCCCTGCTCACAAAACCGCATCAGCATCGTGGCCACTTGCGCTCGCGTCGCCTCGCCTTCCGGTGCCAGCTGATTGTTTCCCACTCCATTGATCAGTCCGCTTGATACGGCCCAGCTCATGGCTTCCGCCGCGTAAGGGCTGATCTGGCTGGCGTCGGCAAAGGTGCTTAAAGCTGCCGTTTGGCCGGTGGCTGCTGTGTGGTTCTTTGCGTAGCGATACAGGATGGTCGCCAGCTGTTCTCTGGTAATGTCGTCGTCCGGTCCGAACGCGTGGTCGGAATAGCCGGTGACTACGCCGTTTGACGCAGCCCATGCCACAGCATCCGAATAATAGGCTTGCTGGTCGATATCGCCAAAATCAACTTGAGCGGCCTCCGGTTCATAGGCCAGACGATAAAGCACGGTGACGAGCATTCCGCGTGTCATATTGCCTTCCGGAGTAAACTGCTGGTTTCCGGTTCCCTGGAAGAGTTCGCGAGCGGCTACAAATTCCACCGCATCGCTCGCCCAGTTTCCGGAAGCCACGTCGGTAAAGTTCTGGCTTCGTTCGACGATTTTCAGCGTCACATCGCCTTCGACATTCAGGATAACGCCGTTTTCTCCAATGGTACAGTCGCGGACGACTTCTTCGGTTCCGTCCTCATGAACGAGGATGGCTACGGTGCCCGGACCGAATTCAGTGACAGGGATTTCCACTTTCCCGGTATCTGCGGAACCGACCTTGAGGTTGATCTCAGGCGCCTCCTGCGTCGATTTTGCTGCCGGAACCTCCACAGGAGCGGTCACAAAGCCGCTCTTGACGCTCTCCGGGATCGTCACATCGGTGGAGGTGACTTTTCCTGTGGCGTCGGTGCTCGTCTGTCCGGTGATTCCTTCCGGGGTGGTGGTGCGTTCCACAGCGGAGCCATCTGGCTGGGTAACTTTCTCCTTTACCGTGCCGTCCGCCTGGTTGGTCGTCTCCAGGATGGTTCCGTCAGCTTTTGTCGTCTTTTCGCTCACGGTGCCATCGGTTTGGGTCGTCGTTTCGGTCGTGGAACCGTCCGGTGTGGTAGTCGTTGTCGTCGTAGAGCCGTCCGGATGGGTGACCGTTTCCTGATTCGTACCCGGAGCGCTTGAGCTATGGGTTCCGGTCTGTACAGACGGAAGTTTGGCAATCGATTCGGTCACGGTTTCTCCGCAGACGCTGCATATTCCGGTTCGTTCTCCTTCTGTGGAGGTAGTCGCCGGTTTTGTGATACGCCAGCCGTCCGCAGGAACGGTATGCGGCAGTTTCGGAACGGTTACGGTTTCCGTAAGTCCGCAGACCGTACAGGTATGGTCATAGCTGCCTTCTTGGGAGCAAGTCGCTTCCACCCGGTTGGTTTCTTCTCCCCAGGCGTGTTCAGCGGTTCCGTTTACCGGGTCCGACCAGTAATACGAATAATAGATTTGGCCGTCGTTGCCTTTTGCCCGGCTCGCAACCTGATACCGGTACTGGGTCCCCAGGTTCAGCGATTCCTGAAATGTCGTCTCGGTGGTGTTCGGTGCGACTTCGATCCACTTCTGGTTGTCATAATCATACCGGATGACGGTATAATAGGAAGCTTCGTCCACCTTATCCCAGCTTAAGTTAATTTGTACTTGCTTGTCATTTTGGCTGTGTGTTTCCGTCTTTGTGACCGTTTTCACGCTGCGAGGAACGATATGGAATGTCCCGGTCAGCTGCCCGTAGAAATCGCCGGTGCCTTCAATGTTAACGGTCGCGGTTCCGATTTCTGTGTTATTGTCATAGGTAACATAGCCGTTTAATCCGTTTTTATCACTTCGGACGCTCAGCGACAGACCTTTGTAAAAGACGAGAACCGCAGCTCGGATTTCCTTGCCCGTATATTCAAAGTTCTCGCCCATGATGTTTAAGGTCGCTTTGCTGATATCCATGCCCTCTTTTTGGCAGACGTTACATGTGCGGGAGCCGTCCGCGTGGATCTCCCAGTCATGGCCCACCCACCAGAGCTTTTCGCTCTGCTCCGTGGCGTCGCAGCCGGTACAAGTGTAGTTTAAATAGCCGCTTTCCGTACACTTTCTGGTGTCGGTAATCTTGACGCGGTGGACGCGGTTATCGGTTCCAATATGGTAGACGAGTGTGCCTAAAATTTCTTGCTCTTTTTGCTCTCTTTCCTCCTCGGTCATTTCATCGTTTTCTTCGGGGGTTTCCTGGTCTTTTTGCGACGTTTCGTCCGGCTTCTTGGTTTCACCGTCGCTTCTGAAGTAAAGCCAGCCGCTGTGAGGAAGGCCCGCTTCAACGTAGTAATAGTCGCCCGTTTTGAGATCTTCGTCTGTCGGCAGCTCGGTTACCGCCACGTAACTTTCGCCGTCTTTTTCTGCCCGGAAAAAGCCAGTATATCCGTCTTCCTGATCGACACAGTGTCCGTCGGTTCCAAAGTTATGGTAACGCTCAGTTCCATCTCCGTCTTTTGTTTTCTGAACGCCGGTCACGCTTTTGCCATCTTTGTAGTAACGGTCGTCTTCCCACTGCTCGTCGAGTAGTTTGCCATCCTTGTAGGTCAAGCCTTCATAGACGCCGGTAAACAACTCGCCGCAAACAGAACACTTGCGTACGCCGTCCTCAATCACATAGGTGTGGCCATTCGGCGGAATGACCTCTCCCCACTCTACCGGCGAACCGCAGGTCTCGCAGATCGTGCGGCCGGAATACCCGAATTCGGTACAAGTCGCTTCTTGGTCGCCGGAAACGGCGGGCTCGTCGTGGAAGTGCCAGCTATGTACATCCTCATATTCCGGCATTCTAACCATGTCGTTAGAGAACGTGAAAAGTTCGGTGTCCACCTGCACGCCCCCGCCAAAAATCGGGAGGGTTCCCGGGTCCGTACCGTCCACATACTTGATTTCGCCGCGGTCCACCTCCACGGAGACGTCCACTGGGAAGAATGCGCCGACCCTGACGTCTTTTTTTTGATCATCTTTTACTGTATGATCATATGCGCTCTTTGATTGATCCGCACTGAAACCGCCGTCCCAGGTCCTCACCGGCAGCGAGGCGATGACGTCGCTCTCGTAGTCGATCTGTTCCCCATTGCGGGTAAACGTGACGGTGGCTATATTCTCGTCCTGGGCATAAAAGCCCTCCTGCGACACGTCCATCTTAAAATTTGGGTTGACCTCGGCGTGGTCCAGTTCCCATGTGCTGATGTTGTTCAGGTCCATCTCCATGGTCACTTCTTGGATCTTCGAAATGTCCGTGGCCTTCACATCCATATAGAAAACACTGTGGATAGGGATTTTATCTGTATACTTGTTTTTCTTCGAAGGCACAAGCTGCACCGTCGCCGCGTCGGCGGAACCCACGGTGAACCTCCGGGTGGCGTTGGTGGTGTTGCCGGACTTGTCGGAGATGTAGAGTTTCAGGGTGTGCTCACCGGGAGCCAAGGTCGCGGCATCCGTGACGATCTCACCGCCTTTCACGCTGGCGACGATCTCTTTGCCGTCAATGTACGCCTTAGCGCTTTCCACGTCGATCCCGTAGTTTCTGCCCTCGGTGGCGTCGGACACGGGCGCGGTGAAACTCACGGTGTTCGTGCCGTCAAAGACATAGGGTTCCTCTCTCGTCAGAACGACGCCGGAATCCGCATCCGTCACATTCCCGATGACGGGCATGGTCCGGTCGTCGTGGACAGTGGTGTAGTCCACCGTGTAGGAGTCGATGTAGTAGGTCAGTTTGTTGTTGACCGACTTGATGGGGTCTGATCCGCTTTCCTGTCCATGCAGCATAACGCTGAACCATTTTGGATTGATATACATATCCTGACCCGCAAAATCGGATAGATCCTTATAGACATAATACCAATGTCCCTCGTCATAGTTGACGCCCTCTTGGTTGTTTCCATACTCGTTTACTGCAGTAATTGATCTGTCATTCTTACTCATCACTCTTACCTGAAGCGCCATCCAGTCGTCCTCATCAGGAATCCAGACCCAGTAGCCAACTCCCATGGCATCTTTGATACTCTCCTTAGAATTTGTTTTGCTGGTATCTTCTAAGATAATCTGCCAGACGCCCGCGCCGATTGCGGTGTCCTGAAGTCCTGAATAATCCACGGTGACTTTCAGCGCCCCGTTCCCATCTTTGACCTTTCCTTTGTCCCTACTCACAATCTGTTGTTCCACTTTAACCTGATTGTCGAAGTTTGAACTATTATTCGTCCCCACAGTAAAATTTGCCTTTTGACTTGTATCATCGAAGTTATAAACCACCTTCTTTGACTCGCTTTCTTCCAACAGCTTGAAATTCGCCTCGTCGTTAGAAAACCCGTCAAAATTGAACTTCGCCTTAAATGTGGCGGTTTCCGGGGCGCCATCCTCCTTCTTGGCGGTCGTAAACGTGACAAAATCAAATGTGCCCGCCGTCTCTGGCTCAACGGACAAAGTCACGTTGCCCTTATGGAACGCGACGTCGTGTTCCGCTGTCACAGTCCCCTTCTCGTCTTTTTCCTCGTATTTCACATTGAAATCCAAGTCAAATTTCTCACCGTAGAGCGCGGCGTAGGTATTGCGTTTAAACTCAAATTTCGTCGGTTTCACCACATGGACGGTGGTACTGCCCACGGATCGGCCCCCGTACATCATCCGGACCTCAACGTCCCCCTCTGTCCCGTTGGACGTAAACACCGCACCGGAGGAGTTGCCTGTCACCGTGCCAAATGAGTCGTTACTCAGCTGCCATGTGACGTCCTCCGGTATCTCAAACGGCGCGCCCATCGGGTTGACGCCTTTGGCGGTCAGGTTTACAGTTCCATTTGGCGTGATGTAGTCAGCGTCCGCTGTGAGTGCAGCGTGGTCGAACCTCTCCTCCGACACATAGGTGGATACCACCATCAGCGACGTGGCGACGCTGCGCGGAGAACCGTCGCATGGTTTATTGATCACGCGGTAGGTACTCTCGCCTTCCGGACGGGAAACAAAGGTGGTCGATCCGCCGCCATCCAGATTAAAGGCGTCGACACATCCGGCTTTTTGTAGGATCTCCGCCAGCTCATACATATCGCAGCCTTCGGAATACGGGGCCTGTTTGCCGTCGACGACCAGCATGACGACTTTACCAGCCCCCGTAACGCCGATGGCCGTCCGGGCATTGCAGTCGGGCGTATCGGTTTTGCTCCAGTCCGTGGCGACGTTTTGTCCATTTTTTATAAGAGGACCGGTGAACATGCCGATTGCCTCCATAATGGGGTTGTTGGAGTTCATCGCAGTATCATAAGCCGTCTGATCCCAGCCGATAAATGCCGTCCCGTCCTTTCGGACGGCAAAAAACGACTGGTTATTTACTTTATTTATCTCTCTGCCTTCCGACACCAGTATGTAGGCATTGGAGTTGCCGTTGGACATATCGTAACTCGTGCCGTTGATGCCGCCCACAACGGTGTAATTCGGATCGTTCGCGTGTTTTTGCTGGGCGGCGTCCATTTGCTTTTTGACCGCCTGCAAACCGTAGTTGCCATTTTTGTAGGCATCCCAGTCGTTATTTCTGTAGTTGAGATAGATGTGGTTGTATTCTTTGCCGGTGTCCACGGTCATGGTGTAGTAGGCCATCTGTTGCCCATTGTACTGCTTTCGCACGGTCGCGATTTCCTGCGTGATCCCCGGCGCGATTTGGGACTCTTTTTTATTCAGGGTAATCAAGCCCCGATTTTCGGTGCTTGCCGCCGAAACGGTTTCTACCTGCATAAACGGCACAGTGCTCAGCACAAGAACGGCCGCAAGGAAAGCGGTCAGAATTTGCTTTGTTAACTTCAAGGAATCACCCTCTTTCTTCTTTTTTATGTTTCGAGGATTCTTTCTTTTTTTAAGGTTTCGGATTTTTTCCTTTTTCTGAGGTTCTGGAAATTTTTTCTTTTTTTAGTCTTAGGAATTTGCTCTTCGTTTCGAAGTTTTGGAAATTCTTTTGTTTTGTTGAAAAAAGGACAAAACGCATGGTTTTTCAGAGAAACCATCTGCAAGCATCCGGTTTTTGGATGATTGCGCCGACCGACTGTTTTTGGGAATCAGTCTGCGTTTTACCCGTTGATTGGTTGGTTTGAAAGGAACAAACGGCTTTATCCGCAAAGCGAAACAACAAGCTATCACCCTTGCTTTTTATCGCAAACGACATGTCGATTCTTTTGGGGAATCAGCCGGATGCTTGTTCCTTTCTGCTTGTTCGGGAAAAGAAGAATCAAAACCTCCTGCCTGTCAGGAACTCAGCAACTGTTGTTTTGTTCGGTGGGTGTGCTACTATGGTTCCTTGCGGAGAACTGACGCTTCGTTTCCCGTTTTGAAATCCGGGTGACATTGCTGCTATGAAGTGCCACTCTTTGGGATTTAATATGATGGTACTGCTTCGTCAAGTTTCAATTACTCTTATATATCTGGATAAGTTTCTGTCCATTCAGACGGTAGTTCATATTTGAAATCCTTTTTCCAGTCATATTCATTGTTGCCGCCGGCACCGGATTTTTTGTAAACGGCGAAGTATACGTCACCTTGTTGTACGGTTAGCTCTTGGTTTGAATCGTCGTCTTCAGTGGTTCCTCTTTTATATTCGTTATTTTCTATTTGTTGTTTCGTGTACCATCCTACGAAGTTTCCTTTATTAATGGTAGCGTTCGGAAGAGCTCCGCCAGTAAGTTTTGTGTTGTTGCCCTTTATTCTCATCCTGGCTACTGCTTGTTTTTCTCCAAATTCCCAGTTGTCTCCACCATAACAGGTGCCGAGTTCATTGCTTGATTCACTTGCTTCTGGCTTGCTCAGGGTGCCAGGGGCGGCTACGAAAGTCACCCAGTCGTTGATTACTGGATATTCCTGGCTATGTTTAAACGAACCTTCATCGACATTTTCGCCTCCATAGCATGTTTTACCATTGTCGCATTCTGTTGTCCAAATCGTATAAAGGAAAATAGTTTTATACTGATTGTTGTCGTTTGTTCCCAATTGTTGATCGGTAGCATATTTTTTCAGCGGGTCACTGTATTTCACTGGCTCGCCATCATCTAGTTTTTGGCTCGTTTCGTCACCCGCATTGGTATACCATGTTGCATTTGTTGTGTCTAATGGTTTCCATTTACCGTTCCAGTCAGTTGGGGCTTTTCGCTTGAAAGTTTGCTCTGTAATGCCTATTTCGCTTAGGCGTACGTCGTCTTCTGTCGTTGTCTGATAGAAGATCTCGGCCCATTTGTGTCCCCCATTCCCTGTGTCGTCGTTTTCTCCTCCATAACATGATTCAAATTTGCCATCGTTAGGATTTGTGAATTCCAACGTTCCATAAGTTGCATCAAAGACAATTCGATATGTTATTTTTTCAGGTTCGGTGTCTGTATCATCGTCTGGAACGGTTGGTTGTGGTCTTGTCTGTGGTTTAGGCTTTTCAGTTTCCTGCGGTTTGTTCTCCCCATCCGGTTCGACATAGTTGCCGCCGCTTTCGACGGTCTCTCCATTGATGGTGACGTTCTCTCCGGCTCCACTCAGATCAAACTGGGTATCTTTTGGTGCTCCGGTGATGTCTACGGTATCGGCCTGAACAACGACTTTGGCTGCGCCCGTCACGTTACTCATATCCACTTTCGCCGTATCTCCGGCCAGCACGACTGGCAGGTCGGTGGCTGTTCCGGTCAGGCTAACGTCCTCTGCAACCACAAGGGTAATGCCCTTACTTGCAATCGGCCATTCTCCATCGGTATTCGCATACGTTCCGATCAGGCGGTCCATCACGGTCATCACGGACGCACGGTTGATATCGACTTTTGGTCCGATGTTACTGGCATCGATTCCTTGAATCACGCCCAGGTTGACGAGGGCATTGACCGAACCGACCGCCCAGCTGGAAACGCTGCCTGCATCTGCAAAGGTTTTATTGGAACTCGGCTGGTCTTCTACGCCCAGTGCACGGGCAATCATGACAAACGTCTGTTCTCTGGTGACGGTCATCCCCGGGCTCATGGTATTGCCTCCGGTTCCGTTCAGGATTCCTGCGGCTACGCATTTCGAAATGGCATCGACATACCAGGCGCTTGCATCCACATCGCTATACCCGCTGATGCTGGTC
>CAYTKT010000021.1:0-31523 GCA_964438605.1 uncultured Oscillospiraceae bacterium
TGTCAAGATGCAGGTGACTTAATTCAAGTGTTCAATTTGCAATTGCAATTAAGGTCTACATTCTAACACAAAAAACGCCGGGAATCGCAAAAACCCCCGAAAAAGACGCAAAAAAGCGTAAAATATCCTATTTTTTATATTTATTTCATTTTTATGTTGAAAAATACATTATTTTACATTATCCTTATCTTAGCGAAATTGTTCACTCTCAGGAACTTTGCGAAAGGAGAATTCAGACATGATAAAAAACACGAAAAAAACAATACCAGAAAAAGTTTCCTGTGCGCTTTGCGGCGAAGAGGATGTATACAGCGGCATAGTATTCAAGGGTTTCTGCGTCTGCGAAGAATGTGTGGAATACATGAGTTCAAACGAAATTCCGGAGTTTGATGTTTCCGACCCTCAAACAACTGACACACTCAACACTCGCAACGGTAATGAGGCCCCTGAGGACCCATATTGCACCCATACCGTCTGCGACAGCAATAACGATACCCACACCCTCAAGACCAGCTATAGTTTCCGGGTCGATGACCGCTCTGATATTGACGTTTCCACTATTCAGGACGGTGCCTGCAGCGCTTCATGCGGCGCTCACAACTGCATATCCGCCCAGAAAAAGTGTCCGCAAAGGTAAAATTTCATCTTTAAAAAGTCCGGACGGTCGCCGCTGTAAGCGGCGACCGTCCTTAATAAAAATCAGTCTGAATTTCTATGCGTCGTTTCCTGCACTCTCCGCGTTTCCCGCATCGCCGTCATTTCCGCCGTTATTTTCGATTCCTCTCCATCCCCGCACTCATTTGCCCGGTCGTCCGGATCTCTTAACCCGATCCGCTCACAGACTCTGCGAAATTCTTCCGGTGGCCGGCTGTAAAACTCCATATACCTGCCCGTTACCGGATGAACAAACCCCAGCGTTCCCGCATGAAGCATCTGCGACTGCGCCCCGTAAGCCGTCCTGCGCGGGCCGTAAACCGTGTCGCCTAACAACGGATGCCTGATATACGCCATATGAACGCGAATCTGATGTGTTCTGCCCGTCTCCAGCCTACATTCGATCAGTGAAAACCCCTCCGCATGATCGAGCTGCCTGTAATGAGTTACCGCCCGCCTGCCTTCGGCCTGCGAAGTAACAGCCATGCGCAGCCTGTCCCGGTGATCCCGGCCAATCGGCGCATCTATCGTTCCTTCCACTTCACGGAAATTATTGTAAACGACCGCCCTGTAAAAACGCGTCATCGAGTGATTTTTCAACTGTTCTGACAATCCGGTATGCGCCCTGTCGGACTTTGCCACAACTAACAGTCCGCTCGTATCCTTGTCAATCCGGTGAACGATCCCCGGCCTGATCATTCCGTTAATCGATGAAAGCTGATCCCCGCAGTGATACATCAGCGCATTTACAAGCGTACCGCTGTAATTTCCGGGCGCCGGATGGACGACCATTCCCTTCGGTTTATCCACCACAAGAAGATCATCGTCTTCATATACAATGCGCAGCGGAATATTTTCCGGCAGAACATCAAGACGCGCCGGTGGCGGAATCCTTACAAAAACACGATCTCCTGCCTTAACTTTATAGTTTTTCTGTGTCTTTGCGCGCCCTGTGACGAGCACATCTCCACTTTCAATGAGTTTTTGTAAAAAACTCCTGGTTGCACCCTCGATTTCATTCGCCAGATATGCGTCGAGCCTTGTTCCTGCATCCGCTTCGTGTATCTCGATTTCAAATTCGCCGCCCTCCTCGGAAAGCCTGTCTGATCCAGTCCCCACAGTCTGTTCCCGCTGCCCGGCGCCAAACCTATCCTGTGCCTGCTTGTACGGCACATTCCGCAGAACTCCTTCACCTCTACGGTTCCGCAAATCAGGCCTGTCTGCCGGCTTCACGTTCTGTTCCTTATCTTCCGGCAGATTCATAGAATCCTGCCCGCCCGTCATATCCGCGGCCTGCTCCTCACTTTCCAACAGATTCATAGAACCCGGCCCGGCCGTCACACCTGCGGTCCGTTTTTTGCCTTCCGATAAATTCACAGAATTCTGCCCGTCCAATCTCCCTGCGCCTGTTTCTTCATTTTCCAGGAGTTTCAGCCTCATCCCCTCCTCCCTTCTTAAACTTGCTCTCAAAGAGCACATAAAACAGTACGAGAAAACACCCTGCTACGACACAAATATCCGCAAAATTAAAAATATAAGGCCATATCCTGAAATCAAAAAAATCGATAACATAGCCAAGACGCACCCTGTCGATAATATTTCCGATCCCGCCGCCGACGATCAGCGCAACGCACAGTAAAATCATCTGATGCTGCCGTTTTCGCATCCAAAACAGATACACGCAGAGCGCCGCCATAATAACAGATGTAATCACAATGACCGCCGTCTGCCGTCCCGCCATCATTCCCATGGCGATTCCGTCATTCGGGATACAGTGAATGTAAAAAAAACCGTCGATAACCGGCTGTGAGTTCATCATGCCGGTCCCGTTGACTACGAGATACTTCGACAGCTGATCGATAATGACGACTGCGGCGATCACAAAAAAATAAATCATAATGAAAAATTCTCCTGCTTCAATAAATTCACGGCTGAAATACATTCGCGCACTCATATGCCATGCTGTCCGCACTGCGACGCATAAACAGGACGCGCCGAAATACCGGCTCGTCCTGTTCTCAAAAACATTTTCAAATAAAAAATATAACGCACCGCCCGTCAAATCATAAACAGCAGCCTTGCAATAACATAACAAATGGCACGAACTACTACAATCGCAATCAGCGGGGAAAAATCAATTCCTATACTATATGTAAACCGTGCTATCAGTCGTCGGAACGGTTGGATAAACGGCTCTGTCAGAACTCCCAGCGCGTCATAAAATCGTCTGATCCCATAAGAAAAGGCCCCCTGAAACCAGCTCATAATCGCTCTGACGCAGATCAGCATAATAATGATATCGCCAAACACGGAAATCGCATAAGCGAGAAAATTTGTCAGCATAACTAATTACCTACTTACGCCATGGACTGTCATTCGCTGAAATTCCGCCCTGTCTGGTCTGGTCGGTTCCTTTCATAACATCCACGCTCTCCGGAGCAAAAACGAAAATATTGTTTGCGACCTTTTGCACGTTTCCGTCAAGCGCGTAGGTCGCCCCGCTGAGAAAATCAAAAATCTTACGCGCTGTCTCGTTTTCCAGCTTTTCAAGGTTGATAATAACCGGTTTTTTGCTTTTCAGGTTATCGACCAGCTTCGGGCATTCGTCGAATGTCTTCGGTTCCGTTACGACGAGTTTAAACTGCTTCTTCCCTGTATTCTGCATACTTACCACCTTATTTTCACGATGATCCATTTTCGGCTGAACAAACGTATCGTTTCTTTCGGGATAAATAGTGCGGGGATTTCTTATTTCATTCGAAGCACTGCCTGCGGGAATCTTCACCACAGGTGATGCAGCAGCCGGAACTTCTTCTTCCGGCTCCATATCATCGACGCCAAGCAGCAATTTGAACTTACTGAATAATCCGTCTCCCATCAAAAAATACCTCCTGCTCATCAATTTACATCAATTCATCTGGATACGTGCCGTGCCATATCGCTGCACGTATTCTAATCCAGTGTAAACCTGTCTATTTATTTTTAATTTATTCGATACAAGTCTGCCTGTTTCAAATTCGTTTTTTATGAACCCATCTGTTTCAAGTTTTTCCCGTAGATGCGCCTACTTCAGACTTGTTTCCCGCAAGTCTGTCAGCTGCAATTTTATCCGCCGCAAACTTATCCATTTCAAATTCACTTGCAACAAGCCCGCTCGTTTCAGACTTATTGATAACTCCTCGCGCCGAAAATCGCCGTGCCAACTCTGATCACAGTCGCGCCCTCCTCCACCGCAACGACCCGGTCATTCGACATTCCCATCGAAAGATATTTAAAATCGAGCCGTGGATGATTTATCTTCGCAAGTTTATCATAAAGTTTGCGCATATTTCTGAAATACGGACGAACTTCTTCCGGATCATCCGCATAAGGTGCAATCGTCATCAGACCTCTGACACAGATATTCTCGCATTTTTCGAGAATGTCACGGACCAGCGCTTCCGCCTCGTCGATATCTACGCCGAACTTCGCCTCATCGCCTGCCGCATTGACCTGAACCAGAATATCCATCGTAATCCCGCACTGATCTGCCCGCCTGTCGATTTCCTCAGCAAGATGAAAAGAATCCACCGAGTGAATCAGCGAAACTTTGTCAATAATATATTTTACCTTATTTGTCTGTAAATGTCCAATCATATGCCAGCGAACAGGACTTACTTGATCGTATTTTTCGATGATTTCCTGCACCCGATTTTCGCCGATGTCCGTAATCCCCGCGTCAATCGCTTCGTTAATTTCCTCCGCCGTGCGCGTTTTCGTCACCGCACACAGCAGAACATCCTCCGGATTCCTGCTGCTGCGCCTTGCGGCTTCTGCTTTTTCACGTTCAATCAGCGCAATATTATCCGCAATCATTCCCATCATTCCACCTCCGAATCTCTATGCCGGCCATCCTTGGCCCGCCATCTCAAACACCTGCAAAAGCTGCCGGGTTCCGATGCTACCCGCCTGCTGGTCAGAACTCATTTCCGAATTTTATCTTCTTTCTCATTCATTTTCAACCATGCCGTTTGTCGCATTTCGTATCTGTTCGTCGTATCGCGTATACAAACCCGCACGGTCTGCCTAATCCGGCTTCACAATCTCATCGTATACTTCAATCGTATCAAATTCAACACTTTCGCCTGTTTCCTCATTATATTCATAGTAAACGCCTGACTCCACAATCGCATACTCGCCGTTTGTCGCCTTTACCTTCACCGGCACGAAGTTTTCCTTTCCCGTAATTCCAAGAACAAGAACACCTGTCTGCCCGTTCTTGTCCATCAGATATGAATTTTCGATCATCAGACCATTTGAATCAGATGTCACGATTTCTGCCGACACTTTTCTCAGCGTCGCGATGCTGTCATAATAAGTATTAAACTTCATAATCACCATAATCTGATCATTTGTCTCAGAAACACGGTCAATTACACCGTTTGCCGTCCCATCAGGCAGTGACAGAGAAACTTTGCTGCCCTCGGAATACTTGCCGAGATCATCCTCGCTGATCCACGTAACCGCGTACCACGCATCAGAATCGATCACCTTAAACAGCGGCTCACCGTAACGCGTAACCTGGCGGCTGATGTCTGTAAAGCCATTCTCCACTTTGTCCATCTTTGATTTGTCAAGCAGTGTCATCGTGTAAGGATTTATCTCGCTCTCATAACCGTCGAGCATATAACTGATAATGCCCGGCTTCTGCATCACATAACTTTCGGGAATGACACCAAGACGCGACAATTCACTCTGATCAGACGACAGCTTTTTCCCGACAGATTCCAGTTTCTCAATCTGCTGTCCGAGTTCCTGCTGTTCAACCTCATCATTCGTTTCCTGCATCTGCTGGACAAGCTTCTGTTTGAGCGACGAAACTGCTTTCTTATCGGTCATCAGCAGTGTATCTCCCGAAAGAAAACCGGCCGCACGTTTTCCAAACGTTCCAAGCTCCATATCAGCGCCTATGGTCGCCGGCAAAATCGTTAAAATCTCCGCACCGCTTCGTGTCATCACCCCCTCGTCGAAGGCGTAATTGATGTCGCCCTCACCGTTTGAATAATAAACGGTTTCATTTTTGACAATATAACACGTTACCGTGTCGGAAATCCGCAAATTCCCATATTCGGCCACCATCGTCTGCTTCATCGCACCGGTAATCGACGGATAAACGTAAACTATGAAAATCAGCAGAAAAACGATCAATATATAAATAGGAATTATCAGCCGCTTCTTAGACTTTCGCTTTTTTTTCCTGCCTTGTTTCGGCGTGCCCTTATCCTCCGCTCTGTTTTCTTCCAAAAAATACCACCTTCTCTGCCGCTATGCCGTATCCGTGTAATTTCCATCTAAATATTTTAAGCCACCCTGATTTTGTTCAAAACAATAAAAATACTTCTGCCTTATTCGTCTTCTGCTACGTCTTTTCACGCCGCGTTTTATTCCTCCCTTAACCGTGCCAGAATTTTTTTTTCCTCCTTCGTCAGCTCACTCGGTTCTTTCAAAAACTGCTTCCATAAATCAGGCCGTCGCTCTTTTGTAATTTGACAAGCCTTTTCAAATTTCCATAAATGAATCAATTTATGATTGCCTGACAGTAGAACCTCCGGCACATCCATGCCCTCAAACTCTCGCGGCTTCGTGTATTGCGGATATTCGATCAGTCCGGAATATATAGATTCTTCCATATGCGACTCCTGATTTCCCAAAACAGACGGGATCATCCGGGCCGCCGCATCGATAACGACCATTGCCGCCAGCTCGCCGCCCGTCAGGATATAATCGCCGATGGAAATTTCGTCAGGATGCCAGTAATCAATAATCCGCTCATCAATGCCTTCATAATGGCCGCAGAGAAAGACGAGATTTTTTTCTCCTGCCAGTTCCCTGACAAGTCCGCCGTCAAGCTGTCTGCCCCTGGGCGACATATAGATGAGCCGCTTTTCCTGAGCGTCCACAGAACGAAGTGCGCTGAAAACGGGCTGCGCCGACATAACCATGCCCGCGCCGCCGCCAAAAGGCGTATCATCTGTCTTTCTGTGCTTATTCTCGGAAAAATTCCTAATATTTACGATATTAATGTTAAGTATTCCGTTTCTGACAGCCCGCCCCAGCATACTTGCGCCGATTACAGGCTCCACCATCTCCGGAAAGAGCGTCAGGATGTCGATATTCACGTTTTCAGACCTCCTCCTGTTCATCGAGAAGCCCTTCGATCGGTTTTATTTTCATTATACCATGATTTATATCTATTTCTGTAACAAATTCATGAACCGCCGGAATTAAATGCTTCCGGCCGCTGTCCGACGTAATCTCGTAAATATCCTGAGCCGGATTCTGAATCACGTCACTGACCGTTCCGATCCGCGCCCCGTCCTGATCCACCGCCTCAAGTCCGATCAAATCGAAAATAAAATACTCGTCCTCATCGAGTTGACGCAAATCGGCGCGGTCAATCGTCAGAAAGCGTTCGCGCATCGCTTCAGCCGCGTTCCTGTCATCGACACCTTCAAATTTGACGATAACCATATTTTTCTGATACCTGACCCGCTGGATGGCAAACCATTCATCTGCCGCGAAAACGCCTTTCAACTCCGCCAAGCGCTCCGGGTAATCAGTATAAGGATAAACTTTGACCTCCCCCTGAATTCCCACGGCACTGACAATCTTCCCGACCTTAATCCTGCCGCCGGCCTCGCCTACCTTTGCGTTTTTTCTGTTTTCCATCCTGTCATTCCTCCCGTTTTCCGCCGTTTTGCATATGATTCCAATTGAGCGCATCGCGCCATCCAGGATTTAATTCGTCTTTTGCTTTCGCTGCGTTTCGTTTCGGCGCGCCGCTTCCACTCGTTTTTCTGCCATTCTCCCGCTCTTTCCGCACACCATTTCATTCCAGTCTGCCGTCAGGTTTGCGTGTAATTTTTCCATTTGATGTCATTTGCCGCGCGCCTGGCTCTACGCTGTGCTCCTCTGCACTTTCCAAATTTTCCGGATGCCGCCTTATTCCTTCATTATAATAATCAAAAGCACTTCCACACATCTTCCCCCCGCCTTCTGTAAAAAAACGCAGACCCTGCAGAGCCTGCGTTTAGCGGATTCAGATAATCTTACTGAACGATTTCGACTATTACCTTTTTATTTTCCTTAGTCGCTGCAGCACGCACTACGGTTCTGAGCGCACGGGCAATTCTTCCCTGCTTTCCAATGACCTTGCCCATATCCTCGGGAGCGACTCTGAGCTGAATCGTGATTCCCTGCTTTTCCTCCGTTTCCGTCACAAAAACTGCATCTGGATTATCTACGAGCGACTTCGCGATAGCTTCTACTAATTGTACCACGCTGCTCACCACCACTCCTATTCTACGACGCCGGATTTTTTAAGCAGGCTCTTGACTGTATCCGTCGGTTGTGCTCCATTGCCCAGCCACTTCTTCGCCTTTTCGGCATCAATCCTGATTTCTGCAGGGTCCTTCATCGGATCGTAATAACCAATCTCCTCAATGAATCTGCCGTCTCTGGGCGCACGGGAATCCGCAACGACGACCCTGTAAAACGGCTTTTTCTTTGCGCCCATTCTTTTTAATCTCATCTTAACTGCCATATCTGTTTACCTCCTGAAATAAAAATAACTTTCTTTTTAATCTTTATCTGCTCAACTCTTTTCCATCGAACAAATCATCAAAATTTAATATTTTCAAGACGGCCGCAGCTGCAAACCCGGCCGCCGTGATCGTCTGTCATACCACAGTTTTCCACCATCAACGGCGTTTCTTCTTTTTCTTCGCCTTACGACCCGCAGGTTTCGTCATCTGACGCATCATCTTGCAGGCGTCATCATAACGTTTGATCAATGTGTTAATCTGCGCCACCGAACTGCCGGACCCCGCCGCAATTCTCTTTCTTCGGCTGGCATCTAAAATTTTCGGATTCCTGCGCTCCTCCTTCGTCATCGAATTGATAATCGCTTCCATACGCACGAATTCCAGCTCGGATTTTTCCATGTCTTCGTCACTGATCCGCTGATTTCCCATACCCGGAAGCATACCGACCAGTTTGCTAAGGCCACCCATCTGTTTAATGTTGCCCATCTGATCAAGAAAATCCTGAAGTGTAAATTCATTCTTCCGAATTCTTCGTTCAATATCTTCCGCTTGCTGCTCGTCATAAGTTTCCTGCGCCTTTTCAATCAGGCTCAGCATATCACCCATGCCAAGAATCCGGGACGCCATCCGCTCCGGATAAAAAGGTTCGAGAGCATCAAATTTTTCGCCCATGCCGACGAACTTAATCGGTTTACCTGTAACGGCTTTGACCGACAGCGCCGCACCGCCTCGCGAATCGCCGTCAAGCTTCGTCATAATGATTCCGTCGATGCCGATTGCGTCGTTAAAACCTTTTGCTGCCGTAACGGCATCCTGGCCTGTCAGCGCGTCGACTACGAGAAGAATTTCGTGCGGGTTGACCGTGTCGCGGATGACAGCCAGTTCGTCCATCAGCTCCGCATCAATATGAAGACGGCCCGACGTATCGACGATCAAAACGTCATATCCTTTGTATTCGGCCTCTTTCATCGCTTTTTGCGCGATAACCTCCGGCCGCTTTTCCTCGCGGTCGAGATAAACCGGAACGTCCACCTTTTCGGCAACGACTTTAAGTTGATCGACAGCCGCCGGACGATAAACGTCGCAGGCTGCCAGCATCGGCTTTTTTCCGTTTTTCTTCAGATAAACAGCCAGTTTTCCCGCCGTCGTCGTTTTACCGGTACCCTGCAGACCTACCAGCAAAATTACTGTAAAACCCCGCGGAGAATATGTCAGCTTGCTGTTCGTGCCGCCCATAATAGCCGTCAGTTCATCGTTTACGATTTTAATGACCTGCTGTGCAGGTGTCAGAC
Source organism: uncultured Oscillospiraceae bacterium (assembly GCA_964438605.1). Classification (GTDB taxonomy): domain Bacteria; phylum Bacillota; class Clostridia; order Peptostreptococcales; family Anaerovoracaceae; genus Alangreenwoodia. Next base: position 9,530 of record CAYTKT010000021.1, read on the forward strand.
TTTGCAGAACGTCAGCGCCCAGGCATTTTTCCTTCACCGACTCCACGAACTGCTTTACAACTTTAAAATTGACGTCGGCTTCCAACAGAGCGAGACGCACCTCGCGCATCGCTTCATTGACATCGGCTTCCGTGACAACGCCTTTGCCTTTGAGCTTTTTAAATACACTCTGCAGTTTTTCGGAAAGACCTTCAAATGCCATTGGGCCACCTCCCTGTTCTCACTCATCAAGACTGTCCAGAATTTTTCTGATCGACTGAAGCTGCGAAACAAGTTCTCCGTCGTCCGGATGCCGGGCGATAATGCTGTCAACTTCCGCCTCTGCCCGACGAATATCGTTTTCCCGCCTGCGGAAAAGTTCCGCAAGGCCGAGCTTCTCTTCATACATTCTGAGCGATTTTTCGGATTTTGAAACGGCATCATGAACCGCCTGACGGCTGATGCCTGTCTCGTCAGCAATTTCCGCAAGCGTATAATTATCTTCAAAATACAACTGCGAAATTTTTTTCTGATGCGGCGTCAGCAGTTCCGAATAAAAATCGTACAACAGTGCGTTTTCAAACATCCTGTCGATCATAAGTCCACCTTCTTCACGGAATTACTTTGACAGATTAACACAGACGAAAAGGAGTGTCAAGCAGTTTTACTTGACACTCCAAAAAATTTTTTATTGTTTTCTTTTTTTCGCATCACATTCTTCTTTACTGCGCCATCAGATAATACAGTCCCGGCTCGCTGTGATCTTCGAGATATTCCAGCGCCTTCTGAGCTTCGGAAGTATTTTGGGAAGCCAGCTCCTGCAAAGATTTCTCCATTCCGAAAAGCAGACTGTAAAGATCTCTCGGCGGCGTATACTGAAATTCCAGAACCGCGCAGTTCAGGTTTTCCTGCTCACGCATCAGCTCTAACGTTTCATCAAAATCAGCCACCTTATCAACCAGGCCGTTTTCAGCCGCCTGAGCAGCCGTATAAACCCTGCCGTCGGCAATCTGCCTGACGTATTCTTCATTCAGATTCCGCCCCTCAGCAACAATGGATACAAACCGGCCGTACATTTCATCGACGAGACTCTGGTAAATCGCACGCTGATCGTCCGTCATGCTTTCATAGCTGTTTCCCATCGCCTTGTTTTCAGAGGAACGAATGATATCCACCTCCACCCCAAGATTTTCCAACAGCTTTCCTGCGGAAATAATCGGGCCGAGATAAACACCGATGGAACCCGTCGTTGTGTTCCTGTTGGCACAGATCATATCGGCATCCGCAGCAATATAATACGCTCCCGAAGCCGCCGTTTCGGCAAAGTACGCGTAGACAGGCCGTTGCGTCCGCTCCTGATACTCCTTCAATTTCAGATAAAATTCGTCTGTCTGATACACACTGCCGCCCGGAGAATTGATGTAAAGCAGGATTCCTGTGTTATTCTCATCATTCATCAGCGTTTCGAGATGAGACATCTGCCAGTCATGCTGGTAAGTGTCCTGACGCGACGACGCGCTCTGAATCGTACCCTCCACATGAAGGACTGCGAGATATGGCTCTCCTCCGCCATATTCCTCGACATTCGCCCGTGTCAGGCAATACTGGAAAATTCCTGCCAATAATACGATAACAAGCAATATCACAATTACGATCATCGCGTTCCGTTTTTTTCTGCTCCGCTTTTTCACGACGTCTGCATCCGGCCCATACGGCCCGCCGTATCCAATACCGTCCTGATTTCCATTTTCCGGGCCATCTCCCTGCGTCCCGTCATTTTTCACAAACTCTATCTCAGACATACTATGTTTTCCTCTGTTCTAAGTTCCGCTGCCCGATCCGTGCACGGCCAGAATCCCGTCTCCACCGCCGGCCTGCGCGCGGTCAGAAGAATCCTCTCTCCTCCGTCAGTCTGCACGCAGCTAGAACTTCTGCAAAGCGCTCGTTTTTGTCAGTATATCAGTTTCCGAATAAGAAATCAACGATTCTGCTTACACATCAATCATTTCACCCGACCGCATCAAAAACAATTTTGTTTCAATATCATGAACGTCGAGCGCCGCACTGACAGCGTCCCGGTAAAGAGCGACCTGCCGCCTGTACCTGTTTCGGATCTCCTCATAAGACTCACGCCTTCGGCTAAAATCAATAAAATCCGTTTTATAATCAACAATAACAATACCGCGCTCGTCCTCAAAGCAACAGTCGATAATTCCCTGGATCAACAGTTGACGCGGCAATTCCCGCCGCATTTTTTCAGCGATTTCACTGTCAGCCGCCATAGCTTCCAGTTCCGCCCTGTCCTTTTTCAGCGTAAATGGCCATTCCCGTCTGAGCCAGTGCGCATTACAGGCACGCCGCCCCGTTTCCGTCCGGAAAAACGAAGCAATCTGGTCACATAAGACGGCCTGTGCCTCTCGCAGCGTAAATATATTTTTTTCCACCAGAGAATCAACGAATTTTCTGACGTCCTCTCCGTCTGTGCCGGAGAGAAACGGAATCTGCTCCATAACTCTGTGAGTTAACGTCCCTCGTATGGCGGGTGTAATTTCGGCTTCTTCCCTCAAAAAATCGGGAATTTGATCCGTACAGTTTCCCGTTCTCAAAAGATTTGCACCTGCAGTTTCCGCCTCTGCTGCTTCAATCTTTGCAGCGTCCTGCTCCGCAGCACGGGCAGCGTCAAATTGTGCGTCGTTCTGCCCCGCAGTCTTGATCAATTCCATTTGCGCTGTACTTTGTTCCGCAGTTATGACCTGCACATCCGTTTCATTATCGCCACCTGTGCCGCCCGGCTGTCGTTCCCCTGAAATCATGCGGTTCAACTCCGACACCGTAAATTTCGATTTTGAAAATACGTCGTCCGCATAAGGATAGCGAAAGGAAAATCTTTGAAAAATTTTGGTAAAGGAATCTTCTTTATCGACTTCGTTCTGCCGGCTCGCCTTTTCCGGAAAACCGCCTGTTTCCTCTGTGTCCGCCGCTTCCCGCAGACCGCCCGCACCCCGCACATTTGCCGATTCGGACGGGATATCCGCATTTGGGGCATCTGCCGATTTTGTCAGATTAGGCGCTGTACTGAATCCTTCTTCAAGGCCGTGCAGCAATTCAGCCGATTCATTCCGCGTTTTTTTCAGCGTTTCCGACAACGTCAGTCTGTCGTAAAATACAGTTTTGATGCCGGCATTCTTGAGATTCGGAACAATCCAGTCGAGAAAGCATCTCGGTTCTCCGGTTGCCCCTCTCAGACCGAGGCGAAATTTTTCCATTTCCTCTGCCAGTCCGTTCATGCTGCCCGTCATAACGAGTTCGTCCATTGCCCGTGTCATCGCCACGTAAAGAATCCTCATTTCTTCGGCTAAGCGTTCTTCCTCCTTCTTTTTCTCAATTACGCGCTGAACAACAGTTTTCGCATAGCAGCCCCGGTCGGGATCAGAATAGCGCAGGCCCAGCCCCAGGTCCTTCTGCATGGTTACAAGAGACGTATTCCTGTCCACATTAAATTTGCGGCCCAATCCACCCAAAATGACGACCGGAAATTCAAGTCCTTTACTTTTGTGAATCGTCATAATTCGCACCGCGTCTTCAACGCCGCCGTGCTGTGAGCTTTGCCCCACAGAAACGCGGTTTTCGTTCAGAGACTCCACATATCTGACAAATCCGAACAATCCTTTGTTTTGAGACTTTGCATATGCGGCCGCCTTATCGACAAGAGCGCTGAGATTTGCCGCCCGCCGCTCGCCGCCGGGCAGTGCCGACGCATATTCAAAGTAGCCGCTCTGGCGCATCAGTGCCCAGAGAAAATCCGGCAACGGCATATACCGGGACATGAGCCGCCATTCATCAAGCTTCTGCCTGGCAACTCTGCATTTTTTGCTTTCACACGCAAAAAATGCGTCGCTGTAACTGCCTTCCATGTGATTCAGCCGAATATCTGCCAACTCTCCGACAGTCAGACCAAAAATGGGCGACCGCAACACACTGATCAGCGGAACATCACGCCGCCGGTTGTCGATAACCCGCAGAAGATTCATGAATACCTCAATTTCAACCGTTTCAAAATATCCTTCACCGGAATCAATATAGGACAAAATTCCTTGTTCTCGCAGCGCTTCCGCGTAAATGTCGGCTGTACCCTTCGTTGCACGCAGCAGAATGGCGATATCGCCAAAACTCACCTTCCGCACGGACCCCGACTTGTTATCATAGATTTCCATTCCAATTCGTTCCGCCACCAGATCTGCTGTCACACGAGCCTCCAGTTCAGTCTTCTGCAGCTCAGCAATTTCTTCGTCAATCAGATTTTCTTCCCCATCCGGAACAGAACTGTCAATCAAATGAAGCGTCACGGGGCGGTCAAGCTCCCCCTCATAAACAACGCCCTGCTTAAGCGACGCATTCTCATCATACTCGATACCGCCGTGTGTCCTGTCCATGATATTTGAAAAAATTCCATTGACACAGTTGATGATATGCCGCTTGCAGCGGAAATTGCGATTCAGATCTATGCGCCTGCCAGCAGAAACCTGCGCCGTTTGCTTCGCGCTATCTGTCTCCTTCGCGCCGTCGGAGAGGCTTCCCGCACTGTTTCTACCGTTTTTTGCGCTCACAGAATCTGCAATTTTCATTAAATCGTTCGCAGCGCCCACAATATTTTTGGTATCCGGCAAATTCTCAGCATCCCCGGCGTCTGTCAAATCCTCTGCAGCGTCCTTAACATCTCTGACATTCGGCAAATCCTCTGCAGAAAATTTTTTTGGAACAAACGTATTATATTTCTCTATAAATATTTCCGGCTCAGCCAGTCTGAATTTATAAATACTCTGCTTGACATCACCTACTATATAAATATTGTCGCCGCGGCCGATTCTGCGCAGCAGCGTTTCCTGCAAAATACTGCTGTCCTGATATTCATCGACAAAAATCACCCGGAAACGCTCCCTGTAATCTCGTGCTGCTTCTTCATGGCTGAGAATTTCCAGCGCGATATGCTCAATATCATTAAAGTCCAGCAGCGAACGCTCCCGCTTCTTATCCGTAAACCGCTGATGAAATTCCCGGACAAGGCCGCAGAGAAACTGTGCCGGTCGCTTCGTGGCGTTCACCCTGGCAATCATTTCATCTTCAGGAAGCGACAAAAAATCAGAATTGACAGATGACATCTTTTTTTTCATCGCGTCACGCAAACTCTTAATCGTCTCCTTCAGCGGCTCGTACGCTTCTTTATCGGCCTTTGCCGCTATAAATCGCGCAAACTTCGGCTTCTGTATCTGAGCAAAAACACTGTCATTTCCGTCATCCTCCTCCAGTTTCCGGTGAATACCGCGAATCATTTTAAAATCATCGAGCGCTTTTTTTTGCAGCGACGGCAAATCCTGTGTCATGTCGCAGACAGTCTGTGCCAGAGCCTCCGCTTCCGCCACAGATTTTCGCGTCAGCTTTGCAAGATACCTCCCGACATTTGAGCGGCGCAGTTTTCTGCTGTCAGCGCCCAGAGCGTCACACGCCGATTCAAGCCATTCAAAAGGTTCGGGCATACTCACGATAAAACGATATACCGACAAAATCATTTCGCGAACCCTTGATTCGCTCCTGACATCGGAGTAACCCCGCAAAAATTCCGTAAACTCCGGATCATCTTCAGCAAACCTGCTCTCAAACAACTCATCCATAGCTTCCGACTGGAGAATCTGCTGGCGCGCCTCATCGCCAATGGAAAAATCAGCCTCCACATCTGTCAGATAGAAAAAACGACGAATTACATTCATAGAGAATTTGTGGAACGTGCTGATATTTGCAGAATGTGCCTTTCTGAGCTGAAGACGCAAAAAAGCGACTTTTTTCCTGTTATCTTCCCGCTTCTTATCAGAAATATCGGTATCGGACGCGTTTTCCTCCGCAAGAGCATGTATTTCTGACGAAATCGATTTAAGAATTTTTTCCTTCATCTCAGATGCCGCCGCGTTGCTGAACGTCACAACGAGCATCTCATCCACCGAAATTCCGTCATGAAGAATCAACTGCTTGATCCGCTCTGTCAAAACGGCCGTTTTGCCCGACCCCGCCGCTGCTGAAACGAGAATATCGCTGCCTCTGGCCCAGATCGCTTCATTCTGCTCCTTTGTCCATTTCATCTCTCCTGCCTCCGCGTCCGCTTAAAATCGGTTGTCGTTTTCCTCCGTCAGACGTTTCTGCGACGCGTCTGGTTCCTCCCGGCCAAACTCCATTTCCGTCTCCTGAACCACTCCTTCTGCACTGCTATATCCCTGCATCACGTCTATTTCCGTTTGATTAAACTCCGTATTCGCTTTCTGAAACGTTCCGGTTCCATCGCGTTGCTCCTGCGACGCATCCATCTCCGTCCGGTTAAACTCCATGCCTGGTTCCTGAGCCACTCCATCTGTCCTGTTATATCCCTGCATTACGTCTATTTCCGTTTGATTAAACTCCGTATTTACTTCCTGAAATGTTTCGGTTCCATCGCATTGCTCCTGCGACGCATCCATCTCCGTCCGGCTAAATTCCACGCCTGGTTCCTGGCCTGATACTTCTCCATCTCCATATGTCTTTACTTCCTTCTCCATCCGGTCCGGCAGCGCTCCGAGCCACTCCGGTTCTCCTGCCTGCGCCGCGCCATCGTCTTGAAAAATATCTTTGGCCTCTGTCTGCGCTTTGCGCTGTTCTCTTCTAAGCGCTGATTTCATCTTTTGCGCTTCCAGTCCTTTTCCGATCTCTACACTAAACGCCTTTAAAATTTTATCTCCAAAAACGCATAACATAATCAAACCCAATGCAATCAACAAATAACCAATTCCATGCGCTAAAATTACATTCGTTCCGGAAATGTTTGACGCCGCCACAGCCGCCGCCTTATAAATATATGTATAAAAATCAGCGCCGAACTCCACAGATGTGGAAAGTTCAAGTCCTGACGCACTTCCCGCCGTACTGACACCCAACACAAAAATCACGATTCCCGCAATCATTCCCAAAATTGAAAATATATTTTCGATCAGCTTCTTTCCCATTTGTCATTCCTCCCGTTTGCCTTCGGCATTTTCCTGCATCTTCACACGTTCGCCCGCGCTTTATACGCATATCCGCACGCCATTCAGCCGCTGCGTGCCAGCCGCGTTTTGCCGCGAATCAAAATCCAATTTATAGTATTTTATCACATACTGCACAAAAGGCGACAGATAAAAATACGTTCTCTGGCAGAAAACGGATCTTTATTGCCAGTATATCTGTGAAAAATGAAAAAACAGAACGGCCGAACCTCTGTCGGAGGTTCGGCCGTTCTCCTTTCCTTTTCATCTGGTACCCCGTGCTCTGTTTTCGAGATTCCATTTCTTTACACGGTTCGGGCTCCAGACATCTTTATTTGATTCTGTGATTGAATCAAATGATTCCCAATCATTTACGCAATCTTTTCGCAAAACCGCATCAGCATGGTGGCCACCTGCGCTCGCGTTGCCTCGCCTTCCGGTGCCAGCTGATTGTTTCCTACTCCATTGATCAGTCCGCTCGATACGGCCCAGCTCATGGCTTCTGCCGCGTAAGGACTGATCTGGCTGGCATCGGCAAAGGTGCTTAAAGCTGCCGTTTGGCCGGTAGTTGCTGTGTGGTTCTTTGCGTAGCGATACAGGATGGTCGCCAGTTGTTCTCTGGTAATATCGTCATCCGGTCCGAACGCGTGATCGGAATAGCCGGTGACTACGCCATTTGACGCAGCCCATGCCACAGCATCTGAATAATAGGCCTGCTGGTCGATATCGCCAAAATCAACTTGAGCCGCTTCCGGTTCATAGGCCAGACGATAAAGCACGGTGACGAGCATTCCGCGTGTCATATTGCCTTCCGGAGTAAACTGCTGGTTTCCGGTTCCCTGGAAGAGTTCGCGAGCGGCTACAAATTCCACCGCATCACTCGCCCAGTTTCCGGAAGCCACGTCGGTAAAGTTCTGGCTTCGTTCGACGATCTTCAGCGTCACATCGCCTTCGACATTCAGGATCACGCCGTTTTCTCCAATGGTACAGTCGCGGACGACTTCTTCGGTTCCGTCCTCATGAACGAGGATGGCTACGGTGCCCGGACCGAATTCGGTGACTGGAAGTTCGACTTTTGCCGTCTCTCCGAATCCCACCTGAACGTGGACCTCAGGCGCTTTGGCTGCGTCTTTTTCCGCAGGAATCGTTACCGGTGCGGTTACAATCTCCTGTTTCTCAAGATCGTTTGGAATGTTCACGTTCGCAGATGTGACATTGCCTTCTGCGTTTTTCTCGACCTGCCCACTAATACCTTCTGGAGTTGTCGTCTTTTCGGTGACCGCGCCATCCGGCTGGGTAACTTTCTCAGTGGTCGTACCATCGGGCTTTGCGGTTTTCTCTGTAACGGTACTGTCCTTCTCTGTGGTCTTCTCGGTCACAGTTCCGTCGGCATACGTCGTAGACTCCGTCTTAGAGCCGTCCGGATTCGTGGTCGTTTCAGTAGTGCTGCCTCCGGTACCTGAAACCTCGTCCGGTCCGGTCTGCGCACCCGGCGCACTGGCGCCAGGCGACGAAGACGAAGGTCTCTGTTTTACAGGAATCGTCAGTTCGGCTTCGGTCACTTCCGTCATGCCAGTGTCATCCGCAAACAGTTTGCCGCAGATTTCACACTTCCAGTGTTCTTTCCTGCCGGTTGCTGTGGTAGTAGAATCGACAGCTTCGACGTGGCTCAGCGTGTGGCCCTTGGCAGGCAGTTCCTCTGTTCTGGTTTCGCCGCCAATTTTGCATTTTTCAACCTGAGTTCCTTCTTCATCACACGTAGGATCGGTCGTTTTCACAAGTTCCCACTCGCACTCCAGCCACTTGGCATACAACGTGAGATTCTCATTCGGCACGATGCTCTCAAAATCCCACGCTTCGGTGCATGCCTGATCTTTATACCAGCCATCAAAATGGGCGTCCGGTCTTGTCGGTTCTTCCGGTTCTGTCATTTGTTCCCCTGGCTTTCTGGCGACGGTGAGTTCCTCTGAAGAATCGTCCCACGTGCCGCCGTTTGCGTCAAACGTGACTGGAACATACAAATCGATGGTAATCGGCTCGGACACTTCACCAAGATGGTAATTCTCGGTTTCTGCATACCGGAAGAAAAGAGTGGATCCCTGCGCTACGTCCATCCCGGATGTTTCCTGTTCTGGTGTGACCGTAGTCCACTGGCCGTCCTCCGTATTAGTATTCGACCACTCCATCGCTGCGCTCAGACCGGTGATGTGTCCCGTTTGTCCAACGGCTGTCGGCTGGGTTACGGTAAAATCTTCCCCCGCCTTCGGCGCTGTTCGCTCTGCTTTTTCCACAGTCAGGAAAACCTCTGCGGTCTGTTCCGTCAATCCGTAGTTGTTTTCAGCTTCTTTACTTGGTGTAAAAGTTACATTATAGCCGGTTACCGGCACGGTAGGAACCGTGTCTGGGTCCGTCCATTCGAAGGTTCCGTACTCGTTTTCATCAAAACTCAGTTGTATGTTCTTGAGCGTTTGTTCCGGATCATAGGTGACACTGTTTTCCACCGTCGGAAATTCGATTTCCGGAGCTTCCGCCTGTTCGATTTTCCAAAGGTAAGTGAGATCTTCCGGATCGGTGTAATTGCCCGTATTACCTTTAATCGTAGCGGTGGCAGTATAAGTTCCCGCATCTGTTTCTTTGTCACCGGAAAGAGAAACGATTACGTCTTCTCTGTCTTTCTCCACCACTCCATCAAGTTTTGCTTTGACGGATTTTTCGTTTCCATCATAAATCTGTCCGGTTCCGCTCCATTCCAGTGTCAACGGGGCTTTGTCAATGGTCCAGTAATGTTTCAAACTTTCCTCATTTACTGCGTAATTGGTACAATCATCGCCGGTGAGTTCTGCCGTCGCCTCGTACTCTCCCACATTTGTTTCTTTGTTGCCTGTGAGCTCCAGCGTAACGGTATCTCCGTCTTTCTGACCGGAAAGCTCAGCGGTGACAGTTTTCTCGTTCCCGTCATAAGTATATTTTTCGTCACCCCAGGTCACGGTCAGCGGGGCAGGTGCGATTACTAGCCCACCTTCGATCGTTCCATAGATAATCCGGGCACCACTTTCGTTATCTATTTTTGTCACCAGGACGTCATAAGTTCCGGCATCTGTTACACTGTTTGTTATGCTGCCGTCACCGTCGTGTTTAAGATACTGATACTCTACATCTTCGACCTCAGTATTCCCGGTCCAAGTCAGTTTTCCGCGGTAAGTTTTTTCTGTATTGTCGTACGTTTGACTGCTGTCTACCGTGCCGTTGACAATGTCGGCAGGCTGGCCTCCACCGGAACTTACTTCAATACAAAGCTCGTCATTGACGTAGTAGCAGGTGTACGTTTTGCCCGATTCCAATGGATAGCCCTCAATGTTGGCACCAAAGTTAAAGCTTTTTGTCGTGCATTTCAGGAAGTTCGCAGTTTCTGCTTCCAGGGCGGTTACTTGCGCTGCTCCATTGATCTGTATCGTCGCCGGATTTGTTCTTGTGGCACTCTTTTCAATTTCGATTCTGCCGCCAAAGGCTCCTTCGGCGTCCAGCCTGGTGCCGCCTTGCATGATCAGCCGGGCATTTCCCCGACCTGTTGGATATTTTGTTCCCCCGAAGCCGGAATTATTGAACGGATCCTGATAGTTACTGTCATAAAAGACGACCGCGTTGGTATCACACCCCTCGAGGCCTCTTACGCTAACTTTTTTCCCGTCAGCGGGAGACACGTCCTTTGCAATCGTCAAAGCCGCACCCTGTTTCAGTGTCAGCGTGGCGCCGGGCATGAATTTAAACGCCTGCTCGATTTTCCATTCACCACCATTCAACACAAAATCGTTATCTCCGTCCACGGGGAAAAGATACCTCATTGTATTTAATGATAACCCCAAAACTGCAATATTCAGAGTTCCGGAACCGGTGGTCCCGCCTCCGCTCAACTCGAGCTGTTCCCGCTCGCCCGCATAAGTTTTGACGGCGTTTGCGCCTTCAGCCAGATGAATCATTCCGTCCTCGTTATCAATCTGTGCAAAAAGAGTCCGATGATATTGTTTATCTGCGAACATTTTCACGTTCCCGCTTAATGTCGCACCGGACATGACGGCCGTTCTGACTTGAATGTTGTGCATATCACTTTCCGTTATAGAGCTTAATGTGCTAAACGTACCTGACGCTACCGTACCGCCGCGCCAATGCCTCACCACATACAGGTCCTGAACTGTGCCCCCTGATTCCGCTTCAATGCTGCCGGTTCCTTTCACATACCCGTATACGTCCAGAAGGCCGCCACTTTTCACCTGGATTTTTCCACCAAGCATGATCTCGCCACAACCGCCGTTGACATCCTGATCATATAGTCCCGCTGATTTCCTTCCGGTGACCGCGTTGACGAGCAGCGTACCCTCGATATTAAGCGTAACGTTGTTCGGAACATTCAGCGTCCGGTACGTTTGGGCGTTCGGACCGAACTGCCCTGTTGTATCGGTACCGTCCGGGCCGAACTTGGTTTCTTTGTCGTACTTGGTTTCTATTATATAGCCCGGATCATCGTCCATACAAGGCACCAGCAGGGTAACACCCGCCGGGATGGTATAGGTGCCTTCTGGCAACGTGGTGTCCTCCGAAACGGTGACCAGCTTTGTTTCATCCGCTTGCGCCGCCGTAAGAGCCTCATTGAGGTCAGAATAGATTTCTTCTCCCACGCTAAAAGGCTTGTTTACTTCTTCTGCCAGCGCTCGAAGGGCAGCGCCCGGCAAACTGCCTGCCACAAGCATCACTGCCAAGGCAAACGACAACACCCGCTTTCGTATTTTTTTGTTTTTGTTCAATCCTAACAACCTCCTTGAAAATCTGGCCATGTCCGGTTCTCCTGTTGCTCAAGCCGTCCGAATTAAGCAAGAATCCCTACTTGGATCAAGTCGAGGCGGGCTGAACGGTTTTAGACCATCCTCTTTTGGGCCTGTTTGTCTGGCCGTCTGACCGTCCATACTTCTTGCTTGCAAATTTCTTGTCAGTTCTGCGCAGCACCGGTTTCGTTTCAGCCCGACAGGAATTCGCGAAACAGAATAATCCAAACGAGCCGCAAGAGAAGTGCTTTTCCATAACATTTCTCTGCCAGAAATCTGTTTCCTGCCCAAAATACCGGGCGGAAACTCTCTGCTGGAGCCTGGAGTAAAGAAAATCGAATCTCTGTTCTTGATCCGTCCATTTCTTTTTTTTCGGATTCTTTCTGATATGACAGACAGGAAATTGGAAGCGGACAACCGGCCCGCCTCCAATCCGATCTTTCTTTGTTTTCTGCTGTGATGCCGCTTTTTGTTTCGTGGTTCTCAGTAATTAACCATAAAAATGGTTTCGTATCTCAAAACAAACTTACTTTCCATTTTGAGCCATGTCTTTTCTACTCGCTGTTTCCCAGCTTCCCCGTTTTGGGGGCTTGATACTCAATCCGGATTTTTTGTTCCGTATTCCGAAACCAATTTTTTCCGAACCAAATCTTTCTACACGTTCAGCAGCGCTCTCGTGAAGTTTTCCATGATCTGCGCCATTTCCGCACGTGTAGCGCAGCCCTGCGGATTCAGCGTGCCGTCGGTACTTCCGTTGAAGATCCCTGCGCCGACCGCCCACGACATCGCATCGCCGGCCCAGCTGCTGATGCCTGATGCATCTTGAAACTTTGACAGATTCCCGGAGCCTTCGACTCCGTAATTCAGTTTCTTTACATAGTTATACAATATGACCGCCATCTGCTCACGTGTCACGGAATCACCCGCGCCAAACGTCCCGTCGCCATAGCCACGGACAATGCCGAGGTTCGACGCCCAAGAAGCCGCTTCGGCATACCATGCGTCATCTGTGACATCGGAGAATCCGTTTGAATCAAAAGATTCGCCTTTTTCAATGTTTTTCAGCACCTGAACGATCATGCCTCTGGTCATCGTGTCCTGCGGGCAGAACTGACCGCTGTCTGTGCCGTGAAACATCTCATGTGCGGAAACAAAAGTCACAGCCGACGAATACCATGACGCCCCGCTAACGTCACCGAAGGTTTTCGAGCGGTCCTCAAGTTTCAGCGTCATGGAACTGTCAAGGTATGTAACGGCTTGTCGATCTCTTACGAACGAGTAAGGAATGACTTCTTCCTTCCCGTCCTTCTGAACATTACAAAGGACATTTCCTTCTTCTGCTGAACCGGTCGCGTCTGCCGCTACCGGCAGAAGAACTTTGGCCGAAGCAGCCAGAGTGGCGCTCTTTTGGCCTTCGAGAACGGAAACCGTTGTCGAGCCGTCCTCATTGTTCCCAAATGTGACCGTCAAGCTATCGTGTAACATCTGAACCGCTTCGTTCGGAAGATCCAGCGTGCCGTTGTTTGTCTGGATTTTTAGATCCAGACCTGCATCGACAACCATCTGACTTGCGTCTTGTGTGATCGTCACCGTCGCGGAGGTCACAGACTCATCCACAGTGGACTGGACGACAAGTGTTTCCGCGCCCGTCCCTTTTGCCTGGTTCAGAGCGTCCGCAAGGGAGGCTCCCTCTATCCGAGACGAGGACGCGCCATTTTCTACGGAAACTTCCGGCAGGACTTCTACGGAAACGCCGCTGTTTTCTGGAACCGGTTCTTCGTCAATGACGGAATCCGGCTGCTGCGTAGAAGAACCGGAAGTCGATGAACCGGAACCGGACGAACCGAAGGAGGACGAACCGGATGAGCCAGATGAGCCGGATGACGACGAAACACGAGTGGTTACGGTCACGCTTGCCGATTCGCTTGCAAACGCATTTCCGCTCGCCTGCACGCGGACTTCATACGTTGCGGCGGTAAGATTTTCTATCGCCGACGCGCCTTCCTCTGCCGAAATCCAGTTTGTGCTTGTCGAAGTACTCGAACTGCCTGCGGCTTCTGTTATTTTCATGCGGTACTCATACCGGTTCGCCGGATCAAGACCGCGAATGCTGCCGTCTGACGCTCCATCTTCGCTTGTCGTTTCTGCCATCAGGCCGGTCGGTGCCGCAGGTCGGGCCGGAATCGCCAGGGTCTGAACTACATTCCTCCGGGAATCTTCCTCATTGCTCAGACTTGTTATTTCGACTTCGGTCCCCATCCATTCGGGCTGAATGTCTGTGGTGCCGTGGTCCACAACGACAGTTTCTCCGTTAATCGTATAGCTCCGGTCGTCCCAAAATCCTTCCAGTTTTTCAGACGGATAATCAATCGTCAATTCCAACATCGGCTCGGTTTTTACAACTTTAGTTTCGCTGCCTTCGCGCCAGCAGAGGTAATCCCAGCCGGCCTCTACCGATTCACCGCCTATTGTCGTGCGAAACGTCAGGGTACGGAACAGTTGTTCGGTGCCGCCCGCTTCCAGTGTGTCAACCGTCGTCGATACTCCGCGGGCTATGCTGATTTTCGCCGGATTCTGTTCGGTGGCGCTCGTATCGACTTCGATCCTGGCGCCATTCGCGCACTGCAGTTTCGTCGTGGTCCCGCCTTCCAGCGTCAAAACTGCGGGTTCGCGGTCTTTCGGATACCCGGTGACGTCTTGAAATGCGTCTTCCGGCTGAAAACTGTCATACAGGACGAACTGGTTATCCTCGCTATAACGCGCCGTCTTTTTGGTCGCCGTGAGGGTCGCGTCGTCTTTCAGACGAATGGTCGCGCCCGGCATAAATTTCAGTTTTTCGGTCACGTCCCATTTGCCGCTGAGTTCAAAATCCAGATCTCCATCAATCGGGTAAAGGAAGGAAGCCGTCGTCAGTTCTACCCCAACAATTTCCAAAAGGCTTGATCCAATGCTGCCGGTTCCGGCAAGTTGCCATTTTTCCCGGTTTGTTTCTCTGTCATACGTCTTTGTGATCGAGCCGGAAGTCTGGCGAATCAGGCCGTTTTCCCGGTCAATCTGCGGAAACCGGGTATAATGATACTCGTCACTCGCAAACATCTTTACGGTTCCCACCAGGGACGCCCCGGCTTCGATGACAGTTTTGACTTCGATGTTATGCATGTCGACCTCATTCATCGGGTAAACGTCCGGGAAGATGTCATAGGCCTGTGAACCGCCGCGCCAATGGCGAACGAGGTAAAGGTCGCGGACCTCGCCGTCCGGTTTTGCGGTTACGGTACCCGATCCGGTCACATAGCCGCACACATCAAGGATTCCTCCGGAATCCACCACGATGTTACCGTCCAGATCAATCTGGCCGTAAGCGCCCGTGACATCCATGTCATAATATCCGGCGTGTGGTCGGCCGGTTACGGCATTGACGAGTACGGTCCCGTTGATCGTCATGGTGACGCCTTTGGGAACGTTCAGGGTGTAAAGAACATTTGCATCATCCGATTTGCCAAACTGGCCTTTGGCGCTGTTGGTTCCGTCCGGGTTGAACCCGGTCACAGAGCTGTAGCCGGCATCGGTACCGGACACCGGCAGGAGCAGCATGACGCCACTTGGCACCACGGTGTCTTGCTCCAAGGTGCAGTCATCCGTCAGGACCACAGTATCACCGGATTCCGCATACTTGAGAGCCGTGTTCACGTTGCGATAAAAAGCGGTTCCGATTTTCGCCCCGTGGTGTTCGGTATACTGAGCGGTATATGTAATATTTCTAGTTACCGTTTTAAGCTCCGGTTTCCACCCTTCAAAAGTATAGGAGGCAAAGTCGGTATCTTTTCTTTTCCCATCATGAGAAGGCGTCGCACCATAGCGGTATTTTTCGGTTTCGACTTGATCTCCGATATGCCAGGTGACGGTGTACACGTTGCGGTCGTAGTAGAGCCGAAAGACGGTCGTTCCGTCTCCGCCGATGGTACCGGACTCATCACTTTTGTTCACATTAAGATGAAATCCAGGGTATTCCTTTTGCACCGGCGTTATCTCAGTATCGGTCGCACCTGTGCCCTCATAGGAATCTCTGGTCACCTGAGTGTATTGGTCATCATTCAGGTTCTGTTGATAATATTCCACCCTGTAGTTGGTATTGCCCTTTGCATTCCATCTTGCGGTCAGGGTTGGGTTTGTTTCGGTTACATCTAATATTTCCCCGACCTTAGTCTCATTTGTGACCTGTTTGCCGTCGTTCGTATGCCATCCGGCAAAATTATATCCTGTTCTGGTCGGAAGCGGAAGTTTGTTACCATAAAGGTCGCCGTAGGTGACGGTGATTTTAATATCTTCTTCCTTCCCATTCAAAATTCCCCCATTGAGGTTCAAAGTGACTTGGTACTCATTGGCTTTCCACTGCGCCTCCAGAGTGACTTTACCTTCAGGGTCCGAAGTCAGATTTTGTACTTTTTGTTTATCTGTGTAAGTTTTGCCGTCGCTCCCTTTCCAACCGTCAAAGGTATAGCCTTTGCGGGTGAATTGGTTTGCTGAAAGTTCCTGTTCTTGATCGTAAGTGAAATGCTGTTCGTCCATTCCACCTGTCCCACCGCCACTCTCAAACTTGACGGTGTATGTATTGGCTGTCCAGTGGGCGTAAACAATGGTGTCTTCGTAAAAAGTTTCATTCTGTAAATCTATCCGACTGCCATCCTCACTACCCTCACACCAATAATCAAACCGGTAACCTGTTTTTTCTGGATCTGAAACGTCTGGCAGCTTGCCATTTTCGTCGGTCGCCACTTCGGTTCGACTTCCGTTGTTGTCATTAAACGTCACGACAGGATTTTTCTTCCAGTGTGCCCAAACTTCGGTGATGTTATTGTCGTTATAAATTTCGCCGATCTTCTTGCCACCTTCTTCTTTTTTTGTAAACCACCCTTCAAAGACGTAGCCTTCCCGGACCGGCTCCGTTGGCAGTTGCCATTTTTGTCCAGTCGCTTGACTGATTTTTTTATCATCAGTGCTATCGTCCTCATAATGGAATGTCACATCCACGGCATTTTTTGCCCAAACGGCAGTATACACCACATCAAACGGACCCATCGTCTCGTTGTTCAGGTCAGCCAGAGCTGTCCCGCCTTTTATTGTTTTGTTGTCAAAATCGACGTAACTCCGGTCCCAGCCGATCAGGGTTTTCCCTTCTTCTCCCTTAACACCCGACGGAACTGTAATTTGTTCCCCATATTTTTTTTTCGTAGATGGTTCGATTTCAATATCGCCATTTTTAAAGGTTACTTTGTGCTCCGCGTCATGATTGAAAAAGTAAAGAGTAAGCGGCGCCTGAAAATCTTCTCCCGATTCGGTCTCGCCGTTCAGGGTAATCGGAACCTGGGTCTGATCCAGAAACGAGAGCGGTATTCCCGTCCCATTATTTGCAAAGGTCTGATCAAATTTTTTGATTTTTCCCTCATAACGGGCCATGACGGAAGTGAGAATCCCCAGCATTAAATTTCGCTGAATTTCCGATTCTACCACCTTAGTGTCACGCGTAGGAATTCTGTAATCCTTGTCTTTAAGCCACGTCAGTACCGGCTCACCCTCCGTCAACATGCCTTCATTGTATACTCTATATACAACGCCTGCCTCATTCTGTGCGTCATTAAGATACGCACTCAGATAGTTCGTGTCCCAGTTAATATCTGTCAAAGACATCGACGAAATTTTCTCGTAATCAAACAATTTCGCCAAAAAAGGAATGTCAAGCAAGTTGATCGCCTCAAACTCAGGTTTCAAGAAATCGCAATAGACCCGCGTAGAATCGTCAGGAGCCACCGAAAGCTCGGCAATCTGCGTACCTTTTATGTCTAATTCATTATCATCATTCAGCTTCAACGTAGCATTTATTCCATCCTCAGCGGAAATCGCGTCGCGCAACGCTTCATATACTGCCTGAATTTCCTTTTCCTGTTCCGTCTGATTCTCTGTCTGTCCGGCTGCCAGCACAGTGGACGGTGTCATGCCAAACAGCAATAACATCACCAGAACCAGACTGATCAGGCGGTTTTTTTTTTTCATCAACATCACACCTTTCTTTCAAGGAAGGGAAAGAGGAACAAAATTCACATCTTTCCCTCTTGGAATCGCCGTTTAAAGAGGAGAGCCTATTGGCCTTTCCTCCTTAAACGGTTTTATTCCTTTTAAGAAACAGGTTCATTTCCCGCTTAATTAACACAGCGCAAATTTGGTAATGATTTATTCTTTCACTGTTTCTGTTTTTTAACGAAATTTATAGTATATAGTTCTTGTTTATTATTATTGTCATCCCCTTTTAGTGTTACGTCGATATTGACATAATAGTCTACTATTGTGCTCAATTGATCGCTGCCTTTAATTCCTACAAAACTTAATTTCTTGCTCTCGTTTGTTCCGCCCAAGCTCAACTTGTTATTTTTTTCTATTGTAAAATGTCTTCTAAATTTCAGACTTTTAACAAATGATTTAATCCATGTACTTTCTTTCTCCTCAGCTATTATACTGTCAATGCTATAACCGTTTACTGTTTGTATTTGACTTATATGAGCCTCTGCAGCATTCTTCAGGTACAAACCGATCTTTCCGTACACTGTATTAACAGTTTCTTTTTCATTTTCGATCGTCACAGTCAGCGTTTTCGTTTCTTCGTTATAAGCAACGCTGGCAATCCCAGTCAGTTTTTCATTTAACTTTAATTCGCTGGAAGTAATTTCATCGTCACAAGTCCCCGGTACAAAGGCAATTTCATAGGTTTCCATTATTGGCGTTCCATTATCCGTTTTATCCGTGTAAATCACAACAAAACGTGTAGTCGTACCGTTGAGACTTCCAATAATGCTGCTTCCTGTTACATCAATGCTTTCACCTGTTGATTTACTGAATTTCAGATTTTGCACAAAGTCAATCAGTGTTGTTGAAGTATATTCCGACCCTACTTGTGCAAGAGACACTATTCCTCCATTCTTTCCTATCCCCTGAACGGTCGCGATTTCTCCACGATAAGCATTGAGGCTCTCCAGCATGATGTCCCCAATACCGCCATACACAGTGCCTACTTCTGTGTTCGCGTTTTTCACCGTGACGGTCAAGCGACCTGTTAAATCTTTAGTGTCATTTGGCTTACGTGCATATTTAATTTCCGCATAAGTTTCAATTTTCTTGTTAACCTCATCAACTTTGCTTTCTATATACGCTCCTAAATCGGCAGAAATGAACGAAACTTTATAGTCATAACCTTTGCCATTCTTATCGACAACGGTAACGACGAAGGACTTTCCATAAAGACTGCCAATATTCATTCCCCCATCAAATGTAGGTACAAGCTGTTTTACAAACGTAACAATTTGTGAGTCGTCCGGGGATCCTTTCGTCAGGTCCAAGGTTTCTTTACCAGTTACAGGCACCTCGGCTCCCGTAATGGCTGTTTTAGCCTTGACTGCGGATACGCTATTCCTGCCTACGGCCAACTTTTCGATCAGGACATTGATGATATTTTCTTTAACTTTGGAAATAGATATTTCGCCGTTATTGATATTAACAACGATACTGCCTCCTTCGTCCGTACTCTCCAGGTTACCAAGCTGCGCGTAATCCATTTTTTTATTCACAGCAGCAATGCCTTCTTTAATAAGGTCATCTATGGCTTGTTTCAGATCCGGCGATTGTTGTTCATCGCCAGGATTTTGTGATGGCCCAAAGCCAGGTCTTGATGTTGATCCCTGATTACTTGACTTGTCGTCATCCGGTTTGTTCTCCCCATCCGGTTCGACATAGTTGCCGCCGCTTTCAACTTTTTCGCCGTTAATGGTGACGTTCTCTCCGGCTCCACTCAGATCAAACTGGGTATCTTTTGGCGCTCCGGTGATGTCAACGGTGTCGGCTTGGACAACGACTTTGGCTGCTCCCGTCACGTTACTCATATCCACTTTTGCCGTATCTCCAGCCAGTACAATCGGCAGGTCGGTGGCTGTTCCGGTCAAACTAACGTCCTCTGCGACCACAAGGGTGATGCCCTTGCTAGCAATCGGCCATTCTCCATCGGTATTCGCATACGTTCCGATCAAGCGGTCCATCACGGTCATCACGGACGCACGGTTGATATCGACTTTTGGTCCGATGTTACTGGCATCGATTCCTTGAATCACGCCCAGGTTGACGAGGGCATTGACCGAACCGACCGCCCAGCTGGAAACGCTGCCTGCATCTGCAAAGGTTTTACTGGAACTTGGCTGGTCCTCTACGCCAAGGGCACGAGCAATCATCACAAACGTCTGTTCTCTGGTGACGGTCATCCCCGGACTCATGGTATTGCCACCGGTTCCATTCAAGATTCCTGCGGCTACGCACTTCGAAACGGCATCGACATACCAGGCGCTTGCATCCACATCGCTATATCCGCTGATGCTGGTCGTTTCTTTCAGGCGCAGCAGGTTGGCAAAGATCTGTGCCGCCTCCGCACGGCTCATATCTCCATTCGGATTAAATTCTCCGGCACCGGTGCCATGCACAACGCCGGCGTTACTCCAGCGGTCGATGGAGCTTTCCGCCCAGTGCCCGTTGGTATCCCCATAGGTTGCCGCAAAGGCAACGGTCGGGGTCAGCGTCAGTACCATGGTGAGTACTAACAGGATGGATAAAACTTTTTTTCTCATGACTCTCTCCTCCTTTTCTGAGATGAATCGGTTGGGGCTTTCGCCCGTGGTTTCCTCTCCGGATCGCGGTTTGGGCTCGTTCTTCCCATGATGTCATTTGGTAAGAACTTTTTGCCTGTTTGTTGGTTGAATCCGAACGCAACGCTCGGCTTTCCGATTTCCAAGGAAAGCGTTTCCTTCCAACAAGCAAATCCGCATCGATCGTAACGGTTCTATGTTGGTGGCACTGTGTTTCCCTTCTGAACTCTCAGGTTTCTTTTGCGTTTCGCCGGGTTCGGATCGGCAGGTACCGCAAGTCCTCCTCAAGAGGGGGATCTGCCCGTTCCAAGGGTAGATCTCGTAATAGATGTAAGAAGTATTCCGGTCTGTCCGTCCTTTATGGCGGCAGATACCGGCGTCCGTTTTGTTTGATCATTGGCTTTCTCCTTTGATGTTTGTTCCGACGCGCCATTCTTTCTTTCTGATTGGTTTGCGGAAGTTCCTTCCTACGAGTCACATCCGGTAAAAACAGCAGCGGAATCTTTCAGGTTCGTTTCCATCGGTCCAAAGGGAGGGCGCTGCCCTTTCTTTTCGCTAGGCTCCCCTGCTCTTTCCTTTGGCGATGTGTGCTTTTCCCTCTCAGCTTCCTTCCTGTTCGGTTTCCCGCTTCATGCGATAAAATGTGCTGACGGCCACCCCGCAGAGGCTTGCCGCCACATCGGCGGTAATGTTTCCCTCCTGATATTGCTTGAGCACCATTGGAAAGTTCGCCGGTGGTTCCCGTTTCGGTCTGCCTAAATGCACGCCTCGCGAACGGGCCGCTGCAATTCCTTCCAGTTGTGCCTCCCGGTGCTTTCGCCGCTGTTCCTGTTCTACGGCGTAGGCAATCCGCTCCGCCAATACCGGAATGAGTTCTTTGACACTCTGTCCGCTTTGAAACAAGGCATCGACTTCGTCTACCAAAGCCGCATACTCCTCCGGCCGAAACAGTTTGTTAAGGTATCCACTCTCCATCTTGATTCGCCTCCCTCTCTTCCTTCTCTCTTCTCTGTTCTCGCGGCAAAATCACGAAAGATTGATTTCGTCCTCTACTTGCCGCTTACTGCTTCCGTTTGAAAGGGGTTTGGGAGGAAAAATCCCAGAGAAAATTCCAAAACAACAATTTTTTAGAATCAAAAATAAAAAAAGATGCCTTCCCGGCCCTCTCAAAGGGCCAAAAAGGCATGAAAAAGCAGGGCCGTCGTATTCTTTTCATCCAACGGTCCTCTTTGTGATGCAAAAAAATCGGCAAAGGTCTTGAATCGCCAGAATTCTTATGTTATACTAAACTCAATTCTTATGTAAATGTAACCTTTTTCAGCGGCATAACAGGACGAAATCAATCTTTCGTCTTGTTTTCTTTTTCCGAAACTCGAAAAGAACCCTCTCCTGTTTCCCTATGGTTTGCCGCAAAGGATTTATGAAACGAGCTGCAGCTGATTTAAAAAGCGCTCATGTTCCTCTCCCGTAGAAATCA
>CAYTKT010000022.1:0-30092 GCA_964438605.1 uncultured Oscillospiraceae bacterium
CGTATGGATCATCTTTTTATTCAGCTGTTCAACTTCATATTACAATTAACCTAAATAATCGGTCAAAAATAATCCCTCAACCAACTATATCCCTTCATCATCATTTTTCCAAGAATTTTCCGGAAATTTTTCTAATTTTCATTAAAAAACCAATATTCTCATTTGAAAATATCGTTATAACAAAATAGTATATCTTATCAACCATACCTGTTACAACTTTAATACAGCACAATCCGTTCAACAGAAAACACTCCGGCGATTCCTCTTTCACACGGATTTCACACGGAGTGGTTCCTTTAGTTTCTATTCAATTCCCCTGAGAGCCGCCGTATCCACAAGCGGTCCAGGAATAACCGGACGCATTGATCAGACCTGGATTTAAGCCGAGAATCACGTGAGACTGAATTTCACCGGAACCTACCGCCGACGCATCCACCTCGTGGCCATTCAGCAGATTAATCGTCTGCGCCACCATTTCCATATGGCCCAGTTCCTCCGCAGCGATGTCCAGGAATAAATCCTTACTCTCAGGGCCCTTAATCCGGAAACTCTGAGATATATACTGCATTGCCGTCTTCAGTTCCCCGTTTCCTCCGCCAAGCTGCTCCTGCATCAATGCCGCATAATGCGGATTCGGCTGCTCCACGGCAACCGGATGGAATAACTGTTTTTCATGTTTAAACATAATAAAAACTCCTTTGTCTGCTGTATCATTGGAATCAAAATTTTTCTTCCTTTCATATTATGTCCGGAAAAAGAATTTTTATCTTTCATACAAAGACAAAGGAATGGAAATTTGAAAATACATATGCCTTTTCTAAAAAACTCATTCATCGTCTCTGGGGTCGTCCATGCCCAGCAGATAATTTATCGAAACTCCCAGCGCCTCCGCAAGATAAGCCAACTCAAAATCAGGAACAACTCTAAGGCCCGTCTCCATTCTACTGACCGACTTCTGCGTAATATTAAGTCCCGCTACCTGAAGTCTCGCCGCCAGCTGCTCCTGCGACATGTTCTGACGTTCCCTGATCTGCCGCATCCTCTCACCACTGATGTTCACTTTTCCATTAACGTTATATTTTCCATCCGGTTTATATAGCTTCAAAATAATAACCTCACTTTTATGATGTTGTTTCGACATTATCACATAAGTGCAGTTCATATTATCCCAAAGATGACTAAAGTCAGCACAAATTTATTTAAATTTGTAAATTATTTTGAGTATTCCGTTTTTTACACACAACCGTGATTTCTTCCTATTTAAAATCCAAAAAATATAATCCAAAACGCCCAGAACAGAAACGATAAAATTAACTCCAAAGCCATTTCACGATCCGTTTTCCCATCTACATTCTGCCGCCATTTCTTTACGCCAAACTCGCCGCATCAGCGCAAATTCCTACAACAAGCCATTTCTTATGACATTTTTTCTGTCGGTATACCATGCTCCTGGCGCTTTTCCCTGACGCAGTCCACCGCGCACATCTATTGTCCTTCAACGCCAGAGCCGATGTTTTCATCCTGAAATATTAACCGCACACTGACCTAAACACACATATGCTTTCCTGATGATTCCGAAAATGAATCGTAAAAAATAAGGCGCACTTTGGTCATATTTTTTCGTTTTTTGTCATTTTGAACAAAATCATAACATTGAAATGTCGTTTCTTATTTGATTCAGCAGCGATAAGCAAAACCCCGATTCGTTCACAGGTGTAAACAGCATATATAGCATATATTTTATGATGTCAGATAAACAAACTATAACATATTGTTGTTTAACTCTATAAAATGTATGTTTTTCTCATCTCTGACTTAAGTCAAAACAGACGACAAAAAAACGATGATGCCGTTCTGTCTGAATATATCTGCACAATTTTATAACTTATCCAAAACAAGACATATTATGTATAGAACCGGAAGGATTATTTTATTTTTCTAAAAAAGATGAGAAATATATGAAATAATTATAATAAATGAAGTATAAATTTTAGAATATATTTTTAATATATTTAAATAATATAACATAGAACTTAAAAATATATCAATAAATATAAACTAATGTAAAAAATTGCAAGTTTCTTTTTCAAAAAAACTTGTAATTCTATCAAATACGGACTATATACTATATTAACTATAAAAATACAGAAATTACATTTTTATAACATTCCATCAAGCATAGTAACGGTTCTAAAGTATATATAGTCTGAACTGAAACTTCTTTTGTTGTATTCATACTAATATAGTAATAATTTAATAAATTCTCATTATATATAAATTTCTTTAACAATATACAGCAAAGTCTCACAGCGCGGCAATTCAAATCTGAGCCGCTTCTGCTGCATACATACCAGCACATCCGCAGTTTCGCACTGGTTATGTTCAACGCCAAAACGACCGCACGCTGCGTGCGGCCGTTTTGGCGTTTTCAGCTTCATTTCCGTAAAAAACAGCCGCCGCTCTAACGTCCGTTTTCCTTCTTCCATTCTAAATATTCGTCATACGTCGAAAGGCGATCAATCAGGCCATCGGGCGTAATCTCCATAATCCGGTTGGCGACAGTTGCAATAAATTCATGATCATGAGACGCGAAAAGTACATTGCCTTTAAAATCAATCAAACCGTTATTGACCGCCGTGATCGACTCCAGATCGAGATGATTTGTCGGCTGGTCGAGAATCAGAATATTCGCGCCGAACAGCATCATCCTTGAAAGCATACACCTGACCTTTTCACCGCCCGAAAGCACTTTGACAGGTTTATAAACATCGTCCCCGGAAAAAAGCATCCTTCCCAGGAAGCTGCGCATAAATGTTTCCGTCGTTTCTTCCGTATACTGACCCAGCCATTCGATGAGATTCAGATCACAGTCATCGAAAAACGCGTTGTTGTCCAGCGGAAAATACGACCGGCTCGTCGTCGTCCCCCACTTGTACGTACCTTCGTCAGGTTCCAACTCCCCCATAATAATCCGGAACAGCGTCGTGTTGGCTAGCTCATTTTCGCCGACAAAAGCGATTTTGTCGCCTTTATTAACACGAAACGAAATATCATTCAAAAGCTTAACACCGTCCACAGTCTTGCTGATATTTTCTACTGTCAGAAGCTCCTTACCCGCCTCGCGGTCCATCGTAAATCCCACGTAAGGGTAACGGCGCGATGAGGCCGGCATTTCCTCCACCGTCAGTTTGTCGAGCAACTTCCTTCTGGCTGTCGCCTGCTTTGATTTCGACTTGTTGGCTGAAAATCGCTGGATAAATGACTGAAGTTCTTTGATTTTATCCTCTCTGCGCTTATTCTGATCCTTGACCATCTTCTGCATCAGTTGGCTCGACTGATACCAGAATTCATAATTCCCCACATACATTGTAATTTTTCCATAATCAACATCGACGATATTTGTACAGACCACATTCAGAAAATGTCTGTCATGGGAAACGACGATGACAAGACCTGCGTAATCCAGCAAAAAATCTTCCAGCCATTCAATTGCCTGAATATCAAGATGATTCGTCGGTTCGTCGAGCAGAATAATCTCAGGATCGCCGAAAAGCGCCTGAGCTAACAGTACCTTGACCTTTTCCTTCGCCGTCAGCGACGACATCTTATCGTAAAGAATATCCTGGGAAAGACCAAGTCCCTGGAGCAGCCGGCTGGCATTTGATTCCGCCTCCCAGCCATTAAGCTCCGCAAATTCGCCTTCCAGTTCCGATGCACGAATCCCGTCTTCATCCGAAAAATCTTCTTTCATATAAAGAGCGTCTTTCTCTTTCATGATGTCATAAAGGCGCTGATTGCCCAGAATCACCGTATCGAGAACCGTATATTCCTCGAAAGCGAAGTGATCCTGCTTTAAAACAGACATCCGCATTTCCGGCGGATAACTGACGGAACCGGTTGTCGGCTCCAGATCGCCTGAAAGAACCCGCAGAAACGTCGTCTTTCCCGCGCCATTCGCACCGATAATTCCATAGCAGTTGCCCGGCGCAAACTTAAGATCCACATCTTTAAACAGCGGCTGTCCGCTGAAATTCACACTGACATTCGTAACCGTTATCATTCGTTTTATCCTCCTGCGCCCTTTGCGCTGCCGAAAAAAATCACCTCCACAATTCTAAAGCCTTTCCATCTCGATGTAAAGAAAAAATGCGAAAACATTACAAAAAACACGAAAAAACGGCTTTCCATTCATTATCATTCTTTCATTTCCTATTTGAGCGTCCTGCGTTTTCTAATCCAGTTCAGTCATGCCAGCCCTGCCTCCACAAGAACATAAACTCCTAAAACCCGTTTTTCTGTCTGCTGGCTGCCTCCTGCCCGTACCCTCCTGCCGGCCCGCCGTCCGTTTCGCCCACAATCACGTCAATTTTCACACTGGCCGTTTCTTCCGCGTCCATGCTGTTAATCCCATCATCTGTTTTCGCTGCGAAATCATTGCCGTTCCTACGTTTTTAATGCGACAGTATCAAGTCAATCACTCGTTTAAATCGCTCAAACTAAACAGAACCAATAATTTTGATCGGTCTGATGCTTTGAAAGCATTTATCCACTCTTTCGTCCCCTCGGCTGGTAATGATTTCATTTCTGAATCTCTGCCAAGTCCGGGCTGAAAGTCCGTTCATTTCAGGCTTGACAGGAATTCAGAAAATATAAGTAGAATGGATTCAAGAAAAACGTAAGATGAGCATTTTTTCATAAATGACTTTACGCTGCCTCCGGCGCCTGTTAAAAAAAGCAGGAAACCGCTTTACGATTTCCTGCCCTCTGTCGCCGATCAACGTTTTATATTCCTTTTTCATCGTCCAAAGCGGAAATACAGCGACTTCCCGCAACAGTTCCCTTATAATAAAGTCCTCTATATTCCCGTTGACTGCCGCTCATATACACAAGATACAAGCAGCGAACAACCACAGAAAAACAGCGAACGGCATCATCCGCTCCCGACGCGTAACGCGGACGACTTTCATAACAAAATCACAAGTGACAAGCTCAGATTTTAACTAGGCTACTCCTGCTTCTTTCACCAACGCATCTCATGGAGCATCGGCGTTACCGTATCATTTACATTACGATGATTTCTTCTGCCGAAAATGTCAGCCCGTCCTCTGAGGCGTCTATTGTCACTTCGTCTCCGTCCGTACATTCGCCGCGAATCAGCATTTCAGCCAGCGCCGTTTCAACATGCTTCTGTAAGTAACGTTTGACAGGACGAGCTCCATAATGCGGATCGTAAGCTTCCTTCGCAATATACGACTTCGCCGCATCCGTCAGCGTCAGGCTGATCTTGCGCTCCGCCAGCTTCAATGACAAAGATTCCAGTGACAGATCGATAATCTTTCCGATCTGGCTCTCCGTCAGCGGCGAGAACACGACAACATCGTCGATTCTGTTGATAAATTCCGGACGGAAATGACGTTTCAGCTCATCCTCGACTTGAAGCTTGACGTTCTCATCGATCGTGCCATCCTGATGAATATTTTCCGTGAGATAAGCGCTGCCCAGATTTGAAGTCATAATAACGATCGTATTCTTAAAATCAACCGTACGCCCCTGGTTGTCCGTCAGTCGGCCGTCGTCCAGCAACTGAAGCAGAATGTTAAACACATCAGGATGCGCTTTTTCAATCTCGTCAAATAAAATAACGCTGTACGGCCGGCGTCTGACAGCCTCAGTAAGCTGGCCGCCCTCGTCGTAACCGACATACCCCGGCGGCGCTCCGATCAGGCGCGATACCGAATATTTTTCCATATATTCAGACATATCGATACGCACCATATTCTTTTCACTGTCAAACAACGCTTCAGAAAGCGCTTTTGCCAGTTCTGTCTTGCCGACGCCAGTAGGCCCCATGAAAATAAACGAACCGATCGGACGGTTAATATCCTTCAGGCCGGCTCTCGCACGGATCACCGCCTCCGTAACGGCTTCCACCGCTTCATCCTGGCCGATAACGCGTCTATGGAGCACATCACCAAGACGCAGAAGTTTTTCACGTTCTGCTTCTACCAGCTTTGCCACCGGAATTCCCGTCCATTTAGAAACAACCTCCGCGATTTCCGGTTCATCGACTTCTTCCTTAATCAGACGGTTTTCTGACTTTGACGAATCCTCAAGGTGCTCCTTCGCTGTCCGAAGCTGCTGTTCAAGCGCCGGCAATTCGCCATATTTCAGCTGGGCCAGCAGATCCAGATTATAGTCACGTTCCGCTTCCTCCATACGCAGCTTCACGTCCTCAATCTTCTGTTTGATTTCCTTGGAAGATGCAATCTCACGTTTTTCCTGCTCCCACTGCAGACGCATTGCGTCATTTTTTTCTCTGAGATCGGAAAGTTCCTTCTCGATGTTCGCAAGACGCGTCTGAGAAGCCGAATCATCCTCCTTGCCGATTGCCTGTTTTTCAATCTCAAGCTGCATGATTTTCCTGGAAATTTCATCGAGTTCAGCCGGCATGGAATCAATTTCCATACGAATCAGAGAAGCTGCCTCATCCATCAGATCAATAGCCTTATCCGGCAGGAAACGATCGCTGATATAGCGGTCAGATAATGTCGCACATGCAATCAGCGCGTTATCTGTGATTCGCACGCCGTGATGAATCTCAAAACGCTGTTTAAGGCCGCGAAGAATGGAAATGGTATCTTCCACCGTTGGCTGCTCCACCAGAACTTTCTGGAAACGGCGTTCCAAAGCCTTGTCCTTCTCAATATTCTGGCGATACTCGTCAAGTGTCGTTGCGCCGATACAGTGAAGTTCGCCGCGTGCCAGCTTCGGCTTCAGCAGATTGCCGGCATCCATGGAGCCTTCCGTCTTCCCTGCCCCGACGATAGTATGAATTTCATCAATAAAAAGAATAATACGGCCTTCCGATTTCTCAATTTCGTTAAGAACAGCCTTCAGTCGTTCCTCAAATTCACCGCGAAATTTCGCACCGGCAATCAGCGCTCCCATATCAAGGGCAAAAATCGTTTTATCTTTCAGTCCTTCCGGCACATCACCGTTGAGAATCCTTTGTGCCAATCCTTCCACAACCGCAGTTTTGCCGACGCCCGGCTCTCCGATGAGCACCGGATTGTTTTTCGTCCGCCTTGAAAGAATTTGAATCGTGTGGCGAATTTCAGCGTCTCTGCCGATAACAGGATCGAGCTTTCCTGCTCTGGCATCTTCCACAAGATCACGCCCGTATTTTGTCAGTGCTTCATAACCGTCCTCAGGATTTGAACTGGTGATGCGCTGATTTCCCCTGACTTTCGACAGTGCTTTGAGAAAACCATCCTTTGTAATACCATAGCGCTTAAAAATTTCGGCGCTCGGCGTGTTCCGCTCGTCAAGCAGCGCCAGATACAGATGCTCCACGCTCACGAATTCATCTTTAAACTCTCCGGCAATCCGCTCCGCGTCTATCATCAGCTTATTAAACCGCTGCGAGTAATAAACCTGTCCGCCCTGAACCTTTGGCAGCTTTGACAGGTCATCTTCCAATTCCGCGATGACGTTTGACTTCGGGATTTCCATGTATTCCAGCAACCTGCCGATCAGGCCCTGATCCTGACGCACCAGTGCCAGATGGAGGTGCTCGCCCTCAATCTGCTGATGGCCCTCCGAAATCGCATAATTCTGACAGTCCAGAACAGCCTCCTGGGCTTTTTCGGTAAACTTATCAAAATTCATTCTACAATCATCTCCTTACTATTATCTCATGCCGTCTTATTCACTCCTGGCCGGTACACCGCCTGCACATCCGTCTCCGGCATACGACCTCTGCAAATATTTGTGAAAACATATACGCATACATATTCACTGTACTTTAAACTGTGAAAAACGCTCCCTACTTTATTTCTCAGCTCAATTCTTTGCATAAGCACACCGGCACCCATTTGCCACACTTCAAATTGTCAAAAGACGCGTCTCCGATGTCGGCTCTCCGTTGAATTCTCTGCACAAACACACCCTGTCAGCCTGTTTGCGAATAAAATCTCGTCACAGATATTCTTAGCCGTGCGTTCTTCGTCTTCAAATTCCCCGCAAACACACCGGAATGTTCTGTCAGGATCGTTTTCTCATTAAAAAAATAAATCCATAATGAGTGAATACGTCCAGCTTACCGCCGGTGAGATCACATAAGATGTCAGGTTAAGCAGAATAATAATCATCAAAAACATCGGGCCGAGACGGTAAAACCGCGGATACCACGGCTTGCTGTCCAGACGGAAAAGCTGAGTAATGATGCCGAAGCCGTCAAGCGGCGGCAGAGGAATCAGATTGAAAAACATCATTACAAGATTGATACTGATCAGCCCCGTCATAATTTGCATAACTACGTTCCCGCCCTGCGTCTCGTACAAAAACTGCGATGAAACGGCAGAAATGATTCGCAAAACGGCTGCTCCCGCAATGGCAACTACGAGGTTCATCGTGACGCCTGCGAGCGATACCAACAGTTCATCCCTGCGCGGGTGCTTATAATATCTCGGATCGATCTGGACAGGCTTTCCCCATCCGAAACCGATCAAAAGCAGCAATAGAAATCCGAGCGGATCAATATGCGCTCTCGGATTCAATGAAACACGTCCCTGAATTTTTGGTGTGGGATCGCCCAGAAGGTTTGATACCTTCGCATGTGCAAACTCATGAAATGACAGTCCTATAATGATCCCTGGAAGAATGAACAGTCTTCCAATAATGTAACTGGATATTGAACTCATCGATTATTATATCCCCTTATTTTTTCAACTTAAACGCAGATAAAAATGTTTTTTACCCGCGCCGTCCTATCATTAGAAATATCCAAATAATTGCGGACAAATGCGAAGGCATCCGGCGCACAGCGGTCATCTGGCTGTTGCTCTCCAAAATCCGCACGCTTTCCATACTTTTTTATTTGACATATATCAAAACCTGCGGTCCAGCCGCACATTATCCGTTTTTGCCATGCATTTCAGCCTTCACGCCCTCACATATTCCATCTCATCGTTCCAGTCGTTCTTTGTACATACCCGAAATATGCGTGACGAACTGCTTTGCGGATCGCCCTGACCTGCTCGTCTGCCGCATATCCCACTTATTTGCCTCGCTGAGCAGTAACTGTTCGTCGATGTGCAGTCCTTCCTTTTCTGCCAGCGATTTAATGATTTCAGAGTAAAGTTCTTTATCAGGCGCGTAAAACGTAATCGTCAATCCAAATCTGTCGGCCAGAGACTGACGTTCCTGGATTCCGTCCTGCGCAAAAATTTCTCCATTCTGAGAATTTCTGTCATCCCACGTTTCTTTGACGAGATTCCTGCGGTTTGAAGTGACGTAGACGAGAACATTTTCCGGTTGGACTTCCACTCCTCCTTCCAAAACGGATTTAAAATGCTTATATTCAATTTCTGTTGATTCAAACGATAAATCATCAATGAAAATGATAAAACGGCATCCCCGTCCGGAAACCATCTCCATAATCTTCATAATATCAGAAATTTTTGCCTTCGGTACGCTGATCATCCGCAGGCCGCAGTCACTGAAATAATTGAGCAGCGCTTTAACACTTGAAGACTTTCCTGTCCCTTTGTCGCCGTAAAGCAACACATTATTTGCACGTCCGCCTTTGACAAAGACGTCTGTATTCCGAATGAGCTGCTGTTGCTGCACATCGTAGCCGATTAGATCCTCAAACCTGATCGGATCCGGTTCTCTGACGCCCTGCAGCGCCCCATCCCAAACAAACGCACGATATTTGCCTATAAGGCCGCAAAAATTTTGTTTGTAATATTCTTCCAGTTCTCTTGTGGATTCAGCTGCCGAAAGTTCCGAGGAAAGAGCTCTCTTTATAACAGCAGTTTTGCCGTCCTCTCGAATCTCAGGTTTCATCAGGCATATACATGGACGCTGCGGGTCAAGCGTTTCGGAAACAGTTTCCCAGTCAAGCGCTGCCAGTTCTTTAATATCGGCAATATCTCCCTCCGCCAATAAACGGATCATATCATCAGTTTCCCCTCTTTCCGCAGCAAGACTGAAATGATTTTCGCTCTCGGCAACGAGACGGTAAATATAATTTTCCCAGCAGGTCCCGTCTGTATCTGCGATTCTTACCTTTTCAAGAATATCTCTCTGAACATCATAATATGCGGAAAAATCCTGACTGCTGCTGCCAAGTTCTCTTTTCGCCGCTTTATTCGCGAGCTGGACAGCCTGATTGACAGTCTCGTTCTTTCTGATATTTTCAAAAAACAATAATCTTTCAAGATTCATGTCGCTCACCTCCGATTCTGCAAAATTTCCATCTATTTTATCACAACAAGCCTGTATTTAAAATAGTATAAATAGAGATGAGCAAAACACCTTGATTCCAAAAAGCGGATAAAGCAGACACTCTGTCATTTAAAAACATGCGGATTCTATGACAAAACAACGGCGGCGCGGATTTCCCATCCGCGGCAGGTGAAAGGCGTTTTGCTCGTGGCTAGAATAGAAATCCAAAGGAGTGATATTGAGAAGATGACAAATGAATCAAATTCCACAAAAAAAGCATGTTCGTATGTCCACACAGTAGTCGAGGGTGATACGCTCTACGGACTGGCACGACGCTATGGCGTAGATTATGGACGACTGATGACGCTGAACGGCATCACAAATCCCTATAATCTCAAAGTCGGCACAGAAATTTGCATTTCCGCCGACGAACTTCTGCGCATCAATCCACAGAAACAGCCTTCCGATTTTTCAAATATCGGAAGCAGAATCAGCATTTCCTGCGGCAATAACTGACATCAAAATTATCTAATGACACTCCTGCACCTTTCCCTGTCCGCCGGTCGTGCCAATAATCCACAAATCCATACAAAAAGCTGAAACGGACAGCCAGCTTTCCCGCTGCGGAACACACTGCCGGCAAAACAACTGCACACAGACTGATATGTGTTGGATAATTCATAAAATCCGGAGTATATCAGTCTTTTCTGGTTCCATAAAAATTACGGACGACGGAACATATCCCGCGAATAATCTCTGATGTCGCTGGGATTCACCATATTATACTTTTCCTTTACCGAATCAAAATAACTGCCGATAACCTCCTTGCGGATCACCCGGTCAGACGGCGCCGTCACCGGGAGTTCGCCTCTGGTAATAAGCCACGGCGTTTCATTGTGTGTAAATCGTTCCAGAATTTTGCCGCTATAACAGCAAAAATTATTGATTACACTGTCGCATACTGCCTTTTCGCCGGTTGAAAAAACGGAATCATCAAAATCAGCTGCCTTGCCAACAGGATCAAACCGATAGTTTTTATATCGAAAATAAATATCTCTGTAAACAGGGCCGTGTACCCATGCCTGGCAGTCCTCCGTAAAGAGGAATGTTTTATAAAATGCATGATAAAAACCCTGAATATAATAAAGTGCCTTCTGAAGCGCCAGCGGCGTAATATCCTCGCAGCGGCTCAAAAGATATTTGATTACGGTATTGATTTTACTGTCTTCTTTACTATCTTCGGTACTGTTGTCGGAAAGCAGCGCGTTCACGGCTCTCCGGCTCTTTTCATAGGTGAGCTGCGATTTAAGTTTGCTCTTATTTTCCTCCAAAAGATCCGCGTAAAACGTTGGATCATGATAAATCCGCATCAGAATATCAGAATATTGTCTTGTTGGAATATCACCGTCACAATACCTGGAAAATGTCTGCTCCCCCCAGCCGAGAAGCAGCGAAAGCGGACGCTTTCCTATACTATATTTTTCCGGAATCTCAAGAATCATCTCCAGAGAAATAATATCGTTCTCCTCGCGGTAAACGTCATAAAGAGCCCGAAGATTAAAATCGTTCAGTTCCGGAAGAAAAACGGGACAGCCGCAGTCAGCGCAGCGCGCTTCCTTTCCAGTATAATGATACTTTTTGCCTTTGACATTTCCGGACATCTTAATGGAAACGACCGTATAATCCACGTCTTTTCTACATTCCTCGCAGAAAATTTTTTTTGCACCTGTCATACACATCGCAGTTCCTCCTTCTGAATGTCTGATTATCGAAACAGATAATCAATGGGTTTATTCCTCTTGTGAAACGAAATTACCACAGTCCGGAAACCGGACGACAAATCAATCACATTGAACTTGATATAAACATCGACAATTTCCGCCTCACCGTCCGCATTAAAAAGCCGCACCTGCGGAACAAACACATATAGAATCTCAGATTCATATCCGGCCTTTGTATTCTGAACAGAATGACAAAAGTCATCTGCCGCAAGCTGCATCAATATTGATTTCTGTTCATTCGAGCGAATGTTATACTCATTAATAAAATCTATATTTTCCTGGCGATTTTCATTCAGAGAGATCGCATATCTGTTTTTTTCAACACAGGATTTCATCCTGACAAGAATTTTATCAATATCCTCGCGCGTATAATTCTGATTATAATGAGGATTCATACTCTATTTTTCCTCCCCCGCAACAATATGATACACGAAATATGCATCGCAGTCAATAAAAAAGTGTTAATTGATGCTATTTGAAACAAACGCTATACAACAGTTATATAGCGTTATTATAAAAGATAATCGGATTACATTATTAATTTCGATCGAAATGAAACGAGGCAATCGAATGAAAATCATTATTGATCATTCTTCCATGTCTCCCATCTACGAACAGATCATGGCGCAGATCAAAGCATCCGTTATGAATCATTCGCTGAAATCAGGCGATGCGCTGCCATCGGTGAGACAACTCTCAAAAGATCTTAAGATTAGTGCGCTGACGGTCAAAAAGCTTATGACCGGCTGACAGAAGAGGGAATCGTCGTGACGGTTCAGGGAAAAGGAAGCTTTATTTCAGTTTCCAATTCTGATCTGATAATGGAGGAGCGCCGCAAAGATATAGAAAACGACATGGAGCGCGTTATCAGCAAAGCACGCCAATACGGCATGGATGATGTGGAAATCAGACAACTTTTTAATATCATCATGGAGGAATACATATGCTGAAGATAGACCATCCGACAAAAAGATACGGCGGATTCTGTTTAGACTGCACCATGGAAGTAAAACCCGGCTTCATTACAGGCTTTGTCGGGCCAAACGGTTCCGGAAAAAGCACTACATTGCCAAGGGCGATCCGGTTTCCGTCTCGTAAACCAATCGCGCCAGCATCAAACCTGATTGATTCTGCAATCCTCTTCGGGCAGGCCTGTTTTGGGCCTGCCTGCGCTTTTCGAAAATCCCACACCTGTCTTAATTCTTCAGGCCCTGCGCTTCCTGTGCATCCTGCTCCCGCAGACGTCTTCTGACCTGCATCAGCGTATAGCCCAGCAGATTCTGTCCCTGCCACTGATTTCTGTCAAAACAGCGCTCATCATCGAGAGCCATGCCAATCCCCCAAATCTTATCGGTCGGCTCACATTCCGCTAAAAAAGCGTCACCCGTCGCCAGCAACCGCTCCTTCAGCTCAGAGTTTTGGCTGAACTTGGCCATCAAGCCGTTATAAACGACAATCTGACGGCACCCGTTCCAAAGATGTTCGTCATAATTTTTCACCTGCCATCCGAGCGCTTTGATTTCTGCCGCGTCCGTAACATCCAGCACCTTTTGCGCCACCTGCTGATCCTCAAAAAGAAGCGCTTTTTCATACATCATATACTGCTCCAGCGATGAAAATTTTCTGCCTCCGATCTCAAAATCGGAAAGATACCAATTACTGAAAATAATATTTTCTTCATCATAATTGTTAAAACAAATCACTTTTTTTAATTCATTCATGTCTGTCACATCCTCGCATTGTGCATTTCTATTCCATAAAATACTTAATATGCCGTCACATGCCCCGGCTTTCATCGGCGCCTTACCGTTGTCTGGCTGCTGTCCGGCTATCGTTGTCAGACGGCGCTTTTATTACAACGGGAATTCCAAAAACGATTTCTGTCACATAATCGGCCCACGCCGCCAGACGACTTCCCACCAAGCCAAGCAATCTGATATATTTTTCCGTCATTTCGTCATAAATCACCCCGTCGCTGAACACCGCATCAGATACGACGATGAGATTTTTACATTTTTTCATCAGACTGGCGACGGCCTCTGGAATCAGGTCAGCAAGCCGCAAAACGATCTGCGTCAAAGTCTCCTTTTCCAAGCTGCTTTGCGGCTGCCCCGCTGCATCATGTATCCATTCACCGGAAAACATGATGTTCGCCGTAAAATTCGACAAACAGTCAAGCAGAATCACGGACGCTTCCGGCGCGTTTTTCAGCCTTTCAAGATCAAAAGCCTCATATGTAATAAAAGGGTCTTTCTCCCGTTGCTTTTGATGGCGCTTTATGCGCTCACAAGCCTCCTGTCCGTCATTTTTCATAGTTGCAATATAAAGTATCTGGACTGAATTTCCGCCACTTTTCATACAGTTCTTCCCGCTCGTACTGTCCGGCGCCAGATTTTGCGCATGAACCAGCGATATTGCCACTTCCTCCGCATATTTCGATTTTCCGCTGGAACTTCCACCAAAAATATAATAAAACATACTGATGATTCCGTTTCGTCTTCCGAGTTCCCTCATTCCATACGCTGATACGCTTCCATATTCATCGCCTCAAATGTAATATTCTTGTGATATACATTATCTGCCATATCAATCAATGGAAACAAAGCCACTGCTCCCGTTCCTTCGCCAAGAGCAAACTTAGCGTGAATCACAGGTTCCAAATTCAGAAATTCCAGCAGAGGCGCCATCGCCGGCTCCTTTCCGAGATGAGACGCCAACATGAAATTCCGGCAGCTCGGACAGAGCCTCTCGGCAAGAACAGCCGAAACAGCCGAAATTACACCGTCGATCACAACAGGCATCCCGAATATAGCGCCGCCAAGATAAAGCCCTGTCATAGCTGCCATATCAAAGCCGCCGACTTTCGATAAAATATCCAGTGCATCCGCAGGATCGGGATTGTGAATTTCCAACGCGCGCCGAACGGCTTTCAGCTTTTTATCAAAACCTTTCCCGGAAAGGCCCGCACCTCTGCCAGTGATATACTCCGGAGCCATTCCTGTCAGACAGCAAGCTGCGGCGCTGGCCGTCGTCGTATTTCCAATGCCCATCTCCCCGGCCGCGACGATTTTATATCCCATCTCATACAGTTCTTTTGCGGTTTCAATTCCACGGCAGACTGTCAACGCAGCCTGTTGGCGCGTCATAGCTGGTCTTATAGAAATATTTTCCGTACCTGCCGCTATTTTTTTCGAGGCAATCTTTCCCTTCGCCAGTCTGCCTGATGGCGGCAAACATTCGTACAATTCCCGTTCATTTACATCCTTTAAACTGTCTACAGGTTTCCCGATGCCTATTTCGTATTCTTTTTCTTTTTTTTCCATTCCCGCAAATCCGGAAAAAAATTCTTTTTCGCTCATTTTCTCCAAAAGACAGGAGGGTTCCGCCGGTGTTTTCAGCCTGTCAGGTACATCAGATGCCATGCCGGTGTCTACGGCAAATACGTCAGCCCCGGACGTCTGCGCCATCAAGCAGACGACAGATATTCCCGCAGCAATATTTTCTGCCACGAGAGCCGTAACCTCCTGGCCTGCCTGCGCAACGCCTTCCGCAACAACCCCATTGTCCGCACACATAACGACCACCGCCTTGCGGCCCACGTCAGGATCATAACGGCCTGTCATGCCGGCAATCTTTGAAATCATTCCTTCCAACAGTCCCAGTCCATCAATCGGTTTGCCGATATTGTCCCAGCGGCGCCGGCTTTCCCGCTCTGCTGCGGTGTCAAAAGTACGTCTCAACGATATTAGCCTGTGCAAAAACTCCTCATAACATATTTCCTGCATTTTCTATCTCCAAATTTTCATTTTCGATACAAAATATATATTGAAATCAAATTAAATCGTTCATATTTAAATAATTTACTCATTTTCACAGAATATGGCTGTTTCTTTTCCGGCGATACTCTGCACATGTTTTAACGAAACGCTCCGCTGTTTCCGGCACAGAACAGAAAAACAGATGCGGAAATCCCGCGTAAATCGTTTCCTGCGAAAAGCCACAAGTCCATTGGCTGCTCCCATCGGCTTTTCTCGTTTCAAAAAAATCTCCCGGCGAGGAACTTTCCCAGTAATGAAATTCATGCGCCTTCAATCTGTCTCCGGCATTCGCAATCATTCCATTTTTGGTCGCGGTCAATTCAATATAACCAAACCTGCCCAGCCGTTCACGCCGGTAACACCAGCCGTCGATTACGCCGACCATTTCATACATTTTAACCAGCCCCTGTGCCGTCACCGACTCAATGCCACGATGAAGATACATGAAGCCGCCGCATTCGGCAAAAACAGGCATACCGTCAGACACCGCCTGCCGGACAGAGTGAAGCATTTCCTTATTTTTCGATAATCCGGGAGCGTAAAGCTCCGGATAGCCGCCGCTCAAAATCAAACCGTCGATATCCGGCGGAAGTCCGGCATCGTGCAGTGGACTGAAGGAAACGATTTTCGCACCAAACTTTTCCAGCAGATCGAGATTTGACGCATATGTAAAGCAAAAAGCTTCATCTTCTGCAAAAGCAATCCTCGGAAAACGACTCTTTCCATTTCCGTTCCCAATCTTATCGTCATTCACCGTTAAATTTTCCAAATCCTGCGATTCTGAAAAATATTTTTTCATTTTTGCCTCAGTGAAAGCTATCTTCTCAGGAATACCGACCGTCACTGGCTCCGCTTCGGAAGCGAGCCGGACTATTCCATCGATATCGACCGTTTTTTTCATCAATTCTGCGAGAATCTCCACTTTTGTCTGAAGGCCGGCGATTTCACCAGCAGTTACAAGTCCGAGATGGCGGCTGCCGATTTCCACTCTGGAGTCGGATGGAAGATAGCCAAGCGGCTCCACACCCAGCTGCCTGACGCGTTCCGACAAACCCTCATATAACTTCGCCGGCAGTCTGTTAAAAATCACGCCGCGAATACGGCTGTCCGGCTTATGATGCAGAAATCCTTCGAGAACGGCGAGAACCGACGACGACATTCCTTTCGCATCAATGACGAGAACCGACGGTGCGTCAAGAGCAGCAGCAGCATGGTATGTTGAGGCGCGTTCGGTCAACCCGATGCCGTCATAATATCCCATAACACCCTCCACGACGCTGATTTCAAGCCCCTGTGAATGAATTGCAGCGAGATATTTGATCATTTCTTCGTCTGAAAAAAACAGATCTAAATTTTCCGATTTGACGCCCAGGACTTTTTCATGAAACATCGGATCAATATAGTCCGGTCCACATTTAAAGGACGCCGTTGAAATACCGCTGCTTTTCAGACATTGCAGCAGGCCCAGAGTTACCGTCGTCTTGCCGCAGCCACTGCCCGTTCCTGCGATTATGATTCTTTTGTCAGTCAGTTTCATATCGTCCTCATTATTCTTCTTTCAGCTTATCTCTCAACATTCCGCTAAAGCTATTTTATATTTAAAATTTTACTTCCTTTAATCAACAGAGATGAGTAAATCATAAATTTTGCAAAGTCGAACCACAATATACAAATATGCAGTTTATTTCTTGGACATAATTTGCAATATATTTATTCACTTCCGTGAGC
This sequence comes from uncultured Oscillospiraceae bacterium, assembly GCA_964438605.1. GTDB lineage: Bacteria > Bacillota > Clostridia > Peptostreptococcales > Anaerovoracaceae > Alangreenwoodia. The sequence goes on from CAYTKT010000022.1 coordinate 17,558, forward strand.
AAACCGAATTTTTGTTCATCTCTTTTAATCAAACTAAATCAAAAATTTACTTTTTATTCGGTCTTATTTTAACTGTCTTCTGCAAAAATTGCCGCTGATAAGGAAGACCGGATTTTGCGCATCGAAAAGATGATATTTTCCTGTCGGACGTGCTCTCACAGCTGAAATCTGAACGGCCTCCATATCATAAGCCCTATATTTTTCAAACAAAGCCAGCGCTCCACTTACTGTTTCCAACGTGACAGCCGTCATGACAATGCGCAGATTTCTCCCACTGTTTCTGGAAAACCCAGGGGATTTTGCCTCGGTGCCACACTCATCATTTCCATCTGCAATCTCTTGCCTTTCTGTTACGCGCGTTTTGGCCATTCCGACACACATACTGCTTTTATCGTCGACTTGCGACCCTTTCACCTCGCGCGTTTCGACCGCTTCGACACTCATGTTGCTTTCATAGTCGGTTTGCATTTCTTTTGCATCACGCATCCCGACTGCTCCGGTGCTCACGCTTCTCTCACAGTCAGTTTGTTCTTTCGTGTCTCGCGTCCCGACTGCCTCGCCGTTCGGCGCTCCGCACAACGCGTCAAAAATCTCCTCAAGGCGACCGCCGTTCCCGCCGATAAAAACGACATCCGGAGCTGGAAGATCCGTCAAAACTTCAGGCGCGCTCCCCGCCACCACCGTCACATTGTCAGCAGCAAATCGTCTGCAATTTTCGCGGATCAACGCCTGTCCTTCAGCACCATGTTCCACCGCAAACACGCGCCCGCGCCACGCTGCCAAAGCGGCTTCGATCGTCACCGAACCCGTTCCGGCCCCGATGTCGAACACTACACTGTCCTCCCGCAGACGCATATGCGACATAATGACAGCGCGAACCTCGCGCTTCGTCATCGGTACACTGCCCCGAAAAAAAGCATTATCGTCAATACCGCACAAAACCCTGTCATTCGCCCGTTCATTCAAAATCAATACTGATGAAAGCATCTGAAAATCATGACTTGCCATTTCAGAAGCTGTTGCCTCATAAATCCGCTCCCGCTCATAAGACAGATCTTCACCCACTACGACCCTGACGCCACCCAGTCCAAACTCCGTCAGGCGTTCCATCAATTCTGTCACATTTCCTCCGGTCAAAACGAACGTCTTTCTATGCCTCCTCACACAGGAAGCAATATTGACCTCCCTGCCGTGTGCACTCACACAGAACACATCCTCCCAGGAAACTCCTGCTTTTGCACATAAGACGGAAAGTGATGAAATTCCAGGAAATACTTCCGGTTCAAAACCTGCCGCTTCCAGTTCATGCTGTATCGAAGACGCACCGCTGAAAAATCCACTGTCGCCGGAAACCGCGATAAAATACATCCTTCCCGGATGCCTTGTGACATCCTGCTTCACAAATGACAAAATACATTCCGCCCGATATTCAAAAAAAAACTCTTTTTCCGGGTATTTCCCGTCTTTTTCCGACGACATTCGGCTGAGTTCCTTCAAAACCCGCCGCCCTCCGACAACCACATCAGCCTCAAAATACGCATCAAACGCCTGCCTCGTCATCATATCTGAATTGCCAGGTCCAACGCCTGCAATCACAATTCGACCTTTCATCCTGCCTCCATATTACCCTATTATTTTTGTTTTTCCGCATCAGTCTTTTATATTTTCTTTTTATTTTATCGTTTAAACCATCTTTTGTGCTATTCTTTTGCACTATTCTTTGTCTGTTGCAATAAATTCCTATTTATCTTAAAGTTTTTTAACTATATCATCTCAAGACACTTCTCTCATTCCCCATTTCAGCCCTTATGGAGTTTCCCCTGTTTTTGTCCTCATAAATGGAAACAAAGGAAACTTTTTACTCTCCACAGATTGTTTTATCTAATGACCTTACGGAAAAACGCTTTGCCTTCCTTGTAGCGTAAGTGTAAATGTTCATTGCGGTACGGACATCAGCATGGCCGAGAAGTTCCTGCATCCCTTCGGGAGCAGCATTGCCCGCCAGACAGTTATCCGTTTCGCCTGTTGATGGGATCTGTTTGATTCGGTTGGCCGCTTTTTGGTACGTCCTCACGGTGCCGATGCGATTGCGTGATTCATTTCCTCCGCTTTCCGGAACATTTGATCAGCTCAGTTAAAGCAAGCTCTATCCTTCATATTTCTCTACAATGCACTCCTTGCCGCAAAACGCCACGCCATATGCGCAGACATCTTCGTAACCGCGTGCATGTGCACCCTCCACGTATTTTTTTTCGCGAATTTGATTTAACGCTTCCGCACAGCCGATCTTCAGATCCTTCTGTTCCTTTACGATTTTAAATTCAAAGAGAAAATATCGCCCGCGAATCCTTGGAGGAACAAGCGCCAGATCCGGCCGGCCCGTTCCGAGTTCCAGGTTTGACTGAACCGTATAATTCCCCATATTCTGGTACATGCCCGCCAAAAAGCCGTGATAATACGCTTCCGGGCTGTCAAAATAGCTGATCGTCCGCAGCAGAATGTTACAGAACTCATCTTCCATTTCATCTGTATCGCCTGCCATCGTCGCCTCGTACAGCCGGTCAAGTCCTCTGGCCGTGACCTGAAGATGAAACCAGTTCCTGATGTGATTCCGATAAATCGAACGCACCTCGCGGTTTGGAATCGTCAATCTCACGTAAATCTGATCCGGATCTTCCCCTTTCTGTTCGTTTCCCATCCATTCCGATACTTTTTTCAGATATCCGGTAAAAAACAGGAAATTCCACAAGTTATTCTGAATGGTCTGTGGAGAGAGTTCTTCCAGTTCGTCCTCTTTCCCGTTCCTGTTTTTGGCGTTCTTTATTTCTCCGTACGTAATATCCTCGTGAACCGGCTTCTCAATCGTCCCGCCGGCCAATAGAATTTCCAGTTCCTCCCGTGCCGTACTGTCTGCTTCGCGAATCAGATCGCGCACGATCTCGTTGGAGCTCGTATTCGCCCAGTAAGGCCGGACAAAAGCGCTTTTATCTGTGCGCAGGTCCGCCATAAAGTTGACCACGCTCCACGGATTGTACACTTCGGAACTTCCGAACAGATACCCGTCATACCAGTCCCGAATGTCTTCCATGCGCTCTGTCACATCGTAATACGCCGCCATTGTCTCCACTTCTTTTGGCGTAAAGCCGAAATATTCCCCGTAATCTTGATTGAGGATGGAAACGATACGCAAATTGTTCAGCCCCGTAAAGATACTCTCCTTGCTGATACGCAGACAGCCGGTAATCACGGCGAATTGAAGATGATCATTCGTCTTGAGTGCTGATTCAAACAGCGAACGGAGGAAGTCGATCATTTCAGGATAAAATCCACGAAAATACGAATTTTCCAATGGAACATCGTATTCATCGATCAAGATGATACTTTTCTTGCCAGTTACTTGAAAAAGACACTGGCTCAGAAATTTCAGCGCACCGGAATATTCTTTCTGTTCTGCTTTTCCGTCCATGATCCGCCGGTACTGCTCTTTTTGGAAATCCTCCAATTTACTGTCGCTCAAAATCGACCGGTGGCGGATAAACTCGTCCGCGATTTCTTCCTTTAGTTTAAAATACGCATCTTCAAAACTAGCCTGTTTTGCGGATTTTAATGTTAAAGAGATCACCGGATACTGCTGCATCTGTTTCGCATATTCTTCGCCAGCGTCCATGATTTTCAGACCGTCAAAAATAGCACGGTTTTCCGCATTTAATACTTCGTCCCCCGTATCCTCAAAGAAATATTTCAGCATACTCATGTTCAGCGTCTTTCCAAACCGCCTGGGGCGCGTAAAGAGCGTGACATCACTTTTGTTATCGAGCAATTCTTTTATCAACAGTGTTTTGTCCACATAATAAGCGTCATTTTGTATGATTTTTTTTAAATCTTCCGTGCCGATCGGCAGCGGCTTATATTTCCCCACCAGAACCTCCTCCTCTCTATCCGTTTTTGTGTCAGAGCTTTTGCTTTACGGAATCAGCGTGACAGACTTGCCGCCTTTCCGCGGCCGGGATGCCTGTTGATCTCTGCGGCAAATTTTCTGTTTTTCTCATCCATATAGGAACATGCTTTCTGCTTTCCGGAACATTTGATCAGCTCAGCTGAAGCAGTCTCTATTCTTCCTATTTTCCACAATACATTTTCCATGTCAGGCTTTCTATTTTATGGAATCCGCGTAACAAACTCGCCGCTTTTCTGACGTCTGTTTTCACGTCGGTCTGCCTGTTTTTCCTTTCTTTAGGCTGCCTCACATCGAATCCCGTGTTCTTTGCCGTATTCTTCTATTCATTATATCCGTTTTCCCCGTCGGTGTCATCGCCGGTCAAGAAAAAACCGTATTCCGCTGTGTATTACACAGTGGAATACGGTTTTTGTATCTTACCGTTTACAACATTTTAAGCGCCGGTCGTTCTCGCCGTTTCTACGCCGGCTTACTCATTGGCATACCAACGAACTGCTGCCGATTCCTTTTACGCAATAGTTTCGCAAAACCATACAGCAACTACCGGCCAAACGGCAACCTTGACAAGCTTTGCCGATGCCAGCAAGATCAGCCCTTACGCGGCAGAAGCCATGAGCTGGGCCGTATCAAGCGGACTGATCAACGGAGTGGGAAATAACCAACTGGCACCGGAAGGCGAGGCGACGCGAGCGCAGGTGGCCACGATGCTGATGCGGTTTTGCGAAAATACCATGAGGTAAATCGTTTATTTTTATCCGATATATAATGCAGATAAACGAATGATAAATAATCAAAATATCATTGAAATGATATTAACTAAAATAAATTCTTCGGAAATAAAACGGACAGAAAAACCAAAAAGGCCGAAGCCGCCGCGCAGTCCGCGCGGCGGCTTCGGCCTCTGTTTTTAACTCACTCCCACCAATCTGTTGCCTTTAGCGCTGCCATCTTTTCTTTTTTCCAGATAAGGACTTTCGATTCCTTTTCACATCTCATCAGCTTTGACATTTATAGCGTCAACTTTACAAGTTTAACATTTATAGTATCAGCCTTATAAGCGCATCTTCCCACTCTCCCCGCGCCCGGACCTCCGGTGCGGCACGAGCCGTCTTCCACTTTTTACGTTCATACCGTCTCTACACTTTGGACGCATCGCACGCTTCCGTCCGGCTGATGGCATCAGTCCTCACCTAATGTCTCCTCCACGTCCGCGGCATCAGCAGAATAATCACCGGAAACAGTTCCAGTCTGCCGGCAATCATATCAAAACAAAGAATCAGCTTGCCCCACCACGGAAAAACGGCAAAACTGCCCGCCGGTCCAACCTGGCCAAAGCCGATGCCGATATTATTCAGCGTCGCCAAAACGGCCGACCCATTTGTCACAAAATCCAGCCCGTCAAACGAAAGCAGCAGCAGCGAAACCGCCATAATAATCAAATAAACAGCCATAAACGTATTCACGTCCGCCAGCGTATCGCGTTCCAATGGCTTTCCATCCAGCTTCAGGTTCTTCACACTCCGGGGACTCACAAGCCGCCGCAGATTTGCAGACGCCCCTTTCGCCAGTATGATCGCACGCGAAATCTTGATACTGCCGCATGTCGAACCCGAACATGCTCCAATAACCATCAGCATTGACAGCAAAACCTTCGGATACTGCGGCCACATCGTATAATCCGTAATTGCAAATCCCGACGATGTCATCATCGCCGCCACCGTAAACGCCGAATTTTGAATCGTTTCCTGTATTCCGGAGTAAAACCCGCGAACAGAGAAAGAAATCGTCAATATTGAAACAAAAATAATAATAAAATACGCTTTAATTTCAGTTATTTTAAAAATTTCCCGTGCTTTTCCCACCAAAATTAGGAAATACACATTAAAATTCAATCCGAACATAAACATAAACACTGTCAGCACCGTGCGTATGTAATTGCTCGAAAATGCCGCCGCGCCTGCACTCGTCGTTCCAAAACCACCTGTCGCCGCCGTAGACATCGCGTAATTCAGACTGTCAAACAGCGACATTCCGCCAAAGTACAACAGGAGCGTCTCAACCGCCGTCAGCAGAATATATATTCCATACAGGATGGAAGCCGATTTCTGGACATGCGGCATGATTTTTGAAACAGACGGCCCGGAACTCTCCGCACGCAGCAGATAAAGCGTGTTGCCGGCTTTCAACGGCAGAATTGCCAGCATAAAGACCAGAATTCCCATGCCGCCGAGCCAATGAGAAAGGCTGCGCCATAAAATAACGCACCGGCTCAGCGATTCCACGCTTTCCATTATGGTCGCCCCTGTCGTCGTAAATCCCGATGTGCTCTCGAACAATGCACTTGCAAAATCCGGTATCTCTCCTGATAAAAAAAGTGGAAACGCCCCGATTAAGCTCAACATAATCCACGAAAGTCCTACAATAGCGAATCCTTCTCTCGCTTTCAGTCTGTCGGGATTCATATTCAAATGCACAAGCGCTGTCCCGATCACGATTATGACGGCAGCCGTTCCTGCAAAATAAAGCCCCGTGCGTTCCCTGAAAATAATGGCCGCAACCACAGGCAGCAGCATAAAAAGGCCGACAATTGTCAGTATCCGTCCCAGATTGTGAAAAACGGTGCGATAATTCATAACTCAGATCTCCTCAGATGGCCGGCTCCGCGCGTTTAGCAACGTACCTTTCGCCGTACACAAATCATAAAACCACGCCTTCCGGTCTGCCGGCGTCCGGCCCGCAGCTTTTTCGGCACACAAATCATAAAACCGTCCCGGTCCGTCGGTCACGTACATCCGCTGTACCCATATTCGCCGGTATTTTTCCAGTGCAGGATTTCATAATCTGCTCATTTTTAAATTCCTATCCCATAATGTCCTCAAGAGCATTAAGCCCCTTGTGCGTGGTGACGACAATGACCGTGTCTCCCGCCTTAATCGTATCACGGCCTCCGGGAATAATAATCTGCCCTGCCCTGTTAATCGGCCCGATCAGCGTATTCTCCCTGAGTTCAAGCTCCGCCAGCGGAATATCGGCCACCTCGGAATGTTCCCTCACATAAAATTCCAACGCCTCTGCCTTGTCATTTGCAATCCTGCAAAGTGTTTCAACATTCGATCCGTAAGAATTCTGCATTGCGCGCACATAGCGTATAATATTTTCGGCTGCAATGAGAATTGGAAAAAAAACACTGCCCACATTGAGTTGTGCAATGACTTTCGTAAACGGAATCCGCGTCATCTTCGTAATCAACTTCGCATCCGACATGCTTCCCACAGAAAGGCTCATCATAATATTTTCCTCGTCAAGCCCCGTCAGCGCCGCAAACGCCTCAACATTCTCGACACCAAGTTCCAGCAGCAGATTCTGATCCGTTCCGTCGCCATGCACAACTTCAGCCTTTGGCAGCAAATCGGCCAGCTTGTTGCATCGCTGCAGATCATGCTCGATTATCTGAACCGAAACATCTGATTCTATCATCTGCTTCGCAAGATAATAGCCGAGACGCCCGCCGCCTACAATCATAATGCTGTCGATCGTATTCTTTTTTATGCCGATCTGCGTCAGAAATTTTGGAAGATGAGCGGAATCGCCGACAATACTTACCTTATCCCCCTCTAAAATCTGAAAATTTCCGGAAGGAATAAAAACATCTCCGTCGCCCCGTTCTACGGCGCAGACGAGAATCCGCTTTTTAAACTTTCTCATATCGCGCAGATGCATTCCCGCCAGCGGCGACTCACCAGCGATCTTAAACTGTAGAATTTCCACACGCCCTTCGGCAAATGTATCAACTGTGATCATTGACGGATATTTGAGAGTTCTCGAAATTTCATGGGCACAGGCCAACTCCGGATTGATGGCAAGACTAAGTCCCAGATCCTCTTTGATCAGCGACATAACGTCGAAATATTCAGGATTTCTGACCCTGGCAATCGTATTTCGCGCACCAACGCGCCGTGCGATCAGACACGCCAGCAGATTGATTTCATCCTCGGCAGTCGCCGCAATGACAAGATCTGTGTCATCAACGCCGGCTTCCTGAAGAACGGGAACAGTTGCCCCGTTTCCATGAATCCCCATAATATCGAGCCGCTCTACGACAGTGCGCAGCTTTTCCGCATTCTGATCGATCATGACGATATCGTGTTCTTCTTTTGTAAGCTGCTCTGCCAGAGTACTGCCCATCTTGCCGCTTCCGATAATCACTATCCTCATTTCCACTTCCTCCCGCTACCGGAGTTCAAGCAGTTTGTCCTTCAATTCGTTTTCGATACGACCCAGTTCCGCTTCGGCTTCTCTGCGCTTTTCAGCGCCTTCCGTCTGAATCCGCCTGACCTCGTCGAGTGTTTCAATCAGCGACCTGTTTGTCTCCTTCAGCGTTTCCATATCCACAATCCCGCGCTCCGATTCTTGAGATGTTTCCACCGTGCTCATCTTCAATTTCTCCGCATTTTTACGCAGCAGCTCATTCGTCATATCATTAACGGCATGTTGCGCTTTCATCGCCTGCTCGGAATGTGCAAGGCCCAGCGCCAGCACCATCTGGCTCTTCCAAAGCGGAATCGTGTTGACCAGCGTCGTCTGAATCCGCTCCACCATCGTCGTATCGTTATTCTGTACAAGACGAATCTGCGGCGCCATCTGCATCGCCACAGTCCTCGTCAGTTCAAGATCGTAGATTTTCTTCTCAAAACGATTGCAAAACTCCGCAAAATCATTCGCTTTCTGCGAATCTTCCGGCAGTCCGCTGGCCTTGGCCTGCTGAATCAACGCCTGAAGTTCATTTGCCCTGACCTCCGCCAGTTTTTGTTTGCCCGCTGCAATATACATGGAAAGCTGCTTGAAATTCGCAAGATTCAGTTCATACATCTGATCGAGCATCGCTACGTCCTTCGTCAGCGTAATCTGATGATCTGCCAGCATATCTGAAATTCGATCGACGTTTTTTTCAGCTTTATCATATCGTGACTTCATTACGTCTATCTTATTCTTTGACTTTTTAAAGAAACCGAGAAATCCCTTTTCATCCTCCTCCGCGTCGAAATTCTTAAGTTCCACCACCAGATCACCGATCATATTTCCGACTTCACCCAAATCCTTGGTACGAACTTTTTCCAGCGCCATCTCGGAAAAGGAGGCAATCTTCTTCTGCGCGTCCGATCCGTAGCTGAGAATCTGGCTTGTATTCGTCACGTCGATTTTATCTTTGAAATCGTCAATCACCTTCTGCTCCTCAGGCGTAAAATGCATCTCCGGCTCCGCCTGTTCCGGCTGCTGCGTCTGCTGTACCGCCTGTTCTGCCGATGCCGGCGACTGAACTTCTGAAGGCTGCAGCGTCAGCACCGGAATCGTTGCCGCCTGCGATTGCGCAGCGCCTGCTTCTCCTGCCGCGCCAATTCCGCTGCTCTGCGGCTGCATCTCGTTTTCTTTCAATAAATCACTCATATCCATATCTCCTGTGTGAACTACCCATTGTCTAAAATAACGGGCTTCCTGCTTTCTCGTCCTCGTAACCTACTAACTCCACAGATGTTAATTTAGACAGTTGCACTTTGCACTTGGCCACCTTAACCCGCCGTCGAAAGCCAGCGGGATTTCAGCATTCTCTTTTCAATCTGATACCTGCTGACAAAGTTCTTTTGGTTTTTCCATACTTTATTTATCTTTACCTTTCCACGCCGGCTGACCTTGCTGTTTAAAAGAACAGATACCGGCCTGACGGGCAGCGTCAGGCTGAAAGCATTTTAAAATCGCTTGAAAAAAATTTCGCCTGAAAAAAATTTGTCAAAGAAAAGTGATAAGTTTCATCCCGTCAGAAAGCGCCGGCTTTTGCCTGCACAGATTTTTCCGTATCACTTCTCGCACTGCGGCTTTGCCGCGCAATCCAACTGAATTTATTGCTGTTACCTCTGTCGTCCTCTTTTCCATCTTTTCCATCAATTACATCTGCGCCAGCAAGCCCCGAATTCCATCGCTCTTTAAAATTTCTTTATAATATGCCGCTTCTTTCTCAATCAAGCCGTCGATCACCTGAATCCCCAGAAGCTCCACCGGCGCCTTGTCATCCGTCAGAATATACCCGCCGCCCTCCTGAAGCTTTAGTTTTTGCGAAACTTCACTCATTGCCTGCTGCAGTTGACTATCACGAATCTTTTCAAGATTTTCCGTCAGAATCTCGACAATCTTCGGGTTATCTGATGCAAACAACTCCCGATTTGTCGTCTTGCTGACATCTGCCGTATACACCGTTCCAAAAACACTGCAGATCGTATCTGTCAGATAATCGTTAATATTGCCTTCTTCCTGAGAATACATATTCATATTGACGACCAGAACGCCGTCCTCTTTCAGGTGGCTACGGACGATTTCAAAAAATTCGCGGCTGGACATCTGAAACGGGATCGTGATATCCTGGTACGCATCCACCATAATAACATCGTATTTTTTATCGACAGCCTGCAGATAAGCGCGCCCGTCATACGCAGCAACTTTTACATCATCCGGAAGGTCAAAATATTTTCTTGAGATATCCGTTATTTTTCTATCGATTTCAACGCCTTCTATTTCCATATCGTCAAAATACGATTCGCACTGCCGTGCATATGTGCCGCTGCCCATGCCAAGAATCAGCATCCGAGGTTTCTCGCCAAAACTGTCTATGTTTCCGGAAGACTCTTTCGCGTTATTCGTCCTGCCAAAAAAGTCCGCCTGATCGTCCGCTCTTTCAGACAATCCTGATGCGTTGACTGCCTTGCCGGAAAGACCTTTCATACGGTCCGCTCTGCCGGAAGCATCCTCCGCGTTGTCCTCACTGTCATTCTCATTTTTCACCGAAAACTTCTGCGTCATCAGCGGCGCCGCCATGGCGGTATCGTAATACATTCCCGTCAGGCCCGCTTCTTTCCTCATGACCGACTGGACGCCGAACAGCACATTTGTCGAAAGGATAACGCTGTCAGGCGTGTTCTTCACCTGTAAATAATTATAGACAGATTCTCCCTCATACAAAAGATCATCCTCCCAGAACGCAAAACTGCTCGAATTGCCGAAAACGCTGCTGACGATAAAAACAGCGAGGGCGGTGGCACACATCACTTTTTTCTGTTTCGCGCTCAAAAAGTAAAGCAGCGCCAGTACCAACAGAATGCCTGAAAAAATAAGAAATGTTATCGACGTACCGACCGCCGGAATCGTCACGAAAGTCGGCAGAAATGTTCCGATAATGCTGCCCGCCGTATTGAACGCACCCAGCGTGCCAACGATTTTGCCGTTTTCTTCAAGGTTGTCCATCGTATATTTTGCCAGCGACGGCGTTACCGTTCCCAGCAGAAACAACGGAAAAACGAAAATAATCATACATACAGCAAATGCCGCGATAATTAAAAAATGACTGTTGATCGTAAAAATCAGCAGCGCGGATACTCCAAGAATAATATATTTGCCAAGCAGCGGAATCAGCGCAATCCATACTGCTGCAATTAAAATCCTGCGGTACAGTCGGTCCGGATCCGGATTTTTGTCCGCACTTCTGCCGCCCCAGACATTTCCCAGAGCCATCGCGATCATGATCGTGCCAATAATTATCGTCCAAACGATTTGAGATGAACTGAAATAAGGAGCCAGCAGCCGGCTTGCTCCCAGTTCCACAGCCATAACTGCCATGCCCGCAAAAAACTCTGTAATATACAAATAATACTTGTTCTTTAAAATGGGCCTCATTCGGTTTTATCTCCTCTTTGGCTGCATATTCCCTATGCTATGCAGCATTTAGCGTTTTATTATTTTTACCATATTTTGTATATGATACAAAATATGAGCGTCCGGATACGCCGAAAAGCAGTACATGAACGCCCCGTTCCGGTTCTGAACTGTCCATCGTCTAAAGCCAATAGGCTTCTTCATCAGCTTCGTAAACTGCTATCTTTCCAGGTGTTAATTCGGACAGTCGCTGCCCTAAATAGATTTTTATGCTGTCTGTCGTAATCCTTCTGTCAATATATTTCCTTCGCAGCATTCCCATCTCTGTCATGTGCTGTTCCGCAAGCCGGACCGTTCCCATTCCTCACAGACAAATCTTTACAGACAAATCTTTTGTATCGGGATTTTTATATCTGCGGCAGGAACAGCTCTGTAAGTTCACACAGATCGTCTCCTATCATCTGACAACCACTTTGATATCAGCAGTTTCTTTTTATCCTTGCGGACAAAAAGAATGTAATCCCCTAATAAATACTTGTATCCGTTTTTGGGTCTTCACATTCCCATGCGGACAGTGTACCACAAAAATTTCCCCTTGGCTACCTTAATCCGCCGTCTAAGAGCCAGTGAGATTGCGGCAGCCGCTATTTCAAATCATAAGCAGCTTCATTTACACAGCCCTTAATTCTTCAACACTTTCAACAGTTCAACCTCTTTTGGGAAAATTTTTCCTTTCAAACAGCCTGACCTGGCAGTCTCCTCAACCTTAATTTTTTTCATCTTATTAAAAATTCTATATTTACAATTTATTCCACATGATGTACAATCCCAAATTCGACAGTTATCGAAATGATAAATCCATGAAACCCTTGCAACTGC
>CAYTKT010000023.1:0-29274 GCA_964438605.1 uncultured Oscillospiraceae bacterium
CTCCCGCCGGGCCGGGGGCCTGTGGGTTTTGCGGGGGGGGGCGGCGGCGGCCCAGGTGACCCCCCCCCCACGCCGTGAAAAAAGACAGAAGTATGGAAAAAGAGTTTACATATAATCAAATCGTTCATCTTAATTCCCTGTTGCAGGAACTGGGTCTTGCGTACCGCGCTGAGTTTAAGGACGAACGGACTGCAGGGATTCAAGAGCTCGGAATTTGTGCCTGCATCGGAAGAGAGGGAGAGATGCGTCAGGCGGTGAAAGGATTTTTTGAGAAGGAAGGTATTCCTGTGGCATTTTCCGAGAACGGATTTGAAATTTTTTTAATGAATGATAAATGATGATAAACAAGAAACAATGAAAAGGGTAAGATAAAGCGCTGAGAACCGGATGGCCGGCAGCCAGGCAGTTAAACTGCCGGTCGGATGAGTCTGTGTACGACGGACTGATTATGTGGAAGCGAAATATCTGACGCCGGTGAATGGCTGGGAGGAAGTGGTGTAATGACTCCTGTAAATTGGAGAAATCTGTTTGAACCGCAGATTTTGAAGCGGGGACGCGAATATTTTAAGCGCGGCGAGGTGAGGGATCTGACATTTGACAGGGAAGGAATGTATGCTCTTGTCAGAGGCAGAAAGCTTTACAGGGTATCGGTGCGCATGAGAGGCACCGGAGTGGCTGAAATGAAATGCAACTGTCCTTACGCAGAGCAGGGAAAGCGATGCAAGCATATGGCTGCCGTTCTTTTTGAGGCAGAAAGACAGGAAATGAACAGTACCGAGCCGCAGCCGGATCCGGCGGAAATTGTCGGCAGAATTCCTGAGGGTGAATTGCGCCTGTTTTTGGCAAATCTCGCACGACAGAGTGAGGAATTGGCCAGGTATGTGATTTTGAGGTACGGCGATTTTGTCAGCGATAAAATGATGGTACAGATGAAGGACGGGATTGCCGATGTGATCGGATATTTCTGGAACTTCGGGATTTATATGGACGAGCAGCAGCTTCGGAGTTATGCCGGAGCGATGATGGCGATTTTGAAAGTGGAAGTCGGATCGATGATTGAACGGGGCAATTATCTGCCGGCGTTTGAGCTTTCGTGCGAGGTTTTTCTCCAGGTCGGTTCGCATCAGATGTGGAATGCAGAGGAAGTTATCAGACTGGTAGGCGTTCATTGTTATAATTATTGGCGGATAATTGCGAAGAAGGGTGGAGATCCAGAACGTTTGAATATATTTGAGTGGATGCAGCAGAATAAAGATAATGAGGATTTAATGGAATTTATGAGAGAATATATCCAAAATTTTCTTGAAACCGAATTCGGCGGCTATGATCTGCATTTGCAGCTGAAATGGCAGCGTGAGAAGAAGGCGCTGGCGGAGAAGAAAGCCTGGGTACGGCGTTTCCGGCGGCTGGGACTGAAGGGACTGCACCTGCCGAAGGGGTATTATGAATTTCCACCGATACCTGAGACCGGCGTCCGGCGGAAAAAGGAGTTCCATTAAGACATATAAACGGCGGCAGGACGGCCTGTCGAACGGTTATTTTTATGCGGTATTACAGCAGCGGATGTTTTTTGAGAAACGTCCGCTCTTTACATTTTCCTGCGATTTATTTAATTTATCAGTATAAGTATTTACAAACACAGGGAAATGAAATATAATTGTATACAATAAAGCGATATGTATATCAAAAAAACATGTATTTAACAAAGTTCTGAAACAGCGTTCGGGAGGCGTTTTTGTAAATGGGAAAAACATTAGCTTATAAGATACTCGAAAATCATCTGGTCGATGGTACGCTTTCTCCGGGTGAGGAAATTACGATCAGGATTGATCAGACTCTGACGCAGGACTCTACGGGTACGATGGTTTATCTTCAGCTGGAAGCCATGGATGTGGAAAAGATACAGACAGAGCTGTCTGTTGCTTACATAGATCATAACACACTCCAGACGGGATTTGAAAATGCTGACGACCACGAGTTTATAAAGAGCGTGGCAAAGAGGCATGGTGTTCTGTTTTCAAAGCCGGGCAACGGCATCTGCCATCAGCTTCATCTGGAAAATTTCGGGATTCCAGGCAAGACGCTGCTCGGTTCCGACAGTCATACGCCGACAGGTGGTGGAATCGGAATGATCGCTATCGGTGCAGGTGGCCTTGACGTTGCTGTGGCAATGGCGAAGGGTACTTATTCTCTGATTGCGCCGAAAGTCATTGATGTAAGGCTGACGGGCAGGCTGCGTCCGTGGGTTTCCGCCAAGGACGTCATTTTATATGTACTTCAGCAGCTTTCTGTTAAGGGCGGCGTCGGAAAGATCGTTGAATATACAGGCGAGGGCGTAAAAACTCTTTCTGTCACTGACCGTGCGACGATTACGAATATGGGCGCGGAACTGGGAGCGACGACTTCTGTGTTCCCAAGCGACGAAAATACGAAGGCTTATATGGAATCTCAGGGCAGAGGTGCTGATTTTACACCGCTTGCGGCTGATGAGGACGCGGTCTATGATGAAGTTTTGGAAGTAAATCTTTCTGAGCTGGAACCGCTGGCAGCCATGCCTCACAGTCCTGATAACGTGGATTCTGTCCGTAATATCGGACCGATTAAGGTGGATCAGGTGGCAATCGGAAGCTGTACGAATTCTTCTTATGCGGATCTGATGAAAGTGGCGGCGATCCTGAAGGGGAAAAAAGTTAATGAAAATGTCAGTCTCGTTATTTCGCCGGGTTCCAGCAAAATTCTCGCCAAACTGGCTTCAAACGGCGCTCTGGCAGATATGATCAAGGCGGGCGCCAGGATTATCGAAAACGCCTGTGGACCTTGCATCGGCATGGGCCAGTCGCCAAAGTCAGCCGGCGTTTCGTTGAGAACGTTTAACCGCAATTTTAAGGGCAGAAGCGGCACGAATGACGCCGATATTTATCTCGTAAGTCCTGAAACGGCGGCAATTTCTGCGATTGAAGGCGTTCTGACAACGGGCCTTGGCAGTAAACTGGCCGAGATTGATCCGGTTGATTTCGATTTTAATGACAATTTTATCGTGTATCCGAAGGATTCCACGAAGGAAAATACTCCGGTTGCCATGGGACCGAATATCAAGCCGTTTCCGCTGAATGTGGCTCTTGGAGACAGGCTTGAGGCCCAGGTCGTTCTTCATGCGGGCGACAATATTACGACGGATGATATTATGCCTTCTGATTCGCGGATTTTGCCGTATCGCTCCAATGTGCCGTATCTTTCCAATTATTGTTTTGAAAAGATCGACAGCGAATTTCCGGCAAGATGTAAGGCCGCAGGAAACGGCGTTATCATCGGCGGTGAAAATTATGGACAGGGTTCGAGCAGGGAACATGCGGCACTCGTTCCGTTGTATCTGGGCATTCGTTTTGTGATCGCCAAGTCGTTTGCGAGAATTCACAGGTCGAATCTCATCAACAGCGGCATTATTCCACTGGTTTTTGCCGACCCGGCTGATTATGACGCAATTAAGCTGGGGGACAGGCTCGTTATCGAGAATGCGGCATCTCAGGTGCATAATGATGTGGTTATTGTGAAGGATGCGGCTACGGGCAGAGAATACCGGACGGTTCCGGGACTTTCGGAACTGGACAGGAAGATGATACTCCATGGTGGAAAGATTAACATGATTAAGAGTGCGGAATAAAGCAGGTGGATTGAGGGAAGTTAGAAGATTGACAAAGACATATATTGATAAAAGATAAATTGAAAATTAACGGAGATATATGTGTTGATCGGGATAAAAGAGGAGAAACATGAGTTATTTAGAGGATTTTGAGAAGCTGGTTAAAAAGCAGCTTGAAAGAGTGGAACGTCTTAAAAATGAGCCGCCGGCCACGGATTTTTCAAAACTTGACAGAATTGTTATCGGTTTTGTTGACGGCGACGGCATCGGGCCTGTAATCATGAAACAGACGAGACGCGTTCTCGACGAGATTCTGAAGGAAGATGTGGCAGAGGGAAAAGTTGAAATGCGCACGATCGAGGGCCTTACTCTGGAAAACCGGGTGGCAAAGATGAATACGCTGCCTGACGATGTGCTGGATCAGATCAAGCAGTGCCACGTTTTTCTGAAAGGACCTACTACGACGCCGAATGAGACGATGAACATGCCGAATCTGGAGAGCGCAAACGTTGCGTTAAGACGCGAGCTCGATCTGTTTGCAAACGTCAGACCGATCAGCATTCCGGAAAAGGGGATAGACTGGACGTTTTACAGGGAAAATACTGAGGGCGAGTATATTGTGGGCAGCCAGGGCGTCGATATTACGGATGATATGTGTATCGATTTTAAGGTTACGACGACTCAGGGCGTAGAGAGGATTGCGCGAATGGCCTTCGAGTTTGCCAAAGCAAATGGAAAGAACAGGATTGAATGTGTCACAAAGGCGAATATCGTCAAGAAGACAGACGGCCGTTTCCTCGATGTTGTTCACAAGGTGGCCGAGGAATATCCGGGAATCAGAGTGGAGGACTGGTATATCGACATTATGACGGCAAACCTGATTAATGAAGATATGCAGAAGGATTTTCAGGTGTTTGTAATGCCTAATCTTTACGGCGACATTATTACGGATGAAGCTGCTCAGATTCAGGGTGGCGTCGGAACGGCGGGCAGCGCGAATATCGGAAATCAGTATGCAATGTTTGAAGCGATTCATGGAAGCGCACCGCGCATGGTGGAAGAAGGAATTCAGGACAAGGCGAATCCGGAAAGTCTGATGAAAGCTGCGGAGCTGATGCTGCGCCATATCGGGTTCGCCAGTGAGGCGGACAGGCTGAGGAACGCTATTCTTCAGGCGGCGTCTGATCCGTCGCTCCATATGACGGGAACGAAGGAAGGAAGCTCTGCGGTAGAATTTACAGAGGCCGTTTTGAAGGCGCTTTAAGCGGAGGAGGCGGAGCTTACGGGACTGTGTGTGCGGTTCCGTAGTTCCTGTGAGAATGCAGCAGAGATGCGTTTCAGCCGGCCGGGATTTTTCGTATGCAAAAGGAGGCACAGACAGATGTATTATAAGAATGCAAAAGATGATGTGGTTTCGGGACTCCCGCTTGCGATTAATATTTTTATCAAACTTCGCGAGGAGATCCTGCAGGGATTGCTGGAAAACGGTGAGAAACTGACGGAACAGCGGATATGTACAAAGTATAATGTCAGCCGCACTCCCGTGAGGGAAGCCTTCCGCCTGCTCGAACAGGAAGGAATGATCGTTATGATTCCGAACCGCGGAGCGTTCGTCACAGGGTTTGACGAGCAGGATGTGGCCGACATGTACGAGATGAGAAAAGTCTATGAGGTCCTTGCATTTGAGTGGGCCATCGAGCGCATCACGGAAGAAGAACTGGAAGAGATTAGAAATGTATATGAGCTGATGGAGTTCTATACGCATAAGAAGGAATTTGAAAAGTCTTCAGAGCAGAATATCCGTTTTCATGAACTGCTGTATGAGGCGTCGCATAACAGGCTGCTGACGCAGATTCTGACGAGTTATCAGTATTATACAAAGCAGTTTCAGGTCGGCTCTGAAGTGAAGTATGATCATATGGACCAGGTGCTTGAGGAGCATTATGAAATTCTTCAGTCTCTCGAAACAAAAGATGTTAAGCGTGGCGTTGCTGTAATCAAGAAGCACATGGAGGGCTCGAAGGAAAGAGCCGGGTACGGCGGATACCGCAGTTATGAGGTGTGAAAGACCGATGGAAAAACTGGACAGGCAGGACGTAGCCAGAGTTCTGGAACTTCTCGCTGAGACGTATCCGGATGCAGGCTGCGCCCTGCATTTTTCAAGTACATATCAGTTGTTGGTAGCTGTTGCGTTATCAGCTCAGACGACGGATAAAAAAGTGAATCAAGTGACGGAAACGCTGTTTGAGTTCTGCCCGACTGCCGCAGAAATGGCCGAATTTGATGAGGAGGAACTGCAGCAGATTTTGAAGCCGATCGGCATGTATAAATCAAAGGCAAAAAATACGATTGCCATGAGCCGCATACTTCTGGAAAAATACGGCGGCGAAGTGCCGGATGACCAGAAACTGTTAGAGGAGCTGCCGGGCGTCGGCAGAAAGACGGCAAACGTCGTTTTATCCGTAGGATTTGGCCATCCGAGGATTGCCGTCGATACTCATGTGTTCCGTGTAGCAAACAGGATCGGCCTTGTGGATGAACCGGATGTTTTAAAGACGGAAACGGCACTGATGGAGACGATTCCGAAGAAACTCTGGACGGATACGCACCATCGTCTGATCTGGCACGGCAGAATGCTGTGCCAGGCGCGGAGTCCGAAGTGCAGCGAGTGTCCCGTCGATGAGGTTTGCCTGAAAAAGATGGAAAAATGAGCGCTGGTACGGCGTAGCATACTAAGATAAAAGAAAGAGGAAAATAGGATTATGGGCAATATGTCGTTTTACGGGTGCGACACGGCGAAACTGGCGGAGGAATACGGTACTCCGCTTTACGTCGTATCTGAGGATTATATCAGAGAGCGCTGCAGCGAAATCCGGCGGGATTTTCTTGATAAATATGAGAATGCAAAAGCGGTCTACGCGAGCAAGGCATTTCAGGCGTTGGAGATCCTGCGGATTATTGATTCCGAGGGGTTTGGCCTCGATGTCGTGTCAGGGGGTGAGCTGTACGCCGCGCTGAAGGTCGGGTTTGATCCGGAAAAGATTGAATTTCATGGAAATTCCAAAAGTACCAGAGAATTGAAAGAGGCTGTCAGCGCGAAAATCGGGACTGTCGTCGTCGATAATCTGTCAGAGTTGAAATTACTCGACGAATTGGCAGGCGAAGCCGGAATCATCCAGTCGGTTCTGCTGCGTGTAACACCGGGCGTCGACAGCCATACTCATCAGTATATCGCAACAGGACAGCTTGATTCGAAATTCGGCTTTTCCGTCGAAGAAATTGTGGATGACGTCGCGGAAATGACGATGAAATCGCCGAACATTGATTTACGCGGTTTTCATTATCATGTAGGTTCTCAGCTTCACGAAAATTCATCTCATATTATGGCTACGGACATTATTCTTGATATGTTGTTGCAGCTGCGGGAGAATTTGGATTATGAGGCTAGGGAACTCAATCCGGGCGGCGGCTTTGGCATTCATTATGCAGGGGATCCGGAGCGGACGGCGGTGTCTTACTTTATGGATCCGGTCATGGAGCGGATTGATAGCTTTTGCGATCGATACGGTTACAGTAAACCTATCGTGACGATTGAGCCGGGCCGCTGGATTGTCGGCGAAGGCGGGATTACGATTTATGAAGTAGGTTCCGTCAAAACAAATGCCGCAGGCCGCACGTATGTCGGCGTTGACGGCGGGATGGCGGACAATCCGCGAACTGCGCTTTATGAAGCAAGATATGAGGTGGAAGCCGTGGAAAAGTTTGACAAGCCTTATGACCAGAAGGTTACAGTGGCTGGAAAGTGCTGTGAATCGGGTGATATTCTCGTCTGGGACGCGATGCTGCCGAAGCTTGAGCGCGGCGACCATATTGCGGTGCTCTGCACCGGAGCATATAATTATTCTATGGCAAGCAATTACAACAGACTGCCCCGGCCTGCCGTCGTCATGATTCGAGGCGGAAAAGCGCGAATCATCGTTAAAGGTGAGACGTATGAGGATATGATACGGCTGGAATTGTAATTTTGGGGTAATTTGGGGAAACGGTTATTCTGTGACGAATTTAAAGAGCAGATGAACCGGTTTCACTTTGTCTATGCTAATGATTAGATAAGTCAGACGATGTCTGATCGATTTAAGAATCTTTTGGCATCAGCACAGGAAGGAAGTTTTATTCTAAGCTGGTCGCATTATTCCACGTCGGTTATAAGATAAAATTAGGCATTTAATAGAAAATCCATAGGGACCCTCTTGTGGTAAAATGATGTTACAAAATGTCTTACCAGGGAGGAGCCTTATGGGTCAAGTACATTCAGCTACAACTGAGCATAAGATTATATGGATTAAGTACATTCTACTGCAGCTGAACACAAAATTGTATGTATCAAAACTCTATATGATATGATGAAATTGGTCTTAACCTGCTCAGAATCAAGAATGTTGATCTTGCAGAAAAGCTGAAGAGAATGAAAAAATTTATCGTGACCATGAGAAAAATGTGTACCTGGCCGTGAAATTGAGGAATAATCGAAGTTTTTCAGTTGGCACAAATATAATTTGCTGATGCGAATGATGGTGATATAAGGGTCTAAGCGGCGTGAGTGACGGCCTGTATTGCGGTTTCTTTGCAGGAGGAGGCGCGGGTCTTTTTCGCATCCGGATAATCAATTAACAGGAGTGTTTTTTGCATATTTTGCATATAGAAGTACGGCCCGGCGTTATCTTTATGGCAAAGACGGATAAGTTCTTGAGGCTCATAACGGAAAATGGTAAAATAATCGTATTGATAATTGATATATGGAGCAGGTTTGCAGTGTAAAATACAGTATTTTAGGACAGGAGATGGTGTTATGAGTGCACATCGAAAGTTTAAAATATCCTTTAATTCTCCCGTGATTCTGGGGTTTGTAATCATCTGTTTTGCGGTACTGGCAGTCAGTACGCTGACAGGCGGTTATACAGACGAGTTGCTGTTCAGCGTGTACAGGTCTTCTTGGACAGATCCGCTGACGTATGTACGTTTAGTCGGGCATGTTTTCGGACACGCGGGTATCGAACATCTTATCGGCAATATGATGTTGATTCTCGTAGTGGGACCGCTGCTGGAAGAAAAGTATGGATCCTGGAATATGGTTTTCGTCATTTTGTCGACGGCTGTCATTACGGGCCTTGTAAATGTCCTGCTGTTTCCGGATGTCGCTTTGATGGGGGCAAGCGGGATTGTCTTTGCGCTGATTCTGCTGTCGTCGTTTACGAGCCTGAAGGAAGGCCAGGGACTGCCGCTGACTTTTATTCTGGTAGCAGTACTTTATATAGGACAGCAGATTTACATGGGAATTTCTGCGGATGATAACGTGTCGCAGTTGACGCATCTCGTTGGCGGCGCAGTCGGCGCGGGAATAGGATATTTGCTGAACCGGAATAAGTTATAGCTTTTGGTGCGGGGCGATATAAAATATGTTTGAACATAAAACGATTCGCAACTTGGATGATTTTTTCCTGAAATACGCAGAGAGACCGCAGCGCTGTACGTTTTTTTACCGTATTAACGGCTACAATGATGAAATAGCTGATTTTCTGATGAAATATTATGAAGCGGCAAGGGATTCGGGCGTCGTCATCGAAGGCAGGATTCCGAATCCGACAGAACAGAATCTTTCTTATTATAATGAGATGATGGGAATGGGCTTCAGGTTCGGCGCGGACTTTATCGCGGACAGTCTGAAGAAATGGATGCCGCGGATGACGGATGCCCAGCGTAGCGACGTGGCTTCAGGGATGCATGATGTTTTTGAGAGTATGCGCAAAAGCGGCAAGAACGACAATGTACTGAAAAATGCTTATATTAAGTATATGTGCTGGCTTTACTACAAGTTTGAGAGAGTTATCAGTCAGCTGGGCAGAGATAACGTGCCGAAGATTCTGTATGACGGGACGGTCAGCAGCTATGAACTGAATTTTCTGGCGGTTTTGTCACGGGCGGGATGCGATATTATTCTTTTGCAGCGCGAAGGGGACGCCGGGTATCGGAAACTCGATCCTGAATCAGCTTTTTCTGACGAACTCAGGCTAGCAGGTATGGGGCCGTTTCCGGAAGGTTTTAGCGTAAATTATTTAACCCGTCAAATTCAGCAGCGTCAGCAGGCGCAGCGTCTGCGCGGAGCAGAGCCGGAGACGCAAAGGTGTACGAACGCCTGGATTACAGGCGGTGGAATGCAGCAGCTTTTTGATGATATTTTGAAGCCTGCGGCGCTGCGGGAACAGGCGATGAATGCGGGGATACCACCGGTTTTTAGAGGCGAGGGTGAAGCAGGAGCAGGAAGTCAGATATCGAGTGCGGTTAGTGCGGCTGCAAAGGCGTCAAGCGGATCCGGCGGAAAGTTTTTTTATAATTGTTTCGCGCGGGTCAGCGGCGTTGAAGATAAAGTGACATATCTCAATGAGCTTTATCAGTTTAAAAACTCATATAGTGCTGCGGGAAGGCCACTGGTCATCGTGGAACGTCAGATTCCAAAGCCGACGGCAGATGAAATCGCATCTGTGCGGCGGAAAAATTATTCGGATGCACAACAGATGATTGCGGACCTTTCGTCGAATCTTAAATCGGCGGGAAACGGCGAACTTCAAAAGATTATGCGCACCGGTTTCGTAGATGTAATGCTGGACGAGATTCGCCGGGAAGGCGCCGCGCCGCCAGGCACAGGAGGTTTAGGCGAAACGGACGGATTTTCACGTGCAGGGACGGGAAACGCTAACAAAGCAGGCGAAAGGTCTCGTGCAACAGTTTCAGGCGGCAGTCATACGTCCAAAGGAACCGGAGTGCCAGGTGCAGGAAAAGCTGATCTCAACAGACTGACAGGACGGGCGGTCTATTTGTTATGCTGGCTGAAACGGTATCAGTCAGAGCTTTTTCACGGAATTTCCGGTGGGTGTCAACCGCGGCCGGCATCATCGGGCAGCATATTGACGGATCATATCGGATGCTTTATTTATCTGGGCGGATGCATCGATAAAAACGAGGCGCTGTTTTTGAAATATCTGGCAAGACTGCCTGTGGATGTGCTGATTTTAGCGCCTGATCTGAACAGGAAATGCTGTCTTGATGATCCGGAGCTTTACGAGGTTCACGGCGGCGACTCGCTGGCAGTCGATTCGTTTCCGGAAAGCGGCGGTGTGCGAATGGCAACGGCCGCGTATCACGCGGAACGGGAACTTGACAGTGTAATGTATCAGGATTCGGGACTTTACCGGAGCCAGCAGTTTGCGAAAGCTGTTTCCGTGACGCTGCAGACGATTTACGAAGAAATTGCAATTTTGTGGGAACAGGAATTAAAATACCGTCCTAATTTCAGCGTCAACGGTGATGTCGTCAATATACCTGTTATTTTTTCAAAGGTTTCTGGCGTCAAGGATGGCATGGTGCAGCAATACTGGGCTGATGTACGCAAACTGGTGACTGAGGACACGTTTGTGATTACAGAGGCGCCGTTTATCAGAAACGGTACACCGAATCCCGCGAAGGCACACGTTACAGAGTTTTTCCGCGCAGGCCGGGTGCAGAAGGCGAAAATTAAGGCCCATTCGTGCTATCAGTACCAATTTTTACGCGAGGAAATTCAGGATTATATTCTGGAAAAGCTACAGCTTCTGATCGATAGAAAACTGATTCGCGGAACATTTGAAAACGGCACGGAATATACGATTGTTGCTACGGTGCTGAATCTGAACACGGAGATCATGCGGATGATTCAGAAGTTTGATTTTACGAAGAAGAATCCGAAGCTGATCTATATAAATACGACAGAACATATGATTTCGTTGGAGGACAGCATTCTGATCGCGTTCTTAAATCTGGTGGGATTTGATATTATTTTTTTCGTTCCTACCGGTTATCAATGCGTTGAGAAGTATTTTAAGAACAGCTTGTTGGAAGAACATCAGATCGGCGAGTACGTTTATGATCTGGCGGTTCCCCACTCCATAAGGGGGCAGCCGGACGGCCGGCGGACGTTGATGGAAAGATTTTTTAACAGAGGGAGATAACATAATGGCAATCGATTTTGGAAGACCGGCACAGCAGGCAGCGGAGCCGCAGGAACAGCCGGCAGAAAGCACGGAATTGACAGTCGCGGAGTATGATATTGTGGAAGACCGTCGCCAGATGGATGCGCAGTTGACGGGTTCGCCGGAAGTGGACGCGCTTGTCAGTACGATTGAGGTTTACAATCTGGAAACTATCGTATCGTTTGGCGCTTCGGCGGCAGATGAAATTTCAAAAGCTTCCGATGTAGTTCTGAACAGTATGAGTATGTCGCAGATTGACGAGTCGAGTAAGATGCTGGATTCGCTGTCGAAAATTATGGAAAAGTTTGATATCGAGGAGATTAAAGATAATCCGGGTCTTTTCGGGAAGCTGTTCGGAAATATGAGGAAACAGCTTGACAAGATTCTCGCAAAATATCATACGATGGGTGAAGAAATCGATAAAATCTACGTGCAGCTCAGGCAGTATGAATCGGAGATTAAAGATTCAAACAGGAAACTGGCGCAGATGTTCGATGCAAATGTCGGCTATTACCACGAACTTGTAAAATATATTCTGGCCGGCGAGCAGGGATGCCGTGAGATCGAGGCATATATCGCGCAGCTTCAGGCAAATTATGAGGCGACGGGTGATAATTCTCTGCAATTTGAAATTCAGACTTTACAACAGTCGCTTATGATGTTGGAACAGCGGACGATGGATCTGCGTATGGCGGAAAATGTGGCGATGCAGTCGATTCCGATGATCAAGACGATGGAATTCAGTAATATGAATCTCGTCAGGAAGATTAATTCAGCGTTTATCATTACACTGCCTGTCTTTAAACAGGCGTTGGCTCAGGCGATCATGCTGAAGCGCCAGCGGATTCAGGCGGAATCTATGGCCGCTCTCGATGCCAAAACGAACGAGATGCTGATGAAGAATGCGCATAATACGGCAGAGCAGGCTAAGATGACGGCGCAGCTGACATCCGGCAGTTCTATTAAGATTGAGACGCTGGAAAATACATGGCGCACGATTACCAATGGTATCGAGGAGACACAGCGCATTCAGGAGGATGCGAAGCGTCAGCGGATCGATGATCAGAGACGTCTGGAAAATATTAAGAATGAATTTCAGCAGAAATATCATTTTCCGCAAGCGCAATCATAAAGTGTCTGAGGCGCATGGACAGACAGAACTCACGTTTACGGGGGCATAGATTACTAAAGTTGTTCTAAGTTTTTTCTTTTTTGTGATTTATGTACAGATTCAGATTGAATGAATATAGATGAGGAAATAAATAAAGAGACATATTATTCGCAAAATGTGGAATGGCTTTATATTTTTTATTTAAGGAGGGAAGTATGCCAATCAATTTGACAAAGGGACAGAAGGTAGATCTGACGAAGACGAATCCAGGACTAAGTAAGATTATGGTTGGCCTGGGATGGGATGTCAACACATTTGATTCCGGCCATGCGTTTGACCTGGATGCCAGTGCATTTCTATTGGACAGCAGCGGAAAGTGCCCGACTGACGGAGATTTTATTTTTTATGGCAATCTTCAGAACGCCAGTGAATCAGTCATTCATATGGGCGATAACCTGACGGGTGAGGGAGAAGGCGATGATGAACAGATTATGGCAGATCTGAGCAAAATTCCCGAAAATATTTCAAAGGTGGCGTTTACGGTCACGATTTATGATTCCGACAGCAGAGGTCAGAACTTCGGGCAGGTTTCCAATGCTTACATCAGAATTGTCGATGAGGCGACGGGAACGGAACTGATCCACTATGATTTAGGAGAAGATTTTTCGATTGAGACGGCGATTGTGGTAGGCGAATTGTATAAGCATAACGGGGAATGGAAGTTCAACGCTATCGGCAGCGGGTTTCAGGGTGGCCTGGCGGCGTTGTGCAGTTATTACGGTATTGATGTGGCGTAAAGAAGAAACAGGAGGTTATATAATGCCGATTTCATTACAAAAGGGACAGAAGGTAAGTCTTACGAAGGATAATCCGGGGCTCAGCAGAGTTGTGGTCGGCCTTGGCTGGGATGTGAATCAATTTGACACGGGCGGTAGTTTCGATCTTGACTCGGCTGCATTTTTGCTGACTGACAGCGGCAAGGTGGCCAGTTCTTCGGATTTCGTATTTTACGGGAATCTGAATCATTCTTCCGGCAGCGTTCAGCATATGGGAGATAATCTGACGGGCGAGGGCGACGGTGATGACGAGCAGATTAAAGTAGAACTCAGCCTTGTTCCGGCGAATATCCAGAAGATCGTTTTTTCGGCGACGATTTATGAGGCGGAAACGAGGCAGCAGAATTTCGGCCAGGTGAATAATGCATTTATTCGCATTTATAACGAGGACAGCGGGGAGGAGATGCTCCGTTATGATCTGGGTGAAGATTTTTCCATTGAAACGGCTGTCGTGTTCGGCGAGTTGTACAGGCACGGAAGCGAATGGAAATTTAATGCGATTGGCAGCGGCTATCAGGGCGGTCTGGCTGCACTTTGCGCGAATTACGGTGTAGACGTGGAATAAGACTGAACATAGCGCACAATGGCGTATGAAAGGATGCGCGGGAATGAACAGCGGCGCAGCGGGCGGCGTGTGCAGATGCAGCAGCAGGCAGGATAAAGGAGGAATGTTACATGTCAATTAGTTTGCAGAAAGGCCAGAAGGTCAGTCTTACGAAGGATAACGCGGGTTTGTCAAAACTTCTCGTAGGACTCGGATGGGATGAAGCGAAGCGTTCCAAAGGATTTTTTGCATCGAAATCGAAGCCGATCGACTGCGATGCGTCGGCTATTCTGCTTCGGGGAGGCAAGTTTGTCGATAAGCGGGATCTCGTATTTTTCGGGAATCTGAGGCATATGTCAGACGCTGTTATCCATATGGGAGATAATCTGACGGGTGCAGGCGAGGGGGATGACGAGCAGATTGTTGTAGATCTGGCGAATCTTCCGGCAGATTGTGATAAGTTGGTGTTTGTCGTCAATATTTATCAGGCACGCAAGCGGGGCCAGCATTTCGGAATGATTCAAAACGCGTTTATCCGTCTGGTAGATATGGATCGCGGGACGGAGCTTTGCAAATATAGTCTGACGGATGATTATTCCGATATGACGGCACTGATTTTCGGTGAGGTTTACCGCCACAATGGTGAATGGAAGTTCAATGCTATGGGTCAGGGCACGACAGATCCCGGCATCAACGAACTTGTTCAGAGATTCGCTTAAATGGTATATATCCTTCGATTTTGAAAGGAAAGGCTGCAGACAGTCAGCCGGTGCGGCGGTGTGAGCTGCGGATTTTTGTTTCACATGATGGGTGCTGAAATCCGCGGCATGTTTTTTGAAAACCGCAAAAATGGAAAACGGGAAGTAAAAATAAAAAATAGAATTACAGGAGACGTATATGAAATATAAAGGTTTATCTGACAAAGAGGCAATCG
Organism: uncultured Oscillospiraceae bacterium; assembly: GCA_964438605.1. Taxonomy (GTDB): domain Bacteria; phylum Bacillota; class Clostridia; order Peptostreptococcales; family Anaerovoracaceae; genus Alangreenwoodia. The sequence continues at coordinate 15,129 of CAYTKT010000023.1, forward strand.
AATCGCGAGAACAGCATGGTTCCAATGTGATTCCCGATTCAGAGCCGACGACGTTCTGGCAGGAATTTAAAGAGACGTTTAAAGATCCGATGATCAGGATTTTGCTGGTCATTGCGGCGATTATGATTTTCATGTTCTGCCTGGGTTACGCGGAAATTTATGAGCCGGCGGGAACGGTCGTCGCAATCCTTGTCGTCGCCGTGGTGTCAGCGAAGACGGGTGTGGCAAGCGATACAAAGTATCGTGAACTGAAGGACAGCACGAAAAAAGACACTTGTAAAGTATATCGAAACGGACTGATTTCTGTCATTGATGTGGATGACGTTGTCGTCGGAGATGCGGTACTGCTTCAATCGGGCGACAAGATTCCGGCGGACGGGATTCTCGTGGACGGTAATCTGAGGGTAGACAATTCGGCGCTCAATGGAGAGGCTGAAGAATGTAAAAAGACGGCTGCAAGCGAGGATACGCAGTTGCCGGAAGAAATTACGGGAGATACGTTCGTCGACAGTCATTCTCTATTTCGCGGCGCTGTCGTCTTTGACGGGGAAGGTGTCTGTCTGGTGCGCAGAGTCGGCTTGAAAACGATGATGGGCCGGATGGCTGAGGAAATGCAGGAGAATGAACCTGATTCACCGCTGAAGGTGAAGCTCAGCAAGCTGGCGGGACAGATTTCCACGTTCGGATATATCGGAGCCATCGTAATCGCGCTGTTGTATATCGCATATTTTATTTTCAGTGCCGGCGGAATTTCCGAATATCTGGCAATAGGCTGGCCTCAGATTTTCCAGGATGTCGTCAAGGCTGTTTCGCTTGCTATCGTCATTATTGTCTGCGCGGTGCCGGAAGGGTTGCCGCTGATGATTTCACTGGTGCTGATGCAAAATACGAGCAAGATGCTCGACCACAACGTGCTTGTGCGCAAGGCGGAAGGTATTGAAACGGCAGGCTCGCTGAATATTCTGTTCAGCGATAAGACGGGAACAATCACGAAGGGCGAGTTGGAAGTCGTTGAATTTTTTACAGCGCAGGGAGAAACGATTCCTTTGGATGAATTGAAGGATTACGGAAAGGTGCGCTCGCTGCTGGGGCTTGCCATCGGCAAAAACACAGCGTCGATGTTTGACAGTGATCACCGCGTTATCGGCGGCAACGCTACGGATCAGGCATTGATGCGGTTTATCGGCGAGGATGCGTATCATCTGCTGGCGGGAAACAGCGAATATGAAGTCGGTGCGTCCCAGGGCTTTAATTCGGCGAATAAATTCAGTCAGGCACAGATTCCGAGCCTGAAAAAGACGTTTTATAAAGGGGCGCCTGAAAAACTGCTCGCTCGTGCAGGCAAATATCTGAGCAAGGACGGAACGGAAAAGGAAATTGACCAGAAGATTCTTGATAAAAAGATTAATGATCTGGCCGAAAGAGCGATGCGTGTGCTGGCTTTCGGGTATTCGAGGAAAGATCTTGTAGAAAATGAGATTAATGATGATATTGTAATTATCGGGCTCGTGGCGATTCGTGATGATGTCAGGCCGGAGGCAAAGCAGGCGATTCATGAGGTACAGGAGGCTGGAATTCAGGTCGTCATGATTACGGGAGACAGGCTGGAAACGGCAGTCGCTATCGCTAAAGACGCAGGGCTGATTACCTCTGAAAATGAGCGTGCCATTACGTCGGCGGAACTGAATACGATGAGCGATGATGAGGTTAAGGCGATTATCCGGGAAATCCGCGTGATTGCCAGGGCACTGCCGACAGATAAATCACGTATGGTGCGCTTGTGTCAGGAGATGAACCTCGTAGTCGGCATGACGGGTGACGGTGTCAACGATTCGCCGGCTCTCAAGCGTGCTGACGTCGGATTTGCCATGGGAAGCGGCACGGAAGCGGCAAAGGAAGCCGGAAAAATCGTCATTCTCGACGACAATTTCCGCTCGATCAAAGACGCGATCTGGTATGGACGGACGATTTACCATAATATTTTAAAATTCTGTAAATTCCAGTTGGTGATCAACGTCGTGGCCGTGATCGTCAGTGCAATCGCACCGTTTTTCGGTGTCGAGGAACCGCTGAAGGTTACGCATCTGCTGTTTGTAAATCTCGTTATGGATAGTCTGGGCGCTATTATGCTTGGCAATGAACCGGCACTTGAACGCTATATGCACGAGGCGCCGCGCCGCAGAGACGAGAGCATTATCAGCAAAAAGATGATGTCGCAGATTTTGATTACAGGCGCATGGCTGACAGTTATCAGTTTTGTGTTCCTGAAGCACCCGTTTTTCATTCATCTGTTCAGCGAAGGAGGTCAGTATTCTGAGGATCAGCATTTGACGGCATATTTTGTCCTCTTTATTCTCAGTGCACTATTTAATGGATTTAATGTCAGAGATGATAAATTTGCTATTTTCAGTGGGTTAAATGAGAATAAGGGGTTTTTGAAAGTATTTTTTACGATTATTATTGTTCAGGCTGTTATTGTCAATGCAGGCCTCGTGCCGCTGACTGTGTTCCAGTGGATCGGTGAGATGTTCAGCTGCGTTCCATTCAGGCCGGCCGGTTGGATTGCAGTCATTCTGCTTGCTGTAACGGTGATTCCGGTCGATTTGATTCGGAAAGCTATTATGGAGCGGAAATAAGATAGATATAAATAGAAGAAATAGAATCCAAATGAACAAAAACGGACTCGGCGGGAGTAATAAAGATGATCATTTTTCATGCGGATCTTGACAATACGCTTATCTATTCGCAGAAGCGCGCTGTCTGGCCGGAGAAAATAGGCGTCGAGGTTTATCAGGATCGGATGATCTCTTTTATGACGCCGCGTTCACGCGATTTGATGCGCAAAGCCGTAAATTCGCCTGATTTGCTCGTTGTGCCGACGACGACGCGGACAGCGGAACAGTACCGGCGAATCAATTTCGGCGGCGCTGCACCGCAATACGCGCTTGTATGCAACGGAGGCATTTTACTGAAGGACGGTCTGGAAGATGAATTATGGTATAAGAGATCACTGGAATTAACGGCAGATTGCCGGCGACAGCTTGAGTTTGCAGAGAAGTGTCTCGGACGGGATGAGCATTTGAGCTTTGAAATCAGGAATGTCCGTTCGCTCTTTATTTTTACAAAGAGCGAACGGCCTGAATTGACGGCCGCCGAACTGAAACATATACTCGACTTATCAAAAGTTGATGTTTTTTGCGTTGGAGTTAAGGTTTATGTAATGCCGAAAATTCTCAACAAGGGGGAGGCAGTCCGGCGGTTTTGGGAATATCTTGCCGGCTTGAAAACACCGGCTGGTGATGGCGGCGGTTGCTGGCGGACGATAGCAGCTGGAGACAGCGAGTTCGATCTGCCGATGCTTGAACTGGCGGTTGATGCGCTGGCACCGGAAGAACTGCGTGAAGTGTGCCCGGAAGGGACGCTGTTTCCGGCCAGGGGCCAGGTATTTTCCGACTTTGTGCTGGAATTCGTTTTGCGCGCCGTAGACGGAGTGCGGGAGAATTATAGTATTCGGGAGGCCGGGAATGGATTGGGAAAATGATTTGGCAATTGCCAAGCGGGAGAACAATCAAAAGCGGAATTATCTCGTAATTAATCGAAAACAGGGAAAGCATCATCCGGGAAAACCCGGAGAAATGTTTGATATGTGCAACAGACTAGCAGAGTTAGTAAAGAAAGCGTATACAGGACAAAAGTTGCTGATTATCGGTTTTGCGGAGACAGCTACGGCCATCGGGGCGGCTTTGGCTGCTGAGTTGAATTCTCTCTATTTGCAGACGACGCGGGAGGACACCAGCGGGGTCAGTTATCTTTATTTTTTTGAGGCGCACAGCCACGCGACGGAGCAGAAATTGATCCGGGAAGATCTCAAGACGGCTGTTGCTGACGGAATTGACAGGATTGTATTCGCAGAGGATGAACTGACGACGGGAAATACGATTCTGGGAGCTGTCGATGTGATCAGGCAGACGTTTTCACAGGAATTTTCTATAAGAAATATCGGGTTTTCTGCGGTGTCAGTATTAAATAGTATGGATGAGAAGGCTTTTGAACGGTACCGTATACAGGGAATTGATCTTCATTATCTCGTACGGACGGATCATAGCGAATACTCGCGGATCGCGGAGCATTATGAGCCTGACGGGGAGTATTATGAGCCTTCCTTTGACGAAATCGACAGCGCGCAGACTGACGGAACGGTGACGGAATTTGTGATTCCAGGGCCTGTAAATGCGCGCAGGCTGTTGTCCGGCACGGAATACAGGCGTCAGTGTGTTATGCTGGCGGAGGAAATCGCGGAAAGAATCGGCCTGGCACAGCGCTATGCGGATGAAGCGCATGATGTTTCGCTTGATAAGTCAGCCGGTGTTCGCGCGGCTGTTTCGTATTGCGAGGATGGGTCAGAGGGTATTTCGTCTGACGGGCCGGATGGCATTCGCGGAGTTTTGCAGCGGCATGTTCAGTTTGACAGGCCGGATGGAGCCTGCGAGGTTTTGCAGCAGCGCAGTCAGTCTGAAGGGAATGACGGGCGGCAGATTCTTGTTTTGGGTACCGAGGAATTTACATATCCGGCATTCTGCCTTGCGAAACTGCTTGAGGACAGAGGATTTTCTGTCCAGATCCATTCGACGACGCGAAGTCCCATTGAAGTCAGCAGCGCGCCGGAATATCCGCTTCATCGCAGGCATAAGCTGGCGAGTCTTTATGACAGCGAACGCGTTACTTTTATTTATGAATTAAAAAAATATGATAAGTCAATCATATTGACCGATGCGGAGCCGACATCACGGAAAGGCATCTGCTCGCTGATTAATGCGCTGCGTTCCTGCGGAAATGATGAAATTTATCTGGTGAGGTGGAAGGAAAATGCGCAGTTCATACAGTGAAGATGACGTCATTCTTTTATTGAAAGATATTACCGGACTGGTAGAACCGTTAGGCGCTGAAGAACGGGAGTTTCTGGTTCAGTCGGGCAGACATTATTCCGAGATGCTGCCGATTGAATATGTTCCCGGACCGGAATATATGGCGGCGTATGAGGCGGCGCTTGATCATTTCGCGGCGGGGACGGCGGACGCTGTCGGCAGGCTGGCAGGAAAAGTTATGATGCGCCGCGGGCGTGACGTCGTTCTTGTTTCGCTGGCGCGTGCGGGAATTCCCGTGGGAATTCTGCTGAAGCGGTATCTCAGAAAAAAGTATGGGATCGATGCGGCCCATTATTCGATTTCTATTATCCGCGACCGCGGGATTGATAATAACGCAGTCAGGTATCTGCTGCAGCGCTACCGTGCGGAGGATATTCTGTTTGTGGACGGATGGACGGGCAAGGGCGCGATTCTGAAAGAACTGCAAAAAAGTACAGTTCCTTATGACAGACTGTCGCCGGAACTGGCGGTGGCTGCCGATCCAGCGAATGTGACTGATTTATGCGGTACGCATGAAGATCTTTTGATTCCAAGCTCTTGTCTTAACTGTACGGTGTCGGGGCTGATCAGCCGGACGTTTTTGCGTGATGATATTATCGGGCCTGATGATTTTCACGGGGCGCTTTATTATGGTGAAATGCGGGAATCAGATGTGTCTTACGATTTTATTGACCGCATTGAAGCGCGGTTTGATATGGGCTCGGCAGATCTTGGCGAAGCGGAGGAAAGGCAGAATCGGTTTCCATCGCAGCACGGGCCAGCAGTTGGTGCACGGGGGATAGATGAAGTGAGACGAATTGCACAGCATTTTGGTGTCGCTGATATGAATCTGATAAAGCCGGGAATCGGCGAAGCGACCAGGGTACTGCTGCGCAGAGTTCCCTGGAAAGTGCTGGTGGCGGAAGGCTCGGCTGGCGATCCGGCACTTGATCATCTGATGCAGCTTGCGTATGATAAGAATGTGGAGGTGGAGTATTATCCACTCGTTCGTTACAAGGCCTGCGGGATTATCCGGCGGATGGCGGATACATAAGCCGATGTACAAAGTGACAGGGCAGAGCCGTCTGGCATCCGATATGATAAAAATGTAAGGCGAAACGGGAAATGTAAGCTGGAACTGTGGCAGCACATTTTCCCGTTTTTTGTAATCTTGTCAGAGCTGCGGCCAGCGGACCTGTTGAACAGTAGGCCACGAAAGAAGCCGGGATACCGCCCACGGAGGAACTTGTTCAATGACTTCCTGAATCTTGTTTCCACAGTCTGACAGTCGCTCATAGATGATCCCGCAGGGTTTATCCATGACCAAGGTTTTTGGATTTAAATTTCTGCTGCGGAGTATTTAACTTGCTCTTGCAATTTTCGCTTTTAATTCTTCTGTCTTCTTGTCTTAGTTTTATCATATTTCCTTAACTTTTTAAATGCTTTTGCTCTGTCTACTTATTTTGTTTTCTTGTAATCCACCGTGAAAGACGCTATAATGACGGTATATTATTGATGGCGACGGCAACGCAGTCCGGATAGAGGCGGCGCAAACGTAAAGGAGAAAATATAATGAAGGAATTATTTGCTGTATATCTTGAAAGTCTCGATCAAAACCTGACGGTGTTTACAAATAAAGAAGAAGCACAGAAGCTTTTTGATGAATGGAAAGCGGCGGGAAAGCCGGTCAAGATGCAGGTTTTTGGCTCTCATCAGCTTTGCGCTCTTGAAAAAGCCAATGGATGTTCCGCGAAGGATCCGGGGTTCTGGGAGGAGATGAGGTATAATAACGGTCGTTATATACTGACAGAAAGGTATTCCTGGCATACGGAACCGGAGGAAGAAGGTTATTATGCGGAATATTTTTTAAGTTAAAAATCGGCGCTGGATCAACCGTTGATTGATAAAATTTTGGTAAAATGTTTGATTTTTAATAAAATTTGGGATATGACACAAACAGCGGATGTTGAGATGTAATGCAGATAAACAGGTCAGAAAAATCAAAAGTTCCTCTGGTGAGGTTGTCAATGTGATGTTAAAAATGAAAGCAGAGGGGGAGCTTTTTGTTTATATTGAATTATCTGAAAAGAGCCAGGCTGCCGGAGTAGCCGAATCTCAGAACGATAAAAAATAGGGACGCGAAAGTGATGAAGATGCCAGAGTGACGGAGTATTGGAAGGCCGAGCGCCAAAGCAGCCGGAACGACGGAGATTCAGGGAGCCGAAGTGACAGAAGCATTCGAGTGTCAGAATGAGAGAATGTCGAACATGGGTGTGTCAGAGTGTTGACGGGGCGGCGGACAGGAGTGAGACAGCACGTTGGTTGGATGCCGGAAGAAAGAGATTCGTGCATGTCAAAAATAGCGCTCGTTTCCATTGCTATCGGTATTGATATGTCGGGGAAGAAAGATGTGCTTGACATGCATGTCGGAGAAAACGAGAGTTTGCCCGTTTTTATGTCAGACCTTCTACTTTACGGGATCAGCGGGACAGACTTGCAGTCTCGCAGCCGGGATGCCTGTTGATTTCCGTGGCAAATTTTCTGCTTTTCTCATCTCTTATATAGGAACATGCTTCCTGTTTTCCGGAACATTTAATCAGCTTAGCTGAAGCAATCTCTATTCTTCATATTTCTCTACAATGCACTCCTTGCCGCAAAACGCTACGCCATATGCGCAGACATCTTCATAACCGCGCGCGTGTGCGCCGTCCACGTATTTTTTTTCGCGAATCTGATTTAACGCTTCCGCACAGCCGTTCTTCAGATCCTTCTGTTCCTTTACGATTTTAAATTCAAAGAGAAAATATCTCCCGCGAATCCTTGGAGGAACAAGCGCCAGATCCGGTCGGCCCGTTCCGAGTTCCAGGTTTGACTGAACCGTATAATTCCCCATATTCTGGTACATGCCCGCCAAAAAGCCGTGATAATACGCTTCCGGGCTGTCAAAATAGCTGATCGTCCGCAGCAGAATGTTACAGAACTCATCTTCCATTTCATCTGTATCGCCTGCCATCGTCGCCTCATACAGCCGGTCAAGTCCTCCAGTCGTGACCTGAAGATGAAACCAGTTCCTGATGTGATTGCGGTAAATCGAACGTACCTCACGATTCGGAATCGTCAATCTCACGTAAATCTGATCTGGGTCTTCTCCTTTCTGTTCCTCTCCCATCCATTCCGATACTTTTTTTAAATATCCGGTAAAAAACAGGAAATTCCATAAGTTATTCTGAATGGTCTGTGGAGAGAGTTCTTCCAGTTCGTCCTCTTTCCCGTTCCTGTTTTTGGCGTTCTTTATTTCTCCGTACGTAATATCCTCGTGAACCGGCTTCTCAATCGTCCCGCCGGCCAATAGAATTTCCAGTTCCTCCCGTGCCGTACTGTCTGCTTCGCGAATCAGATCGCGCACGATCTCGTTGGAGCTCGTATTCGCCCAGTAAGGCCGGACAAAAGCGCTTTTATCTGTGCGCAGGTCCGCCATAAAGTTGACCACGCTCCACGGATTGTACACTTCGGAACTTCCGAACAGATACCCGTCATACCAGTCCCGAATGTCTTCCATGCGCTCTGTCACATCGTAATACGCCGCCATTGTCTCCACTTCTTTTGGCGTAAAGCCGAAATATTCCCCGTAATCTTGATTGAGGATGGAAACGATACGCAAATTGTTCAGCCCCGTAAAGATACTCTCCTTGCTGATACGCAGACAGCCGGTAATCACGGCGAATTGAAGATGATCATTCGTCTTGAGTGCTGATTCAAACAGCGAACGGAGGAAGTCGATCATTTCAGGATAAAATCCACGAAAATAGGCATTTTCGAGTGGTACATCGTATTCGTCGATCAGAAGGATTACTTTTTTTCCATATACTTCTCTCAGACATTTGGAAAGAAAAGAGAGAGCCGTGTAATAATCGCCTGGATCTCCTTTTCTGGAACGAATATCCATAAATTTCTTCTTATCGTCTTCATTTTTCAATGCCGGATATACGATCTCCTCATGTCGTTCGTATTCGTAAGCGATCGCTTCGCGCAGACACCCCATCGCCAGTTCCCATGTGCTCTGTTTGGCTGATTTGAGCGTCAGCGAGATCACCGGATGCTGCTGCATCTGCTTCGCATACTCTCCGCCAGCATCCATAATTTTCAGACCGTCAAAAATCGCGCGGTTTTCCGCATTTAATACTTCGTTTCCCGTATCCTCAAAGAAATATTTCAGCATACTCATGTTCAGCGTCTTTCCAAATCGTCTGGGGCGCGTAAACAGCGTGACATCACTTTTATTATCGAACAATTCTTTTATCAGCAGTGTTTTATCCACATAATAAGCGTCATTTTGTATGATTTTTTTAAAATCTTCCGTGCCGATCGGCAGCGGCTTATATTTCCCCACTAGAACCTCCTCCTTTCTATCCGTTTTTGCGTCAGGCCTTTTGCTTTATGGGACTTGGTGTGACAAACTCACTGCTTTCCCGTGGGAGAAATGCCTGCTGATTCCCGCGGCAAATTTTCTGTTTTCTTCATCCATATAGGAACATGCCTTTCTGTTTTCCGGAACATTTGACCAGCGACCTTTGCAACAAGCGTTGTAATTTCAAAGCCTGTGCCCATGGGTGTCCCTATGGGTGTCCTATCGTGATACAATCCATCTACCGCCCGGAGCGAAAATCTCCGGGCTTTTTTACTGAGTAGGATCGTGATCAAAACGCAGAAGAGCTTATACAGGAGTCGGTGCATATGTTTCAGGTGAGCAGCGGTTTGATTGCTGCGCTGATTTGACTGAGGAGATAGTCGGAGTCATTACGCCGGAATCCAGCAAGGGTTTCGGTATTTTTTTGTGCGAAAATCGGACTGATAGATAACTTGCTTGCCGACAAAACGTCAGGCGAAAATATCCCAATCGAAAACCGCGTTGGCATCCTTGACCGCAAATTGCGCGTCGTCGATGAAAATACAAGTGCCGCAAACGACTGGCTCAAGTGGACATCGTACACCGAACGGTACGCACAGTGGTGTGAGAGGACGGCGGCTAATCACCGCCTCCTATCCGATTATTTCTACAAGCCATACTTTTTAACGATGTATGCCAGATAATTCTCAATCTCATACCTCGCCGCATCTGGCACCCGTTTTGACAAAATCGCGTCTGGAATGTGAACCGAAGATGTGTTCTTTTGCGTCTGATGAAATACAATCCGCTCCTCGTCAAGATGCAGCGCCTGAATCTCATAGCCGCTTTCGAGCCACGCCTGACTGATGCACTCAAACCCCGTTCTTCTCCAGAAGGATTTGTGATGTTTGGCCGCGCCGAGCTTTTCCCCCAGAATATTTTCGATTTCCTCAAACGTCAGCGTGAAAATCGGCTTTGTGCAGTCGAGAAAATACTTTGACAACGGTAGGAACTTTTGTCCGGCGGGACGCTGCCCCTTCTGCAATTTGTTCAGAAGTTCCATCAGTTCAGTGGAGCTGGCGGGTTCCGTATCTGAGCAGATATACTCAACACTTCTATCGGAACAACTCGCGTGAATATATGCAAATCGTTCCACTTTTTTGCCCGTTTCGCGAATATTGACAATCTGCTTTTCCTGATCTCGCAGAATCTTTCTGCCGCAATAGGCACACCGGCCCTCCTGTCGCAACCAGATTGCGCGGTAGATTCCCGTGACATTATGGATTTCTCGTTCGTGCGTCCGGCGTTCAAAATACTCAGTATGCAGGTAAGGATTCATCCGCACGTTCACTTTTCGGTGAAGGACGGGTATCATGTCGGTCAGATGTTTCACGCGCACTTCCTTTTTGTTTGGCAGCGCGAAGTAATAGGTGCCGTCCGCTTCCCGGTACCAATATTTTTTTATAATCCGCGCCATACTCCATTTTGGATGTTTCTTCGCGCACAACTCAAGCAGTGTTACTGTAATATAATTATCGGCCTTTTGAAACGCGCTGTAATTTTCCTCGACTTTATGGTACGTTGTCCATCCGGTTATCTTCTGATTCAGCTTGCGAATCAAAGATTGCTGAGAACCGGAATGATTAAAAATGGTTTCTTTGATCGTATCTAAAAACCGCTCGACCGCTTTTTCCGACGGATATACCACGATCTGATCATCCTCTCGGACATATCGCCGCGACATAAACTCAAATCCTTTGTTTGTGTTAATGATTCGCGTTTTCTTTTCTGATAAGGCCAAACCGCGAACACGCAGAAAATCGTTGACGATGCTGATGAGAGCGTCCGCTTCGTCAAAGCTCCGCGCTGTAATAATAATATCGTCGGCGTATCGAATTACCTCATGCTCGGTAGATGTCTGCGTCTGAATAAATTCCTTCAGGCCGCACAGCGTCATATTTGCAATAATCGGCGAAATGCGGCACCCAACCCCGACTCCCACATCGGAAGGATACAGAAAATCAGAAAAAATGTACCCGGCCTTCAGAAATTCCTGCAATACTTTCTTCTGCATCGGAATATGTTCCAACATCCACTGGTGGCTAATGCTGTCGTAGCACTGCCGAACATCGCTGACGAGAACCCAGGCCGGCGCATCTTCCCCGGATAAAATGGTTTTAATCCATTCATTCATGTCAAACGTGGAACGCCCTTTGTGGAACGCAAACGAATACGGATCGTCCCACACTTCGGCAATCGGGTCAAGTGCATATGCGTACAACGTCTGCATCGCTCGATCCTTCCAGGTTTCCAGATGAATCCTTCTCGTCTTGCCGCCTTTTGTTTCAAGAAACATCAACCGAGCGGGGAGAGCATGATAATGCTGAGGGGACAGCGACATCGCAGCAATCATTTTGTCGTGGGAAGTCTGCCAGCGAACCCCGTCAACCCCCGGACCGGAGGCGGAATTGCATATGTGTCGAACCGCAAGCAGTCTGGCATTAAGTGATGAAATAATGTGTCCCTGCCATTTCGTGACAGATTCACCGTTATGTGCCGCTTTTGCAAGCTGTTGCTGCATGGAAAACAACTCATCTTGAGCTTGTTTCCAATCAATATTGTCCCATAAGTCGGAAAGATCACCTTTCTGGAATAATTGTGTAATGATGCCTTCATCATTAAAGTCAAGATGAAACCTATGTAAGGTTTCAATGACCAAATCGATTTCCAGATAAATAGGACAATGATCTGACCCGTACATTTGCGACATCATATCGCACTCTCTGATCTGTTTCCGTAAATTATCGGAAACAAAAAAATAATCAAGTCGCCACCCGCGATTTTCCTGCCGTTTATTTTGGCGTGGGGACCACCACGTATACTGTTCCTCCTCGTCGGGATGAATCTCGCGATAAGCGTCGCGATGCCCCAGTTCAATCAGCTTCAGCAGATTTTCCCGTTCCAGAGCCTGAAAGTCGTTGCCGCTGTCGCTATTTTTGTTCTCGGCGTAGATGTCGCTGTCGGATAACGTTGCATTGAAATCGCCGCAGATAATGACAGGTTTGCGGTGATTGAGTTTTTGTATATATAACAAAAACTGTTCATCCCATTCCTGCCGATAATCTGACCGTTCCGGCACATGGAACGGATTAGGAGCATAGCAATTAACGACAAAAAAGTTAATATATTCAAGCGTGATAATGCGCCCCTCGTAATCGAGAAGCCGATCATCCATTTTATAAGATACCGATAATGGTTCTTCCTTCACAAAGCAGGCTGTTCCAGAATACCCCTTTTTTGTTTTACAACATGACCAAAAAGAAGTATACCCCTCCGGTACGAGTTCGTATAAAGGAAGGTCTACCTTTGTTTCCTGAAAAGCAAATATATCAACCGTTTCGTCTTGCAGCAGCTCCGGCAGTCCGTGAGAATAGGCCGCACGAATCCCGTTTACGTTCCATGATACTATTTTCATGATACTCCCACCCCAATATCCTTGCCCAAGATTTTATTCTATTTTATCACAAACGAGCGACAAATCAATCACGTCAAAAAGGACGCTTCAATTTGTTATGAGGATTGATATATTTGCGGAATTTTCGTATAATAATATCATAAAGTAGTCTGCTCCCAGCCACGCGGAGTGAAACAGTAGTTCGCTACCGACCATGCGAAGCACAAATAGGTCGTGAAAAAGTTATTAGGCCTCTGCTGTTTCAAGCAAGAGGCTTAATTTTTACGAAGAAATTGGGGCAAAAGATATGAATAATCACGTATTTACATTGGAAAATATTATAAGTTTAGTGAAACCCGTTGCTGAAAAATACAATGTACAGGAAATTTATCTTTTTGGTTCCTATGCAAGAGGAGAAGCAGAGGATAGCAGTGACCTGGACTTTCTTGTGTATGGCGGAGAAAACTTCAAACTTACAATGATTTTTGCGCTTGCCGAGGAATTACGAGAAGTTTTACAGAAAGATGTAGATGTATTTGAAATACATGAACTGAACACGGACAGCGAATTTTACAATACCGTCATGAAAGAGAGGCTACGGATTGCATGAAATATTCAGATCAACAGCGTATTCAAAAGATATATGACAATGCTGTGAAATTACACGGGTATATAGCAGACAATGGTATTACCAAGGAAAATTTAACGAAAGATTTTTCTGTCCAATGGCTTGTTACAACACCTCTTTATAATATCGGTGAACATGTTTATAATTTATCTAAAGAGTACAAAGAGGCTCACAATGAAATCCAATGGTCAATGATTGCCGGAGTAAGACATCGTTTAATCCACGATTATGATGGTACAAATTGGAATATAATCGCTGATATTGTTTTTGAAGAATTGCCGATTTTGATAAAACAATTAGAAAAAATTAACAACTAACCATGAAATACGAACTCTCATCGCTTGACAAATTATATTGTTTTAAATTATAGGGAGTATCCCAAGGTTTGTGTAAACCTCCATCCTGATAGGCAGCCTTTTTAAATACACCATGACACCCGCGCCGAACACTGTAATTTCAAAAAATGCAGGATTCCGTTCACTTCTCGATCGAGTAGGAGGCGGTGATTAGCCGCCGTCCTCTCACACCACCGTGCGTACCGTTCGGTACACGGCGGTTTCAACAGTTGACGTGTACGGACTGATACGCGATGGCTAGGTCATAAAAACCTGAAAGTAATGCCGAAATCTCCTTTCAGAATATGTCCGATTTCATGGAATAATGTAAACCAGAAAGTATCCGCAAAGTGTCTCCGGTCGTTTACCATAAGTAAAATTTTTCTATTCATTTTTTTCGTCGCGCCGTTTATTCCTGAATTTTTAAGATTCGGAAGA
>CAYTKT010000024.1:0-29036 GCA_964438605.1 uncultured Oscillospiraceae bacterium
CCTGCAATTCATTCAAAAAATCTCATTTTAGGTCTTGACTTTTAATAGTTAGTCTCTCCTTTGGTTTAATGTCTGCCCCTGTCAGTTTCCCGCCGTCATAAAGATACACCCTCAGCTTATTTAGCTTTCCCAGTCCCTCTCGACTCCATCCCATTGGACTCCTGCGGAATCTCTCCGACAAAACATGACTTACCTGCCCCTCTGTGCAGCTTCCGGGAAGATTCAATGTAACAAGGTTTCGTATCGCTTCCCATTGGCCAAACAGATAAGACCTGAAGAAAGGATCGCATCCACCATCCTCCATTTCCCGGAGAAGTTCATCAGCCCGCTTCCTGTCATTACCTCGGATCGCGTCCAAAACTTCCGACTTGATGTTCCGCCCCGGACAGGCCCTTGCCGCTCGCCTCAATTCCTTCCCAAAATGATATCCATCCGCAACAGGAACTACCTGCCCGAAGCCATCTAGCCCGCCTTTGATCCAGTTTGCTCCATCTCCATGAACATAGATCGTTTCAATGCCGTCAATATCGTATGCTTTACAAAGGTATCCTGCAACGCTCGCCCAGACCCCCTTTGTCGACTGCCTTTCCTCTACAAAATGTCTGGAACAAATCGTCCTGTTTCTCCTTGTTCCGGAAGTCGTCGTTCCTTCCGTTACCGTGACCAGGGGATTGATCCGGCTTTTCTTTCCTCTCTTTTTCCCCGGCCTTTGCATTGCCACGTGATCTTCGTCTGCATGTATATGTAAAACTTTGACGCTCTTGCCTTCCTCTAAGGGCTCCTTTTCCGGTACCTCGATACCGAGAAGATGCTGCCTGACACTCTGACGGCTCACGGCTCCTCCCGTGGCATACTTGGAACTTTTCGCATACGACATTTCAGCGGCATGACTGAGCAAATCTGCGACAACTTCATCTCCGATCCGCTCATAGCTCCTTACCCCCAGCATTTGATCAAGGGGATACACATACTTCCCGGCGTTCTTGTCGAAGTAATCATCCCTTGTAAACTCAATGACACCCAGTTTGGTGAGAATCTGTCTGGGACGGTTACGTTCCTTGAGAAGGAGTCCTTGTTTCTTTCGGAAAGCCTTGTCATCACGAAGCAGTTCATTGCTTAGGCGAACGATTTCTTCGAGAATGTTTCTTGCTGAATCTGCACAGTCCTCAAAAATGCTTGCCGCAAGGGCGTCGAGATCGGAAAGCCCGCCGTCAAGGGCTTTTTCTACAATATTTTTTGCCAGTTCCTCTACGATTTGTTGTATCATTTTCACGAGAGATCTCCTCCTTATGTCGGATTGGGAATATGTTGACAAACCGATTCTAACACTTTGGAGTTGATCTCTTCTCTTTTTTTTTCAAAATCCCCACAACTATTTTACACTAACCGCGAATATGACGTTTTTCCCCTGCAGGAAAAACAGGAAAGCAAGTTATCAGCAAATAAAAAAGTCAATCGTTTGGAATGGCATCCTGAGAAAGGAATGTCATGAAAAAATATAAATATAAGAAAAATGTTACCATCTGTGGAAAACGAGTTACAGTATACGCGGACACGTTAAAGCAGCTTGCTGAAAAAATAGAAAAGAAACAGCGTGAACTGGAAGAATAAAGTCCGAACCTCAACCGGAAACTGACACTCAACGAGTGGGCTGATTACTGCATAGAGACATACAAAATTCAGCAGAATGAGCATACCAAAACGGTATTCCGGCGCCGTGTCAAACACTGCATATTAGATCATATCGGGACAATGTTAGTATCTGACATAAAACCTCTGCACTGTCAGCGCATTGTAAATATGCAGGCTGGTAAAAGCAAAACACAGATAAACGAGG
This sequence comes from uncultured Oscillospiraceae bacterium, assembly GCA_964438605.1. Lineage (GTDB taxonomy): Bacteria > Bacillota > Clostridia > Peptostreptococcales > Anaerovoracaceae > Alangreenwoodia. The sequence goes on from CAYTKT010000024.1 coordinate 1,838, forward strand.
TATATAATGCTCTTCGATTTTTCTTTCGCTACGCTGTTGCGAATGAACTGATCATCAAAGATCCTACAAGTCATTTGACGAAACCAGTTGGAACACGCGGGAAAAGGCGGGCCCTGACAGCAAAGGAGCGTCAGGCATTTATAGAAATCGGCAAAACAGACCGAAGATATTATTTTTATCTTTTGATGATCTTTTGCGGTTGCCGACTGTCTGAAGCTGCGGAATGTATGGGCCGGGATATCATTTTCGATGACGGATATTATCTATTGCACATTAGAGGCACTAAAACGGCAAATGCGGACCGCTTTGTACCTATTCCAGATAATTCTCGCATTGATAAAAAACACCCCAAAAACGGAATATATCGCCTGTTACGGGAACGGTAACAAAATATCAGATGAGCACCGCGCTCGACTGTGGAAATCATACTGCAGGCAGATAAACCTATATATGGGATGTAAATCTTATCGCAATGCACTCATCCCGCCTTACCCGCTTGCGCCGGATCTGGTTCCGTACTGCCTGAGACATGAGTACTGTACGGAACTGGCCCGAAGAGGAATTGATATCAGAATTGCGCAGAAATTAATGGGACACTCGGATATTCAGCTTACCGCAAACGTGTATACCAATTTCGACAAATCTGACTTAAAAACTGCAGCTGAAATCCTCCGCGTTTAATCTGAGTGGGGTACCTCACTGGGTACCCCACTCAAATGAGTAAAACAGGGTAAAAAGGGTATGTCCATGAAAGCACTTCTGCCACTTTTTCTCCCAATGAAAAACGCCAGAAGTATTGAAATTTCAAGCACTTCAGGCGTTCTATGCGGTGGCAGGGGCACAAGGACTCGAACCCTGGGCACGTGGTTTTGGAGACCACTGCTCTACCAACTGAGCTATACCCCTAAAATTTCAAGAGCCTATCAGCAAAGAAGAAAAACACAAACCGACCGATCAATCTCCTGTTTGCATTCACATTCGCCGCCGACAGGCATCAGATTATCAAAACCGAAATCTAAAAAATGGCGGAGAAGATGGGATTCGAACCCATGCACCGGGGATACCCGGTCTAACGGTTTAGCAAACCGTCCTCTTCAGCCTACTTGAGTACTTCTCCAAACTGATTTATGGCGGAGGGGGTGGGATTCGAACCCACGCGCCCTTTCGGACAAACGGTTTTCAAGACCGCCTCGTTATGACCACTTCGATACCCCTCCAATTATGAGACTGTACGAGTAAACAGGTCAAAGCGAAAATGTCCTGTCACTAAAAAAAATGGTGACCCATCCGAGATTCGAACTCGGGACACCTTGATTAAAAGTCAAGTGCTCTACCGCCTGAGCTAATGGGTCATTAGTGGCAGGGGTAGATGGACTCGAACCATCGAATGACGGAGTCAAAGTCCGTTGCCTTGGCCTCTTGGCTATACCCCCAAAAATTTGGCGAGCCCACAGGGATTCGAACCCCGGACACACGGCTTAGAAGGCCGTTGCTCTATCCAGCTGAGCTATGAGCCCGCGAACATGGAGCGGATGACGGGAATCGAACCCGTGCCATCAGCTTGGAAGGCTGAGGTTCTACCATTGAACCACATCCGCATAAAATGGAGCGGAAGACGAGATTCGAACTCGCGACCCTCGCCTTGGCAAGGCGATGCTCTACCCCTGAGCCACTTCCGCATATCATCTTTGGTGGAGGGAGATGGATTCGAACCATCGAAAGCTCAGCTAACGGATTTACAGTCCGCCCCCTTTGGCCACTCGGGAATCCCTCCACGATATGAACTTAAAAATGGAGCTGGCGAAGAGAATCGAACTCCCAACCTGCTGATTACAAATCAGCTGCTCTACCGTTGAGCCACGCCAGCGAATCCCGTACCAACTAATAATAAACAATGTCTGCTGTTCTGTCAAGCACTTTTTCATTTATCTTTAAGATGTTAGATAAATCAGTTCATGGAAATTGCTCCATGTTTCGCCTCTCAAACCGTCAGCTTTTTTATTATACGATACCATTTTCTTCTTGTCAATATCAAATTCCGGCTTTTTTCAAAGTTTTCATCATAGAAATCCCCTCACCAAAGCAGATCCCGCTCGTCAGCCCATTCATTTGACCTCCTGATTGTTTTCAGACATTTCCACATTTCAAGATAAGCAAAACTTCAATTTCCCTACCCGGAGTTAGGAGTTACATGAGATATTTTTCCCTGTCTGACAAAAAGGCTTAAACTGTTTCGGGCTGTTCTTCATAGAAATGAAATTTCTTTCCGGCGTCAACACTTTTTAAAAGTTTTTACTGTTGACCGCCACCTCGATATGCGCAAAGCCGACAAAAGCGGTATCGTATCGATCGTATCACATTCCATGTACTGTTCCAATGTTATGTAAAAAATTAAAGCAAATCGGAATTATTTCGTTTCTTCATCGAGTTCATCCCGTTTCCCTATCATTCTTCCATCTTTCAGGAAATAACGCGGTACTCTGCGGCCCACAGCGCAGACAACTTCGTACCCGATAGTGCCATATCTCGAACCCACCTCGTCGGCTGAAATAAACTCATCACCCTGAGCACCGATCAGAACTGCTTCCTCGCCAGCCTTGACGTCAGAGAAACCGTTAAGATCGATCATACACTGATCCATGCAGATATTTCCAATCACCTTGACACGCCTGCCCCGGAACAGGACCTCTGCCCTGCCGCTCTGGGCTCTCGTATAGCCGTCTGCATACCCCACGGCCAGCGTACCGATCTGATCGCCTTTTGACGAGCTGTAACGACCGCCGTAACTGATCCGGCGGTCTTCCCAGAGCGTCTTGACGTGGACGATTCGTGTCTTAAACGACATAACAGGCCGGATATCAAGCTGCGTCCGATCAACTTCAGCAGAAGGATAAATTCCGTACATAATGATCCCCGGACGCACCATATCATGATAAGTTTGGGGCATTTCCATAATCGCGGCGCTATTGGCCGCATGGACCAACCGAAACTCGATGCCTTTTTCACGCAAAAGCTCTATAAATCCGGTAAACAAGCTGTGCTGAAGCTCCGCTCCGCTCTTATCCGCCTCATCCGCTGTTGCAAAATGCGTAAAAATGCCTTCCAGCTCCACATTCGGCAGACTGTTGATCTCCTCCACCGCTGCGGCGCCCTGTTCATCCGGCGAAAAACCGATACGCGTCATGCCCGTATCCACCTTAATATGCAGCTTAACCGTAGTCTTGAGAGCAACGGCAGCTTCTGATAAAAGGCGCGCCTTCTCGACAGACGTAACGGTATGCTGCAGACCGGCCGCCACGGACTCACGTTCACTGCCATAAGGAATGTTGCCGAGAACAAGAATATCGCGGTCAGGAAGACAGCGGCGCAGCTGAATCGCTTCATTCAGGCTTGAAACAGCCGCTTGATCTGCGCCTGCATCCATCAGCACTTTCGCCGTATCCATCACAGAATGTCCGTAAGCATTCGCTTTGATCACAGCGGCAATTCGGACGTCCTCACCGACTTTTGCGCGGATTTGCTTCATATTATATGTCAGTGCATCGAGATCAACTTCCGCCCATTTCGCCTGTTTCCTGATGTCTTCGATGTAATCCATATCTTCTGCCTCATTTCCTGTATTATATCCACAGTCGGTTAAACTGTTTTATTTATCAAGTTCTTCCAATAGTTTCGGAATCACTTCAAATAAATCACCGACGATCCCGTAATCGGCAAAATTAAATATGGCCGCGTATCTGTGCGTGTTAATCGCGATGACGATATCAGATTCCCACATACCGACAATATGCTGCGTTGCACCAGAAATCCCGCAGGCGATATAAATTTTCGGCTTCACAGTAGCGCCCGCCTGGCCCACCTGATGCTCAAAATCAATCCAGCCCAGATCAACGGCCACGCGCGATGCCCCGACGACACCGTTCAGCTTATCGGCCAGCTTGTAGATAATGTCAAATCCCTGCGGACCGCCGACGCCTCTGCCGCCCGAAACGATAATATCCGCATCAGTCAGTGCCACTGCCTTTTTGGCAAGCCTTGCGACTTCTTTAATCTGCGTCATCATATCTTTCGGGTCAGCTTGCGGCTGCACAGATATAATCTCACCCCTCCTGCCCGGGGTTCTCGATCCTTCCAGCACACCGGGCCGCGCCGTTATAATCGCCGTCTTCGTATTCTCGCGAAATACAATTTTCCCCAGGAAATTGCCACCAAACGACGTCTTATCGGCTGACAGCACACCGTTTTCGTCAAAGTAGATTCTGCTGCATTCGGAAATAATCCCCGTACCGAGGCGCGCCGCCAAACGCGGCGCCAAATCCCGGCGGTCGAATACGGAACCAAAAATAAAAATTCCCGGACGGTATCGCTTTACAATTTTCTCAAGTGCCCTCGTATAGAGTTCATTATTATAATCCCGAAACGCCGCGTCTTCGAGAACATAAACCTTATCGGCTCCGCACTCAAAGAGCTCCTCCGCGTATTTTCTCACATCACTCCCAATGATGACGGCGCACACCGCCCCGCCTGTATGTTTCGCCAGCTGTGACGCGGCGCCGAGAAGTTCGCCTGAAACATTGTGAAGCCTTTCCGGAGTATATTCAGCGTATACCCATACATCAGACGTCACTTTAGAATCACCCGGTCCTGACAACAATTTTAAATCCTCCTGTTACTTCGTTTCAATCTGCGCCCGGCAATTTCACGGAGTGCGACCATAATGCGCATCAACGCGCATCTTGACTTCATGACAGCGGGGAATCCCGATTTTTCTCCGCCCGTCGCCACCGCTGGCTCGTCTTCACGATCCCTCCCGCTGCTTATCCAGGAAGCGAGAGAATCCTCACAATTCTTTAATGAATCCCTGCACGGGCTTCACGCAAGTCCGGTATCCTGCCGGTGTCCCGCGCCTCTGGCCGCATAAACGCACCCCGCTTCACGCGGCTTTGCCTGTACAAAACAAGCACTGCACCGTCTGCTCTTTATCTTGGCATGAAAGTATCCGCAGCGATTACCATCTGCTGAACTTCAGACGTACCCTCGTAAATTTCCGTAATCTTTGCATCTCTGTACATTCTTTCGATCGGGCGCTCCTGCATATAGCCGTAGCCGCCGTGGAACTGAATCGACTTTCTTGTCAGATCAACCGCCGCCTCGGAAGCCGCCAGTTTTGCCATAGCTGCTTCCGCCTTATAAGGAAGACCTTTGTCTTTATTGTCAGCCGCTCTGTAAACGAGCAGTCTCGCGGAATCCAGCTGAACTCTGAGCTTAGCGACTTCAAATCTCAGCGTATCAAGACGCGACAGCGTAATTCCGAACTGCTCTCTTTCCATCATATAATCTACCATGCGGTCAAACGCGCCCTGCGCAATACCTAAAGCCTGCGCCGCAACGCCGATGCGTCCGCCATCCAGCGTACCCATAGCGATATTAAAGCCCTGGCCGACTTCACCCAGCCTGTTTTCCTTCGGTACGATAACATTTTCAAAATGCATTTCAGCCGTCTGAGATGCCCTGATTCCCATTTTCTTTTCCAGCTTGCCCGTGCGAATGCCTTCCGACGCACCATCTACGATAAACGCAGAAATCCCGTTGACGCCCTTGCTCGGATCAGTCATCGCGAATACGATATAAGTGCCTGCAAGACCGCCGTTCGTGATAAACTTTTTGTGCGCGTTCAGCACATAATGATCGCCCTTATCGACAGCTGTGGCTTTCTGTCTCGACGCGTCTGTGCCGGCATCCGGCTCAGTCAGGCAAAATGCTCCAAGCTTTCTTCCGGAAGCCAGGTCCGGCAGGAACTTCTTTTTCTGTTCCTCCGTGCCGTACATCAGAATCGGACCTCCCGCTAACGATGTATTTGCGGAAACGATAATTGCTGTAGAGGCGCAGACTTTCGCGATTTCCTCTACTACAAGAGCATAGGAAACGTAATCCGTACCGCCGCCTTCATATTCCTTTGGAATAGGCAGCCCCAAAAAGCCCAGATCAGCCATTCTCTTTACATTTTCATGCGGGAACTGCGAGTTCGCATCGAGCTCTGCGGCAACCGGCTCTACGTACTGTTTCGCAAATTCTTCCGCCTTTTTTCTCAGCGCTTCCTGTTCTTTTGTCAGTCTGAAATCCATAATATCCTCCCTTTCTTCAAATTATCATGTCCTTGTATATGTTAACTATTTCACGATACTTTTATTTTACCACCTTTCCCCTGGCTTGACTACATATTTTCATTGTCTTGCAAAGATAGTTTTTCTCTCATTTTTTCCAGAACCTTTTTTTCGATACGTGAAACCTGAACCTGTGAGATTCCGAGCTGCTTTCCCGTCTGCTGCTGTGTCATATCCTCAAAATATCTCATGACGATAATCCGCCGTTCCCGCTCGCTCAAACCGCCGATGACGTCCTTTAAATCGATCAGATCAGCGCCTTCTCTCTTGACGTCTTCTCCGGAATGATGCCGAACAGGCCGGAAAGCCCTAAAATCCTGCTGATATATGGAGTTCCGGGAATAATGACGATAGAGCCGGACAATTCTTTCACTTTGTTGTAGCGCCCTATCGCAAGACCGATTCCAGAACTGTCCATAAAAGACACGTCAGAATAGTCGAGTACCAGATTCTTCGCATGGAACGCCGTCATGGATTCGTCGATTTCCCGCCGGATTACGGAAGCGTTATGATGGTCTATTTCTCCGCAGAGATTGACGATCAGAGTATCCTTCGTATAATCATAAGTCGCGTTTTTCAAGCTGATCTCCCCTTTCTCGAATGATTATACCGCCGTCTTTGCGGCCGCGCCCCTGACCGCGCACTCCAAATTCTGCTTTCTGCTCCGTTTTTTCGTTCAAAATCTCCGTCATTTTGCATAAACCGCCTAAATTCAAAAGTTTTTCCGACCTGCCATGTCCCGGCGTATGCCCGGTTTACGTCCGCATACTCCACACAGCATCTCAGCGGCGCCTGTATTAACATACAACGGCACACCTGATTCGCTCCGCAGTCCTTATTTTTCAAGCAGGAAAATTATATTTTAAATTAAATCAAGCCAATCCATATATTTGACTTTTCGACAATTTCCGAATAATAAAAAAGCCCGCTGTTGCCGAAAATAACAGCAGACTTTCCATTGATTTCAGTTTATTCCGGTTGAATTACTACACTTTTTTGCGTTTTTAATGCCGACTCGATTAAAGTCTCCCTGTCAAGTTTTGATTCAGAGCCAAGAATCCGTTCCAGTTTCGGCTTCGTTACCGGATGCTTCGGCAGAAAGACGGTACAGCAGTCCTCAAACGGCTGAATCGATGTCTCATAAGTTCCGATTTTTTTCGCAAGATCCATAATATCCACTTTATCCAGCGCGATCAGCGGACGCATAACAGGCATCGACACAGCATTATCTGTAACGACGAGTCCCTGAGCCGTCTGACTGGCAACCTGTCCGATATTTTCACCCGTGATCAGCATATCACAGCCGTTTTTTACAGCTAAACGCTCCGCAATCATCATCATAAAACGCCGCGACAGGATCGTCATCTCCTCCTCAGGACAATTTTCGCCAATCGCTTCCTGAATTTCCAGCAGGTTGATTGAATGTACACGGATCCGGCCGCAATATGACGACAGAATACGCACAAGATCGTATACCTTTTCCTGAGCCCGCTCACTCGTATACGGATAAGAATGAAAATGAACAGCTTCGATCATCATTCCGCGTTTCGCCATCATCCATGCGGCCACGGGACTGTCAATGCCGCCGGAAAGAAGAATCATTCCCTTTCCGTTCGTCCCCAAAGGCAGTCCTCCAAATCCCTTAATCTTATCGGCATACAAATAGGTCCGGTCCTTGCGAACATTAACGTAAAGCACACAATCGGGATGATGGACATCGACGCTGAGAACCTTGCATTGCTTTAAGACCGCACCGCCCACCCTGCGGGAAATTTCCGGCGATTCCACGGGAAACGATTTATCCGCCCGTTTCGACTCCACTTTAAATGTCCGGATACGGCGCGTCTTCATCAGATCCTCCATATATTCGCCGGCAGCCTGATAAATCGCGTCGAGATCAGATTCGGCCTCCACCGCGTGACTGACAGAAGCGACACCGAAGACCCTGGAAATATCACGAATCACTTCATCCCTGTCGTATTGTGCTGATGCTTTAACGAAAATCAGTCCTTCCTTCCGAATCGCCTCAATCCCGTCATACTTCTTCAGATTCTTGCGTATGCGCTCCAACAGAACGCGTTCAAAATACGGCTTATTCATGCCTTTCAGCGCGACCTCGCCATACCTTACAATAAATGTATTTTTTTCCATTCTATCTGTCCTCGCTGTTATTCTGACATCCGTTTACCCTGTCAGTCTTGTCCTTCCGCCTTCCTTCCGCCGAATCTGCGCGAAAATAGACTGTTTTTATCCACTACTCGCCGGCTTTTCTCCTGTTTCCGTTGTACGGCTGCTTCACATTTTGCTGCGTCGTTTTCCATCTTTTCTCAATTTCTCGTACAGCCTGTTCTCGCCCTGCTGCGCCTTTTTCCGGTTTCACTGCACAGCCGTTTCACATTTCGGGACAACCGTCTTTCTTTTTCACGGTTCTGCCGCGCAGCTGCCTGACGTTTTGCTGCACCAGCCTTCCCGCGTCTTTTATCTGCGCTTCGATTTATTTGCAAGAGAAAGCATCTTCCTGTTTTTGCTGACAGCGGCCTTCAAATGTTCTATCGTTTCCTCGATTTCCGCCTTGGTGTTCAAACAGGACAAACTGAAACGGACAGCGCCTTCGATTTCATCGTCTGTCAGCTTCATCGCCTTCAAAACGTGGCTTCCTTTCTTTTTGGAATTTGAAGAACACGCCGACCCGGTAGAAACATAAATCCCGTCCTGCTCAAGCATATGAAGCAGAACTTCTCCACGTGTGCCGGCAAAACTGACATTTAAAATATACGGCAGACACTCAGACAGGCAGGCCATTTCCTTTTCCGCAGCTTTGCCGCTCACTTCCACCGGACTGTTTATCCTCACATCAGGAATCTCAGACAGAATTCCTTCCAAAAGGAGATTTCTGAGCCGCTCAACACGTTCAAAATTCTCATGCATATGCTTTTCCGCCAGTTCCGCCGCCTTCGCAATACCTACAATGCCCGGCACATTCTCCGTTCCCGATCTCATACCGCGTTCCTGTCCGCCGCCGTGAAGCAGCGGAAGAATCCTCTTTTTTCCGCTCACCCAGAGAATCCCCGTTCCCTTCGGCCCATGAATCTTATGCCCACTGACGGCCACGGAATCGGCCATCATCCGCCTTGGCAGCACCGGTATCTTCCCGAAACTCTGAACAGCGTCGCAGTGAAATACCGTATGTTCCCTTCCTGCCAGCATCGCACCGATTTCGTCAATCGGCTGCACCGCCCCCGTTTCATTATTCACATGCATGACGGACACAAGAACGGTATCGTCCCGCAGCGCCGCTCCCACGGCCTGCGCACTGACCACGCCGTTTCTGTCCGGTTCAACATAATCCGTTTCAAATCCCAAGCCTTCCAGCGCTTTGAATGCTTCCAAAACGGCTGGGTGTTCGATACAAGTCGTCACGATATGGCGTCCCGCCCGGCGAAGCGCATAAGCCGCTCCGAAAATTGCCGTATTATCTGATTCCGTACCGCCGGAAGTAAAGTAAATTTCATCGTCCACCGCGCCCATCATATGAGCAATAATCTGCCGTGACGCCTTCACCGCTTTTTCCGCTTCGATGCCCATTCTGTGCAGAGACGACGGATTTCCGTAGAAATCCTTTACCGCCTCTAACATAACTGCCGTGACTTCTTCATACTGCGCCGTTGTCGCGCTATTGTCAAGATAAGCTGACATATATTGTTTCCTTCCCGCACGGCCTTGCCGCCCGAATAACACTTATTTTCACCGCCGCTGCCGTCTTAGATTCGGCAGCTTCTCCCATCCCGTATACTCCCGTTGCCCGCAATATAAACATCGAACAGTTCTCTGTACGATGCTCCGCTTCGTTTCCATGCAGTCTTGCCGCCCATAAGCTTCTCTGGATTTTCTGCCGCTTTCGATATTGTAAAACGGGCCGTCCCATTCGTGACGGCCCGTAAATAAATTTGATATTTTCGTGATTGACAGCCGGTCGTTTTCAGCACTCCATGCACTGTTTACCTCGCATAATCGATTGCCCGTGTCTCTCTGATTACGTTGACCTTAATCTGGCCCGGATACTGAAGTTCGCTCTCTATCTTCTTACTGATTTCTCTGGCAAGAAGTGGAATATCGTCGTCCGACTTTTCTTCCGGACGGGCGATGATCCTGATTTCACGTCCCGCCTGGATCGCATACGACTTTTCAACGCCCGGAGTTGAGTTTGCAATTTCTTCTAATTTTTGGAGACGATTGATATACGTTTCCAGTGTCTCACGTCTCGCACCCGGACGCGCTGCGGACAGAGCATCGGCTGCTGCAATCAGAACGGCTTCCAGACTTTTCGCTTCATAGTCGCCGTGGTGAGCCGCCATACCATCGATAACAGCATCCGATTCCTTGTATTTGCGAAGCAGATCAATGCCGATATCGACATGAGTCCCTTCCACCTCGTGATCGATAGACTTTCCGATATCATGAAGCAGTCCTGCTCTTTTTGCAAGCTTCGGGTCAAGCCCCAGTTCGGAAGCCATAAGCCCGGCAAGATGAGCCACCTCGATGGAATGCTGCAGCACATTCTGCCCGTAACTCGTCCTGTATTTCAGACGTCCCAGAAGTTTTACGAGTTCCGGATGTAAATTATGTATGCCTACATCGAAAGTCGCCTGCTCACCGGCCTCGCGAATCGAATTATTCACCTCGCGTTCGGCTTTTTCAACGGTTTCTTCAATCCTTGCCGGGTGAATTCTCCCATCCACGATCAGCTTTTCCAGACAAATTCTTGCCACCTCTCGCCTTACCGGATCGAATCCCGACAGGATGACAGCCTCCGGCGTATCGTCAATAATGAGATCGACACCCGTTGCCGTTTCGATGGCTCTGATATTTCTGCCCTCACGGCCGATGATCCGGCCCTTCATTTCATCATTCGGAAGATTAACGACAGATACGGTGGATTCCGCGACCTGATCAGCTGCACAGCGCTGAATCGCGCCGGTAATAATTTCCTTTGCATGTTTGTCAGCTTCGTCTTTCGCTCTCGTTTCGATCTCCTTGATCATGACGGATGCGTCGTGGCGAATTTCCTTCTCCAGATTTGAAAGAAGAAGTGCCTTTGCCTCCTCCGCCGTATAGCCGGAAATTCTTTCAAGCTCGCGAAGCTGCTTTTCAATAAAACCATCAAGCTCTGTTTCTTTTTCTGCCAACCGGTGTTCTGTATTCGCGATGCTTTCTTCTTTTTTTTCAATATTGTCCAGTTTCTTGTCTATTGATTCTTCTTTTGAAATGAGACGCTTTTCCAGGCGGTTCATTTCATTTCTGCGGTCTTTTATCTCACGCTCAATATCACTTCTCATGCGGTGCGCATCTTCTTTTGCTTCAAGCGTGATCTCTTTTTTGATAGTTTCAGCCTGATTTTCGGCGTCAAGAATAATATTTGACGCTCTCTGTTCCGCAGAACCTATCGTTTTTTCACTCACTGATTTTCTGATAATATAACCGATCAGGCATCCTATAACGAGTGCGAAAACTGCCGCTACAACTGCTATAATGACTATCTTTATTTTAACAACACCTCCTTCGTTCCTTGAGTGTTAGAATTTAATATTAAAAAACATTAACTTCTCAATATTATTTTACAGAAAACCCTGCCGCAGGATACGTGATACATAAACAGGAAGCTTCTGCATAAAATAACCTTAAAATTACAGGCATAAAACGAATTACATATTGATATATGTATTCTATTTATATTATAATGTTTGCACCAAAATGTCAAGGTGTCAAGGGAGGTGACAAGAATCAATTACTTAAAAGAATTAATGAAAAACATCGACCGAACGCTTCTGATCCTATCGGTGGCTTTCGCAGCCATAAGCATCCTGATGGTCACAAGTATCACTTACAATGGCTCATTCAGTCTTTCTTCAGATATAGTAATCCAGTTCATCGCTTACCTGATCGGTTTCATGATGATTTTCGTCATGCTTCTCATCGATTATGAACAGTATAAAGGGATTACGAAAGTCCTGTACGTGGTTTCCATCGCCTGTATGCTTCTCGTTTACACCCCACTGGGCGTAGACGCTTACGGCTCCAGAGCATGGCTCAACCTTGGCGTCACGACGATTCAGCCCTGCGAGATCGTAAAAATTGCCTATGCACTGATTTTCGCAAAATATCTCTCAGTTCACGGGCAGGAACTCATGACATTTAAAGGCATGGCGAAAGCCGTACTGATCTCTGCGCCTCTGATTCTGCTCGTACTCGTTGAAGATATGGGAAACGCACTTGTTATTATCTTTATGATGATTATCATGATGTATGCCGCCGGCGTCAACAAGAAAATCTATTGGGGCTGTGCCGCCGGACTTTCAGCATCTCTCCCACTTGTCTATTCCGTACTCAAAGGCCATCAGAAACAGCGTATCGACGCGTTTCTTCATCCGAACGATTTAAGCCTGGCCTCCAATTATCAGGTCTGGCACGCAAAAATTGCGATCGGTTCAGGCGGATTCTGGGGGAAAGGACTCTTTCACGGCGAACAGAAGTCGCTCAACTTCATTCCGGTAGCCAAATCAGACTTTATTTACTCCGTCATATGTGAGGAACTCGGCTTTATCGGCGGCGGCATCGTAATTGCCCTTTATGGACTTTTCCTTTACAGAATTATCCACATCGGAGAACGAGCAAAGGATACTTACGGCTACCTGATCGTAATCGGGCTAGGCTCCATGTTTTTCTTTCAGATCTTCGAAAACATCGGCATGACGATGGGCATTATGCCGGTCACCGGCATTACGCTGCCATTTCTCAGTTCAGGCGGCACATCAGTCATCATGAACATGATCGCTCTGGGCATTATTCTCAGTGTCGGCCTGCGAAACAAGATTATCAACTTCTAAAAACTGTAATTTGGTTTTGCCGTTTTTAGAAAAAATTTCCAAAAGCCGCTGTGGCCAGTCCTCGCGTAAGGTTTCTCAAAAATCAGCCGTCTGCAGGGACAATGGCTGAATCAGGAAGCTTCTGCAATCTCTGCCGGGTGCGCCAAAGCATCCGCATTTCTGCGGTTTTCGTCCGCTGCGCCTGATGTCTGGCATGGCAGAAATGAAAAAGAAAAAGATGATTGTGAATCCAAACGGGAGCATATTATTGTAACAGCTCCCGTTTTCTTACTTTTTTCCACCGTCCGGCGCAAAATCACAGAGGTTTTCTTCAAGCACCTTCCGCAGCGTTTTCAGCACTTTAAGCCGTGCGTACCGCTTGTCGTTTCCTTCTACGATAATCCACGGCGCCCATGTCGTCGATGTCCTGCTGATCATCTCATCAATTAAAGCCGGCCCTACGCGCAAATGACACATTTGCGCGTAGGGCCGGCCCGATTCTCAATAAATTTCTCTAAAATGTCTTTCACTGACTCCTGCCCGATTCCGCAATAACCTTTTCCGCAAGATTGTGCGGCAGCTCGTCATATCTCAGAAATTCCTGCGTAAAGGAACCCTTTGCCTGAGTCATCGCACGCAGCGCAATCGTATAATCCAACAGTTCCGCCATAGGCACTTCTGCAATCAGCTTCTGGATTCCGTGGCCAGCCGGTTCCATGCCTAAAATTCGCGCACGCCTCCTGTTCATATCGCCCATAACGTCACCCATATATTCATCAGGAATCGTGACTTCAAGCCTCATAATCGGCTCCAGCAACACAGGATTTGCCGCGATAATGCCCTTCTTGAATGCCAGCGACGCCGCAATCTTAAACGCCATTTCGTTTGAGTCCACATCGTGGTAAGAACCGTCATAAAGAACAGCTTTGATGTTTACAACCGGATAACCAGCCAGAGGCCCTTTTTCCATACACTCTATGATTCCCTTTTCAACTGCCGGAACGTAATTTTTGGGAATCGACCCGCCAAACAACTGCTCGGAGAAATCGAGGACCTTATCAGGCGACGGTGAAAATCTGATATGAACATCGCCATACTGCCCCGCACCGCCGGACTGCTTCTTGTGCTTGCCCTGAACATCGGAATGGCCCTTGATCGTCTCTCTGTACGCAATTTTTCTCGGACTCAAAATGACATCAATGCCAAATCTGTCCTTCAGCTTCGCGATAATAATATTCATCTGCATCTCGCCCTGAGTTCCCAGCAGCGTCTGTTTCGTCTCCGTATCCTGGCGGACGACAAATGACGGATCTTCTTCTCTGAGCCGTGCAAGGCCGGTGCCCATCTTTTCTTCGTCCCCCTTCTTTGCAGGAGCGATTGCCATAAACAGCGTAGGTGCCGGAGAGCCGATGCTGACATAAGTTCTCGACTTCGACTTGTCGCAGAGCGTATCCCCGGTTTCCGTGTAAGCCAGCTTTGCAACAGCTACGATATCGCCCATACTCGCTGATTCTGTCTCAATTTGAGTTTTTCCTCTGAGAAACACCAGCTTGTTCAATTTTTCAGTCTTGCCTGTCCGCGTATTGACGAGTTCCATACCTGCTTTAAGCTGGCCGGTAATGACCTTCATAATAGAAATCTTGCCTACAAACGGATCAGACAGCGTCTTAAACGTCAGCGTCGTAACAGGGCCGTCAACCTCAGGTTCAGCGTAATCTTCACCGCCGCTGGCATCGATATATTTATACGGCGCATGTCTCAGCGGAGACGGCGAGAATTTGCGTATAATGTCGAGCATCGCCGTAACGCCCTGGCCTTCCTCAGGATTGAACTCGAAAACAGGAACAATTTCCGCTGCAGCCACACCGTTTCTCAGACCCTTGTTGAACTCCCAGTCGGTAAACACGCCCTCGTCGAAGTACTTGTTCATCAGTTCCTCGTCCGTTTCCGCGATAAGCTCGTTTAACGCGTCAAGCATTTCCGGTTTAATCGGATAACTTGCCGGAACGCAGACCGCACCGAACTTGTCTCTTATCTCCTGAACAAGCTTATCGAAATCGTACGTGTCTTTGTCCTTGCGTTTTATCATGATAAAGGTAGGCTTTTTTAATTCCTTACAGAAATCCCAGGCCTTTTCCGTTCCAACCTGAATACCGGATCCGGCGTCGATGATCAGAAGTGCCGCCGCTGCCGCCTGGATCGCAGTATACATTTCGAGCGAAAAATCAAGAAGACCCGGTGTATCGATAAAGTTGATCTTCACATCCTTATACTCGATTGGAATGATTGACATGTTGATTGAATGTCCCTTTTCGATTTCCATTTTGTCATAGTCGGAAACCGTATTGCCGTCTTCAATCGTACCCACTCTGCTCGTAACGCCTGTTTCAAACAGGGCGAGCTCCATCAGAGAAGTCTTACCGCACCCACCGTGGCCGATCAGTGCTACATTTCTGATTTTATCGCTTGGATAAGCCTGCATATTTCGTACCTCCTGTAAATAATATATTTTATGCGGACATCCGTCCGTCTGCTGACGAAATTTTCCACTGTCCGATTCCCCGATGCGAACCTTTCAACGCGGAAAATATACGTAATTTCATTATATCATCGCACAACAGTATTCGCAAACGATTCACACAAAATACAGAGCTCTGTCACCATTGTCTTTGAACAGGAGCCCGTCAAGTTCATCTTTGCCCAACACGCCCTGCCAAATGACAAAATGACACCTCCGGCAAGTTCATCTTCGGAAAAACTCGGTAAGACCTATGCCTGCAGTTCGCGGACAAGATCACGAATCCTTGCAAGCCCTTCCAGCAGCGTTTCCTTATCAGTCGCATAAGCCACGCGAATAAACCCGTCCATGCCGAACGCTGCCCCTGGTGCGACGGCAACATGCTTTTCATTCAGCAGCTTCATCGTAAACGCCGTGCTGTACGGCTCATCGGTACCAAACTTGTCTTTCAGGCATGAAATATCGAGGAACAGATAAAACGCACCCCTCGGTTCGATAAATGAAATTTCAGGCAGCTGCGTCCTCAGAAATTCCACGGCAGCCTCCATCCGCTCCCTGTAAGCCTTTACCATCATTTCCGTATAATCGCCGCACGTCCTGAGAGCTTCCACACCGGCCCACTGGGAAATAGTAGAAGGATGCGACGTGATATGACCCTGCAGCGACGTAATCGCTTTTGCGATCTCACGAGTCGTGGCCGTGTAACCGATTCGCCAGCCTGTCATCGGAATCGACTTTGAAAGGCCGTTGATCAGAATTGTCATCTCCTTCACTTCCGGCGAAACCGACGCCATACTTACAAATTCATCAGCAAAACAGATACGCTCGTAAACTTCGTCAGCCATGATATAAATGCCGCGCTCTACGCAGGCTTTTCCCAGTTTTTCCAGTTCCGTCCTGGTATGAACCGTGCCAAGAGGATTCGATGGGTTGCAGAGAATGACCATCTTTGTCCGCTCTGTCGCATTTTTCTTCACATCCTCCGCCGTCAGCTTAAAATCGTTTTCCCGCTTCGTTTCGACAAACACAGGCACACCGCCGCAGATTTTGACGATCTCCGGGTAACTGACCCAGTAAGGCGCCGGAATCAGCACTTCGTCTCCCGGATTGAGCAACGCAATACAGGCGTTCGTAATACACTGCTTTGCGCCGTTTGTGACGACAATCTGGTCAATATCGTATTCCACACCGTTTTCTTCTTTCAGTTTGCGGCAGATTTCCCGGCGCAGTTCCACAAGACCCGGTACTTTATCGTACCGTGTCTTGTTGTTTTCCATCGCCCAGGCAGCGCCCTTCTTCGCCGTTTCCGGCGTGTTGAAATCAGGCTCTCCTACGCTGAGATTTATAATCTGCGTGCCCTCGTCCATCATTTCCAGCACACGGGCATTTATCGCAATCGTGCCCGACGGTACAATATTATTTACTGTGTCTGACAGCATTTTCCTTTCCTCCAGTCAATTCTTTCTATCTCTTTCCGCTCGCGCCGAGCACGTTCTTAATCTTATGAGAAACCATGCTGCGAATCGCGTCGCGCGCCGGCCCAAGATACTTTCTCGGATCGAAATCGGCCGGATGCTCAATCAGATAACGACGGATCTCTGCTGTCATTGCAAGGCGCAGGTCCGTATCAATGTTAACCTTGCAAACGCCATATTTTGCTGCCGTGCGAATCATGTCCTCAGGAACGCCCTGAGCGCCTGGAATCTGACCGCCATACTCATTACAGCGTGCCACAAACTCAGGCAAAACTGTCGAAGCGCCATGAAGCACAAGCGGTGTGTCAGGAATCAGCTTATGAATTTCCTGAAGGCGCTCAAAATCCAGATACGGTTCTCCCTTGAACTTATACGCGCCATGGCTCGTGCCGATAGCGATTGCCAGAGAATCGACGCCTGTGCGCTCCACGAATTCAGCGGCCTCCTGCGGATCTGTAAATGTTGCGGAACGTGCAGCCACCTTAATATTGTCTTCTACGCCGGCCAGTTTGCCTAACTCCGCCTCGACAACGACGCCATGAGCATGGGCGTATTCTACAACCTGCTTTGTCAGTGCGATATTTTCTTCAAATGGATATTTCGATCCATCGATCATGACAGAAGTAAAACCGTTATCGACACAGTCGCGGCAGATTTCAAAGTTTTCGCCGTGATCGAGATGCAGCACAATATCCAGCCCTGTATCGATAATCGCTGCCTCGACGAGTTTCAGCAAATATGCCGGCTTTGCGTATTTTCTCGCCCCGGCGGAAACCTGAAGAATCAGCGGCGCGTCTTCTTCCTTCGCCGCGTCAACGATTCCCTGGATAATTTCCATATTGTTTACATTAAACGCTCCGACCGCATAATCCGCCTTCAGAGCCTTATCAAACATTTCTTTCGTAGTTACGAGCGCCATAATTCAACCTCCTGAGAAGATAAAAAAGCAATAGATTACGATTTATTTTACTACAAACCACCAGTTCTGTAAATAATCACGAAATGGGCGAATTGCATCCCTTCTTCACATCACACAGCACAGCACGATAGAAAGCCAGATTCCCGCCACATAACCTGCCACGCCCGCAGCCACTGTATGGCACAGTTTTGATACGTGCGTCGCCCCGAAATAGACGGCAATAGCGTAAAGAAGCGTCTCGCTGCTGCCCATCATCACGGAAGCACAGCGGCACAAAAAAACTATCTGCCCCGTAAGTATCCGCGATATTTTCAAGGATTGCCAGCATGCCGCTGCCCGAAACAGGCCGCATGATCATAAAAGAAATCAACTCCTCCAGAATCCCCAGCGGTTCAAAAATCGGCTCGCAAAGAGATTCCAGCAGCGACAGCGCACCGGAATCTGTCATAATCTGAATCACGACAAAGACGGCGATAATATATGGCGTAATGTCAATGGCCGACTTGATACCTTCCCGGCAGCCCTCCACGAAAAAGTCGTATACAGGCGCTTTTTTCACGAATCCGTGGACAAGAATCAGCGCCAGCAGCATCGGCAGAAAGCACGTCGGCACAACAGATATGACTCCATTCATCTGACAGCCAGCCTCCCGCCCCCTTCGTGTCTTATCCGTCTGTGTTCATAATATTTGCAGACAGCCACGCTCGTCAGCGTCGCCGCCAGCCCTGACAGCACCGACGGCAGAATAATATCCTCAGGAGAGGCCGACCCGGTGTTTGCCCGAATCCGGATCACCGTAATCGGCGCCAACTGGAGCATCGACATATTGACCGCCGCAAACATACACATCTCATCGCTCGCCTGTGGTTTCTGGCCGTCCTCCTCATCGAGCATCTTCATCGCCTGAAGGCTGAAAACGGTTGCACTGTTGCCCGCGCCAAAGATATTTGCCACAAATCCCATCAGCATCATCATAATCGTTTCCTCATTATCCTCACGCGGAAAGAGCCGCCGCATCAGCCTTCTGCTTCGTCTGGCCAGCGTATGAATCAGTCCCGAACCCCGTGCGATATTCATAAATCCGCTCCAAATCCCCATAATCCCGACAAGACCGATAATAAAATAGACTGCGTCCTCACTGCCCTGTAAGATCACCTGAGTGAAACTGTCAAACGCCTTCGCCCCGTTGCCGCTGGTCGCATAACAGATAAGTCCCAAAGCCATCATAAAGAACCAGATTTTATTCAAGCCGAATCACCCCATTTTTCTATTAACCCATAAATATAAGCAAAATATATATTTTATAAAATTAAATAACAATATACAGCTTATTCACCAGATATTATTAACTATTTGTTATTCCCTCCCATGAACAAATCGGAATTTTTTCCACCCCTTACACCAAAAATAAATAGAGATGAGCAAAACAGACTTTGTAAAACTAAACCAGAATACACGGTTTGTTTATCAGACATTATTCACGATATATTTGCTTACTCCTGTAAGTAAATTGACATTTTGCTTCTCCCTGCGTGAAGAACGGATCATGCCGTTCTATTGCGAACGATTCACGCATCTGGGCCAAGAATGGCGCTTCCGTTCCTTCTATAAAAATAGAACACAGACTTCCTGCTACGGGCGAAACACATGTTTCTGTTAAAAACCGAACGCATATTCCGGCTATGAACGGACCTCACATCTCCTTTTCCGCTATAAACGCAGCAAACATTTTCACTATAAGCAAATATAAGCAAAACTCACATTCTTACTATGAACAAAACGTGGATTCCTGCTGTGGACAGAATTCACATTCCTGCCATGAACGACGCACCGATTTTCCCGCAAATGGATTTCTATTTTGATGAATATATCAGTTAGATTCATATTTCCTCCCGCTGCCTCCGTCTTTTACCTTGTTTTAAGTATTTTATACTGTATATTTTTTATTTTAATAACATTCTTTTTAATTCCCAATATATGGATTACATTTATCCATTCTATAATATTTATGCAAAAAAAACAGGAAAATTTCAAAAAATGGTTGTAAAAAACAGGAAAATGGGTAATAATATAATATCTGGATGAATATGTCCGGAAAATAAATCGTCCGGCACGCCGGACTGTCTAATACTGCGAAACGCATCAGGAGTTTTTTATGAATACTACAATAACAATCGGCGACGCTCTGCTCATTCTGATCGGTGCCTGTTTCATCATCCTGCTCATCTTTCTGATACGGGCCGCACGTCATCTCGTGCCGGCTCTGAAAACTCTGAGCAAAATTTTGGAAGATGCCCAGACAATAACGGGCCTCGTTTCAGACGCATCGAAAGAAGTCGAAGGTATAGTGACATCCGTTTCGGAATCCTCTGCCAGCATGGCTGAATTTATCAGGAATAACCAGAGTTCGTTCAAAGCTGTTGTCAGCCTGATCAATGCGATCGTTGCTATAAAAAAGTTATTTTCACAGTCAGAACATAAGTAAAGGAGAAAAGATTATGAAAGCGACTGGAATCGTAAGAAAAGTTGATGAACTTGGAAGAATCGTACTGCCAATCGAACTGAGAAGAACTCTCAACATCCACCATGAGGATCCTATCGAAATTTATGTTGACGGTGAGTACATCATGCTGAAAAAATATGAACCTGCGTGTATTTTCTGCGGTAACGCAAAAGACGTGATCACGATTAAAGGCAAAAATGTCTGCGCTGACTGTATTCAGCAAATCAAATCCGAGCATTAAGACGTTCTATGGACCAACCAGGACCGTCCTGCGGAACGGAGGCTCAGATGTAATGAAAACACGGCCTGAAAAATGAATCCGGTGCGATGCACCGGATTCATTTTTTCTCAGAACTTATGTTTACATTTTAGATTTTTTATGATAGAATGTTCGTGAAAATTGTAAATAAATTAGAATTTGCCATATAGTTATATATCTTGTAAGTTTAATATTTAGTCAAAAAACAGACAAGGAGGTTTATCATGGGTAGAAAAACTCTCCCGACTGATGAAATGAACCTGACAGCAAGAGAACATAAAGTCCTCGGGTTCATCAAAAAAACGACCACAGAAAAAGGCTACCCGCCTACGGTCAGAGAAATCTGCGAGGAACTTGGCATCAAGTCAACCTCCACAATCCATAAGGACCTCTCGTCTCTTGAAAAAAAAGGATTCATTCGCAAAGACCCCGCAAAACCACGGGCAATTGAAATCGTTAAATTTAACAAACCGGGGCCGACGGGTACTCTGCCACCGGAAACGGGCGCCAACCCTGCGACCGGCTCGCATCGGGACATTTCCGGAAAAGGCGGAACCTTCACACAATCCGACCTGCAACCTGATGCACCGACTGACGCATCAGGTTTTTCAAACGAATCCGGCAAGTCCGGTGAACCTTTCAGAGCTGTCGAAACCGCCTCGCATGACAGTTTTAACGATGTCGCCGGTGTTCCGTCATATCGTACCCCGGTGACAAACTATCCTCCAAACGACATCTTTGACGACATGGCCAACATTTCAGAATACGCCGACGTAACAAATATCCCTCTTGTCGGACAGGTCGCCGCCGGCACACCGATTCTCGCCCAAGAAAACATCACGGAATACTTTCCGGTACTGAGCCGGTATATAAATACCGGCAGCACACATTTCATGCTGACAGTCAAGGGCGAAAGCATGATCGAAGCAGGCATCATGGACGGCGACTATATCCTCGTCCGTCAGCAGAACGCAGCCCAAAACGGTGATATGGTTGTCGCTATGGTTGACGGATTTGAAAGCGAAGCCACAGTCAAAACATTTTATAACGAAGGTACTCATATCCGTCTCCAGCCGGAAAATTCAACGATGAGTCCGATCCTCGTCAAAGATGTCAAAATTCTCGGCATCGTCCGCGGCGTTTTCCGCTACTTCCACTAATAAATTCTATTTAGCCCGTAAAACGTCGTGCGCACTTCCAAGTATTTGAACAGTCTGCACGGCGTTTCTTTTTTCTTCCTCAAGCAATCAAATACACTTCTGACCAAAAAACGCCGCACCGCCAGAATTTCCAACAACCCGCGTACCATCCTTTTTCCTTCATTTCTTCATTAACAAATCAGCGACACGTCCGGCTGAAAAATGTACTGTCAACATCCCCTGAAATTTTCGGCAGCTCATGCGGCGCCGCTAATTCTCCTTATTCTTCCTCCTCATCTTCAAACAGCTTCACATACGTTTCATTCGGATAGACGGTCTTCAGCGTACCATAAGTTGCAATTCCCGTCTGCCTGTCGTATTCTGTAAAATACGATGGATTTCCACAGAGCTTTGAACCCGCCCCACTGAGATAACTGATCTCGATGCAGGCCGCATTCATCTTTCCGGCAAACTGCCTGTGTTCGCGAGTGCCGTCCGGATGAACCCGTCCGTACCCGATAGCATGATACGCGTCAGCCGGAATCCAACCGTCACAAAGCTTAAAAATAACCCAGCGCTGATGCTCCAGCGCAGCCAGTTCATATCTCATCTCCGACTGACGCCTTTCGATCATCTGATCGTCAGCCGTACAGATCCCTGGAAAACGTTCCTCATTATAGACCGCAGCATTTTCTGACGCCGCCACAAACCCCATATCCCGCATCTTATACTTCAAATGAACGGCGCTCGCCTGCAGCATACGCTTCGTCGAAACAGGCAGCGCCCCGCCCGGCCTGCCGTTTTCATCTTTCGCGTATTCTTTCGGAAACAGAACGCAAGTCAGCTTTTCAATCTCAGTATCTATGATATTCTCTACGTTGTAGATGTCCCGGTATGCGCCAAACGGGATCAGAGCCAGCTCGTCTCTGCCCGGATCCGCTTCGTGACCTTCCACCTTCAGATTCGGAATCATATCCGTCAGAATTTCATCTCTGATCAATACATGAATCTCCGGCATTTTCGTAACGCTGACATTCCCGCCTGTCAAAAAATTCTCATGAAGAATATATTTCCTGATAAAATGCGCTCTGACGGCCAGCGCTGTGCGCAACGTCGCCTCGTCATCCCCTTCGTCAATGATAATGTAATTTGATTCGAGACATTTGTCGAGCGCAAGTTCCAGTTCCTCACTGTTTGTGTCTGCCTGATGATAAAGTGTCCGCGTCAGCTTCAGCGGCAAATAAAGCTCCGGCGTGATCAGGTGACGTTGCTTCATATCAAGATTCTCCTGAGACATCTGCGTAAAAAGGCCCGGACAACGCCACTTCATCTCAGTTTCCAGCGCCTGCGCCTTCGGTCCGATAATATTAATCTTCATAATATATGACTTCATCCTGCCGCACCAGTGAACCGTCTTCGAAAGCACCGGAACAGCACTGCCGCCTCCGATAATTGCGACGCGCAGTTCATCCGCCTTTATCCTGTCCGGCGCCTCGTAGAGCGGATAATCCATCATCAGCCGCTGCGCCATGATCTCCAGCGGATCGATCAGAATCAGTTCCGCCCACTTAGTATCGAGAGAATCGAGAACCATCCGGTCAATCTCAGAAGAAGTAAACACGTATATCCTGATCTGAATATCGCTGATTCCTTCGCAAAGGCCCATCAATCGCACCGCGTCCTTCGTATTCTGAGCGCCGTCTTCCTTAATCAGGAAAAAAGACACATCATCGCCCTCCTGCTTTTTTGCGAGAGCCGCTTCGAAGGAATCAAAATAAATCACTTTTCCCTGTCCGTTTTTCTTTATATCGGTAGCGAGAAAATCCGCCTTCCTGTTTTTGTCAGACAACAGATTGATTTTCAATTCATACACCTGCCTTTTTTCATACCGTTTGCCCCGTTCCGAAAACCTGCAATCGCAAATTTCCTGCAGTACGCCGTCAATCACGCTGACGACGGGTTTCCTGCCGTGTGTTGCCAGGTTCGCTGCAATCGCGAAGCTCCTGCGGAATGCCACAATGGCTGCAATTTCCACCGCATCCATTGGCATCCGCCCCGTGATCGCTCATTTTTCCCATAGCGGCCACCAAGCCCGCTACAATAGCGACACCGACGATGATTCCGATAATATTCATATTGACATCTCCTTTAAAATTCCAAATCCTACAGCCATTAGCTATTCCTCGATATGTTCCATCCCATTTTTCAGAATCGTCGCCACATGCTCATCCGCTAAAGAATAAATCGCTTCCTTCCCGACTTTCTTCGATTTGACCAGCTTGCTCTGCTTCAGAATGCGCAGATGGTGCGATACCGCCGGTGAATTCATATCGAGCAGAGACGCCATGTCGCAGACGCACAGCTCTGAATCCAGCAGATAATAAAGGATCTTAATCCGTGTCTTATCCGAAAAAATTTTATACAGATCTGCAAGATCCATCAGTTTCTCGTCATCAGGCATTCTCATCCTGACATCACTGACGATTCCCTCATGAACATGTTCCGTTTCGCAAACATCCGTTTCAGTTTCCAGATTTACCGACATTTCACAGACCCCCTCATTCTCATCATTTTGCTCTGAGCATCCGCATCGAATTGAGAATCGCGATAACAGCCACGCCCACGTCCGCAAAGACGGCCGCCCACATATTGGCGATTCCGACCATGCCGAGAATCAGAATGACGCCCTTTACGCTCAACGCGAACACAATATTCTGTATCGCAATTCTGACAGTTTTCCGCGAAATCCGAACAGCATCTGAAATCTTACCCGGATCATCGTCCATCAAAACCACGTCAGCCGCCTCAATCGCCGCGTCAGATCCCATACTTCCCATAGCGATTCCCACATCGGCGCGCATCAGCACCGGCGCATCGTTAATTCCATCTCCCGCGAAAGCTACCGTTTTCTTTGCATCAGACTGCGCAAGCAATTCTTCTACAATTCTTACCTTATCCACTGGCAGCAGTTCCGCATAATGAGCGTCAAGGCCGAGAACATCCGCAACGCGGGCCGTCACTTCCTCCTTGTCGCCCGTCAGCATAACCGTTTTGCTGATCCCAAGCGATCTCAGTTTTTCGATTGCAACTGCGGCAGTCTTCTTAATCTCATCGCCGATAACGATGGCACCGACATAGACTCCGTCAACCGCTGTATATATTATTGTACCATTTTTGTCTGCCCTTTGAAATTCTATATTTTCCAACTTCATCAACTTTTCGCTGCCGGCAAGTACACGTTTTCCTTCCAGAACGACCCGTATCCCATGCCCAGGAATTTCCTCCATTTTTTCCAGTTTGCTTTCGTCGATTTTTTTCCCATAATATTCTACTACCGACTTTGCAATCGGGTGAGTGGACGCACTCTCCGCGTAAGCCGTAATTTCAAGCAGTTCCTCTGCAGAAATCTTTTGCGGGAGAATTTCCCTGACCGTAAATACGCCTTCCGTCAGCGTCCCTGTCTTGTCGAATACGACAGTGTCCAACTTCGCCAGCGCTTCGAGATAATTTCCGCCCTTTACGAGAACGCCCTTCTTCGAAAGAGCGCCGATGCCGCCAAAAAAGCTCAAAGGCACCGAAATAACCAGCGCACACGGGCAGGAGATTACGAGGAACGTACACGCACGGATCAGCCATTTCATCCAGGAATCGTGAATAATCAGCGGCGGCAGGATGAATACGGCAACCGCCGCAAACACAACGGCCGGTGTATAATATTTTGCAAACTTCGTAATAAAATTTTCAATCCTCGCTTTCCGAACAGAGGCGTCCTCCACGAGTTCAAGAATCCGAGACACCGTACTGTCGTCAAATTCCTTTGAAACCTGAACACGAAGAATCCCTGAGCCGTTGATACATCCACTGAATACACTTTCCCCCTGCCATACTCTGCGAGGAATCGCCTCTCCCGTCAGCGCTGACGTATCGAGATCAGATTCGCCCGAAACCACGATGCCGTCGAGCGGAATCTTTTCGCCGGGCCTGATGACGATCATATCACCGATTTTCACATCATCCGGATCTGTTTCAACAATCTTGCCGTCCTTCTCTAAATTCGCATATTCCGGAACAATGTCCATTAACTCCGTAATCGACGCACGCGACCTGTTGACCGCCATATCCTGAAAGACCTCGCCCACTTGATAAAACAGCATGACTGCCACGGCCTCCGCGTACTCACCCACGGCAAAGGCGCCAAAAGTCGCCAGTGTCATCAGAAAACACTCATCGAACATCTGACGATGATAAATGCCGAGACCCGCCGTCCGCAGCACATCATACCCCACGACAAGATACGGCACGAGATATATGGCGAACGTCAGAAGATTATGTCCAAAAACGCCGCCCGGATTCATATGCTCAAGCAAACCAGCGACAATAAAAAGCATAAATGACACAACGATTCGAAGAACCGTCTTTTTTATTTTCTTTGTCATGATCCGACCTCCGATCAAACGAATTGATTCTTATTTATATTCCGCTCTTTATTTGATTTATTTTGTTTCTTATAATGAACGTGATGAACGGAACAAAAACAGGACCGAACGTGAAATCATCCGGACCTGCATCAATTTCACCCCGGCTCAGCCCTCTCAAACTGCACCTGTTAAGCTCTCGTAAATTGCTGCTTACAATCTCATACCGTTCAGATCAGCACAGTACAATCCGGTTCAACCTTTCTGCACTCTTTCACAACCTGATCCATGATACTGTCAAATCTGTCGTCGTCAGCGTCAACCATCATCTTCTGTGCCATAAAACTGACAGATGCATCGTTTACGCCGTCAATTTTCTTGATCGCTTCTTCCATTTTAGCCGCGCAGTGCGCACAATCCAGATCCTGCATCTTAAACTTCTTTTTCATCGTTAATTCTCCTGTTCACCATCTGTTAAGCAATCTGTTTACCGCACACCTGCAAAACTCAGCAGCCCGCGCTTAGTACACCTGTTGCCATCTGCATACCTGCGCACCAGCAAGGTCCGGCAACTCGCGCCTGAGACACTTCATCGTCCCCGGCATCTCTGCACATCATCAAAACCCGACAGTTCGCGCCCGATGTACTTCATCGTTACCGGCGAAACACACTGTCAACGCCCGGCAATCTGTGTTCCGTACACCTGTCATTACCTGCAAAGCCGTCCGAAATTCCATTTCCGGCAGGCTCACAGAGTGCGGCCTATCTTCTCTTTGGAGAAACGATTAAGCAATCGTTTAATCGTTCTGTCTTTTATTATATTCCAAATTTTCGTATTGTCAACAACAAAAAACCGAATGACGGTAATTTCCTATAAGCCACAAGTGATAATGTCTCCATTAAGTGGTAAACTCATCTCCTGAACAGGGAGGGGAACATGATCA
>CAYTKT010000025.1:0-28895 GCA_964438605.1 uncultured Oscillospiraceae bacterium
CTCGGCGGCGAAAAGGAAGTTTTTCGGCGCGAACAGGGTGATCACCGTCGGCGCGTCATAGAAGGCGTTGGTAATGCGCGGATCGTCCGCGATGCTCGGCTGCTCTTTTGAAACATAGCTTGTGGCGGTAGCCATTCGCGGGTGGGAATTTGCCCTTTTGATTTTTCCCAGCCTCTGATTGATCTCCTCATCCTGACAGACAGCGAAGATCACGCCCTGCCGTCCGCCAGCGCTCGGAGCGTACAGACCCGCCTCCAAAATCTGCTGTAGGGATTCTTCTTCCACCTGCCTTGTTTCAAAACGCCGGATCGCGCGGCGGTGCTTGATGATCTCCAGCATTTCACTCATGCGGATTTTCCTCCTTCTATCACTTTCCAGCACTGAGGGTCGGCTGCGTAAAAATCTCCGTTCGTCCCTTTCGCCACGGCGGGACAGCCCCGGCACCAGGCCTTCAGCCCGCATTTCGAGCATTTTGTAAATTTATCGTAATCGCGATAGGCCTCCATCCCGCATACCCACACGTCGGCAAGCCGGTCCTCAAAAATGTTCCCGACTTTGGAATCCGCCACGCGGCGGCAGGCATAGATGTCGCCGGTCGGCAAGATCGTGATATGGCAGTTGCTGCAATTGCAGCCGCCGTAGATTATTCCCTCCTCAGAATCTTCCGGGATTTTGAAAGTTCCCGTTTCGTACTCGTATAGCGTCCAGAGATGATCTTTTTTATTGAAATAGGTTTCGTAGCCTTCCACTTCATATTCTTTGAATTTTTTGTCGCAGACCGCAAGCAGTTCCCGGTATTCACGCGGGGTTATCGATGCGTCCAGATCGCCGCCGCTTGGCACATAGCGGGAAAAGGCGAACACATTCACGCCGGCCGCCACTGCGGTGTCGATGATCCCCGGCAGTTCTACCATATTTGTTTTGGATACGGTCGTCATGATCACGCTGCGCATTCCGGAACGGTTGATGCAGCCGACCTTTTCCAGTGTACAGTCGAAGGAGCCCGGCTTGCGGAACCAGTCATGCGTTTCTTTAAGGCCGTCAAGGGAAAGCTGATATTTCTCACAGCCGTAATATTTTATCTCCCGGCACACCTGGTCATTCAGGTGGAAAGGGTTTCCCATGATCGTGAAAGGAATGCCGTGTTTCTTGAAAAGATTCAAAAGCCGCCAGAAATCCGGATGCAGGATGGGGTCGCCGCCGGTCAGGTAGAAATACGGCAGCCGGTCATACATTTCACAGAAATCAAGGCAGTTGTAAAACGTGTCCTCCATTTGCCGCCAGTTCATGGATTCCGGCTTTTTACATGCATCCCCGGAATAAATGTAACAGTGCCTGCACCGTTGGTCGCATTCGTCCGTGATATGCCATTGGAAAGAAAAGTAACTGCTCATGTTTATTCCCTCATTTATAAAAACCGGCAAAGCCGAGTGGGTATCGGATGCTCCCGATGGAGGCTGGCTCCTGTCGGGAGCGGATTTTTGCAGATGTCTGAACTTATTTGTCAGACGCTCCGCAGGCTGACGGAGTTTTCTCCGGTTTGTCGGAAGCCCCGCACGCGGAACCACACGCGGACGGTTTTTCTTCCGGCTTGTCCGCCGCTCCGCAGGCGGCAGGAGCCTCGGCGGGTTTGTCGGAAGCCCCGCAGGCAGCGCCGCAGGAGGCAGCCGTCTTGTCGTCAGCCCATCCGGCAAGATTGGAAAGTGCCATTGTCATGTCCTCCTTTTTGAAGAATTCAAAAGGCCGTTTGCGCCCTCTGTATTTATTATTTTACTGATATTCCGGGAGCGGTAAAAGTACGCACTTTTTTATCGGGATACGCACCTTTTTGTAACTATCTTGTGTTTCCTTGCGTGTTGCATTAAAATAAAAATGTAACATTCAAAATTGAAGTATTGGAGGAACACGATGAAAACAAAAGCGGAACTGCTCCCTGAGTGCCCGGTGGCGACCACGGTGCAGCTGATCGGGAGCAAATGGAAACTGCTGATCATACGCAACCTGTTAAACCGGCCTTGGCGCTTTAACGAACTGCAAAGAGACCTTGACGGTATCAGCCAAAAGGTGCTGACGGACAGTCTCAGATCCATGGAAGCGGATGGGCTTGTAACCCGCACCGTTTATCCGGAAGTCCCGCCAAGGGTGGAATATGCCCTGTCTGAGCTGGGACAAAGCCTGGAGCCAATCATTGACGCCATGAAAATATGGGGAGAGAATTATAAGGCGAGATTGAATAAAGATGAAACTTAGCGGAGAAAATTTTTTCCTTCACTTTGGAATGAATTTTATAGCACAAAGTAAAAAAGCCTGCGGGCATTCCGAAGAACACCCACAGGCAAAATAGAGACGGTATGATATTATAGCCGCTTGCAGTAGTCGAGGCTGATCCACCCCGCGCCGGACTTGAGCTTTCCCCAGCTTTTCGTGCTGCCCTGGCCGCTGGATTCCGTCACGATGGTGAAGACTCCTTTGCCCGTGTACTGTCCGGTTTTGGCATAGTTTGTACCGGGACCTTTTCAGATGTTGAGGTCGCTGATCGCCACCCGCACCGTGTAAGGATTAAAACCGCTGCCGGAAGATGTCTGCTTTCCTGTGTAGACGTTGTTCCCGTTCTTGTCAAAGACGGAATACCCGGCGTTTTCGTCCGCGCGCTTCTTCGCATTCGCGAAGACAGAAAATGCGCCCTTCTGGGTCTTGGCGTCCTCCCATGTCCTGCGCACACGGTAGAGCGTCTTGCCCTTATCCGCCGGAGCGGAAGAGCCGGAACCGCCGAGAGCCTTGGTAACCTTCGTCGCGAGGTCTCCGAGCATCGAATACAGCCAGTCTCCGGGACAGGACTTGTTGGCGAACCACCGGTGGACGGTCAGAACCATCTCGTCCGGCTTCGGGAAGTAGTTCAGCGTCTTTGTCTTATCGCCGAGCCAGAGCAGCTTCTTGCCGTTTCGCCTGCAGATGTCCGCGCAGAGTTTTACGAGAAAATTGTAGACCGCGCTGTTCATCGCCCTGATCCAGTCCCACTGTGACCGGCGTTTCAAGTCGTCATCGACACCTTCAGCTTCGGCCATCCGACGGATGATCCGTTGGTAACGATCCTGTGCCTGTTCATTCAGATCGGCAAGGCAGGTATGCAGCCTGCCGGTCAAGATAAGGTGATTCAGCAATGTCCGGTTTGTTTCTTCAAGGAACGTCCGGTGCATCGCTCCCCACTTGCCAATGGGACGATCATCATCCATAGGCATTTCGATCATGGGGATATAGTAATCCCCTGCGAGGACATAATCGAGGCCGCTCCTGTCATCATGGATTTCTGTTTTCAGTTCATTCGATTTGTTCATCATGGTTTCCTCCGTTTCTGATGTTGACCGCCACAATCGCCCCGCCGGAGGGAACCGACCGCCCACGCACGCACTGCTGTGATGTCATTCTTTATGCAAGATTGACTAAAGAATGGTTTGTTCCGCATTGTACGGATAAAATAATTGTATCCACCTCCGTTCTCTTTTTTCGCAGAATATTTGATTCTGCGAAAATCCAGTAAAAAAATAATATGATCCAGCTTCGATTTTCTTTTTTTATAACGTTTTTATAATAGGTTATC
This sequence comes from uncultured Oscillospiraceae bacterium, assembly GCA_964438605.1. GTDB lineage: Bacteria > Bacillota > Clostridia > Peptostreptococcales > Anaerovoracaceae > Alangreenwoodia. The sequence goes on from CAYTKT010000025.1 coordinate 3,599, forward strand.
TGACTTATCAATCTTCTGCTCTGATTAACTTTAATTGATAAGAAATTTTGATTTTTTTCGCACTTATGTTTTACAATTTTATTTGTTACCACGCAATTAAAAATATTAAGATGAATAGATAAAATTCCCGCCGTCGAAAGCGAAAGAAAGTTTGCAGCATTTATATAAGGAATATAAAAGATCGTTCACAGCAAATAAAAAAGAGCGCCCGAAATATTCGGAATCACGTCAGAAAAAAATCAGATTCTTTGCTAATCCTTTCACAAAATAACTACTTTTCCTTTGCGCACAAATATTTTACAATGCTCCAAATGTCCTGAAATCCCTTGTTTTTCGGCGATTTTTGTTGATTTTGCAAAAGGATTGTTGTATACTTTATGCGCTTAATTGAGGGGTGTGTGAAGCCGTTTTCCGTGTTCGATTCCACGGCCCTCTTAAGAACCACACTGCTGGAACAAGGCGCCCGTTCTCACAGCGGAGCCGTTTCAGCCGCATTCATTTTTATCTTAATGAAAGGGAGAGAAGACATATGGGTTTATTTTCAAATCACATGAACAGCATTCATGTCAGCCATCACAAGGACACTTCTGACTGTGAATCTGTTGTCATGCCTGTGCCTGAAAAAGTCTATATCTCTATGTCGCAGCATATCGGCAAACCCTGTCAGCCCCTGGTAAAAAAGGGCGACCACGTCAAAGTGGGACAGCTGATCGGCGATGTCGATGCTCCAATCAGCGCTCCGATCCATTCGAGCGTATCAGGAGAAGTTGTGTCCATAGAGGAAAGCCGCACCGCACTGGGCAGCACAGACACCTTCGTCGTCATCGCCACGGACGGAAAACAGGAGCCTTGGGAAGGCATCAAAATTCCTGTCTGTAAGACGAAAGATGACTTCATTCAGGCCGTAAGAGACAGCGGGCTCGTAGGTCTGGGCGGCGCGTCGTTCCCGACGCATGTCAAGTTCAATCCGGCTAATCTCGACGAGTGTGATACGCTTGTCGTCAACGGCGCGGAATGTGAACCGTTTATCACATCTGACCACAGAAACATGCTGGAACATACAGAAGACATCATTTCCGGCATAAAACTCGTCATGAAATATCTCGGACTGACGAAATGCTACGTCGGAATTGAAAACAACAAGCCTGACGCCATCGCAAAAATTCGTGAGGCGCTCAAAGATGTGGAAGGCGCGGAAGTCACCGAACTCAGAAGTACATATCCTCAGGGCGCGGAAAGAGTTCTGGTTCACGAAACTACCGGCAAGAACCTGAAAGCCGGACAGCTTCCGGCTTCCGTAGGATGTATTCTTTCAAACATCACATCCATCATGTGCGTCGGCGCCTACTTCAGAACGGGTATGCCCGTCGTCAGAAGAACGGTCACCGTCGCGGGCGATGCGGTTGCAAATCCTTCCAATGTTGAAGTTCCGATCGGCACGAAGTATTATGATCTTGTGGAATTCTGCGGCGGCTATAAAACGGCGCCTAAGAAAATCATTGCCGGCGGTCCGATGATGGGAAAGGCGCAGAACAGCGACGGCAGTGTTGTCGTAAAAAACACGGGCGCAGTTCTCTTTTTCAGCGAACAGATGGCCCGGCTTAACGAGCCGACGCCGTGTATCAATTGCGGAAGATGTTACCGCGGGTGCCCGGTGGGTCTGATGCCGAAAGAATTCGCGAAGGCATTCGATGCCGGCGACGCAAAACGCCTCAGCGATCTGAAAATTATGGAATGCATGGGCTGCGGCAGCTGTTCTTATGTCTGTCCGGCCAAAAAGCCCCTCGCATTTATCAATACACTCTCTAAGACATTGGTAAAGGAGGCCGGTCTCTGATATGAAAACATCAAAATACAGCAACCTTCTTGTAACGTCGAATCCGCACATCACCGATTCGATGAATACGTCAAAGATCATGTCGCTGGTAATCATCGCATTACTGCCGTCGTTGATCGCTTCCACTTATATCTTCGGTTTCCGTGCGCTGATACTCGCCATGGTCTGTATCGTATCGGCCGTCTTTTTTGAATGGGCCTTTGAAAAAATCATGAAGAAACCGAACACAACGGGCGACCTGAGCGCCGTCCTGACCGGTCTTCTGATCGCGATGAACGTACCGGTGACGCTGCCTTACTGGCAGGGCATTATCGGTTCCTTTGTCGCTATCGTGATTGTTAAGCAGTTCTTCGGCGGCCTTGGCCAGAACTTTGCAAATCCGGCAATTACGGCTCGAATCGTCCTGTTCGTATCGTTTGCAACGGATATGACCACATGGGCCAACCCGAACGAACGTCGCGTATTCAGTGCAGCTGACGCGGTGACTTCTGCCACGCCTCTGGGCGTCTTCAATGAAAGCGGCGCCGCACAGGCGGAATCGACATTTTCCCTCAAGCAGATGTTCCTCGGAACGACAGGCGGTTCCATGGGGGAAGTCTGCGCCCTGGCTCTGCTGATCGGCGGCATTTTCCTGATCGTCATGGGAGTTATCTCCGCTGCCACGCCTGCTGCATTTCTCGGCACGGTAGCCGTTATCTCGCTGATCGCCGGCGTCAATCCTCTCTGGCAGATCTGCGCAGGCGGCGTTATGCTCGGCGCATTCTTCATGGCAACAGATTATGCGACAACTCCTTCCACGACGGCTGGCAAAATCGTCTTTGGTATCGGCTGCGGCCTGATTACCATGATTATCCGTCTGTTCGGTTCTTATCCGGAGGGCGTTTCCTTCTCTATCCTGCTGATGAACATTCTGACGCCTCATATCGACAGAATCTGTGAAAAGAGGCTTTACGGAAATCCGGACAAAGAAGCGAAAAAGGCGGCTAAACTGGCGGCAAAGAATGTTGCTGCAAAAGGAGGTGCCGATAAATAATGAATAATGAAACTTCCAAAAAAGTTCCTTTTAAGGATGGTATGATCGGACCTACCGTCATACTGCTTATCATATGCCTCGTCATTTCTGCGGCTCTCGCTGTTACATATCAGGTGACATTACCGCAGATCGAAAAGATTAACAAAGAAACAGCAGATGCCGCCCGTATGGAAGTCCTGAAAGGCGCGGAATCGTTTACGGCCAAAGAGGGCGATCTGCCGGAGGGCGTTACGGAATATTACGTCGAAGACAATGGCCTGGGCGTCGTAGTTACGGCTCAGAACAAGTCATTTGGCGGTACGATTACCGTCATGGTGGGCATCGACTCCGATGGCGCGATTACAGGCGTCAAGGTCACAGACCACGCGGACACTCCGGGACTTGGCACGAAAGCCATGACGACAGAGTATCTCTCGCAGTATAAAGAGATCACTGATCTTGATGACGTTGATAATATTAAGAAAGACAGTCAGGTCGACCATGTTACAGGAGCGTCGGTATCATCAAACGGCATCTACGGCGCTGTAAAATATGCACTCGCAGCTTATGACGAGATGGGAGGTAACAGATAATGGAAAAAGAATCAAAACTCACCATACTCACCAGAGGTCTGATCAAAGAAAATCCGACACTGGTACTTCTGCTTGGAACGTGTCCGTTCCTCGCCACATCTACGTCCGCAATCAACGGTGTCGGCATGGGACTTTCAACGACAGCCGTTCTGATTTGTTCGAATATTGCAATTTCGATTTTAAAAAATATTATTCCGGAAAAGGTCAGAATCCCGTGTTACATCGTCGTAATCGCCGGGTTCGTAACTGTCGTCCAGTTCCTGCTTCAGGCTTATCTACCTGATCTCAACTCGTCGTTGGGCCTGTATATTCCGCTGATCGTCGTAAACTGTATCATTCTTGGAAGAGCCGAAATGTTTGCGAGCAAGAATTCCGTTCTTGATTCGGCGCTTGACGGCATCGGCATGGGCCTTGGTTTCACGCTGGCACTCTTTGTCATGGGCGCGATCCGTGAATTTTTAGGCGCCGGCACGGTTCTCGGATTTGAAGTTACGACGAATCTGATTACGCCGATGAGCATTTTCATCCTAGCGCCGGGCGGATTCTTCGTGTTCGGCATCCTGACTGCCATTGTAAACAAGATTACCGGCGGAAAGATGAACAGAGAGTTCAGCTGCTCCGGCTGCCCTGGCGACCCTGAAACGATCGCCGAGCTGGAAACCCAGGCTGCAAAAATTGAAGCTGCACAAAAGGCTGCTGCTGAAAAAGCTGCCGCACAAAAGGCAGTAGAAGAAGCGCAAAATGCTGACGCCGTAAATAATGAAGCTCCTGAATCCGGCACAAATGAGGCAAAGATACAGCCTGCAGCTGACGGCTCCAGCGCTCCGAAAGCAAAATCCGAAAATGTCCAGAAAACTAAATCAGAGAGCGCTCCGAAGAATACGCCGGAAAACACTTCGGCAAATCCCGCAAACGGTTCCGGAACTCAAAAGGCGGCAGAAGGCGTATCTGAAGCGAACCCGCAGAAAGGAGGAAATAAATAATGGTAGTCATCGTAAGCATTATCATGAGCATGGTCCTCGTAGACAACTACGTTCTTGCTCAGTTCCTCGGCATCTGCCCGTTCCTTGGCGTATCGAAAAAGCTCGATTCCGCCGTAGGTATGTCGTGCGCCGTCACATTCGTAATGGTGCTGGCAACCCTCGTAACATGGCCGATTCAGACATTTCTGTTGGACCGTTTCGGCATCGGCTATATGCAGACTGTTGTCTTCATCCTCGTCATCGCGGCTCTTGTACAGCTCGTCGAACTGACACTCAAAAAATATATGCCTCCTCTTTACCGTTCGCTGGGCGTATACCTTCCATTGATTACAACTAACTGCGCGGTACTCGGCGTTACAGTAAACAACATCGATGAAGGCTACGGTTTTGCGTCAGCTATCGCTAACGCGTTCGGCGCCGGCGTCGGATTCCTGGTGGCGATGGTTCTCTTTGCAGGAATCCGCGGCAAGATGGAACACTCCAATATCCCTGAAGTACTCAAGGGCGTCCCTTCCGTGCTGATCGCCGCAGCGATTCTGTCTGTATCCTTTATGGGGTTCAGCGGCGTCGTAGAAGGCATATTCGGTTAAGGAGGTATTGAAAATATGGCTTATTTTATTCCGATCATACTCGTATGTATCATAGGTATTATCGCAGGCGTTCTCCTGACGGTTGCCGCTAAAATCATGTACGTACCTGTCGATGAAAGAGTCGAACTTCTTACAGAAGCCCTGCCCGGCGCAAACTGCGGCGGCTGCGGATTTGCCGGCTGCTCCGATTATGCGAACGCCATCGTAGAAAACGGCGCGGCTGTTTCCCTCTGCCCTGTCGGCGGCCCTGCCGTAAGTGCGGCTCTCGCCTCTGTCATGGGCGTCGAGGCCGATACCAGTGAAGGAGAGTACGCTGTCGTTATGTGCGGCGGTTACGATACGAAAACAGATAAGATTTTCGAATATCAGGGCGTTCCTTCCTGTAAAGCGGTCAAAACGCTTTACGGCGGCATCGGCGCCTGCGGCCACGGCTGCCTTGGTTTTGGCGATTGCGTGTCCGCCTGCAATTTCAACGCGATCGGCATCGTAAACGGTGTCGCATGGGTGGACAGAAACAACTGCGTCGGCTGCAAAGCATGTTCCAAAGCATGTCCAAACAATCTGATCGAAATGGTTCCCAAAAGCAGCTTGACTTACGTCGCATGCAGTTCCACCGACAAAGGAGCCGTCACGAGAAAGGCCTGTCAGGCCGGCTGCATCGGCTGCAAGAAGTGTGAAAAGGCTTGCAAGTTTGACGCAATCAAGGTCGAAAACAATAACGCTGTGATCGACCCTGTAAAATGTAAAAATTGCGGCATGTGCGCTAAGGAATGTCCGACTCATGCCATCACCAAACTGCCGAAGCCGCCCAAAGCTGCACCGGCAAAAACTGAGGCTGCAAGCTGAGTTATTCCGGCTGCCGGCGTGAGACGTCAGAAACATGACTGTGATGACGGTTTTATTCCAGCCGTTTGGATGCAGAGCGCCGGAAACATGACGGCGACGATAAATTTCATTCCGACGGTTTAAGAGCGGCATGATTGTGCTCAATAAAATGAAACAGAACTGAAAATAACTCCCTCGAAGTTCGATTCGAGGGAGTTATTTTCGATAGTGTTTCAAATTTTGCGTAAACTGAAAATACCGATGCAAGATAAGGGGATAAAGTTCTGGAAAAGGGTCGGGGATTTCCCGGCTTTTTCTCTGTCTGCATTATCTTGACATTTCCTTTGGCTTTTGGCGTAGTAACAACTTAATTCTACCAAAGATGAGATTCTATGGAATCTTTTTTATTTGTTCAATTTCATTTTACAATCTGCCGTCATATTTCTCTGATTTTTTTATGCTTTTGTCCTGCAAAAAATACCCCTGCATCGGGTTATAATACAAGGGTATAAGAGAGTTGCTTTAGCTAAAGGACATTGAGTGAATCACCGCTTCCTGCTCGATTATAAAATTATGATCTGTTTTGTTATGATATGTAAGGTCAGCAGGATTCGCCGTAAAAAGATTATTCTGCAATCTTTGCTTCAACGTAAGATACGATGTCACCGATGCAGGTGAATTTTTCCGCATCCTCGTCAGAGATTTCGATGCCAAATTCGTCTTCAATGCTCATAATAATTTCAACGGCATCGAGAGAATCCGCCTGGAGATCCTTTATCAGGTTTGTTTCCGCTGTAATTTCGGATTCACTTACATCCAGCTGCTCAACAATAATTTTTTTTACTTTATCGAATACCATATTATCCTCCTGTCAAATCGAATGGTTTCCCGGATATATTTTTGCTCTTTGGCTTCTGTCATTTTTAATCAAAATAAATCGGCGCCTGTATAAAAGTACCGCGCCGCAGTCCGCCGGGAAATCTGAGATACACATATTATAAGGGCAGCGGCAGACGACTGCAATACTTTTTTCATCATTTTTAAAAATAATTTGATGATCAAAATATAAAGACAATCTGTCGGAATCTTATTCAGCCTAAATGGCCGCAAGCCGAAGTCTGCCAAAATTCCGACCGGTGCAAATGACTGAAGGTAAAAGTCCACCGGAATTTCACTTAGTGCAAATGGCCGTAGACCGAAATCTGCCGGAGTTCCTATCGGTGCGAATGGCCAGAGGCCGAAGTCTGCCGGAATTTCGCTTAGTGCAAATGGCCGCAGACCGAAGTCTGCCGGAATTCCTATCGGTGCAAATGGCCGGAGGCCGAAGTTTGCCGGAATTTCTATCGGTGCGAATGGCCGGAGGCCAAAGTCTGCCGGAATTTCGTTTAGTGCAAATGGCCGCAGATCGAAGTCTGCCGGAATTCCTATCGGTGCAAATGGCTGAAGGTCAAAGTCCGCCGGAAACCGGTCTGATGCGATCCGCCGGGGACTGAAGCCTGCCGGAAAGTAAAATTTCGTGCAGGGAAATGACGTTCTCAATAAAGAATGGTTGATCCGTACTGCGGGTTGCCTTAAGAGGATGCGCCAGATGCCGTAAGTTTTCCGGATTCAGTTGACTTCGTCATTGTCGTCGCTTAGAGTTTCCCATTCTTCATAGGCGGCCGCGAGAGTGTCTTTTTTTTGAGCCAATTCATTAGAAAATTCATCCAGTTTTTTATAGTCCGTCATATATTCTTCGCTGCACAATTTTTGTTCCAGTTCGCCGATTTCCCCTTCAAGCTGGGTAATCAGGTCTTCCAGCGATTCGATACGGCGCTCCTTTCGCCGTTGTTGCGCCTGGAGTGCCTTCGCTTTTTTCCGCTCGTCGATGCGCTGCTGTTTTCCGGAGAGCTGGTTTTGGGCCGCAGCGTCCGTATCTGACGCAGCGTCGTGCCCAAGACCGCTCATGTAGGCGTTCGTCGATGTGACGGCGGCCTTTTTTTCATTATAATAGTCGTAATTGCCCGGAAAAATTGTGATACCGTCCTTTGTCAGCTCATAAATGGAAGTCGGCACCTTGTTCAGCAGGTATCTGTCGTGAGAGACGATGATACTCGTGCCCGGAAAATCCAGCAGAGCGTCTTCAAAGACTTCGCGGGAAACGATATCCAGATGGTTCGTCGGCTCGTCGAGAATCAACGTATTGGCACCGGAGAGCATCAGTTTGAGCAGAGCCAGGCGTGCCCGTTCGCCACCGGACAGAGAACCAACTGTTTTGAATACGTCATCACCGCGGAACAGGAATCTGCCGAGAAGGCCGCGCAGCTGCGTGTCGCTGTAGAGAGCGTAGGCATCGCGCATTTCCTCGATGACGGTTGACGTTTCGCTGAGCATCGTCTGATGCTGGTCGTAATAGCCGAAGATTACGTTGTGCCCCACCTTGATATGGCCCTTTGTCGGAGAAATTTCAGACGTCAGCATCCGCAGCAGTGTCGTTTTGCCGGTGCCGTTGGGACCGATAATACAGATGCGTTCGCCCCGCTTGATCTCAAAAGAAACGTTTGAAAACAGCGTCCGTTTCTCTGCGCCAGTGCCGTATGATTTTGAAAGTTCGATGGCCTGAAGCGTGTCGTTTCCACTTTTTGAGCTTTCCTTGAATTGTATTTTCATCTGAGCGTTTGAAAGCATGGGACGCTCCGGCGCCTCCATGCGTTCCAGTATTTTTTCCCGTGATTTTGCGCGCTTTGCCAGCTTTTCTGTGCCGCGTTCCTTGAAACGACGAACCATATCCTCTTGGCGGCGGATTTCCGCCTGTTGTTTTTCGTATGCTTTCAAATCGTTGACGAAACGTACTTTTTTCTCCCGGACGTAAAATGTGTAATTGCCTTCATAGACGCCAAGCCGCTTGTTTTCGATTTCAAAAATTCGGTTGACGGTGTGGTCAAGAAAATAGCGATCATGGGATACGATGACGACGGCTCCCTGGTAGGAACGCAGGTATTGTTCCAGCCATTTCAGCGTTCCGATGTCGAGATGGTTTGTCGGTTCGTCGAGCAGTAGAATATCCGGCTTTTTCAGCAGCAGGGCAGCCAGTGCAAGGCGTGTGCGCTCGCCGCCTGACAGAGAACTCGTTTTTTTATCGAAGAACGAGGGCGGGAATGCCATGCTGTTGAGAACGCCGGTGATTTCACTTCTGTAGCCATAGCCGTTCTGAAGGCGAAAGGATTCTGAAAGCCTGTCATATTCCGCCAAAAGACGTTGAATCTCCGATTCTATGTCTGCTTGTGTATCTAATTTGTCCGAAGCGACAGCTGTTTTCTTGGGGTTGGCGGAGGTCACAGCGGATGCGCTGTGACCTCCGCCCGCATCATGCGCGTCGTTTTGAATGTCTTCAGATTTTGCCCCGGCTCCGTCTGTATCGTTTGGAAGCTGCGGGGCGCTCACGCCGGTTGCGGCGTCAGCACTCTGCTTTGGCACCATTGACAGACCCGCCGACAGATCTGCGATTTTCTGGGAAAGACATGCCATTTCTTCTTCCATTCGGATTAGATGAGAAAATATAGAAAGCATTTCCTCATAAACTGTATTTTCTGAGGTAAACGTATCATTTTGCCGGAAATATCCAACTTTCAGATCGGTTGAGATATAGTAATTCCCGCTGTCGCAGGGAAGCTCGCCGGCAAGGATGTTCAGCAGCGTACTCTTTCCGGCACCGTTTGCACCGACAATCCCGACACGGTCGCCCGTGTTAATATGGAATGAAATATCTGACAGAATTTCCTCGATTCCGTATCGTTTTGTGAGTTGATTTGCTGAAATGGCTATCATTGTGCTTCCTCCTGTTAATATTCTTCCTTTTTATTTTAAAGTATCGTCATGATTCTGACAAGCGCCAGTCTTTTTTTGATGAAACCGCTTCTGCCGAATTCTTGAAAAACGGCGCTGTGGCAGCAGAGGTATTGTTCATATCGGTGCGCCTACGCTTGTACATAGATTTTGATACCGATTTGATAGAAAATCAGATTTAAATGTCAGAAAAAGGCGTTACTGTTGGCGTTACTATTATTATGTAAAATAAATTTTTTATACAGTTTTGTTTGGACTGGGAAAACTACTGTAAATATTTGGATTAGTCGAACAGCAGAATGTTTGTGATCGGGTTCGCGTCTGGATGAGGTTTGAGACTGCTGTGCCGCAGGATTTCAGATTTTCTGTTCCTTTTGCGAAGCGACAGCAGTCTGTTAAAGAGACAGCAATCTTTCCAAGGAATTCTCACTGCTCATTTCGCTGCAAAATCTTGACACTATCTTTTTTTGACCGGCGATGACATCGGTCGGGAAAACGGATATAATGGATGAGAGAATGTGGCGAAGAATACGGGATTTGATGTGACGTAAAACACGGCGGTCAAAGGGAAGAAAAGACAGAAAGCCAGACATCAGAGAAGCAGTGAACCTGTCACGCTGGTCCTGTAAAGTACAGAGCCTGACACGGAAACGAACAGAGAGGAGGAGGTTATGGCGGGGAAATATAAGCCACTGCCGATCGGCACGGAGGATTTTAAGGAAATCATAGCAGCAGGGTACTATTATGTGGATAAGACCTTGTTGATCCGGGATCTTCTTGATAATTTATCGAAAGTCACGCTGTTTACCAGACCGAGACGATTTGGAAAGACGCTGAACATGAGTATGCTGAAATATTTTTTTGAGGATACGGGGGAGGAAGCGAAAAACGCGGAAAACCACGCCCTGTTTGATGGGCTGAAAATCATGGATGCCGGAGAAAAATACACGGACCAAATGCAGCAGTATCCGGTCATTTCGCTGACGCTCAAATCGGCCAAGCAGGACACGTTTGAAGATGCGTATTTTAAACTGAAAGAAGAAATTATTGATGAGTTTATTCACCATCGGGGGATCTTGGGTGATGACAAATTAGAAAACTCTCAAAAAGAACAGTATCGACGGATTATGGACGGAACGGCGGAACCGAAAGAATATTCCGGGGCGTTAAAATTCTTGAGCAAATGTATTTTTCAGGTAACTGGTCAGAGAAGTATTATCCTGATCGACGAATACGATGTACCGTTGGAAAATTCGCATTTTCGCGGTTTTTACGACGAGATGATCTCGTTTATCCGTTCCCTGTTCGAATCGGCGCTCAAGACGAATGATAATCTGGAATTCGCGGTGATTACCGGCTGTCTGCGGATCAGCAAAGAGATCATCTTTACCGGTTTAAATAATCTCGATGTCATTTCCATTCTTAATAAGACATATGGGGAATATTTTGGATTTACACCGAAAGAGGTAGAAACGATAGCAGCGTATTATGATGTAATGGAACGCATGGATGATATCCGGGATTGGTATGACGGGTATCTATTCGGAAATTCTGAGGTGTATAATCCATGGAGTGTCATCAAATTTATGAAGGACCTGCAGGCGGACAGAAAAGAAGCGCCGAAACCGTATTGGGCGAACACGAGCGGAAACAGTATTGTGCGTGATCTGATCCGCAGAGCGGACAATACGGCGCGGACAGAACTGGAAGTTCTGTTGGCAGGAGGGACGATTGAGAAGCCGGTTCATGAGGACATTACGTATGGAGAAATGAAAAACGCCAAAAACAGGAACGGGAAAAAGGATGACGGCGAACAGGAAGAATTTTCCCCGCAGACCATCCAGAATAATTTATGGAATTTCTTGTTTTTTACCGGTTATCTGAAAAAAGTTTCGGAACGGATGGGAAATGAATGGGAAGATCCGGATCAGATTTACGTGAAATTGACGATTCCGAACCGTGAGGTGCGGTGGATTTACCGGAATCATATCAGACAGTGGTTTGATGAGCAGATCAGTGTGCGTGATCTGACATCGTTGTATCATGCGCTGTTTGATGGAGATGCGCCGGCATTTCAGGAGCAGCTGGCGGAACTGCTACGTTCGTCGGTCAGCTATATGGACAGTGCCGAAGCGTTTTATCACGGGTTTTTGATGGGAGTATTTCAGAATTTAGGCGGAAGTTATCTGATCAAGTCGAACCGGGAGGCCGGAAACGGGCGGTATGACATCTGCATCTATAATCTGGATGCCGTCAGTCCGGCGGCAGTCATCGAACTGAAAAAGTCGGAGAAGGCGCGGCAGATGGAGCAGGCGGCGGAGGATGCTCTAAAGCAGATTGCGGCGTTCGGTTACGACGCCCCACTGGCGGAAGAAGGCTATGAAGAATGCTGGCATGTGGGCATCGGGTTTTTCCGCAAGCAGTGCCGTGTGAAGATGAAGAAAGCAGACATTCATATAGAATGATGTCGAATCGAAAGAGATTCAGTTTCTTTTGAAATGCAAGATAAATTACGACGAATGATCCATGTCTAAGATGTTTGAAAAAGCTTCTTTCTGCCGCAAAGGTCCACCCAAAATGTCAGTATCAAGTTTCATGGGATATTGGAAGGGGAAAAGTGTTGACGATGATCTGTGAGCAATGCGGTGAATTGAAATACAAATATAGGAATCGGGACTTTTGGGGCAAAGGATTTTATGTCGGCACCGTTGGAAAAAATGAGAGATGAATTGCGGGGTATGTTAAGTCGCGAGATTAGTTTTCGGACAATCCGAGGGGCCTGCCAACGATTCACTTCGCAATCGTTGACAGGCCCCCTCGGTAATTTTTCAGTCAATGGCTTCAATTGACGTGGTGTTGGAGCTGCTAAAAATTAAATTTATTTAAATTATACGGAAACGTATTTTTGCATATATTTGAGTGCGTTTTTTTCAAGCCGACTGACCTGGGCCTGTGAGATGCCGATTTCGTCAGCGACTTCTGTCTGAGTGCGGCCGTCGTAGAAGCGGCGGTCGAGGATATAGCGTTCCCGCGGATTCAGATGGGACATGGCTTCGCGTAAAGAGATGTCTGTCATCCATTGTTCGTCGGTATTCTTTGTGTCACGAATCTGGTCCATGATGAAAACCGTGTCACCGTTGTCGTGAAAGACTGGCTCGTAAAGGGATACTGTGTCCTGGATTGCTTCAAGTGCGCGCACGACATCTTCACGCGGTGTTTCGATTTCCATGGCACCGATGAGGGCTGCGGAACCTTTGAGCGCATGGATGGCGAGAAAGGCCGATTCAAGGTCGTGACAATCGGCTGCTTTCTGCAGATTTTCAAAGTTCTGATTGTCTAAAAAACGCAGAAGATATTTCTGGTAGAGCTTTTCGCGGCCCATCATCAAATCGATGGCCGTCCGAGCGTCGATGCCGCCCTGCATAAGGATTTCAATTTCTTCGGATGTCATAATTTCGTTGTAAACCTTTCTGAATCATTATTTTTTGTTTTTTCGTTTTGCGGAAAAGAAGATCCCCGCGATGCACAGCAGCGTGAAAATGATAAACGAAACGCGCATCGCAAAGAGGATTGCCTGCGGCGGAGCCGAAGCCAGTGTGATGTTGCCAACTGTAACGGAAACGACGGCGGTGACTGTCGCCATGCTCAGCGTATGGCCGATGGAACGGCTTGTAGCCGTTATAGAAGAAGCGATGCCGTAGTCTTTTTTATCGACACAGGCCATAATCGCATTCGTATTCGGCGAGGAAAACAGCGCGAAACCGATGCCGATTACAACAAGAGCAGCGATGAGCAGCAGCATCGGATAATCTTTTCTGATAAAAATCAGTGCGAAGATTCCGATGACTGATATACTCATGCCGCAGGAAGCCAGCAGGAAGGGCGAATAGCGGTCAGACAATCTTCCCGCCAGCGGCGAGAGGAGCGTCTGGAATACGGGACTTGTAATCAGGATCAGACCCGCGATTTGTGAATCAAAGCCCTGCACCGTCTGAAGATAGATGGAAAGCAGATAACTGACCGCGTAGGAAGCAGCATAATTGAGGAGCGCGGCGATATTTGAAAAGGAAAAGACGATATTTTTCCGGAACATATCGAGATTGATAAGGGGTTCGCTGATGCGGTTTTCGCGGCGCAGAAACAGGATGAGCAGGATAATGCCGAGAGGAAGCAGGATTTTAGCTGCCAGGCTTTCGGTGATGGAGGAGAAACCATACATGATGCAGGCGAGCATGGCAGTATAAAGAACACATCCGATCAGGTCCATGTGCCCTGCGGCGCGTCTGCCGTGCACAGTATCTGACACAGCGCCGGAAGAAGCGTTCGCCTTTAAAATGTCCGAAGCATCTGAAATATCAGACGTCTGTCTGAGGGCGGGCTCTTTGAGTTTAAAGATGGAGAGCAGTGCGACGAGGCCCGAAATGACTGTGATGATGTAAAAGATCGAGCGCCAGCCGAGATGATGATTCAGAATACCGCCGAGGACTGGCCCCAGTGACAGGCCGAGGTAAGTGGCCGATACGGAAAGGCCGAGCATTTTTCCGCGTTTTTCAGGTGGAAATGACGCAACGAGAATCGCGATATTTGTTGCAAAGATCATGGCGGCGCCGACGCCCTGCAGCAGGCGGAAGGCGATAATCGTCTGGATATTCCAGGAAAAGGCGCACAACAGCGCAAAAGCTGTAAATGTGATCTGTCCTGCGACGAGGACAGGTTTTTTGCCGTAGATGTCGGCGAAACGGCCAAAGGGTACGGACAGTGCCGCAGACGACAGGATATATCCTGTGATAATCCAACCGATGCTGACAGCTCCTGCGTTGAATTCCTGGCTGATTGACGGAACAGACAGGTTTAGCGCGCTGCCGGTGAAAGTTGTCAAAAATGACGTCATCATCACGACGATCAGCAGAGGCAGTTTCGACTGGTTTGTTGTTTCCTTTGTTACGGACATAATATTTCTCCTTTTTCTTTTTCTTCCTGCATTATATTATACGCCAAAGAGATGGAAAAGATAAATGTAAAGATGCGTGAAAGATTTATGATGTTTTTCTGAGAAAATTTGAATATTTTTGCGGAAAAACAGATGATTCTATGGTATCATTGTCAAATGTACTCGTTCAGCTGTTTATTGGACAAATATAATTTATATGATAGAAATTATTTTGATGTTCACTTTTTATACTGCAAACCAGAACTATGTAACGAGAAAAAATGGCAGAAAAGCGAATTATTGATAAAGTATAAACAAATCAGGTCAAAAGGAGAATCAGATGTATTTTAACCAAATGGAGCAGACAGATCCTGAAATCGCTGCTTTGATCCGCAAAGAGATGGGACGCCAGGAAACGAAGATCGAGCTGATCGCATCGGAAAATTTTGTAAGCAAAGCAGTAATGGAAGCAGTTGGAAGTTGTTTGACGAACAAGTATGCGGAGGGGTATCCGGGCAAGAGGTATTACGGCGGCTGCGAGTTCGTCGATGAAGTGGAAGCGCTGGCAATCGAACGCATGAAAACACTTTTTGGAGCAGAGCACGCGAATGTACAGCCCCACAGCGGCGCGAACGCAAATACTGCGGTGTATCAGGCTGTTTTGGAATACGGCGATACGGTCATGGGTATGGATCTTTCAAATGGCGGTCATTTGACCCACGGTTCTCCGGTCAATTTTTCTGGAAAGTCGTACCATTTCGTGTCTTACGGTGTAGATCCGGCGACGGGTATGATCGATTTTGATATTGTCAGAGACATGGCGCTTAAGAACAGGCCGAAGTTGATCGTTGCAGGGGCCAGCGCATATCCGCGAACGATTGAGACGGATAAGTTCCGTGAAATCGCTGATGAAGTCGGCGCAGTACTGATGGTCGATATGGCGCACATCGCGGGACTTGTGGCAGGTGGCGTCCATCCGAATCCGATGGAATATGCCGATATTGTTACGACGACGACTCACAAGACGCTGCGCGGACCGAGAGGAGGCGCAATTCTCTGCCGTAAAGAGTACGCGCAGGCCATCGATAAGGCAATCTTTCCGGGAACACAGGGCGGACCGCTGATGCATATTATTGCCGGGAAGGCTGTATGCTTTAAGGAAGCGATGACGCCAAAATTCCGCGCAGATATGGAACAGACTGTTAAGAATGCGAAGGTTCTTGCCAGGGCGCTTATCGAAAACGGATTCGATTTAGTATCGGGCGGCACGGACAATCATCTCATTTTGCTGAATCTCGTCAATAAGGGACTGACGGGAAAGCAGGCGGAAAATCTGCTGGATGCCGCAAATATTACGACGAATAAAAATACGGTGCCGAATGATCCTCAAAGTCCGTCTGTTACGAGCGGCTTGCGGCTTGGCACGCCTGCGGTGACAACGCGCGGGTTTAAGGAGGAGGATATTGAAAAAACGGCTCAGGCTATCGCGCTTGTGTTAAATAATCCGGGCGATGAGGCGTCGCGCCTGGAAGCGACGGAAATTGTCAGAACGCTTTGTGAAAAATATCCGCTTTATTAGTTTTACTTAAATATAGTTATAGATTTATCAATTTGTTTGATCAAAATATGAATTGCAGAGATGGCGCTGCGGAATCGGACAGGAATTTGCAGTTTGAAGCGGCTGTCGCCCGACGGTCGCTTCGGCTGTATTTTTGAATTTCAGCGGATTTGGCGGGAAAAGGAATGACGCGAAAGTGCTGTCAGTATGGCGGCAAAAATAGTTGGCAAGCGATTACGTTGACGATGCGGGAGATAAGAAGCCGTCGCGAATGAGTTGTGAGTTGGTTGCAAATTATTTTCACCCTGACTTCAAATTTCACCGGTAAGCGGGTTTGACTGATATGCTGATATTCCGAAAAACATGACAGCTTGAAATCAGCTGACCGAGCGAAGCGGAAAAGTCGGCGGAACGGAAATCACGCAAAGCAAATGCACTCGCCATTTGATAAGTTTCGCGGCACCTGTTCGACCTTTTACGAACCGTTTTTTCATTTACTGCGACGGCTATTATTTTGTGATTTTTTTAAAAGCGGCTGCCCTGTTTTTTGCTGGAAATCATTTGACATTTCTTTTCCAATGTGCTAACATTTTAACTGTTCCATTTGTGGAGGCATAGCTCAGCTGGTTAGAGTACTTGCTCGACAAGCAAGGGGTCGCTGGTTCAAATCCAGTTGTCTCCACCATATTGGAAAAGCGGGTGAAAACTCGAAAATATCAAAAGTTTCAATCGTTTTTACAGGAGTTTGGTTCTTGTAGTTTTAGGCGGGTTTTAAGCGCGATTCGCGATTGATTTAAATTCCGATGGGATAGAGGGGTACTTGATGTGTACTCCTTTTTTGTTTTTTGTAAAATCGAAATCCGAATACGAAGAATTGATAATCTGAAATTCGCAGTGATCGCTGGTTATCTGCAAATCAGTTATAAAATTATTTTTACCGGACCGAATAATATGGATGATGTTTCCATTTTTAATAAAACATATGGGGAAGATTTTGGCTTTCCTCCGAAAGAGAGGAAGACGATAGCCGGGTGTTATGATGCGACGGAGCGTATTTCCCGCAGGTATGAAAATGTGAAGGGATATATTCTACAATGGAGATAGTGGAATGTCAGCACATCAGTCGGGTTTATGTGTCATAATTCCTGTGAGCGAGTCATGCAGTGTGATTTTTAAATATTCGATGACCTGAGAGCGACTTAGCGGCTCCTTTTTTTTGCCTGAAGCATCCGGAGCGGGGTTTTTATGGAGATTGCTGTAAGTAATCCAGTCGATTAAGCAGCCGGCCAGAGCCTCCGTGTAAAAGTCGCACAGAAATTGTTTGTAGCCTGGCTCTAAAGAAGTATGGTGCTGTGCTTCGGCGCCGTCAATGATCGATAATACGATGGATTGAAAATCGTTGAAAAAAAAGCGTTTCATTTCATCGCGTCCGATGGAGTCATAGGCACAGTGTATAATATAATCGTTCTGTTCCACATAATCTATAACGAAAGTAATAGCTTCTTCATAATCTACCATTAAATCAAAATTCTTAACTACTTCAATGACTTCTTTTTCAAACATCCATTCGAGAAGTGCATAAATGTCTTCAAAGTGATAGTAGAATGTCTTTCTGTTAACTCCACAGGTTTTTACTAATTCGCTGACTGTTATTTTCGACAGCGGTTTTTGACGCATCAGAGTTTTTAGCGCTTCTGCGAAATTTCGTTTCGTATTGTATGTGGACATTTCGTATTTCATCACAGTACCTCCGGGTAAAAGTCTGATTTTATTATACAGTTGACGGCGAATGATTCAATGGATAGATTGAGCCCTTTGACCATCAAATTCGGACATTTGACCGGATTTTACACAAATGTTGGTGAATTGACCGTTTTAAGAGGCGTATCAGCTTGCTATACTTCCTTTACCTCTAAGTAATGTGATATAGGGCAGAGAGCGGACGGCGCAAAACGATGCGCAAAAACAGACGGCGAGAACTGAAATATCAGGCATGAAGGGAAAAAGCCGAAAAGCAGGAAACGGAGTGCGTGATTGGTTTGCAAAGGGGAAAGCGCATAGGCGGGCAACAGGGATGGAAAGGCAGAGGTCGAGGCAGATGAATAAGTATAATATTACGATGAAAACTCCATTAGGTATCAGATACGGAACTATGACATTTGTCAGAAAGGGCAGTTCGGTGTTCGGACAGATCGATATTTTAAAATGCACAGAGGAATATAATGGAAGCGTAGATTCTGAAGGGATCTGTCATCTGAAGGGATGTCTGACTTCGCCTGTAAGGCGGATACCGTTTACGGCGGAGGGCCGGATTGACGAGAAAATCATTGATTTGATCATCACTGAGGAACGAAATGTATTTCATATGACGGGGGAACGAAATGAACGAAGAAATAATAAATAATGGAAGGAGGAAAAACCGGAAAAATTCATTGTACGAAAGGTCAGGTTTTGGATAAGAAAATCGTAAAAAGGGGTTTGATTATAGAAAGCGGGAAATGGCAGATTATAAATTTATGTTGGAAAAATCATTAAATTTGAGGAAAAAGATGTATCGGGAGATGTATTGATAAAATGTTATGTTTTGAACAGGGAGGGACAGCCGATGTTTCGAAATGAATGGAAAAATTTCAAAATACGGAAGTTTTATATTATCGCATTGATAGCCGTCATTACGATTCCCAGTATATATTCCGTGATATTTCTGCGTTCGATGTGGGATCCATACGGAAATATTGATAAATTGCCGGTAGCCGTCGTAAATAATGATATCGCGGTGGAGTATGAAGACAAAGAGGTTAATGTGGGCAAAGAAGTTGTTGAAAAGCTGAATGAGAATGATTCGTTAGATTTTCATTTTGTCGGGGAAGCGGAGGCGAATTCCGGAATCGAGGACGGGACTTATTATATGGTGATATCTATTCCTAAAAATTTTTCGGAAAATGCGATTACGCTGCTTGACGATGAGCCACAGACGATGCTGCTGACTTATACGACGAATCCGGGATATAATTTTGTGGCGAGCAAACTGAGCGAGTCGGCACTTTTGAGAATTCAGAAGACTATTTCCGAAAATGTGACGTCGGCGTACACGGAAGCGATCAGAGATGAGATCGACGGCATTGGCGACAGCCTGCAGGAAGGGGCGGACGGCACACAGGATCTGCTTGACGGTGAGCAGCGGGTGCGTGAGGGCGCAGATGCGCTGGACGACGGAGCAGGATCACTTGTCGGCGGTATTCAGACGCTGAGCAACGGCACCGGAAGTTTAAAGAGTGGAACGTCTGAACTGAGAACGGGGCTTAGCAGTTATCTCGCGGGAACGGTTTCTCTGAAAGACGCAATCAGCACGCTTCACAGTTCCATCCCATCTTTAACAGACGGTATTAAGAATTTGAGAGCCGGTGCAGAGTCGGCGAAATCGGGCGCAGACACGCTGGCTTCTTATTATGATGACGACGGCGAACTGATGTCTGGCGCCTCCGAGCTCGTATCGGGTACGGAAGAATTGAATGAAAAGATAAAAAGTAATCCGATTTCGCTGAATGAGAACGATACGGATGAAATTTCCAGTTTGGCGTCTAAAGGCGCAGCAGATCAGTCGGAAACGATTGCAAAGGGCGTGTTAGACGGCGTTTCATCATCTATTTCCAAGAGTGTGAGTTCGGCGGCGGCCCAAGGCGGTTCCGGTGCGGCGGCTTATGCGGATGAGTTTGCCAAAGGAGTCACAGAAGGGATTTCGGAGGAAATTGAAAGCCTTAGAGACAAAATTTCCAGTAAAGCTGCGGAAGAAGTGGGACCTTATTTGTTGCAGTCTTTAAAGAGTTCTACGGCTGCGGTAAGTACTCAGAGTGACGCGAGTACAGCCGTTACGGAAGGAACGACCGGAAATTCAGATTCGCAAGTAGTGAATGTAGTGAATGATAATCTGCTGAGTTATGGTCAGGAAATTGCAAAAATGGTGGCTGGGAATGTAACTGATGAAATAGCTGAAACAATCAAAAATGAAGACAGCATATCAGCTGTTTCCGCCGATTTAAAACCGTCTTTAGAAAGACTGGGCCGCGGAATTGCTTCGCAGACAGCAACGGGCATCGCTTCCTCTGTCAACAGCGAATCCGCCATAACGACTGCTTCCGATGAACTGTCGAGCGGCCTTGGAAAACTCGGCTCGGAGATAGCGTTATCGACGGCTTCTTCTGTTGTGGACGGTGTGAACGGGGCTTTGCCTGATACGATGGGAGTTTATACGGAACAGATTGCCGCAGGCATGAGTACGCTTTATGATGGCCTTAACGAACTTGGCGAGGGAACAAATTCACTGGCCGAAGGACTGACGTCGCTCGACGAGGGCGCAGCTACGCTGAACACGGGTTCGGATACCCTCATGGCGGGTGTCAGCCAGCTGAACGACGGTGCGCAAACGCTGACTTCAAATAATGAAAAACTGTCTTCCGGCGCTGCTTCACTTGACGCCGGAGTTGAGGAACTGAATTCGGGGGCAGGTGAACTGCTTGCGGGCGGCAATGAATTATACGACGGCACGCGTGAGCTCAGCAGCGGCCTTCCTGAACTGACGGAAGGCACCCAGACTTTGCAGACGGCCCTTCAGGATGGCGCCGATACGGTCAGAGAAAAAAATCTGGACGAGGCGCAGATTGATATGGTGGCGGCGCCTGTCGACAGCAAAGAAGAAAAGGTGACATCGATAGCGAATAACGGTACGTCGATGGCCGCGTATATGATGCCGATTGCCATGTGGATCGGCGGAATCGCTTTTACGCTCGTATATCCGCTGAGAAGACAGAAAGAAGACAAGACGTCAGGTATTAAATTTTATATCGGCAAAGCGTCGGTGATGTATCCAGTGGCCATTGCATGGGCGCTTTTAATGGTTGGACTGCTTTGCGTGATAGACGGATTTGCCCCTGCAGATCTGGGCGCAACGCTGCTTACGGCCTGTGTCACTTCCGTTTGCTTTATGAGTATTGCATATATTATTTGTACTATGTTTGGCAAGGCAGGGAGCTTTTTGATGATCATATATTTAGTTCTCAATATTTCGACTGCAACAGGCGTATATCCGGCGGAACTGTCGCCGGGGTTTGTCGGGCGAATGACAGAATACTTCCCGTTCACTCACGTCGTCAGATCGTTCCGTATTGCGATTTCAGGCAGCGACGGTCTGATGAAGGAACTGTCATTTTTGATTATCATGGCAGTCGGCGTTATTTTGTTCAGTCTTATCTATTATGCAGTCTGTGATGTGATCAGAGCCAGAAAATGCAAGACAACGGAGGCTCAAGCTCATCCGTCGGTATAAATCGGTATCCGTTAAGCGGAATGAGAAAATAGTAAATACATGATAAGTATAACAAGTGATATAGTTTAGATTTCGGTATTCAAGGGGCTCCTTACGAAAAAGGGAGCTCCTTTTTAAAAGTATGGATTGCAACATGAAAGGGAATGTTCCTTTGGTATGACGGACGTGTCGTGATGGAATTCGCCTCAAATTTATGGATTTTCACCACAGAAGATATGAAGATATATCGTGTTCGTCATGTTAAATGGAAAAAGCGGGGCCGAAGCCCCGCCTATGTGATAATCAAAACCTTTGGCAGCCGGTATGGCCGCCCGCCGATTACTTCTCAGCAAGGTCGCGGTACAGGAAGGTCACAGCCTGACCGCGTGTGCAGGTATTGTCAGGAGAGAAGGTGGTTTCGCTCGTGCCTTTGGTAACTCCCTCATCGACAGCCCAGCTTACAGCGTTGGCGTAGTAAGCGCCGCTTGGCACATCTCCAAAGCTGGTGCCCGAAACAGAAGGGGTGTCCTCATAACGGTAGAGGAAAGTGACGATCTGGGCGCGGGTGCAGGTGGCGTCAGGGGAGAACGTAGTCCCACCGGTGCCGTTGGTGATGCCTTCTGCGACAGCCCACAGAACTGCCTTGCCGTAGTATGCGTCTGTGTTTACATCGGTGAAAGAGTTCCCGGCGTTTTCAGGTTCTGGAGAGCCGGCAGCGCGCCACAGGAAAGTGACGATCTCAGCGCGGCTGCAGCCAAGGTCAGGAGAGAACGTTGTCTCAGAAGTTCCCTCGGTGACACCGTTCTCGACAGCCCAGGCCACGGCGTCGGAATAATATTCGCCTGCCGGCACATCGGTGAATTTGTTTGCGATGTCAGAATCTTTTTCTTCCACGAAAGTAGCCGAAACGGTGACACGGCTCTTTGGCATGGTGAAAGTAAAAGTGTTCTCGTCGACCTTGTTGACGGTAATCTCGTTGCCGTCCTTGTCGGTGACGGTCAGTTCGTCCAGGACATAGCCTTCATCCGGTGTCACCTTGACGGTGACTTTCTTGCCGGCGGTTGCGGACTTAGGTGTCACGGACACATGGCCATGCTCGATGTTTTGATCGACCTGAACGGAGTAGCCGGAACTGCCGCTGCTGCCGACGGAACCGGGGCTGTTGTAGGTGGATTTATACTGCCAGCCGCAGTTGAAAGATTTAGACCCTACATCGCTTACGACAGAATCGTAATTTTTGTCAGCCTCATTCGTTATCTTTGTACCGTTCACAATCTGTTTTTCAATATCCTCATCGCACAGAACTTTGCCTCCGGAAGCCAACGTGAAAGTAGAATCCGTTGTGCCATAAACTGCTGCAATACCACTTACATTGATTGCACCGTTACCGGTCAACTTGCCTTTAGTATGTACTTCCAGATTGCCGTTGACATTAACTGTACTTCCTTCGGCGACATTAAGCTTTGAACCATTTGGAATATTCAGTGTTTTTTCATCGGCAATATTTACTATCGTATTATTATCGAGAGTAATATCAATAGGAACATTACCGTCTTCTGCTACCAACAGGGCTGTAATATAATCTCTGTGGGAACTACCAGTGGGGTTAATCGACAACTGCGCACCGGTTAAGGTTAATTTCAGCGATCCTGTGTCAGCAGTATTTACATCTCCAAAGTTAATCGTAGCCGTGCCGGCCGATGGAGAAAGGTATCCATTAGAACCGAGAACTGGGAAATTAGAAACTTTCAGAGTGGCGCCGTTATCAATAGTAATATCACCTATCATTTTTGAAAAATCCGCTTTGGTCATAACAGGGATGTTAAGAGAACCGTCTGCACTGACATGGATTTTTCCTTTTTCATGAAGTTCAACAACACCACCTTTGACGACAGTCAAAGTTCCATTTACCGTTACAGTAGACCCATTGGTATAGGAGGGAATAAGTAGAGTGCTGCCATCAGGTACTGTTAATACAGAATCTTGATTAATTACAAACTCAATCTCTTTTCCACCTAACTGCACCCGGAACGGGTTAGCGATATCTGTTCCGGTCGAGGCTGTTCCTTTAAGAGTGGCAGTCGGCTTTTGGGCGGTTTCGACGGTTGAGAAATCAACCGTGACCATTCCATCTGTGAGTTTCAGCCTTGCTTTGTTGTCATTACCAACCCAAACGTTTGTTTGATCGCCAGGAGCATCAGGAAGGCTAACCTTAGCACCTGCATGAACGACCAAACTTCCCTTGCTTGTCATCATACCAGTCGCCGCCATCTGCTCAATGGTCAGGTTAGCTGTCTTTGGAACCACAAGGGTGACGCCTTCTTTGATCGAATTCCCCTTAGAGTTATCCTTAATGTTTACTTCATCTGTTGTCGTGATAGTTATTGTATCTCCAGATTTAGCCTCGTCCAGAGCGCCACTGGCACCGTCAAGGCTGCTGTAAGGTTTTCCTCCAATAACTGCCTTAGGGTTTTTTATTGTTGAAGCTCCGTAAACGATATTTCCGTTCCCATCAGTATAATCAAAACGAGTCCCGCTCTTCGCTTCAATGCAGGTTGTCGCCTTATCTTTCCATAGGCTGTTTTCAGTGATAGAAACTGACCCGTTATTTGTTACGCTAATTATGTCTTGTTTTTCACACTGGCTTTTTGTGTCACTAGTTTTACGGATACCAGCGTCCCCAATTAGAAGTGAACCTGATACACTAACAGCAGCGTTATCACCCAATAAGAGCGTACCATTTGTGCAGTCTAAAGTGCCTTTTACGTCGAGTTTAGACGAGATTTTTTCCGGCTTCGATCCACTTACTCCAGCCATCTCGCCATTGACGGTTAGAGTGGCATTCTCAGGGATTTCCAGTTTGACACCGTATTGGTTAGTACCGATATTAAATTGTAAAGAAGCTCTCGTTAAAGAACCTTTAACAGTTTCAGGGACTTCAACATCGGCTTTTTCAGACAGAGACCATTTGCATTCTCCCGAAGTTAATTTGTCAAGACTTGACAGGGTGATGGAGCCCGTCTTAATATTCATACGCGCGTTCTCACCGCCAAAATACGTATATGTGCTTCCTAGTATTTTAATAGTAAACTCACCACCAGCTTGAGTTTCAATGGGAAAAAATATACTGGAAAGCAGGTCAGCGTCAGATTCCGTGACGTTTAACGTAAGCGAGCCGCCTTTCGCGATAACGACCGCATTATTCGCCGTCAGCTTTTTTACAGTTTCACCATCTTTTTTGCTGTCGACAGTAACCGGGCCAACAATTGTGATAGTTTTGTCAGATTGCGCAGCTTCTACAGCAGTCGCCAGGTCGGCGTATCTCTCGCTCTTGCCTTCCACCTTGAATGGCTTGTCCTCCGCCAGTGCGGTCATCGGCATCATGGTCAGGACCATGGCCACCGCCAGGACCACCGATAAGAGTTTTCGTTTCATGTTCATTTACCTCCTAAATTTTATGTAGTGTTAAATTCCTTGAATGGATCCTTTCTCCTCGTTTGTGGAGTTTTCCCTGTTTGTTCGCGCTGCCCGCAGTCAGCCGTCTTCGCTTTCCGCTTCCCGTTTCATCCGGTAAAACGTGCTGACCGCCACATCGCAGAGACTTGCCGCTGTCGCCGCCGTAATGTTTCCATCCCGATACTGCTTCAATACCAGCGGAAAATTAGCCGGCGGTTCCCGCTTCGGTCGCCCCAGATGTACGCCGCGTGAACGCGCCGCTGCAATTCCTTCTAACTGCGCTGCCCGATGTTCTCTTTTCTTTTCCTGTTCCAACGCCGGAATAATCCGCTCCACCAGCGCCTGAATCACATCATTCGCACTTCGGCCGCTCTGAAAGAGCCGAT
>CAYTKT010000026.1:0-28630 GCA_964438605.1 uncultured Oscillospiraceae bacterium
ACCGCCCAGCCGGTCACCGTTACCGTAACATTTAAAGAATCGGAACAACAAAATACCGCGCCGAACTTCGTCGATGTCGTGGCAAATACCTGGTATAGTGATGCCGTAAACTACGTCGTAGAGAAAGGGCTCATGGAAGGTACCTCTGCGACGACCTTTGAACCAAATACCACCACTACAAGAGGAATGGTCGTTACCATCCTGCATCGTCTTGAAGGATCTCCTTCCGCTACAGCAGCAAGATTTAGCGATGTTCCATCCGGACAGTGGTATTCGGATGCCGTCGCCTGGGCAGCATCAAACGGTATTGTAACTGGTTACGACAATGGGAACTTCGGACCAAACGACATGATCACCAGAGAACAGATGGCCACCATCTTGTATCGTTACGCAGCAACCAAAGGCTATAACACCAGTTCAACGACGGGCTTGACCGCTTACGTAGATGCCAGTGCCATCAGTCCTTACGCAAACACGGCAATGAGTTGGGCTACCGCAACCGGTCTGATCAAAGGCACCAGCGGCAACACCCTCTCTCCTGCCGGAGATGCTTCCCGTGCCGAAGTTGCGACCATCCTGATGCGTTTCTGTGAAAACGTCGCAAAATAATCCCTTTCTACGATCCGTCAAAACCTTCGTGGAATCCTGACTTTTAAGAAGGAAGCGAACAAAAACCAAAATGAGTGGTTCACGAACGATAAGGATTTCAAATCCGAAAGACTGTGGATCTTACTTGAAATCGACGGGAGAAATCAAATTTTGACGATGCGATAAAAAAGATGGGATCGTAATGGAACAGACATGAATAGGAATCAACATTAAGAAAGGGGCCGGAGGGAGGAAACGTTCTTTCGGCCCTTTTCGTTTAGAAAGGGGACAACATGGATTATCGAACGGTAAAAGAAGTATTCAGTCCGAAGGAATACGCGGATCTGGTTGAACAGACCGATGCAATTTTTCAAAGCGGCCAAAGTGCGGACGCTGTGATTCAGGCGATAGCGAACAAAATTGCCATCGCGTTGCAAAAAGATGAACAGAAACGACGGAAACAAACCCAGTTAGAAGGAATTGCGGCAGCTAGAGCGAGGGGAGTTCATCTCGGAAGGCCGCGGATTCAGCCGCCGGCGAACTTTCCGCTGGTGCTGAAACAATATCTTGACGGGAATCTGACGGCGAATGTGGCAGCGGGACTTTGCGGCGTAGCGGTCAGCACCTTTTACCGCATGAAGCGGGACGTGATGGAACAAGAACTGCCACAACAGGCAGAGCCAGGATCCCAAGGCTAGAAAGCAAAATAGGCCAAAGGAAACGACAGCAAGAGATAGCGCATGAACCGGTTAGAAAGCTTGACACAGGTCCTGTGACCGTGTAAAGCAAAAGCGGCGCGATGGATCGAAGATACCATGCTTTGCGCACTCCATAGCCGGGAAAAAGGCAATAAAAAACGCCATGATCGCCTGGTATCGTTTCGTATCTTTTCGCAGATTTAAGCGACAAATAAGCGACAAATGAGCATAAATAACGGCTAAAAACCTTGAAATATCAGGATTTTAGCCGTTTTTCATATTCTCTTTTCCAGAACCTGCGTGGGAATGTTGTTGGAACGGCGGAGATACCGCTCCATCTGTTGTACAAGGTCCTGATAGCTGTAGAAAGACATATGATTATAAAAACTGGTTATAAAAACATTCCTGGCCATTCCGGTGACTGCGTTCCACTTTCCCGTTATGTCTGGGTGTGCGGGGCCTGATCCGTTGATGACGGCTCCCAAGTTCCCGACATAGAATGTCCAGCGGGGTGTCGGGAATCCCCTTTCACTGTTTTCAGCTTCCCATAGAGTTCACAGATAGAGATTCCGGGATTTCTGCGGAAATCATTGTGGACCCACGTGATCTCAGTCGGTGTATGCGCGTTCGGGTGCGCAGAATGCGGTCTATGAGACTGATCACGCAGAGAATCTTCGGTGCCATCCTATCTCTTGTTTCAGCGCATGAAGGAAGATTTGGAGATATGATAGCGCCTGCATACGAAGGAAACACCGACGCCGGAGCGGTAAAGTTTGACCGCATGGGATTTGATAATCAATTCATATGGCAAATATCGTGGTGAATGTACGATAGTATTCATGACGGTTGAAGCTCCTTCTGATGGAATGGTTTTGATACGATCAACATTCTAAAGAACTCAACCGTCTTTGTATAGTGTCAGGTGTCACATCAATTGTAACTCTACATGTTTATTCGCATTATTTTCACCATCTAACTTGCAAAACAGCAGAAAATAATATAAACTATCCATGAACTGTAAATCAATTACCTGTTATTAAGTAGGAAAGGAGACAAATAAATTGAAAGAAGTATACGAATTTTTGAAAAAATGCGGTACATATTTCCTGGCCACGTCGGAAGACGGCCAGCCGAGAGTTCGCCCATTCGGCACGATTGATCTGTTTGAGGACAAACTCTATATTCAGACCGGAAAATCAAAAGAGGTTTCCCGCCAGCTCAAAGCCAACCCAAAAGTTGAGCTCTGCGCTTTTGACGGCGAAAACTGGATTCGCGTAACGGCAGAAGCCGTTCTCGACGATAATATCGCGGCCCAGGAACACCTACTCAACGCTTTTCCATCCCTCAAGGCCATGTATCAGCCGGGTGACGGAAACACTGAAGTTTATTACCTGCAAAACGGTACAGCACAAATCTGTTCTTTCACTGCAGAACCGAAAATCATCAATTTCTAACCGATCCGTCTGCGGTTTTACGAAGCCGGGGCTGTCGCAAAACAAAACAGCCCCTTTTTACTTAATTTTCAGCGTCCGTAGATACGCCTTGTCCTCCGGACTGACGCGCCGGCTCTCAACAGCTTTCTGAATCGCCTTATTATGCGTCCACGGTTCCAGTCTCCGTTCTTCAAAATACGGCAGAACCGCATCGCGCTGGCTGACAAACGCCGTTGCAAAATACCAGGCTGCCATCATCTTCACATAATACTCCTCCGACCTGATTTCCGCCACCATCTGCAAATATTCTGGGGAAAACGCGTCGTCCAGATAAAAACGCATCAGCATCCCCACGCCAAACCTGACAGTATACGTCTCGCCCGATGCAATCCATTCACGTATCTTTTCCAAAAGCCTTTCCCGATTTTCCCCCAGAATCTTCGGCGACATCATATCGCAGGTCGCCCAGTTGTCAACATACGGCAAAAACACGTCAAGTGCCTCAATCGTCTGTTCATAATCCTTGATCAACTCAATCAGAAAAGCGTGAAGATTATTTTCTTCATAATACTCATGGGGCAGCGCAGCCAGAAACTCCGGAATCTGCGGATGACGCGCCGCTTCTTTTGCAAATCTGCGCAAGTCAGGCGTCCGGACGCCGATCACCCTCTTGGAATCCACCGTCGGCATCAATTTGCTTTGAAAATCATGATAAGAAATATCCTGCATCTCAAACAGCCGCCGCCTGATCCAATCGCATACATCAAAAACTTCCTCACGGCCCGCTGACGAATCCGCTGATTGTTCTATCTTCGTCATCGTCATTTCCTTTCTACAATAAAACAAGACCCGCCCTCTCGATTTTATTTGAAACCGGTTTATCAGCGAGTCTCCTGTATTTTTTATTTTATATCAAGTCCAAACTCCCATTTCCCTTCCAGTTCAGCATATTTCCCGGTTTTTCCCTCTTCTTATTTTATAGATAACCAGACCCGCACTTTTCTGTTCAAACTGAAAATATATTTCTCTAAACCGAGCTATTATTTATTGTCACTCGTCTTTCTTACATAAACAAACCAGTACACGCAGCCGACAAGCACCATACCGCCCACAATATTACCGAGTGTCACCGGAATCAGATTATGGCCAAGAAAATTAACAATCGAAATATTTCCGATATTTGCGACAGACTCTGCTGCCGCTTCGCTGTAAGCAGAATTTCCGGCCGCCAGAATTCCGGCCGGTATGTAATACATATTTGCAACGCTGTGTTCATATCCACACAGAACGAACGTCATAATCGGCAGAAAAAGTCCTGCAATCTTTCCGGCCACGTCCTGCGCCGCAAAACTGATCCAAACAGCAATACAGACGAGGAAATTACACATGATCCCCAGTAGAAACGCCTTTCCGAAGCTCAGCGAGCACTTCGCCGCCGCCGTTTTAATTGTCGCCACAGCCACCGCACCCCCAAAAAGGTCCATCTGGCCGCTGTAATAGACGATCAGCGCCACAAACACAGAACCGATAAAATTGCCGATATAGACGAAAAGCCAGTTTTTCAACATTCCGGTCAACCGCGCCTTTTTTTCGAGAACCGAAATAATGATCAGACAGTTGCCGGTAAACAACTCGCTGCCCGCAAGCAAAACCATCGCCAGTCCCACCGGAAAGGAAAGCGCGCCCAACACCTTTGCCAGGCTCGCGTTTCCCACTGTGGCCGATGCCGTATTGCTGGCCACCGCCGCACAGGCTATAAACATACCGGCCAGAATCCCAAGAACGAGCATCTTTGGAATCGACATTTCTGATTTCTTTGCTCCAGTTGAAATATAATTATTTGCCACTTGATCCGGTGTAAACATACCTTTTACCTCCATATTGCTTCATTACTTTGCCTTCTGCTTTATTCCGTGCCGGTTTCCACCATCTTCCTTCGTTCCCGTTCTGCCGGTTCCGGTGTTTCCCACCCGGCGGACAGTCGCACGTCCCGCTCCTGTTTGCCGGCTTTTGCCCCCGCCTTAACAACCGTATTCGCGCCTGAATTTTTGCATACCTTGCCAAAGCCAATTCCCCGACTTTCGCGAGCCTCTGGAAAAAATCTTAAAAAAGCTGCTTCCGTGCGGTCATATCCGACATATTTGCATTTTTTATGCAACAGAAAATTCCTGCCTCGATCAGTTTTCGGAAAAAACTGCCCGGCAAGCCGACCTTTTGAAAAAACTCTGCACGCAGCCTGCCCGCGCCGCATTTACAGCTTCATCATCTTTGCAATCTCGTCAGCTACCTGATCCGAGTTCATGCCATCCGTATAAATAATTATATCTGCCGCCGCATAATACGCATCGTTCCTCTTTTTCATCAGCCAGGAAATAAACCCGCGGCCCATATACCTGCTAAGCAGCGGCCGCTTGTCCCCTGACCGCCTGACCCGTTCAAAAATCGTATCCGGCGATGCGTGAAGCAGGATAATCGTCCCGTTCTTCTTCAGAAAATCCACATTCTCCTTGCGCATCACCGTGCCGCCGCCGCAGGAAACGATAACGCCGTCGGATTCCGAAACAATCTTCGCCTGACGTGTCTCAACATCACGGAAATAATCTTCACCCCGCTTCTCAAAAATCTCTTTAATCGACATTCCTTCCTGCTCCATGATCATGTCATCCATTTCCCTGACAGGCATTCCCGTCCTCTGACCCAGTTTCCTGGCCACTGTCGATTTTCCGGTACCCATAAACCCGATCAGAATCACATTTTTTCCGCGCTCCGGCGTCCTCTTGACGACATTGTGATCCGTCCCCCGATGAATCGTCGTCACAATCCGATCCACCTGGTCCGCATCAATCTGACCGGGCGCCGAGCTTTTGCCCGCCGTCGCAAACGTCATGGCGGAACCGAACACTTCACCTGAAATCCGGCTGACAATCCCCTGAACCGACATGGAAATAGCAACGACAGGAATCGGATCCTCTACATGCTTCATCCGCTCCGAAGCTGACAAAAGCGCCAGGACATCCCTGGCATTCTGTGGCATCAGCGCAATCTTCGCAATATCCGCGCCCATTTCCTTCATCTCCATCAGGCGACTGACAATCTCGTCTTCCGGCGGCGTCGACTTAAAATCATGATACGACAGCAAAACGATTACTCCATTCTGATGTGCCAACGAAATCAGCCTGTCTACAACGCTTGCTCCAAAACTATACTGAATGTCGATAATATCCGCATAACCCGATCTGATTACAGCTTCATATAATCCAATATAATCAGATATAGAAATATCTCGCTGTCCACCTTCATCCGCCGTGCGATACGTAAACAGCACCGGACGCTCCTCAAGGCGCGCCGACAGCTTGCGCAGCGCCGCAACCGCGGCCTTCCTGTCGCCGACACGTCCGAAAAAATCTGCCCGCCACTCTATAATATCAGCTGGAGAATACATGATCTGAACAGCCTGCGTCAAAATTTCGTCTACCGTCGTTCCCACGACAGGCACGCAGATTTTCGGCATCCCCTCGCCGATGCGAACTCCTTTGACGACGACCGTATTCTTATGTAAATTCTTATACTGCGGAACCAAATGGATTTCCTGTTCAATGCGTTCCATCTCACTTGACCCGTTCATTTCGGAATAATTATTCTTCCTGCCCGGCTTCCTGTCCTGCGGCTGAAGCTGCCGGCCGGCCTGCCCTTTTTCCGGATAACGGTGCCCCTCGTGACGGCCTTCATACTGTTCCTCGCTGCGTTCCTCAGACTTTCTGGCCTGTCTCTGAAGTCTGCCTTCCTCCGCTGCGGCAGCCGTTCTTGTCCCGTGCTGATTCCGGCCGCGATTCTTATTCTTCTGTAATCTTTTATTCTTCATATTTCCGTATGCGCTCCGCGAATCGCTCATCTTTTCATTCCATGACAAACCCTTCATAAAACGATACCCGATTCAAAAAGAACCGGGTATGAGCTTTTCCAATTACAGCACTTCTTAACATTTTTTCGTCGCAATCTCATCCAGCAGACGTGCCAGCAAATCGTCAACTGCGATCTGCCCCAGGTCGCCTTCTTTGCTCGAACGAACGGACAGCATTCCCGTCGTCTGCTCCCTTTCGCCAATCGTAACGATATACGAAACCCGTTCGTTTCTCGCTTCCCTGATCTTATAGCCGATCTTCTCATTCCGGACATCTGTTTCCACTCTGAGGCCCGCAGCCGTAAACTGATCCGCCAGTTCCATAGCAAACGGAGCGAACTTTTCCGTTACCGTCAGGAACTTTACCTGAACAGGCGCCAGCCAGAGCGGGAATTTCCCTGCGAAATGCTCCGTCAGAATACCGATAAACCTCTCGATAGATCCAAAAATAACTCTATGAATCATTACAGGTCTATGTTTTTCCCCATCTGCTCCAACATAAGTTAAATCAAATCTCTGCGGCATCTGGAAATCCAGCTGAATCGTTCCGCACTGCCACGTCCGCTTCAGACAGTCCTCAAGATGGAAATCCAGCTTCGGTCCGTAAAACGCGCCGTCGCCCTCGTTGATCACATAATCAATCCCTTTTTCTTCCAGACATTCTCTGAGAGCATTCGTCGCCATTTTCCATTCCTCATCGGTACCCATGGAATCCTCCGGCCGCGTCGATAACTCGATATGATACGTGAAGCCGAATAACCCGTAAACATAATCAATAAAATCAATCACACCGCCGACTTCCTCTTTAATCTGTTCCGGCAGCATGAAGATATGCGCATCGTCCTGAGTAAACGTCCTGACCCTCATCAGGCCGTGAAGTGCCCCTGACAGTTCATGCCTGTGGACCTGTCCGAGTTCGCCCATCCTGATCGGAAAATCACGGTACGAATACATTCTACGCTTATAAACGAGCATCGAACCAGGACAGTTCATCGGCTTAATCGCGTAATCAGCGCCGTCAATCTTCGTAAAATACATATTTTCTTTATAATGATCCCAATGGCCCGACCTGTGCCAGAGGTCTTCGTTGAGAATCAACGGTGTTTTAATCTCCTGATATCCGCGCTTCCTGTGCTCCTGACGCCAGAAATTTTCCAGTTCGTTGCGGATCACCATGCCCTTCGGCATGAAAAACGGAAACCCCGGCCCTTCTTCATAAATTGCAAAAAGATCCATCTCCTTGCCGATTTTCCTGTGATCACGCTTTTTCGCTTCTTCCAGCATCGCCAGATATTCGTCCAGTTCCTTCTGCTTTGGAAACGCCGTCGCATAAATCCTCTGAAGCATCTTATTCTTTTCGCTGCCACGCCAGTAAGCACCTGCCACACTCTGAATTTTAACAGCCTTCACCGGCGCGGTCGAAGAAAGATGCGGTCCTGCGCACAAATCTACAAAATCGCCCTGCTTATAAAACGAAATAATGGCATCTTCCGGCAAATCGTTGATAAGTTCAACTTTATATTTCTCGCCTTTTTCCTCCATAAACGCGACCGCTTCATCCCTCGGCAGCTCAAAACGCTCCAGTTTCAGGTCTTCCTCCACAATTCTATGCATTTCTTTTTCGATGGCCGGAAAATCTTCTTCCGTAAACCTGTGCTCCAAATCGAAATCATAATAAAAACCGTTGTCGATAGCCGGACCGATTGCCAGCTTCGCTTCGGGATACAGCTTTTTGACGGCCTGGGCAAGAATGTGAGACGCCGTGTGGCGGAACGTACGCGCTCCGTCCTTGTCGGAGAATTTAAGTATTTCCAGCGAGCAGTCCTGCGTCAGCGGGTACTCCATCCCCTGAATTTCTCCGTTTACCCTTGCGGCGACAGCCTCCTTTGCCAGCCCGCGGCTGATGCTCTTTGCAGCATCAAGCACACTGCTCCCGTCTTCGATCTCCCTGACACTTCCATCTGTCAGCGCTATCTTAATCATTTCCGTAAATCCTCCTTCGTAGAGCTTCTGTATTTTTTGAGCCGTGCAAAATCCGAAATTTTTCCAGACTGCACGCTCTGAATTTCCAACACCATTATTATATGCAATCCGTACTGTTTGTCAATCCGATGCAGCTTTCAGAAAACAGCCCCGCCTTAGATTTGCAGCAGAAATTTCCAGATTCAGTCAGTTCTGAAGAAATATTATCCGCAGACTGTCAAACGCATACCAACCGCGCATTATAACGATTCCGCTTCGGTCAGCGCTGAAAAGATGTCATCAAAGCAGATCGGCCCGCAGAAAACAATTGTATGGCGCAGCGGGGTCATTTACCGCATCAGCAAAAGCAGCTGCGCGACCCGCTCCGTCACGTCCTCCGCACCGTAAACAGCGCTTCCTGCCACAGCAATATCGACGCCTGCTTTTATCACCTCAGCCATATTGCCCAGGCCCACACCGCCGTCGATTTCAATTTCAAATCCGTACCCGCCTTCCGCTCTGATCTGCGCCAGCCGGCGTACTTTATCCAGCGACGACAAAAGAAACGACTGGCCGCCGAATCCCGGATTGACCGACATCACGAGCACGAGATCAGCCTCATCCATCACATATTCCACAGCCGACAACGGCGTCGCCGGATTCAGCGCCACCCCCGCTTTCACGCCAAGCGCTCTGATCGACTGCAGCGTCCTGTGAAGATGAGTACAGGCTTCCGCATGAACCGTAATAAATTCCGTCTGTTCCGTCACAAAAAGCGGCGCGTATTGATCCGGATCTGAAATCATCAGATGAACGTCAAAAGGCAGCGACGTATGTCCGCAGAGACTTTTCATCACCGCCGGCCCAATCGTGATATTGGGAACGAAATGCCCGTCCATCACGTCAACATGAACAAGATGCGCCCCCGCCTTCTCAATCAGTTGCACGTCCTCGCCCAGCTTCGAAAAATCTGCCGATAAAATCGACGGCGCAAGCCTTTTCATAAAAATTCCTCCCGTATCTTTGTCGTTCCAAAAACTGAATTGATGGCGCGGCCTCGCTCCTCCGCTCCTCCTACAAATATTTTTTCCGTTCCCGTTCCCGTATTTCAGCAAGCTGACTGAGATACGATTGATACCTGCTTTGCGGAATCCGCCCCGCGTCAACCGCCTCCCTGACCGCGCAGTCCGGCTCGTTTTGATGACAACAATCCACAAAATGGCAGCGACCCAGATATGCTTCAAACTCACGAAACATATGCTGCAGATCCATCTCCTCGACCGGCGGCACATCAAACGATGTAAATCCCGGTGTATCAAAAATCATGCCGCCGAAATTCAGTTTGAACAGCTCGACATGACGCGTCGTATGGCGTCCGCGCTTCGTCTTCTCGCTGACACTGCCCGTTTCGACGCCAAGTCCTTCGATCAGCGCGTTCATAATCGTCGATTTTCCGACGCCCGAAGGCCCCGCAAGCGCACTCTTTCTGTCCTTCAGGTATGGAATCAGTTCATCAATGCCCTCCCCGTTCAGTGCCTCAACAAATACAAGCGGATACGTTCCGCCGTAAATCAATTCCATCCGTTTCTTTTCGTTTTCCTCAGCCAGATCCGCTTTATTAAAGCAAACTATAACATCCATCTCCTTCGACTCCGCCATCGTCAGAAATCTGTCGACGATGGCCAGATTCGGCGCCGGATCTTCAAACGCGCTGACAATCACAAACTGCTCCACATTCGCAACAGGCGGCCGCTCAAATACGTTCATCCGCTCTCCGATCTCGCAGATGACCGGCGTTTCACCGACGATATCGATGAGTACCTCGTCTCCCACGTAAGGTTTTCGGCTGTCTTTCTTAAAAACGCCTCTTGCTTTACATTCATATACGACACTGCCGGTATCCACATAGTAGAAACCGGCAATCCCTTTTACAATCGTCCCCCGGACCAGCAGTCGCTCCCGCTCCTGCCGGTCCGGCTGATTTTCTTGAGCCTTTTGATTTTTCCGTCGCGGCGACATCTCCTGCAGCTCATCGCCTTTCGTCATACCGCCGCTCTTTCGTATTCTTTCCTTTTTTCGTATATCGTTATCGCTCATTTGCGGCCTGCCATCTGCTTTCAAACTGCTGCCGATCTTTTGTGCCCCGTCAGTTTCCGGCAGCACACTGCCGCTCATTTCCAGCCCGCCATTCACCGTCAAACCGCTGCTTTTTCGCAGCTCGTTCCTATTATTTTTCCATGGCGTATCACTCTGTATATCTGAAATCCTCTTAATCTAACTCACCCGTTTCAAAATTCGCGTGAATCTCGCGCACCACCTGATTATCCATCAGAACGCGGACAACCGCATCCGTACCCGTTCCCGTAAGAACGACCTGCTCCGAACCTGCGCTCTTCTGGCGCTGCTGATTATTTACAATATATCGCGGACCGCCCTCGTCGTCAGTCACCGTGACAGTCAAATTAAATACTTCGTTTTCGGCATCATCGAAATCGATCGTCAGTGGAATCTGAACCGACTGCTCCACCTCAGGCTCAGGCCCGGCGCTGATTACAACGCTGACCTTTGTTCCCTTCTCCACTTCTGTTCCCTGCTCATACTCGGCTGAAATGACGAGTCCTTCGTCAACGCTGTCGCTGTACTCCGTTTTAACATCGCCTATCGCCAGATCTGCCGACTTCAACGCCGACGCGGCCTCCTCCTGAGAAAGCCCCACAAGCTTCGGAACACTCGCCTTGCGTGCCTTGCCCGCGCTGACAACGAGAGTTACCGTATCACCGGCTTCCACACTTTCGCCCGCATCCGGCTTTTGACTGACTACCGTGCCTTCTGGCAGTTCGCTGTTTTCATCGTTCTGAACATCGCCAAGCTTCAGGCCGTAATCCGAAAGAGTTTTTTGAACATCAGACAGCTGATGACCCACGAGATTAGGGAGCTTAAAACTCTTATCCTCTTCTTTGCCCCGGCTTAGAATCAGCGTAACCGTATATCCCTTTTTCACATCCCGGCCGATCTCCGGATCCGTGGAAACCACCTTGCCCTCATCCTCGTCGCTCAGAACCGGTGTGCCCAGTCTGTATTCAAGGCCTTCCTTCTCCAGCCTGTCGGCCGCCTGCTCCTCTGTCATCCCGATAACATCTGGTATAGAAACAGTTTTTTCATCGCCGTTTCCATTGCCAAACACGTTAATCAGAAAAATGCTCAATGGAATGGCGCAAATCAGTGCCAGCAGCACTGGAAATACTTTCTTTTTCCCGCTGCTTCCCTTTTTTTTCTGCTTCGTCTCTGTATCTGCGAATTGATCCGCGTGTCTGTCGTCCCGCGCATCATCTGTCCTGCCGCCGTCATGCTTTGAATGACCCTTTTTTAACTTTTTCAGAAAAAGACCGGAATCTTCCTCCTCGTCATCCTCATCGTAATCGTCGTCAATGCCCATTCCGAAGGAATCGCCATTTCTCCCGCGCCTTTCGTCCCTTGACACGGAGTAATAATCGCGAAGCCCGTAACCGCTTTTTTCTGACGCAATTGACGCTTCCGCCTGAACAAGCGCCTCATAAAACTCATCGGCGTTCTTATACCGCTCCGGCTGATGCTTTGCCGTGGCTTTCAGGACCACCTTGTCTAACGCCGGCGACACCTGCGGATTAACGGAAGAAGGCGCCGGAACATCGTCGTTCATATGCATCATGGCCACACTGACCGGATTATCCCCATCAAAAGGCACTTCCCCCGTCAGCATCTCGTACAAAACGATTCCGAGGGAATAAATATCCGACCTCGCGTCCACGTACCCGCCTCTTGCCTGTTCCGGCGACAGATAATGAACAGAGCCCATCACGGTACTCGTATTATTGACAATCGTACCGCTGTTGACAGCCTTCGCAATACCGAAATCAGCGATTTTCACCGTACCGTCTTCCGTCATCAGAATATTGTGAGGCTTCACGTCGCGGTGAATAATATTCTTCTTATGCGCGCTGCTCAGCGCTAAAGCCACCTGCTTCGCAATCTCCACGGCACGCTCCTCCGAAAGTCTTCCTTCCTGGCGGATCACATCGCTGAGCGTATCGCCCTGCAGCACTTCCATCACAATATAGTAAATATTTCCTTCTTTTCCAACATCATAAACGGATACAATGTTCGGATGAGAAAGCCCGGCAGCCGCCTGAGACTCCCTTCGGAAACTGTCGATGAATTTCGGATCCCGGACGAATTCCGGCTTCAATATTTTTATCGCTACGAACCGGTTGAGAAGGCGATCTTTTGCCTTATAAACGACAGCCATGCCTCCGTCCCCGATTTTTTCAATCAGTTCGTATCTTCCTGCTAATATTTTACTGGCCATATACAGGTACTCCCCTCTTAATTAAATTTAACGCTGACGACCGTGATATTATCTCTGCCGGCATGATCATTTGCGGCATCCACAAGCTTTGAACAGGCTTCCCTCATAGTATTCGAGGTCAACAGCATCCGCCGCATTTCCTGCTCCGTCACTTCATTATATAACCCATCGCTGCACATTAAAATAATATCATTCGAATAAATTTTAAACATATAAAAATCGGGAATGACCGTCTTTTCCGCACCGATTGCACGTGTGATCATATTCCGGTCAGGATGATTCCTCGCCTGAGCCGCCGACAGAATTCCTTTTCTGACCAGATCATTTACAAATGTATGGTCCTCAGTAATTTGAAGAATATCGCCATCGCGAATCAGATATGCACGGCTGTCTCCCACATTGATAACATATGCGGTATCGAGGTGAATGTACAGCATCAGCAGTGTCGTCGCCATGCCCCGCGTCTCATCC
Organism: uncultured Oscillospiraceae bacterium; assembly: GCA_964438605.1. Lineage (GTDB taxonomy): Bacteria > Bacillota > Clostridia > Peptostreptococcales > Anaerovoracaceae > Alangreenwoodia. The sequence continues at coordinate 13,399 of CAYTKT010000026.1, forward strand.
TTCCCGGCGATTTCACGGACATGATCGTTCACGCCGCAGATCAGCGAAAGAAAATAATCGATCAGATCGTCATCGTCCACACCCTCCGGTATGGGATTTTCCCTGATAAACGATGCCATATCAGCCATCGTCGTCCGGCTTGCCAGTTCACCGGAACTGTGGCCGCCCACTCCGTCAGCCAAAAGAAAAATACCGGCCTCCGGCATCACAAAAAAGGCATCCTGATTGATTTGGCGCTGTCTTCCGGTATCACTTTTGAATCCAAATTCAAGCATCCTTTTTCTCCGTTAAAAATCCGATAAAATCTGAAAGAGTGACCGCCATATGACGGTCACCCCGGTAAAATCAGATATTTCTTGCTTTTCTAAACCTACATCATCGCTGTCGGACGTGCTATGCAAGCGTAATGACCCGCCCAGTAGCCGGATGAAAAGCTGCTGATGGAAATGCCTTTGCTTGACGCCGAATGAATCATCTGGTTATTGCCAAGATAAATACCTACATGTGTGTATGTATGTGAAGAATTATATGTTTTTTTAAAGAACACGATATCTCCCGGCAAAGCCTGAGCTTCCGTAACTTTCGTACACTTTGACATCACGCCGTCGCAGCTGCCGTAAAACTGGCTCCAGACGCCGCTTTCGATCATGACATAACCGACAAAGCCGGAACAGTCAAAACCCGTCGACGGCGATCTGCCGCCGCTTCTGTAACGGATTCCCATATACTGTTTCGCATTTGACGTGATCTGCTGCTGCTTCTGAACTGCCGCCTCCGCCGCTGCTTCCGCAGCAAGCTGCTCCGCCGACTTGCCATACTTGATCTCATCAGTAGGTGCAGGCAGATTCTGGATTACACCCAGACCGTTCAGCATCCCAAAGAGCGTATATAACTGACCGCTGACCTGTGTGTTCAGCGCGTTATTACAGATCAGTACCATGGTTTCTCTCGTAAATGCCGCCGTCTTCATTGAGTCGGCCTGCGCCGCCGTCAGAAGTCCCGATGAAATGGCCGCTGCGTAAATTTCATCCGCCGTGTGAACTTCCTTTGCTCCAATATAGCCGAGTACACTGAGCATCATCGTCAGGAACGTGACAGTATCGACATTGGAATCCGGTTCAAACAGCATGTCCTTCGTATCAGCGATAATGCCATTTCCATAGAGACACGCGATATAAGCAGAGGCCCAACCCTGTACATCCTGATAAGGATTCGCATAGTAACCTGCTAGCGCATCAGCTTCTTTTCCCATCATCCGCACGACCATAACGGAGGCTTCCGCCTTTGTCGTTGCACCTTCGAGATTAAAACCATTCGCGCTTCCCTTGAGCAGTCCATACATATACAGCTGCTCCGCGGCTTTCTCGCCTTCCGGTGAAACCGATGCCGATTCGGCTGCAAAGGAAGCGCCCACGCTGGAAAACACCAACACAAAAATTAAGGCCAGACTTACTATCGTTTTTCGCGAAATCATAAACTTCTCCTTCATTTTAACTCAAATATTCAATTGTAACGATTAGTTTTCAACCCCTTAGTGAAATACGGATTAAAATGCGACCGCCCGAATTTGCCGAATGAGCGAAACGCAAATTTGCCGATAATCCGTAACACAATTTCCAGTATACATGAAACGAGCTCAATTTGCAACACAAAAACCACGCGATTGGAATTTTTATACAAATTAGAACTCCATTTTTCATCATATCTCACCCGGAAAAGCCCTGACTATAATCGCCGGAACACGCTGAAATAAAAGCCGTCCGGGCCATTTTGCTCCGGCAGCAGCTGACTCTGTTTTTCAAGCAAAAAATGATTGTTTTTTTTCAAAAAATTTTCGGTTACATCGCCGTTTTCGATGTCGCTGACGGTACACGTACTGTAAACCAGTCTGCCGCCCGGCTTCACGTAACGCGCCGAGGTTTCAAGAATTTCTGCCTGAAGCCGTGCCAGTGCTTTCATATCCGCCCGCATCATTCTCAGCTTGATCTCCGGCCTGCGGCGTATCACACCGAGGCCGGAACAGGGCGCATCGACGATGACGCAGTCACCCATCCCTTCAAATTCCGGACGAAAGACACGTCCGTCATTTCTGACCGTCTCAACGATGGTGATGCCGAGACGTCTTGCCGTGCGTTCGATCAGTTCCAGCTTGTGATGATATATATCGCAGGCAATGACGCGGCCGCTGTTTTTCATTTGCTCCGCAGCCGCCATCGTCTTTCCGCCCGGCGCCGCGCAAATATCAATTACAGTTTCTCCGGGCTGCAGCGCCAGTGCGCTGACCATCATCATTGAGCTGACATCCTGAACAGAAAACAGTCCCTCGCGCTCCGCACCCGACGAAATCACCCCGCTTCCGCCCACACGCAGCGCTTTTCCATCCATAATCACCTCCGCTGAAAATCCTTCCGATCTCAAGCGTCTCGACAGCGATTCTGCATCCGTTTTCAGTCTGTTGACACGTACCGTCAGCGGCGGCACACTATTGGATACCACTAACAGGCGCTCCGCCTCCTTTGCACCGAACATACGCAGCCAGTTATCTGCAATATCTTCCGTACAAGAATACCTGACAGACATCCACTTTTTCAAATCCGTCTCACGGGACGGCAATTCCACCTGTGCGGCCAATCTCTGGTATGAGCGGAGTACCCCGTTAATAAAACCCTCAAGTCCGCGGCAGACTTTTTTCGCAATGCGCACCGACTCATCGATTGCCGCGTAATCCGGTACGCTTCCCATAAATTCCATCTGATAAGCTCCCATGCGCAGCAACACGAGCGCCTGAGGCCTGACCTTTTTCAGTTCCGATTTTACGAATTTCGACAGTTTATAATCGAGATAAATCTGATTTTCTACGACTCCATAAACGAGATTCCGCACAAAAGCCTCGTCCTGCGGCCTGAACCGCCTCACCGCCTCATTCAGCGCAATATTCGAATACGCTCCGTTCGCCTCCATGCTCAAAAGCACCTCATAAACAGTTCTTCTGTTCTTGTCCATTTTTTATTCCATTCTGAATTTCCGCACAAACACGTACATTCCGCGCCGCTCTGTTTTTAGCGCCTGCTACCTCACGATTTTTCGGTTTCCAACGCTTTTCTGTCCTATCCGGCGCAGCCGCACCGCTGCGCTTTTTATGCCTGTTACTCCGAAATTTCCGGTCTGCCAACGTTCCCCTGCTCCACTCGACACGATTTGTATTCCTGTACTTTTTATGCTTGTTTCTCTGTAATTCTTCCGGTTTTTCGACGCTTTCCCGCTCCTGCTTTCAGGTACAAGTTCCTTTCACACTGTACTTTTTCCATATTTTTATTTTTTCCCGCCATTTTCCGATTTTCAGTCAGATTTTCAATAAAAATCTCCATGTATATCATCTATATCATCCCGCAGAATCCCGTAAGTCAGCACATCCGAAAAAGTTCCGTCCCGATTTTTAAAAGCACCGCGCAGTCGCCCCTCATACCTGACGCCGATATTCTTCAACAGTCGGGCCGCCGCCTCATTTTTCTCGTGATGAGACGCTGAAATCCGATAGAACCCAACTTCTTCAAACAGAAAGCAAATTATCGTCCAGAGCGCTTCCGAAGCGTATCCGTTACTCCAATACGGACTTCCGATACTGCATCCCACCTCGCAGGATTCCGTATCATCCCTGATATGAAACGCATCCACCGAACCGATAATTTCACCGTTTCTTTCCACAGCCCATTCATAATAGGTCAGCGGATTCCTTGCGTAGTTGATCAGATGCAGTTCCAAAAGCGCCCGCGCCACATCTACATTCTGGTACGTCTCCCAGGACGTATATTTCGTCACGAGCGGATCGCTAAGAAAATTCCGATACATCTGATATTCGTCTCCTCTCCGGAATGGACGCAGAATCAGTCTTTCCGTAAAAATGAACTGCGTACCCAAATGGTTCATTTATATTCTCACTCCTTTTTCCGGATTTCGTTCCTTTTCGTTTTCGGACAGGTTCCCCGCCATGTTCCGGCCTTTTCAAAGATGCCTAATATCGCTTACAATTTTTTCCACAGCTTCCTTTCGAGCACTCCAGCTTTTACAAAAACGAATACGACTGCGTTTTTCGTCAGCCCGCCCGTCATACTCGTAAACACACTAAACACACTTTTTCGCCAGTCTTGGCGCGTCGGTATCCTTCAAAATTGCAAACGACTGATTTATAAAATTTTCAATAAGAGGAAAAATTTCTTTTCCCTCAAAAGCCCGTTTAATCCGCATCATCAGCTTGTCCGTCTTTTTCGTAATTTCAAAATAAAAGCCGCCCAATCTGACGCTTGATCTCATTTGCGGCCTCCTCACACCAAAGATCTAATCCCGTATATCCGCCATAACTCTCGTCGTTCGTCTGAAAAAGCGCATCCGGCACCGCCGGATGCGCTCCCCCGCTGTCATCATTATCAAACCGAATCAATACTTCCTGTTCTCCCGTCTTTTTCTCCGGCGCCAATTAACATTTCTCATGCCCGGACCTCGGCGCCATCGTCTCCGTTCACATTACCACGCTCCGCCAATTTTCGGTGCCGGCATGAGCCGCTGGCACCGTCTGTCTCCGAACGCACGACATCGCTCCATTATGTTTACTTCCAGAGCCGTTTGTCTTACACATAAATAGACCGGGCAGCCCATCTCTTGCGGGCCACCCGATACCTCTAAAAACCAGCGCTGCGCCGGTTACTCCGTCAAGTTTTTATAAAGTTCAGGATATCTGTCCTGCAAAACGAAAGATTTGGAATTTTCATCGCAGAATACCTGCTTTGTCAGTCCCGTAGAAATCACATGGTTCGTATCGAGATTTTCAATCTCATATTCCAGCGTAACAACCTTACCCTTAACTTCTTGGACCTTTGCCGTAATCTTCAGAGGATCGTCAAAAACGGCGCCCTCCTTATATTCACAATGGCAGACAACCAGCGGCAAAAGAACGCCGCCCTCCTCCCACTTTTCCATCTTAAATCCGGCTTCCCGGAAAAGCTTCGTCCTTGCCAGATCAAACCATTTAATATAATTTGTATGATACACCGCTCTCATTCCGTCAAGATCTGCAAAAGACACCCTTAATTCAACCGATGCTGTTCTCATAGCAGAATAACCTCCTTCATCCATTTCGTCAGGCGTCCATTATGATTATCCGGCCTGCCAAAAATAAGTTTGCACATGAATTTGCTGCGTTTACAGATATACATATTATACCATGGCTATTGCAGCCCGGACATCCGTCTTTTGTCTTTTTATTCATCATTTCTTCGCAGCAGCAGAAGCCTTATCAACTGCGCCACCGCCATGGCGGCAGCCGCTACATAAGTCAACGCCGCTGCGTTCAGCATCTTTCTCGCAAAACGATGCTCATCACTGCCCTGAGACAAAATTCCCAGCGAATCAAGCTGCACCATGGCACGGCTACTCGCATTCAGTTCCACCGGCAGCGTAACCAGTTGAAACAAAACGGCCACCGCATAGAGAATAACAGCAATGTCGAAAATCGTCGAACCTGCGACCGACCCGATCAACAGCCCGATCAGCGCCATCGGCCATGCCAAATTTGATGCAATATTCACCGCCGGCACGAGACTGTTGCGCACCGTCAACGCACTGTAATCAGACGCGTGCTGAATCGCATGACCGATCTCGTGAGCCGCTACGCTGACTGAAGCAATCGAACGCCCGTTATAAACTCCATCGGATAGCCGTACCACCTGAGACTTCGGATCATAATGATCCGTCAGCTGCCCTCTGACCCGTTCAATCTTAACATCATTCAGCCCGTTTGCATCGAGAATTCTGCGCGCCGTTTCATAGCCCGTAATTCCTCTGCTGTTACTCATCTGAGAGAATTTTGAATAAGAGCTCTTCACTTTAAACTGCGCAAAAAACGATAAAATCATAGCCGGTATCAATAAATAAATTGTATAATCAAAATAAAACATCTTTTCATCACCTTATAAGACCTGTTAAATTATTCCCGCACTCCCGAAAGATTTATAAAACGCAGACATCCCGTGCTTCCTGATCAGCATACGTTTTACCGCATCAGACGCCGCCGAAGAATCATCTGAGTACCGTTCCTTTGTCAATCCTGTTGCCTTTCAGATAGTCAGCCGCTGACATTACACGTTTTCCCGGCATCTGAAGCCGCGTAATCAGCAAAATACCTTCGCCGCAGGCAACGCGGATTCCCGCATCGTCAGCTCCGAGGACAGTTCCCGGTGCCTCTGAAGAATTTTCTTCGATCACGCGAGCCGACTTAATCTTCATGGAAATATCGCCATACTGCGCCGTAACCCCCGGCCAGGAGCCCATGCCGCGGACAAGCCTCTCAAGGTATGATGCGCTGCCTGTAAAGTCAGCTCTGCCTTCTTCCTTTGTCAGCATCGGCGCATAGCAGGCCAGCGAATCGTCCTGTTTTTGCGGCTCAATCTGACCCGATGCAATCTTCGGCAGATATTCAACCAAAAGATCAGCTCCCATTCTTGAAAGCTCATCGCGTAACTCGTCGGCGTCCTTCTTTCCGATTTCGGTCGAAACCTGCGCAATCATATCCCCGGTGTCAAGTCCTTCTTCCATATACATCAGCGTCACACCCGTCCGGCTGTCGCCTTCAATGATACTGCGCTGAATCGGCGCTGCCCCTCGGAAACGGGGCAACAATGACGCATGAATATTGACGCACCCAAGCCGTGGAATATCGAGCAGTTCCTTCGGCAGTATTTTTCCATATGCCGCTACAACGATCAGATCAGGAGCCTTCTGACGAAGTATGCCGAAAAACTCCTCATTATTTTTTATCTTTTCCGGCTGTACCACCTCTATTCCATATTTCAAAGCCGCTTCCTTAACGGGCGTCGGCTGTACTTTCCTGCCCCGATCCCGCGCTTTATCCGGCTGCGTCACTGCAAGAACAACATTCCAGCCGCCTTTTGCCATGGCCTCAAGCGGCATCACCGCAAATTCCGGTGTCCCCATATATACGATCTTCAAATTTTCTGTCATTCTTCCTCCTCACTGCTCCAAACTCTTTTCGCTTTATCAGTATAAAGGATCCCGTCCAGATGGTCAAGTTCGTGGCAAAACGCCCGGGCGAGCAGTTCCGTTCCCTCAAGGATCACTTCCTCGCCCTGACGATTCAGCGCCTTGATCTTTACGTAATTCGGCCTGTCCACCTCGCCCACCAGGCCGGGAATACTCAGACAACCTTCGTCGCCTTCCTGCAGTCCGTCCGTTTCCACAATCTCTGGATTTATCATCTCAATGAGTCCTTCGCCGATATCGACTACGACAAGCCGTCTCAGAATCCCCACCTGAGGCGCCGCCAGCCCCACGCCGCCGGAATCATACAGCGTTTCCGCCATATCGTCAAGAATCCCGCAGATCCGCTCCGTAATTTCACTCACCGGCCTGCATTTCTTTCGTAGAATATCGTCGCCTTTTTTTACTATATTCCTCAACGCCATCCTTTTCCTCCTGACCATATCCAAACTATAAAAATACACTGATTCCTATTTACTGCAACATTTTCAGCTTCCTGTCCAGCCAGCAAATTAAAGAAACTGTCCGGCAGACTATCACACGCATCCCGGCCGCACAACAGCGGTTTTTCCATTCCGACCAATTCCCGAAAAAGATCATCCGAAGAAACCTTGCATCGCTTTGCTGATTCGTTCTGCCGATTCGTTCTGCAAACCGGTTCAGGTCTGCAAACAACAATGGCCGATTCATTACGTAAAGCTGTATGGATCCACTTCCACCAGCATTGTTGCCTTCGCGCCCCTGTCTGTCCTGCGCTTTTTTATTTCTGATATTATTTTAAGGTATTTCATCGTTTTTTCCAACGGGCTTTTTATCATAAAATGATACCTGTAATTCTCATTCATCCTGCTCAGATATGCCGGCTGCGGGGAAAACAGTTCGCCCTTACCCGCAAGAGCGGACCCTTTCAGTGCGAGATAAACCTCCTGCGCTTCGCGCTGAACATGTGCCTCATCTTTATCATAAAAAACGAGCCTGATAATATTCACAAAAGGCGGATAATTAGTGACAGCCCGCAGACGGATTTCCGTTTCATAAAATGTCTCATAATCTCCAGCGGCCGCCGATTTGATTGCGTTTTCCTGCGGCGCATACGTCTGAATCACCACATCCCCGGCTTCCTCTCCACGCCCGGCGCGCCCCGCCGCCTGCGTGATCAGCTGAAACGTCCGCTCTGAAGAACGATAATCCGGAATATTCAGCGTAATATCCGCAGCAATAATCCCGACGACACCCACATTTCTAAAGTCAAGTCCTTTTGCGACCAGCTGCGTTCCTACTAAAATATCAGCCTTTCCACGACGGAACAAATTCAGAATCCGTTCTGCCTCACCTTTGCGTTTCACAGTATCCAGATCGAGACGTACCACCGATCTTTCCGGAAAAGCGGCCTGTGCCATCTCCTCCACCTTCTCCGTCCCAATGCCGAAATGGCGCAAATACTGACTGCCGCAGGAGGGACACGTCTCAGGAACCTTAACCTGCCGGCCGCAGTAATGGCACTCCGCCATACCACTTGATTTATGAAATGTCAATGAAATTCCGCACGTTTCACATTTCAGCACATAACCGCAGGAACGGCAGGAAATAAACGACGAGTAGCCCCTCCTGTTCAGGAAAAAAATCACCTGCCTGCCTCTGGAAAGCGCCTTTTCCGACTTTTCACAGAGAACACGGCTGAAAATGCTCCTATTCCCGTTCCGCAGTTCCTGCCGCATATCGGCGACTTCAATCCGGGGCAGCGGCGTCTTATTATATCTGAGCGTCATTTTAATCTCCCGGTACCAGCCGCTCTCCGCTCTGTACTTTGAAACGACAGACGGCGTCGCCGTCCCTAAAACGACGACTGCGGAAGACAGAATCCCCCGCATCACAGCCGTATCTACCGCGTCATACTTCGGCGTCATATCCGATTTATAGGCTGCTTCATGCTCCTCATCCACGATAATTGCGCCGATATTTTCAAATGGCGCAAACACCCCAAGACGCGCCCCGATCAGAATTCTGGCTCCGCCATTTCTGACGCGCATCCACTGATCATACCTCTGGCCTTTCGTAAGCCTGCTGTGAAGCACTGCAATTTTTTCCGGACCAAACCGACTCATAAACCGCTCAATTGTCTGCGGTGTCAATGAAATTTCAGGAACCAGCATAATCACATTTTTTCCCTGCTCAAGAGCAGCCTGAGCCGTCCGCAGAAACACCTCCGTCTTGCCACTGCTGGTCACACCATTGAGCAAAAACGTCTGGTGCTGTCCTTTCATTATATATGGAATGATCTGGCCTACTGCGCTTTTCTGCTCCTCAGTCAGTTCCGGCGCTTCCGTGCGTTCACACGAAAAATCGGCATAAGGATCCTTCCGCTTGCCCCGTGGCGCTTTGCCGGGCGGAACCATACATTTTACAGCGTCGATATACCGGCAGAGATACATTTTTCGCATCCACACGCACAGTTTGACCAGATCCTTTGGCAGCGAAATCTCCTCATCCACGCCGGCGACATCCTTAATCCGCGACACCTCCATGCCCGGATCCGCGCCTTCCTCCGAAACAGCAAACACATATGCGTCCTTCAGTCGGTTTCCCTTCCCGAAAGGCACCAGCACCTTGGAACCCACGTCCACATTATCAAACCCGCAGGAATAAGTATAAAAAGTATCTGTATGATCGCTGGCGTTATCGATCACAACCTTGACATACCTCAAATAAACCAACTCCTCCGATATATATAAAATAGTCTGATTATTTTTACATCTTTACCGTTCTGAAAATACACAGCCGCAATAATTCTGCCGGTAAATGCCATACTCCTTCGACATTTCTACCGACCGTCGAAAACCGTCCTTCTTTTTAAAACTCTCATCCAGAAAAACGGGAACCCGCGTGTTCCCGTTTTCGCCGGCTTCTGCTTGAAGTTCCTCAACGATTGAATATCCTGCGTTGTTAATCCGTGTCGTATTCTTGTGAGGACTTACCGAAAGCGTCGTCGCAAATTCATCAAATCCGAGCCGCATTGCTTCGCGCGCTGTCTGTTCCATCCGAATCCTGAAACAGACGTCACAGCGCGCCCCATTTTCAGGTTCCTGTTCAAGCCCCCGGACAGCTTCAAAAAAACGTTCCGGTTCATATTCCCCCTCTTGCAGCCGGACAAGCTCTGTCTGCGTCCGTCCTTCGTTAAACTTTTCAATAACCTGGTTCTGCGCCTGCCTGCGCCGTTCGTACTCCTCGGCATCCGTAATATTCGGATTGTAAAAATAAACTGTCAGTTCATACCTGTCCGCCAGACGTTCCACGACCGCTGTGCTGCACGGCCCGCAGCAGCTGTGAAGCAGCATCGATGGTTTCTTCTTTTTTTCTGTTTCATCAAACTCTGCCATATCATCACCCATTTTTTCATGTATAATAAATGAAAGCCACAAAAACACTGCATTTAAGATATTTTATCACACCGTTCGCCGTCGGACCATTGTATTTTTCGTTCCTTTGCTGCCCGCGGCGCGCCTGTGAAAAATACATACTAAAACGAGGAAATGACAAATATGTTTAAAAACGGCGCATATTACAACGGCATCGGCCCCTGGCTGAAAGAACGCTTCGGAACGAGAATCGTGAAGCTCTCCATCGACGGCGGCTTTACCTGCCCCAACCGCGACGGCACAAAAGGCTTTGGCGGCTGCATTTTCTGCTCAGAATCGGGTTCCGGCGACTTTGCCGGTGCCAGCATTTTGCGCAGTTCCGTACCTGTTTACGAGCCGACCGCCTATGTTTTCCGTGATTCCTCACAATCCGCACCTTCCTATCGGACTTTCGCATCTGCTCATGACACGGGTCTTTCTGACAGTCTTTCAAATCAGCCGGCTGCCGGTCTTTGTCGTGCATCCGCTTCCACGGTTTGCCCTCCTGCTCTCCCCATCTGTTCAGATGCCGGCTTCATTCTCCGCCCCGTCCCTCCGGTCCAGGAACAGGTCAGCGCTCAAATTGCAGCACTCAAAAACAAATGGAAAAATTTTCGCTGGATCGCCTATTTTCAAAATTTTACAAATACATACGCACCCGTCAGCGTACTGCGTGAAAAATACGAAGAAGCCCTGCAGCAGCCCGGCTGTGTCGGCCTTGCTATCGCCACACGCCCCGACTGTCTCGACGACAACGTCACAGATCTGCTCTCCGAGCTGAACAGCCGCACATTTCTCTGGGTGGAGTTGGGTCTGCAAACGTCCAACGATACGACGGCGCGCTTGATTCGCCGCGCCTGTTCGCTTTCCGCCTATGATGATGCTGTCAAAAAACTGTCTGCCAGAAAAATTGCGGTGGTCACCCATCTGATCGCCGGACTTCCGGGGGAGACGCACGCCGATTTTCTTCACAGCGTCATGTATGCAGCCGACAAAAAACCATTTGGCATCAAGCTGCAGCTGCTTCACATCATGAAAAATACAGAACTCGGCGACTTGTACATGAAACAGCTTTCTGCTCCCGGCACAGGATATGCGGCTGATCGTTTTCCGCCTATCAGGCCGCTGGAAAAAGACGAATACATCTCGCTCATTGCCGACGCTCTGGAACTCATTCCGTCAAACGTCACCATCCATCGCCTGACAGGCGACGCGCCGAAAGACCTGCTGATCGCTCCTCAGTGGAGCCGTGATAAAAAATCTGTCCTCAACGGCATCAATATGGAACTGAAAAAACGCGGCACATATCAGGGAGCAGCCGCGCCTTCCTGCTGAAGCGGCAAAAACGATCGACTGACCGACTGACCGACTGACCGGTCCGCATAAAATCAAGTCAAACGGCTGAATACTTTGTAATTTATCACGGCTGATCGCCGCCCTCCGTAAACTCTTTTTATCCTTACTAATAATGCCACAGTATTTTTACAAAATCAAGAATTTTTTACAATAAATTTCAAAAAACAAGAGGAGAATCTCTCACGACACTAAACCTGCGGTAAAATCCGTATGCCATCTCCCATGTCTTTCATCTCACAGGTTCACACCGACGCTCTGCGTGTTTCGCTCCACAAGTTCCCGCCCCGTAACTTTGCCCTTTTCACTTCATAAATTCACAATATACATTTACAATTTCCCGCTTCAGCAATCTATGAATCGCTTTCAAACCGTCCGTCGTTATAATGCTTTCGACAAAGCGAAACATACATATTATTTCCACCGATTTCAATCTGCTCGCCGCTTCTGACGACCTTCCCGTCGACGATGCGCGCCACCATATTTGCCTTGCGCCCGCACCAGCAGATCGTCTTGATCTCCTCGATCTTATCCGCATAAACCAGCAGATAATAGGACCCTTCAAACAGTTCGTTGCGAAAATCATTCTTTAACCCGTAACACATAACGGGACACTCACAGCTATCAACGATTTCCACCAATTCCTGCACATGGTGTTTCTTTAAAAACTGCGCCTCATCGACGAGAACACAGGCGATTTCATGCTGTGCGCTGGCTTCCATATAAATATTGAGCAGATTCGTATCGTCATATACAGGAATCGCCGGCCGCGACAGTCCAATCCTTGAACGCACCACGCCGACGCCATATCTGTCGTCAAGTCCTGAAGTCAGAACAAGGACGTGCTTTCCGCGTTCCTCATAATTATATGCCACCTTAATCAGCTCGATGCTCTTTCCGGCATTCATCGTGCTGTATCTGAAAAATAACTGTGCCATTTCTTTCCTTCCCCTAAAAATACATTCCGAACAGCATCTCATTTTCCCGTTCCGCCACAACACGAATTCTGATCTGTCCGTCATCGCTTCGAATAAGTCCGTGAATATGATGCTTGCGGGACGCTGACAGCAGATAATCGCGAATCTGCGGTGTGATCTCCTCACCGGGATACAAAACAGGAATCCCCGGCGGATAAACGGCTGCTTCACGCGCCGCCGTCCGGCCTGCCGCCTCGCTTAACAGAATTTCCTCCTGTGAACCGTAAAACGCCTGTCTCGGCGTCATCGCCGACCTGTGAACAAATTCAGGTACAGGCTGGAATTGATAATTTTCAGTTCGTTCCTTTTCCTTCATTTTATCAGTCTTTTCATCCGAATTGATATTATCTTCATCTTCTCGGATTTTTTCCGGTCTCTGTCCGCCTTGTCGGCCACTTCCATTTTCCCGATCCCGCCAAAGCGCTTCGTTCGCAATCGAACGAAGCGCTTTGGCAAGCCGATCAAAATCCCGTCTGCGCGTTCCGCTTCCCGCAACAGCGAGAACATACCGTTCATCAGCAAATTCAACATCTATCCCGTAATCACGCGACAACAGATGTGCCAGCTGCCTACCGCTGATTCCGGTGCCAAGCGCTGAAATCAGCAGCCTCGATCCCTCAATTGCCGACCTTGCGCCTTCCGCATCATTATAAGACGTGATACAGTCAATCCCGTCGATTTCTCCAATCTGCTCCGCGGCTACCTTCACCATTTCAAGAATGTTCTTCCAGACAGCGTTCCCCGACCGTGCCATAGCGCAGCGCACCGCATCGAGAGATGCCATCAGCAGATACGACGGACTTGTGCTGTTCAATAAACTCACATGAGCTCTCAGGCGTTCTCTGTCAACGAGATTCCCTCTGACATGAAGCATCGAGCTTTGTGTCAGACTTCCGAGCATTTTGTGTGTGCTTTGAACAGAAATATCGCATCCGGCCGTCATAGCATCGGGAATTCCATCTTGAGCGGTAAAACGAAGCTGCGCTCCGTGTGCTTCGTCCGCAATAACTACCACGCCACAGGAATGACAGATTTTCACGATTTCGGCCAGCCTGCTGTACGTTCCGTAATATGACGGATTTGTCAGCACAATCCCGCGGATTCCCGGATTTTTTTGGAGCGCCGTACGCACCGATTCCACGCTGACGCCCGTCGGGATTCCCAGCTTTCCGTCAAAAGAATTCTGTAGATAAACCGGCATCGCCCCGCTTAGGATCAGCCCTCGCATCACCGACTTGTGACAGTCACGGCTTACGAGAATCGGAGCGCCTTCCCATGCCGTTGCTGCAACCGCCGCCATCATCCCGGACGTCGTGCCATTTACGAGAAAAAACGATTCATCCGCTCCGAAAAGTCTGGCTGCCAGTCCCTGTGCCTCATCAATGATCCCTTCCGGACAGTGAAAATCATCAAATCCGTCGATCTCAGTAATATCCGCTTTCAGCGTCCGCTCCGAAAACAGCGCCTCCAGCTCACGCGCCGTTTCAGCCGCGCTGTTGCCTTTGTGTCCCGGAACATGAAGCCTGTCCCGCGCCTCACCGACATATGCCAGCAGCCTGTCCGCCAACGGCATCTTTGCCTGATTTGCAGAAACCTTTCCGCTCTGCTCTTCCTCCGTGTCCTCGTTCAACGTCTGTCGCCTGTTTACTAACAGCATTTTCGCCTGAGTTCCAATATTTTCTCCAGGGCCTTCTACAGTTTTTCCGGCCTCCATTCTCCGCTTTTCAAGCCACGTCCGTTTTATTTCATTGATATTTTCTTTATCTTCCTGCCACTCATCCGAAGCAGCACATTTTTTCATTTTATCCCTGTATTCGTTTCCATTCATATTCAAACCCCGGCAAAACCCGCAAGGCCAACAAAACCGATAAGATCTGCAAAAGCAGCAAAACCGGCAAAATACGCAGCCGCCAAAATCAACACAACCGATGAAACCGGCAAAATCAAGGGAATCAACGCAGTCGATGCCGCTGCGAAAATCAACAAAAAAAGATGTTTAAAAACAGACTGTTTCTAAACATCTCCTATTTCCACTGGTGCCCAGACTCGGAATCGAACCAAGGACACGGGGATTTTCAGTCCCCTGCTCTACCGACTGAGCTATCTGGGCAAATGGAGCGGAAGACGAGATTCGAACTCGCGACCCTCGCCTTGGCAAGGCGATGCTCTACCCCTGAGCCACTTCCGCACATGATAATAAACAAAATATAAAATTGGCGATCCGGAACGGGCTCGAACCGTCGACCTCCAGCGTGACAGGCTGGCATTCTAACCAACTGAACTACCGGACCGCATATCGATCTGTCCATCCGAAATCTGATGCCAAGTGATAAAAAAATCCGCAGGAAAACCTGTGAACCGATTAAAACCACCTGCTATCCAGTTGTCCAGATCTTAAAATTATGGTGGGCGTTATAGGGCTCGAACCTATGACATCCTGCTTGTAAGGCAGACGCT
>CAYTKT010000027.1:0-10490 GCA_964438605.1 uncultured Oscillospiraceae bacterium
TTCGAGGAATTGTCAAGAAGCTCTTTGATCAACAATGTCTTGTCAACATAATAAAGTTCTTTTTCTATGATTTCTTTAAAATCCTCCATGCCAATCGGCAGCGGCCTGTATTTTGCCGTCATAAAATCGCCTCCGTCACCTTTTTCAGTATGTTCTTTTCGATACTTTGTTCGGCCTTTGGCTGTCCCTTATGCCGCCCTTCCGCTTTGCCATCCCCGCTTTTATATCCGCATTCGTCTGCTGCAAACGATTCAATGCAAATCACGCATCTTCTGATCGTAAAGCTGTCTCAATCCTGCTCAGCGCCCGGTGCGGCGCACGTCGTTTCCATATCAGCAAACATCCGCCCTGCGATCTTTACGAAATTCTTTGAAATATATGAATCCTTTTTGCAGACTACCGGAATGCCGCTGTTCATTGCCACATGAATATTCTCGTCCTCCTGAATAATGCCGGCCACAGGCATCCTGAGTTCTGCCGCAATTTTCGAAATCGACGGAAAAGACGAATTATGCTCATATTCTGCACGTACCCGATTGATAAGTACAAAGATGCGCGGAACACCGATGTCCAAAAGACGCCGGTGCAGAGAATCGGAATCCCTGAGAGATACATACTCCTGCGTCGTCAGCAGAACGGCCAAATCGGCCGAGGAAACAGCCGACGCCCATTCCGGGGCTATGCTGTAAGGCGTATCGATAATAATATGGTCAAATTTTACCTTCAGCTTTTCACAAAGCTTTTTCATATGAGCCGGACGAATCAGCGCCTTTTCACTGTTTTGGGACGCCGAAAGCAGATAAAGCGACTGGAATCTGCCGTCTCGTACCAGCGCTTTCTTAATCGTACAGATTCCATTTACAATATCTCCTAGATCATATACCACCTGACTTTCAAGTCCGAGACAAAGATCGAGATTGCGGCAGCCGCTGTTCATATCGATCAGCAGCACTCTGCCTCCTTGCATTGCGAGACATGACGCCAGATTTACGGCGAACATCGTTTTTCCCGCGCCGCCCCTGCCTGAGACGATCACTGTTACTTTCCCCATTTTTTCAGTTCTCCTGTCTGATTCCGAAATTTCGCTCGTCTGCGATTTAAACGTACATCTCTGTTTTTTCAAAACGTCCAAGTTCCACAGTGCGATTGCTGTTTGAAAAGCTCTCCGGCACGCATCCGCCGCGCCGCTTCTTCAGCTATTGCGAACTGCCCGTTAACTAAAACCGATGGACTTCCTGCTTTCAATACTCTAACTTTCCAGCGCTGTCCCCGACGTATGATCTGAATACGTCTCCTGAAGCTCCATATATTTCCCGATGATTTCACGTGCCACCGGACCCGCGTAACTGCCCGTTCCGCCCTGGAAAATCAGAACTGCCACAGCAATCTGCGGATCATCCATCGGTGCAAAGGAAACAAACCACGCGAAAGCGTCATATCCGCTCTTATATGCGTCGATCCGGTCTGTTGACACGCCGGAAAGATTGACAACGGCCTGCCGCACTGCGGAACTCTCCGATTTAAATATATTCGATTCCTCCGTCAGAATTCTATGCATTTCGGTCTCGACTTCCTCAAACGTGAGGCCCGGAGCAATTCTCCCAAGATGCGATTTGATATACTCTACTTCGTCAGGCGGATTCACTTTTCCTGATTTCTGGGCGCTTCCCGTCTTTGCGCCCACCTTGTAAGGGAACCTGGAAAATATAGATCTCGCGGAACCGCTGGAGCCGTTGGCTACGCGGTACATTCCCTCCCGTACTATCTGATAAGCGTCCTCGTTTGTATTCTCAACCTCCGTGCCAACCGGCTCCACAGGCGCTGACTGGCCTGAAACTGCTTTGGTCAGCGTCAGATCATACCTCGTGCCGTTATTTGCAACAGTTGCAACATAGCGTGCCATCTGGATCGGCGTATAAGCGTTTTCTCCCTGTCCGATAGCCAGGTTAAATGCGTCGCCGTCCGTCCATTTTGCCGCAGAGAAATAGTCGTTCCGTATGCTGTCCGTCAGGCTGTTGAGCTCACTGTCTATGATATGAAGCTGGCTAAGCCTCTGGTAGAGTTCCTTCCGGCTCAAATCCTCGCCGACCCAGCTGACGATCTGATTGATCTCCTCCTCAAGAGCCTGACCGTCATCACAGATTTCCGCCGTAAAGAACTGCGAAGACTTTGCAATCAGCATATTTTTAAGCAAACCCTTCAGACTGGCAACTTTTGATGCTTCCGAAGGAACGCCGACAGCCGCCTCCGCAAGCTCGATATTCGTCTTCTGACCAAGCCCCAGTCTCTGGGCATATTCCATGACCTTTTCCGGTCCCATGCCGATGCCGAGACTGCGTCTGGCACTCCAGTCGTATCCGGAACCAAGATCATAAAAGAAATAGTTGCAGGATACCTCAAGGGCACGTCGTATATCGAGAGAACCGTGTCTACCCTTGCTCTGATTCCAAATCCAGCATCCAAAACTCTTGCCGCCCATCATAATAGCGCCGGCATCGTAAAGCTGTCTGTTCGGATCCCATCCCGCATTCAGCCCTGCCAGAGCTGTCACCGGCTTAAACGTGGAACCCGGCTGAATAGACGCCATCGTCGCAACATTATACAGCGGCAGCGGCGACAACGGATCTCTCGGATTTTCGCCTTGGAGAAGCTGCCAGTTTTCCGAGGAAATACCCGTGGAAAACAGATTCGGATCATATCCCGGACAGCTGGCCAGCGCCAGAACTTCGCCGCTCTTAACATCAACTGCAACGGCGGCTCCTACCTTCGCATTTTTGTAAGCGTGACTGTAACCAAAATTGCCGTATTTGCTGACGAAAGTTCCGCCTGTGCGTATCTTCTGCAGCGCCTGTTCGAGCGCTTCTTCCGCCGTCTTTTGGAGTTCCAGATCTATCGTCAGATAAACGTCATCGCCAGGCACAGCATTTGTCTCGCTGATTATATCTACCTGTTGTCCCAGGTTATTTACGTGTATCTGACGCTCGCCGTCACGTCCTTTCAGAACCGGCTCATAATAACTTTCAATCCCCTCCTGACCGATCAGATCCGTCGACGTGTATCCCTTGGCCACATATTCTTCCTTTTGTGATTCTGAAATTTTCCCCAGATATCCAAGAATATGACAGGCTGTATTGCCGTTTGGATACGTTCTGACATACTCTCTGGCAATTTCAACCCCAGGATACAGGTATGATTTCTCCTCAAGCGTCACAATCGTCTGCTCACTGACGCCGGTCGCCACCTCAGCCGGCAGATAACTCTGGAATCCGAGACTTTTCAGTTCATTTCGGATAATCAGAATTTTGCGTGCCTCTGCGTCGGTATAACTCTCATCAATTTCATATTTTGCCCTCAATTTCCTGAATGCTTCTTCAGCCGTCAAATCTTCATCAAAGTAAAAACTCTGAAGAAATGATTTTTTTTCTAAAATCTGTGTATACTCCATCTTCCGGACGGAAATCGGCGGATAAATACTATAAGTATTCTGCAAAATAGACTGAGCATCATAAATATCCATGCTGCTGTCGATTCCTTCCCGGCTGCAAAGTTCCGCAAATGCGTCGGTTGCGGAAAGACCGGCATCCAAGTCCTGGGACTCCAGCCACTCCTCCACCTCCATGTCATACGAAAAATAGAAACTTCCGTCATCGTTCAGAATAATCGGGAAGTCATCGTTATACGTTTCGCCGTTATTCTCCAGAAGCGTCAGAAGATTCAGCGCCACAGTATTAATATTTTCTTCTTCCACCTCAGCAGCCACTAAATTTACAGCATAACTGATCTGATTGCCCGCCAGCAATCTGCCGTACCTGTCGCGAATTTCGCCGCGGGGCGCCGAGGTATAAACAGTCTTTGTGATCAGTTCCTGTGCCCGCTGATCCCATATCTGGCCCTGAACCACCGTCATATAAAAAAGTCTTGCCACAAGCAGCAGCAACAGAGCAAAGAAAAAAACTTTGATCTGATTCCGCCCGTCCTTCAACCACATTTTCATAAATTCACCTCGGAATTCCAGTCCATCCACAGTCCAGCAGGTATCGTCCTATGTTTCCACCTGCGATACTCCGCACACGCCGACGCATCATCCGCACGCACCGGCTCTTTCGCAAACCGTTCCTATCTTTGACGCCATTACATTTTCACATTCTCGCGCTCTCACGCCTTCGTAATTTTGTAAATCCGTGACGGCCATGCCGCTGCAAAACAGAACCATATCGGCTTTCCTGCCCGTGGCTACAACCATAGACTCCTGTTATAGTTACAGGCAGACTTTTACACCTTAAATCCTTCCCTTTTTCTTGCCAGCGGCAAAACGGCCAGCAAGACGATGTAATTCCACACGACAGACAGAGGCACGCGTTTCATCACATACAAAAGACTGATGCTCCGCTGCTGCATCATCATGTAAATGCCACATTCCAAAAGCGCGTAGCCCGCCGTGCAGATCACTGTAATTACCAGCAGCAGAATCTTATTGTCACGATACACGTTCCGCCAGAATTTCAACAACATTCCCACAGCGAGATAAATCAGCGCCGAAACGCCGATAATCTGGCCGAAAAATACATCCTGCAGGATTCCGAAGATCACGCTCAACGTCAATCCCTGAAAATCTTTAAAAAAGAAAGTATAAACGATCGTCAGTACCAGCAGAATATTCGGTGTCACGCCAAACACTGCCACGGCGTTGAGCACTGTCCCCTGAAGCAGAAAAGCGGCCAAATAAATCAAAAACAACTTCAGTTTTTCCATATTCAGCTCCGATCCGCGCCACACAGCACAGTCACTGTATGGATCGCCCGGAAATTCACGGCGGATTTGACGACGATCTGCTTTTCCTGGGTTCCTTCATCAAACTTCACAGAGGTCACAGTTCCGATAGTAATACCCGACGGATAAAGGCCCATTCCCGACGTGATCAGAATATCGCCTTTGTTCAGCGACTTCTGTTCATCGAAAAGGTATCCGGAAAGTTCGCCCTCTCCATCGCCCGAAAGGACGCCGACAACGTCGGTATCGCGCAGCAGCGTAAAACTGACGGAGTCACTCGCGTCCACAATGCTCATGACTTTCGACCAGTTCCCTCCCACGGTTATGATCTTACCCACAAGTCCATCCTCATTTATGACGATATCGCCTGCGCCAACGCCCTCGTCTTTTCCGGCATTAACAGTAAATACGTTAAATATATCAGAGCTGTCCGTTGCGATTACGTCAGCCGTCACCTTCGCATAAGCGTCATCATAAGCGGCATAATTCAAACTCTGCGCCAGCTCATTCAGTTGATCCAGCTTCTGCTGCGACAGCTGCGCCTGAGTCAGCTGCTCTTTGAGTTCTTCATTTTCCTTACGCAGCTCGTAATTTTCCCGCTGCAGCCTGCGGAAACTGAAAATTCCGCTGATTCCGCTGCGAAGCCCGCTGCTGGCGTCTGTCAACGGTTCCTCCGCGTAAGACACCACCGTCTGAAGGACCTGTCCCGGAAAGGAAATTTGTCCCGGATAATAAGATGATATGACAATAATCGTCACCAGAAAAATGATGACGATCACAAGAAAGACCAGTTTTATATGGGTTTTTATCCAGTTCATAGAAACACTCCTGTGTCTGATGATGCAGGAACGGCCGCCGGCACCGGGCATAAACGCCGCAGAACCGGCCGGCCAATTAATGATAAGTCATACAAAAGATTAAAAATTATTGCTGTTGGAACTCACATTGGCATATGGGTTTTTCGCCCTGACGTGTGTCATAATCGTCTCCATATCCTGAAGACTCAAGCCGGTACCCATAGCTACGGCCTCCGACGCATTTTCCGCGATAACCGTAGTGATGCCCGTTTCCTCCTCAATCAGAACGTCAAGACCTCTCAGCAACGAACCGCCGCCGGCCATAACCATGCCAGTATTGATAATATCAGCAGCCAGTTCAGGCGGTGCATTTTCCAGCGTAGCCCGAATACCGTCGATAATTTCCATTACAGATTCTTCCAGAGCTGTGCAGATGTCTATTGATGAAATTTCAATCGTCTTCGGCAGGCCCGTGGCCAAATCACGCCCGCTGATATTAGCGCGCAGCACCCAGTCCGGGTCGCTTTCGTCGATAAATGCGCAGCCGATCGCAATTTTAGCCTTTTCTGCCATTTTTTCACCGATCAGAAGTCCGTAAACCTTTCTGATATGGTTGACGATAAACTCGTTCATTTTATCGCCCGCCATGCGCAGAGACGTACTCGTGACGATGCCGCCCAGAGAAATAATAGCAATATCCGAAGTGCCGCCGCCGATGTCAGTAATCATACATCCCGTGGAAGAATCCACCTGAAGGCCGACGCCGATAGCTGCCGCCATAGGTTCCTCCATAATGAAAACCTCTTTGGCGCCCAGCTGGCGTGTCACTTCCTCGACCGCTCTCTTTTCCACCTCGGTGACGCCTGACGGAACTCCGATGACGACGCGGACGGACGTAAAGAACGACGAAGTGGAAATCACTCTCTGAATAAAGGACTTAAGCATCAGGCTTGTCATTCCGAAATCGGAAATAACACCGTCCTGCAGCGGTCTGACCACCTGAATATGAGGCGGTGCCGCACCGATCATATTTTTTGCCTCGTTGCCCACGGCGATGACCGACTTCGTATTTTTATTATATGCGATCACAGAGGCTTCATCTAAAACGATGCCTTTGCCTTTGATGTATACGAGTGTATTTGCGGTACCCAGGTCAATACCGATGTCCTGCTTAAAAATGCCCAGTCCCATAATAGCTTATTCTCCTTTGTGCTTTGCTTTTCGCACAGTTTGTGCTTGTTCTTATATCTGATCTGTATGTAATTTCCAGCTCATCTGCCCCGCTTCGAAAAGACTCGTAAATTCGCCGTCCCCGATGATGATATGGTCGAGAACTTTGATTCCCAGCAGTTCGCCCGCTTTCGCGAGACGCTCTGTCAGAAGAATATCTTCCCTGCTTGGCTGAGGATTGCCGCTCGGATGATTATGAACGAGAATGACGTTCGCCGCGCTCCTTCGAAGCGCCTTTGCAAAGACCTCTCTCGGATGCGCCGGGGAACTTGCCAGCGAGCCCACGGAAACGTCGTCCGTTCCAATAATCTCGTTTTTCGTATTGAGAAGCAGTACCTTAAACATTTCCTTTTTCTGATACCGCATTTCACTCATAAAAAGCGCAGCGGTCTTTTCAGGCGAAGAAATGCTGACGCGGTCCTGCTTCGGCGCCCCGTGAAGCCTGCGGCCGAGTTCTGCGGCCGCCATCAGACATGCCGCTCTCGCAGGCCCGACGCCTTCTATTTTATATAATTCTTCCGGCACACAGTCGTTCAGTATACGGATGCCGCTCTCATCAGCGGCCAGAATTTTTTCCGCAAGGCCGACGGCTGACAGACCGGCCGTGCCGCCTCCGAGAAGGACGGCAATCAGTTCGGCATTCGACAGGGACGATGCGCCCTGCCTCAAAAGGCGTTCTCTCGGACGTTCTTCTGCCGGAAGGTCTTTAATAGAGGTATAATTCATTTTTTTACGCGTTCTCCTTTTTACCCGGTTCCCGCTCGCCTCCGATGCGCGTTCTTTCCTATCTGCGTGCTGTGCGCCTGATGAAATTCAAACGCGCATCTTTTTATGCCTTAACGCGACGCGTCAGCTTTGTGCATCAGTTCTGCGTGTCACACGGTGCGCCCGCTCCTCAAACGAAACGCGCATCCCTCATGCTTCGGCGCGGCGTGTTCAAACTTGCGGAAACATACGGAAACGCAGCGTCTCTCCTTGGCAAGGATGAGAGACGGCTGCAAATGACCCTGCCCCTTTTCTTCAGAATCTGTGCAGTTCCTCTGAAAGGAGCTTCCAGGGAAGCCCTACGACGTTGGAATATTCGCCCTCTATTTTTTCGACATGTTCAGCCCATCTGCCCTGGATTGCGTAAGACCCCGCCTTATCCGCAGGTTCGCCGGTGGCGATATACGCACGAATGTCCTGATCCGTATAATCACTGAAAAACACGCGTGTCTCTCCACAGAATACACTCGTGTTTTCACATTCGGCATCGCAGACGGCAACGCCTGTCATAACGGAATGAACATCGTTTTTCAGCATCCTCAGAGTTCGAAACGCATCTTCATCATTCGCCGGTTTCCCTATGATTTTGTCACCGTACACGACAATAGTATCCGCTGCGATAATCAGCCCCTCCGAAACCATCTGGCGAACTGCCAGCGCTTTTTTCAGCGCCAGATACATACATGCGGTCTTCGGATCGGTACCGTCCTCGACAGTCTCGTCCACATCAGCCGTAAGCACTGTAAATTCAATGCCATGGGCCGACAGGATATCTGAACGTCTCGGTGACTTTGAAGCGAGAATGATGCGTTTCTTCATTACCTCTTCCTTTCCTGCTCTTGATGAAAAAATCTTACGAATCAATTTCCCGGACAGTCATACTAATTTTAACACCATTTAATAGCGGAAACAATAAACTTAATAGGATTTTCAGATTTTCTTCATATTTTCGACGTAAATCCCCATCACAGCTTTCTGTGCGTGTAATTCCTTCTTTATATATATGCGTTTCACGCGCACCAAATCCCGTCATCTCCGATTTTAACGGCATCCATCCCGCACCGCTGCAAAAATGGCAGGCATCTGACGCTCAGCTTCTCACATTTCTGCATTTTCCTGCCTGACGCTCCTCGCAAAACAACAGATATCTGTCGTTCCATCTGTCTTCATCTGCCCCGATTGCTGCAAAATGCCGAATATCAAACATTTACCCGCACTTGTTATCATGCTCTCAATTTGCCTTGCTCAAACATTCTTCAAAAAACTTTTCCAAAATTCCGATTATTTTCCCTTGTTTCAATAATTTTTTCTGAAAATTTTTCATTAGACGAATATTTTTTCTGAAAATCACATAAAATATCATCGGCCGGTCAACTACACAGAAATTATTGCTTGACACAATGCAGTTCCTGATGTAGAATATATTCACCGATTAGGTTTCAGATACTCGTGAGGACTGAGACCGGGGGAGGACCTGAGGGCCCTCCTTTTTGTGTTTCCGGACATTTTTTGCCCGGCAGGTTTTTTAATACCTGCAGGAGATCAAAATGACAAAACCCTTTCTAACATACGAGCAGCAACTCGAAAAATTGACAAAAGAAAAACATCTCATTATAAATAACCCCGAATTCGCCGCTCAAAAACTGCAGGAACTCGGATATTTTACACTGATCAGCGGATATAAGGAACCCTTCCGTGACCCGATGACGAGAATTTATCTTGCTGACACCACATTTGAGGATATTTACGCCCTCTACCAGTTTGACGACCAGCTTCGTGATCTGACCTTTAAATATCTCTGCCAGATCGAAAAAAAGATGCGCAGTCTGATTTCCTACGCTTTTTGTGAAGAATACGGGGAACTTCAAAGCGAATATCTGAATATCGATAATTACACTTACTGCGCAGGAAAAAGACGCCGGGAACTCGAAAATCTGCTTAAGACTCTCGACAGGCTGGCCAATAAAAATAAAAAATACGACTATCTCGCCTATCAGAGACGCGTTTATCAGAACGTTCCGCTTTGGTCACTGATGAATGCATTGACTTTCGGCCAGCTTTCAAAAATTTATTCTTTCCTGCCGGACAAGATTCAGAGCAAAATCAGCCGCCAACTCGTCAATGTCAATGAACGCCAGTTAAACCGTTACCTGAAAGTTCTCGTTCTTTACCGGAATGTCTGCGCTCACAACGAGCGTCTGTTCACAAAAAAGGTTTACTCGGAGATTCCCAACACGCTGCTTCATCACAAATTAAAAATACCGCAGAACGGTGCGCAGTACGTCTGCGGCAAAAAAGATCTGTTCAGTATCGTGATCACCTTCCGTTATCTCCTGCCGAAGCAGGATTTTCTGATATTTAAGCGAAAATTATCCAGATTGATTGAAAAATATCTGAAGCAGAGCAACCGAATCAGTGAACCACAGCTTCTCGATTTTATGGGATTTCCATTAAATTGGAAAACAATTACAAGATACAAAATCTAACTTATTACATCATATAAAATACATCAAAATTTAGTAAAATATATCTTTACAGATTTTAACATCCCACTTGTTTTTATAAGTTTTTACAAAATGATGCTAAAATCTAAAGCTCCTGTGCGGCAAAAGCGGCACAATATGTGTTTTGCAAGCTTATTTTCCAAATACATATTGTGTCCGGCTGGTGCGCAGCGCTTTTGAAACTCCAGCATCATAAAATTATTTTTGCAAAGCAATTCTGCATCACCACATTGATTATTCAGAGATGAGCAAAACAAATATTTTACAAAGTTAAATCACAACATATAATTTGTCCATCCGAAATTCGCTATCTGTCGTTTATCACCGTTCACAGATCGGATTTCTGTTTCTCTATTTCTTTTATTCGACCCACCGTTTAGCAAGCGTCAGATAGCAGGTTTACTGCCGTTCACAGACCGGATTT
>CAYTKT010000027.1:10590-28097 GCA_964438605.1 uncultured Oscillospiraceae bacterium
CCACCGTTTAGCAAGCGTCAGATAGCAGGTTTACTGCCGTTCACAGACCGGATTTCTGTTTCTCTATTTCTTTATTCGACCCACCGTTTAGCAAGCGTCAGATAGCAGGTTTACTGCCGTTCACAGACCGGATTTTTGTTTATCCCTGTTATTTTAATTATTTTAAAATTGATACAACCCGTACATAATCCGCAAAGCGGCCGTGTGCGTTTCTGAATCCAGAAACGCACACGGCCGCCAACTCCTGTAACTATCAGAACTCAGTTCTGCGGCGGATATCCCTGTTTTCCTGAAATCAACACACTTTTCGATGCTGCATCATACTCGACATAAAAATCAAGCGCTTCACCCAGATCCCGAAGTTTGAAATAATTATTTCCATTTATTACATACGCGGTAAACTCCTTGGGAACGCCGTTAAGGTAAACAGTATTCCAGCTTTCGAGAGCCTCAATCCTGTCCTCCTGAGATGACGGCTTCCGTTCCGAACCGTCCGGCACATACGGCTTTCCCGTAGCCAGCGTCACGCTTTTCGTTGCATCGTCGTAATCCACAGAAAACTGTTTCGCGCTGCCATTAAGCAGCATAGCGACATCCCGCAGCTTAAAATAATTATTCCCGCCGATTACATAAACCGACAAATCCTGCCGGACGCCATCAAGAAGCAGTGGATTGCTGGTTGGTACGGCCGTCAGCGATTTCGTACTGAACGAATACGTTTTCTCCTGTCCGTTGCTGAATTTTACAGCCACAGTATGCTGGCCCGCCGGCAGCGCATCTGCATTCACCGTATAAGAATAAGGATAATCAACCGCCGTCGCCGCCCAATTACCGTCGATAAACCAGTTGGCCGTCAGCTTATCTGCAGAATACGTATAAGCGCTGAGCCGGACGCTGCCGCTCCATTCCTGCGGATATGCGGAAAGCTTCGTATAATAAGAAGCTGTGCCGTTACACGAGCTGAGAAGCGTCGGATTACTCATGATGCCCTGATTATAAGCCGTCGTCACCGCGTCGTTTCCGTAAAGACTGTACTGTGTCAGCGTGTCTCCGAAATTCGTATCGGAGTAAATCATGCATTTAATCTGCGGATAAACCATCGTCAGAAAAGAATATGCCTTCTGGACACGTTCCTGGGCGAAAGCCGACGTGTCATTGCCCAGATTGACATAAGCGGAGCCGCCCTCAGTCACGATGACCGGCTTGCTGTGGCGGTTTGACAGATTGATCGTCTGCTGAATATTCAGCATCGGATCGCCGTAAGTGCCGACTCCGTAAAATGCGTCGTGAGCCGTGTCCCCGTTAATCGCCAGTTTGTTATAATAAAGGGATGTTCCGATCCAGTCTACATACGCATCGCCCGGATAAAAGGTTTCCATATCCACACCTTTCTCTCCAGAAAAATTCGGTGAATAAACGAGTGCAACATTCGGCGCATACTGGCGCGCCAAAGACGCGATATGCTGATAAGAAGCAATAAATGCAGCGCCTTCCGGCATGGTCGTCCAAACAGTCACTTCACCGCCTACGCGCAGAAAAATCGGACACGACAGCGTGTTTAGATAAGAAAACATTTCAATTAACCGCGCATCATAGGCGCCGGCTGTAATCGGCGCACAGTCATTGCCTTCGTTCGTATAATTCAAGTTCACGAGAAATGCGTGCTGCCCGTCCTCGATCACCTTTCCGTAAAGATACGACCAGTACTCCAGGCTGTAATCACCCGTCATGTCAAAATAGAACGACACAGCCGACTCCCCTGCCAGACTTGAATCATTAAGAGTACCCCAGCCACCGTTCACCTGGCCTTCCAGCAATACTCTGCCGTAATAAACGCCATTTTGAGGCTCCCATTTAGCGCCGTAATACTTATAATCGCCGCCCGCCGTCTGCGACACCGCGTAAATTTCCGTATTGGCGCCGATATCCTTGTACGCTGTTTCAAGCGTCGTCGTATCCTGATCCGCCGATGCCGTCACCGGAACAGCGCACAAAACGACTGATGCCATTACCGCAGCCAGAATTCTTTTGAATTTTCGTTTCTGTTTCATCTTGATTCTCTCCTGTTGATTAAAGACCCGTACCGACTGCATATTCCTGCCGCCGTTACTGTAATTGATAGAGTTATTATATCATCCCTGATAATCAAGATAAACACTTACAACAAAATTAAAAATAAATATCAGCGCCTTATCTTCATTCAAGCGAATCAAAACACTCCCGCAGCTTGCCGATGGCCTTTTTTTCAATACGCGATACATAAGAACGGCTGATATGAAGCTCGTCGGCTACTTCCTGCTGAGTCATTTCCTCCTGATTAAACAGGCCATACCGCTTAATCAGAACGATACGCTCCCGTTCCCGAAGTCTGGACTTCAGCGAGGCATAAAGATGTTTTAATTGGATATTATTTTCCAGTCTCTCATAAATCTCGCTGCCGTCGGTGCCCAAAATATCATTAAAACTGATCTCATTGCCTTCCTTATCTGCGCCTAGCGGCTCGTTAATTGAAATTTCGGCCCGCTCCTTTTTCGACTTACGCAGATACATCAGAATCTCGTTTTCCACGCATCTGGCCGCATACGTCCCCAAGCGCACACTCCGACCGGATTTATAAGTGTCGATGGCTTTAATCAGGCTGATTGCCCCGATAAAAATGATGTCGTCGGCATCAATGCCCGTATTCGAATACTTTTTCGCGGATATGAGCCACCAGTCTGAGATTGTGCTCGATCAGCGCATTTTTCGCCTCAAGACGCTCTTTTTCAGTGCCCGTTTCCATCCTTCGGATACCGTCCGCTTCTTCCTCGGAACTCAGCGGCTTCGGAAAAGATTTTCCTTCCGAAATATAAAACGGCATAAAGATCAGCGGGTAACTGAGGAACAGAGTGGAAAGCAAGATAGACAGCCCCATGTTTTCTTCCTTTCCGCATAAATATGCTTTACTAAAAACAAATTATCACGGTAAACTCCGCAGAATCCGGCCGGACCGCGCGCTCCCTGCGGATTATCTGCTGATAGTATTTTATGAAAGAAAATGTCGCATATTGCCTGACCCTGAAAAATAGGTACAACTCCGGTCTTTATCACTTATCCATGCGCCTTCATACACATTCGGTCTTTCATCGCGCATCCTACTTTTCAACCCAAAGAGCGGCCGACAGGATGAATCGACGCCCCGGCCCTCATTCTCTAACAAACATGTTCAGGCGATCTGACAATTTTGCCTTTGAAGCTATTCTCAAGCAACTCCGATCACTGCTTAATAATTTTATATTCGTAATCAGATATGCTAAATGATAATATTACATCATTCGATGCCCCAATCAATATCTCACCATCGACCTTTGTGTTTTTATGACTGACCATATCATGAACGCAGATGCCATCATCTGATTCCGTCAACTATCACGCACCCTAAAGGTACATGGCTTGTATCTGCCGAGCCGCAGTCACGGCTTACGCTTCCGGCCTTTAACCCCGATTAACCTCGATAAGTATTAGCACTTATAGTGTCTTTCGATTTCCATAGCCGCCGTTTTCTGCGCCCTGTGCGGCCTCTTCCTTGCAGGCCGGCTTTATGCGTTCCACCAGAGCGCATAACAAAAACGGCAGCGTATCATATCCCAGCACTCTGCGAGCCAGCAATACACACATTCTGCCGATTTTTGCCTCCTGTATCCCCGGTTTTAATCATCCAAAACAAACCTGCTATTCCATCTCAATTTCTGCTTTTTCCATCTTCACACGACACTGCTTCCGGAAAAATGCAATGCCAATATGCCAACATTCCGTGTAACCTTCAATCATCAGTTCTTCGTGATAGTCTTTCTCCGTGATCTGCGACAATGCCATCTGCGCTGCCGTCTCCATACTGCGCTTGCTGACGCTTTCCGCGAGTTTCAGTTCGATGACGGCCGCCGGCTTGTCCGTATCCACACTGTGGAACACGCAGAGGTCATACCTCCCTCGTCCCGATTCACGGTTCGACTTGACACGGTAGTCAGGTGCCATGTTCGCTAAAACACCCGCTAAAAAGCCGTGATAAAACGCCTCCGGACTGTCCATGTAACTAATCGTCTGCTTCAGCAGCACCGTCAGTTCTTTTTGAAACGCTTCCGCGTCACCTGTCAGCATCGCACGGTATAAAGAGCTCAAATCGCGCGTCATGACCTGCTCGTCAAACCAGTTCATGATGTGATCCCGGTAGATCGAGCGCACCTCGCGGTTGGGAAGCGTTAATTTCATATAGATTCGATCCGGATCTTCCCCTTTCTGTTTCTCTCCCATCCGTTCCGAAACTTTTTTCAGATATCCGGTGAAAAACAGGAAATTCCATAAATTATTCTGAAGGGTCTGCGGAGAAAATCCCATCCTGCTGTCTTCTTCGTCCGTCCTTTTCCCGTTTTCAGCACTTCTAACTTCTTCATACGTGATGTCTTCATGAATCGGTTTTTCTATCGTCCCGCCGGCCAGCAGATCTTCCAGTTCTTCACGCGCAGTTCCGTCCGCCCTGCGAATCAGATCGCGCACGATTTCGTTGGAACTCGTGTTCGCCCAGTAAGGCCGGACAAAAGCGTTTTTGTTTGCGCGCAGATCGCTCATAAAGTTGACGACGCTCCACGGATTGTATACCTCCGAATTTCCAAAAAGATAGCCGTCGTACCAGTCCCGGATATCGTCCATACGATCTTCCATGCCATAATACGCGGCCATCGTTTCCACTTCTTTTGGCGTGAAGCCGAAATACTCGCCATACGTTTCATTGAGAATGGAAACGACACGAAAATTGTTCAAACCGGTAAAAATGCTCTCCTTACTGATACGCAGACAGCCCGTAATCACCGCAAAATGCAGATTATCGTTCGTCTTGAGCGCTGATTCGAACAGCGAACGGATAAACGAGATCATCTGGTCATAAAAACCGCGAAAATGTGAGTTTTCCAATGGAACATCATATTCATCGATCAGGACGATACTTTTCTTGCCAGTTACTTTATAAAGGCAATCTGATAAAAATTGCAGCGCATCCGCATAATGTGAAGTCTTTGCTTCCCAGTCTTTGATCTGACCAAAGAGTTTTTTTTCTGCCTCAGACAGTCTGTCGGAATTTAAAACAAATTCGTGGCGGTGAAATTCTCTGGCGATCTCTTTGACCAACATATCATACGCCATGGAAAAATTCTCCTGCTTGGCTGACTTCAACGTCAGCGAGATCACCGGATACCGCTGCATCTGCTTCGCATATTCTTCGCCGGCATCCATGATCTTCAGGCCCTCAAACAGCGCCCGGTTCTCCGCATTCAGCGCCTCGTTTCCCGTGTCCTCAAAGAAATATTTCAGCATACTCATATTCAGCGTCTTACCAAACCGCCTCGGTCTGGTAAACAGCGTAACTTTCGAAGAATTGTCGAGAAGTTCTTTGATCAACAATGTCTTGTCAACATAATAAAATCCGTTTTCTATGATTTCTCTAAAATTCTCCGTGCCAATCGGCAGCGGTCTGTATTCCTTCGCCATAAAATCGCCTCCGTTTCTGCGTGTGATATTTCTTCCTTCCATCCGGAATCATGGTAAGTGTTGTCTTGAGGATAAAAAGAACATTTATTCTTCTGGTTTTTCGTATTTCTGCACGATACATTCCTTGCCGCAAAACGCAATGCCGTACGCCTGAACATTTTTATAGCCCCGCGCATGTGCGCCCTCCACATATCGTTGATCGTGAATCTGGCGCAGCGCTTCTTCGCAGCGTTTTTCCAATTCCGTCAGTTCCTTGGCGATCTTAAACTCAAAGATAAAATAGATTCCGCGCATTCTCGGCGGAACGAGAGCGAGGTCTGGACGTCCTGTCCCGACTTCCATATTCGACAGAACTCTGTAATTTTTCATCTGCTGATAAACGCCTGCCATGAAACCATGATAATACGCTTCCGGACTGTCGAAATAGCTGATCGTTCCGAGCAGAATCTCACAGAGTTCATCTTCCATGGCATCCGTATCGCCATTCTTTGTCGCCTCATATAGACTGTCAAGCCCCCGGCCTGAGATCTGCTCGTCAAACCAGTTCATGATGTGATCCCGGTAGATCGAACGCACCTCGCGGTTGGGAAGCGTCAATTTCATATAGATTCGATCCGGATCTTCCCCTTTCTGTTTCTCTCCCATCCGTTCCGAAACTTTTTTCAGATATCCGGTGAAAAACAGGAAATTCCATAAATTATTCTGAAGGGTCTGCGGAGAAAATCCCATCCTGCTGTCTTCTTCGTCCGTCCTTTTCCCGTTTTCAGCACTTCTAACTTCTTCATACGTGATGTCTTCATGAATCGGTTTTTCTATCGTCCCGCCGGCCAGCAGATCTTCCAGTTCTTCACGCGCAGTTCCGTCCGCCCTGCGAATCAGATCGCGCACGATTTCGTTGGAACTCGTGTTCGCCCAGTAAGGCCGGACAAAAGCGTTTTTGTTTGCGCGCAGATCGCTCATAAAGTTGACGACGCTCCACGGATTGTATACCTCCGAATTTCCAAAAAGATAGCCGTCGTACCAGTCCCGGATATCGTCCATACGATCTTCCATGCCATAATACGCGGCCATCGTTTCCACTTCTTTTGGCGTGAAGCCGAAATACTCGCCATACGTTTCATTGAGAATGGAAACGACACGAAAATTGTTCAAACCGGTAAAAATGCTCTCCTTACTGATACGCAGACAGCCCGTAATCACCGCAAAATGCAGATTATCGTTCGTCTTGAGCGCTGATTCGAACAGCGAACGGATAAACGAGATCATCTGGTCATAAAAACCGCGAAAATGTGAGTTTTCCAATGGAACATCATATTCATCGATCAGGACGATACTTTTCTTGCCAGTTACTTTATAAAGGCAATCTGATAAAAATTGCAGCGCATCCGCATAATGTGAAGTCTTTGCTTCCCAGTCTTTGATCTGACCAAAGAGTTTTTTTTCTGCCTCAGACAGTCTGTCGGAATTTAAAACAAATTCGTGGCGGTGAAATTCTCTGGCGATCTCTTTGACCAACATATCATACGCCATGGAAAAATTCTCCTGCTTGGCTGACTTCAACGTCAGCGAGATCACCGGATACCGCTGCATCTGCTTCGCATATTCTTCGCCGGCATCCATGATCTTCAGGCCCTCAAACAGCGCCCGGTTCTCCGCATTCAGCGCCTCGTTTCCCGTGTCCTCAAAGAAATATTTCAGCATACTCATGTTCAACGTCTTTCCAAACCGCCTCGGTCTGATAAACAGCGTGACAAATGCTTTTGTATCGAGCAGATCCCTGATCAGCAACGTTTTATCAACGTAGTAATAGCCATCCTGAACCATTCGTTTAAAATTCTCTGCGCCAATCGGCAGCGGTCTGTATTCCTTCGCCATAAAAAATCTCCTTCCCATATCTGACCGTCTCCGATCCACACGCCTCAGGCATCGTTCCCGCTGCCGCCTCTGTTCCATACGAATCCGGCACCCAATCCGTTCCCACCCCGGCCTATATGCCTCCGACATATCATTCCCTAAATCCGGCCTGATTTCGCAGCCGCTTTGGCACAGTTCTGACCTGTGATGCTTCTGATGCTTCTTTTCTTCCCATTTTCATTCCAACTTTTATTACATCCGTTTTCCCGGCCTGTGTCATCGCTATGCAATAATC
Organism: uncultured Oscillospiraceae bacterium; assembly: GCA_964438605.1. Taxonomy (GTDB): domain Bacteria; phylum Bacillota; class Clostridia; order Peptostreptococcales; family Anaerovoracaceae; genus Alangreenwoodia. Next base: position 18,260 of record CAYTKT010000027.1, read on the forward strand.
GAACAGAAGAAAATTTCGATCTCTCAGTCGAGCAGCCAACGGAACCTTCCCACAAAGTATAAAATGTTGACACTCCCCGCAGCTAAAGCAGGGGAATTTCTGCTCCAACGACCGCTGCCCGCAAAAGCAGATTTTACATGATCTCTACCGGTTTTCTATGTACCGTTTCATGAACTGCTCATGGAATTCCACCAACAATTGACACAAAATACGAATTTGTCCATAGCGTTGGCATTCGTTTCCTTTCCACGCCGTTGACCAAGACTTTTCTGCGGTATTTTGAATACCAGACCACATGAGATTTGCATGAATAGACCACATTACTATTGCTTCTGTATGTATTTCATATCAACTATTATACTACACCGAACTATATATTGTAATACCATTTCGTATCCATTTCCGCCTGACATTCCCATAGCTAAAGCAAGGAACATTACTGCGGGTTCTGTTAAATACTGATTATAAATAATTTAAAATATATGTTAGTAATTTTTATCAATCATATCAAGTTAATACATTATAATTGGTTATTTTTAAATTTCTCATTAAATAACCTTTGTAAAATCAACTCGCATTAAACAATTCTGAAATTATCTTCTGCTAAAAACCAGTTTACTCTGAACAACCGCATGAGCTGCCAGTACCCTACGCCGCGCAACCCGAATTCCTTAATCAAATCGAATTTCGTCTGAATGCTCCGCACGTCCTCGAACCAGACCTCATGAATCCTTCCATTATTCGTATAATTATAAAAGGCGACATCTAATTAAATATCAGAAAATAAAATCAATCCGCCCTTTTCCTGGTAGCCCGTATCCCACAATCCTTTCAATCCAATCCATTCATACTCCCCGTAAGTAACCGCCTTAATCATTATGTCGCCCGGTTCACCGCCATCCGGAAACTCACGGCCTTTCTCCCCGACGGCCTTTGCCGCATCATATCCTGTCAGCAAAAACCAGTGCCACACATACTCACGGTATTGCGGATTACGATGATACAGTGTCAAACACGGAACCGGATAGTCCCGGTCAATCTGTTGAATGACCGCCTCACGCGCCCGCGCATAAGGCAATTTTCCGGCCAGCGGCACGAAACCGAGCCCATGCTCCCCGACATCTGCCAGATACCTGGAAAACCCGTCAATATACAATTCCAACGTATTAATTCCACCTGCCCTCGGTCGCAGATATGGCTTCATAACATGAGCAAACTTCAAATAATCCCGTCTTGTCACACAGGATGAATCAAAAGGATATAAATTCGGTTTATTTATGTACTTTGCAAAATAAATGCAGCAATCACAAGCCGTTATCGCTCCGCAGCCGCCGATATGCATCGAATAATCGAGAAACCAACTCTGATTCCCGCCATAAGACGTTCCTATCGTAAAATAATCGAGTTCCTTCTTCATTTGATTCCCCCATGTGCTTCCATAGTAATATCAAGCCATTCATTTGCTTCCATCGCTTGAACTAAGCAAAACCAATGCTTTGAGCGAGACTGATATTTGGAAAATATCTTCCCTTCCTTTGTCCTCTTGATTAAAGAGCAGAAAAATACGCATTTTGCAGAGTTAAGCAGCAAGATATAAGTTTATTCCTCGGACACCATGAACTACATACTGTTTACGCCTGTGAACAAATCGGAATTTTACCCATCCCTGCTCTTGATTGAGAATCATTTTGCTTTCAAATCTCTGCCAAACTTGGACCGAAAATTCATTCTTTTCAGATTTGACCGTGATTTATGAAACACAAATAAAATAATTCAAGAAAACCTCAAGGTAAGTGCTCTTTCATAAACGGCTTTCCACTACCTATCTTTGTGAATTCCGCAATCCGGCCGCGCTTTCCCCAACCGCCACTCTGCCGCCGTTCTATTTTATTATTACATTATAAACCTTTTCTTCTGCCGTGTCATCCACGTCAACTGCCCGGACGCTACGTGCGTAGGCGCGCAACGATCCGGCAATGCTCATGACTTATGCCTCTCATCTTTGTTACAAACAAACTCGCTGATGCTGCATCGCGGAACGGTCGGCGGCGCCTCTGACCCCTCAGATATGATGATGCGCCGCTGTACCCGGTACTTGACTATCCTGCAAAACAGTTGATCCCCATGCATACAGATTCACAACTCTGATGCGGTCTCCTTCAGATTTATGCCCGCAAACTTTACAGCAAAAGATATGGGACTTCTTGTCGCGGTTGGATTTTTCCGTGTGTTCGCAAACAGAACATGCCTGACTTGTATACTTCGCATCTATTCTTGATAGCCGCATTGATAATCGCGCTCTCGTTTTAAGCCGCTCTGCACTCAAGTTTCTGTTCAAGACCGCAGGACGGCCAGTTTGACAGATACACAGCGGTCTTTACGGCGAACACGCTCTGCGGCAGACTGTACACCAGGCAAGTCTTCTAAAGTGAAAAGCGGAAGTGAGTTAAAAACAAAAGGCCGAAGCCGCCGCGCGGATTGCGCGGCGGCTTCGGCCGTTTTGTTTTTTCTGTCCGTTTTATTTCCGAAGAATTTATTTTAGTCAATATCATTTCAATGATATTTTGATTATTTATTATTCGTTTATCTGCATTATATATCGGACAAAAATAAACGGTTTACTTCATGGTATTTTCGCAAAACCGCATCAGCATCGTGGCCACCTGCGCACGTGTCGCCTCGCCTTCCGGTGCCAGCTGGTTGTTTCCCACTCCATTGATCAGTCCGCTTGATACGGCCCAGCTCATGGCTTCCGCCGCGTAAGGGCTGATCTGGCTGGCGTCGGCAAAGGTGCTTAAAGCTGCCGTTTGGCCGGTGGCTGCTGTGTGGTTCTTTGCGTAGCGATACAGGATGGTCGCCAGTTGTTCTCTGGTAATATCGTCATCCGGTCCGAACGCGTGATCGGAATAGCCGGTGACCACACCGTTTGACGCGGCCCATGCCACAGCATCCGAATAATAGGCTTGCTGGTCGATATCGCCAAAATCAACTTGAGCGGCCTCCGGTTCATAGGCCAGACGATAAAGCACGGTGACGAGCATTCCGCGTGTCATATTGCCTTCCGGAGTAAACTGCTGGTTTCCGGTTCCCTGGAAGAGTTCGCGAGCGGCTACAAATTCCACCGCATCACTCGCCCAGTTTCCGGAAGCCACGTCGGTAAAGTTCTGGCTTCGTTCGACGATCTTCAGCGTCACATCGCCTTCGACATTCAGGATGACGCCGTTCTCGCCAATGGTACAGTCGCGGACGACTTCTTCGGTTCCGTCCTCATGAACGAGGATGGCTACGGTGCCCGGACCGAATTCGGTGACAGGGATTTCCACTTTCCCGGTATCTGCGGAACCGACCTTGAGATTGATCTCAGGCGCCTCCTGTGTCGATTTTGCTGCCGGAACCTCCACAGGGGCGGTCACAAAGCCGCTCTTGACGCTCTCCGGGATCGTCACGTCGGCGGCGGTGACTTTGCCCTTGCTGTTGGTGCTGACCTGTCCCGTCACGCCCTCCGGCGTGGTTCTCCGCTCCATGCCGGAGCCGTCGGGCTGCGTCACCTTCTCGGTGACCTCGCCGTCGGGCCTCTTTGTGGTCTCGGTGACTGTGCCGTCCTTGTCCGTGGTCTTCTCGCTGACGGTGCCGTCCGGGTACTTCGTGGACTTCGTCGTCGTGCCGTCGGCCTTCGTGGTAGTCGTGGTCACGGAGCCGTCGGGGTTAGTGACGGTGTCTTGTTTATTCCCGGGGGCGGTACTGCCGCCGGTGCCGGTGTGGACGGGCGGGAGCTTCTCGATCTTCTCCGTCACGGTCTCGCCGCAGCGGCCGCAGACGCCCGTGCGCTCGCCCTCCTCGGTCGTGGTCGGCTCCTTCGTTACGGTCCAGCCATCTTCAGGCACCGAGTGCCCCAGCGCGGGAACCACTTCGGTGAGCGGAGTTTCATGGTACTCGCAGCCCTTTGTCTTGCAGGTGTGGGTGACGGATCCCTCCGCGGTGCAGGTGGGCGGCGTGTAGGCCGTAGGCTCGTTCCAGTCGTGTTCCAGCGTGCCGACGACCTCGTTGGACCACTGGCTGCTATAAAAGGTCCTGACCGCCCCGCCGTTTGTCTTATCCGGGGCGTCCGCCCGTGAACAGACGCGGAAACCGTAGTCGGAACCGGGCTCCACGTCCGTAAACGTGTACGTCGTGTCGGCAACATTCTCCACGACGCGCTGCCATTCTCCGTCCGCGTCCAGCCGTTCGATGTCGTAGCTCTCAGCGCCGAGGGGCGCGCTCCACTGGAGCGTCAGGGCGTGGCCCTCGCCCCCGGTCACGGTCAAATCGGTGACATTCGCCGGGACGATCTCAAAGTGACCGATCTTCTCGCCGTAAAAGTCGCCGCGCCCGCTGACGATGATGGTAGCGACGCCGATCTCAGTGTTATCGTTGAACGTGGACAGCCCATCGTGACCGCGGCGGTCGCTGGCGATGCTCAGCAGGCGCCCGTTGTAGGTCAGGGAGTGCTTGGCGCGGATGGCGTTTCCGGTATAGGTGAAGAAAAGGCCGGCCGTCCTCAGTTCCGCTCCGGCGATGTCGATGCCGTCTGTCCCGCAGACCGTGCAGTGGTAGACACCGTGCTCCGGGTCCTCCCAGACGTGGCCCTTAGACCACAAAAGTTCGCTCTGGTCGTGCGCACCGCATCCCTTACAGGTGTAGAAAATAAAGTTGTTCCCGGTACACGTGCGCTGGTCGTCCACGATGATGGCGGCGCCCTTCTCATACTGCCCATTTTCGTCGGTGTGGACTTTTCCGTCCTCGCCCACGTGATAGACGTCCAGATGCGCTTTCTTTTCATCATCGTCCCAGTTGGGGTCGATCTCCTCAGGCTGCAAGTAGAGCCAGCCGGGCCGCAGGAAGCCGCCTTCGGCATAGTAGGTGTCCTTGCTTTTGGCGTCCTTCTTGAAGAATCCGGTGATGCCATCCCGATTCTTGCAGACGCCGTCCTCGCCAAAGTCGTAGTACCGGTCGGCCGTCTCGCCGGTCTCTGCGTCCTTGACCTCGCTGATGGCGTAGACGCCGGTTACCTTTTTGCCGCCGACATAATAGCTGTTCTCTACCCATTTATTGGAGACGACTTCGCCTTCCTCGTACGTTTTTCCATCATACTCGCCGGTAAACGCCGCGCCGCAGACGGAGCATGTACGCTTGCCGTCCTCGCCGATCTCATACTTGTGTCCCGTCGGCGGCTTGACCGTGCCCCACACTACCGGCGAACCGCAGGTCTTGCAGATCTCGCGACCCGTGTAGCCGAACTCGGTGCAGTTCTCATCTTTGTCAACGGTTTCATGGGCACTATCGTGGAAATGCCACGAGGTCTTGCTTTCGCCTTCCGCCGGTACTACGACCTCCGCGAAATTGTAAAGTTCTGTGTCCACCTGAACACCGCCGCCGAAAATCGGGAGGGTTCCCGGGTTATAGCCGTCCACATACTCGATCTCGCCGCGGTCCACCTCCACGGAGACGTCCACCGGGAAAAACTGCTTGTTCGACCACGCGGTCTTTGCCTGCTCCTGCGTGAATTCACCGTCCCAGGTCCTTACCGGCAGCGAGGCGATGACGTCGCTCTCGTAGTCGATTTGCTCCGCCTTGCGCTTAAACGTGACTTTGGCTATATTCTCGTCCTCGGCGTAAAAGCCCTCCCGCGACACGGTCATCTCAAAATTCGGGTTGACCTCGGCGTGGTCCAGTTCCCATGTGCTGATGTTGTTCAGGTCCATCTCCATGGTCACTTCTTGGATCTTCGAGATGTCCGTGGCCTGCACGTCCATGTAAAAAACACTGTGGATAGGGATTTGATCTTTATACTTGTTTTTCTCTGACGGCACAAGCTGCACCGTCGCCGCGTTACCGGAACTGATGGTGAACCGCCGGGTGGCGTTGGTGGTGTTGCCGGACTTGTCGGAGATGTACAGTTTCAGGGTGTGCTCACCGGGAGCCAGGGTTGCGGGTTCCGTGACGATGGTGCCGTCTTGCACGCTGGCGACGATCTCTCTGCCGTCAATGTACGCCTCGGCGCTTCCCACATTGATCCCGTAGTTTCTGCCCTCGGCGGCGTCGGACACGGGCGCGGTGAAGCTGACGGTATTCGTGTCGCCAAAGTCATAGGGTTCCTCTCTCGTCAGAACGCCGCCGGAATCCGCATCCGTCACATTCCCGATGACGGGCATGGTTCGGTCGTCATGAACGGTGGCGTAATCCACCGTGTAAGAGTCGACATAGTATGTCAGCTTATTGTTGACCGACATGATGGGGTCCATCCCGCTTGTCTGTCCCCACAGCATGACACTGAACCATCTTGGATTGATATACAAATCCTGACCCGCAAAATCGGACAGATCCATATAGACATAACACCAACGCCCCTCATCATAGTTGACGCCCTCTCTGCTGTTTCCTGCCGTAGTTATGCCACTAAATGTTCCCTCAGAGTTCTTACTCAGCGCCCTTATCTGAACCTCCGTCCATTCGTCCTCATCGGGGATCCAGATCCAGTAGCCTATGCCTGTAGCGTCCTTAAGCGAAAAGCTGGTGTCGTTGCTTTTCGTATTGTCACTCACGACTGTCTGCCAGACGCCCGCGCCGATTGCGGTGCTCTGAAGTTCTGAATAATCAACAGTGATCTTCAGAGAATGTGATCCGTCATGTACCATGCCGTTCTGATTGTCAACGATTCCCGCCGTCATTCCGATTTCGCCACTATACTTCCCCAAATCAATTACAAAATTGTCGCTGTCCTTCGGGTTCTCAAAGTCATAGACTGTGGTCGTCCCGCTGCCCTCCACAAACTTGAACGCGGCGGTGTCATCTGAGATGCCATCGAAATTCGTTTTTGCCGTAAACGTCGCGCTCGCTTGCAAACCGTTTGTCTTGTTCGCGGCGGTAAAAGTGGTAAAATCAAATTTGCCCGCCGTCGCGGGATCGACGGACAAAGTCACGTCGCCCTTGTGGAACGCGACATCGTGCTCCGCCGTCACATCCCCTTGCCCGTCCTTTTCCTCGTATTTTACGTTGAAATCCAGATCGAATGTCTCACCGTAAGGTGCGGCGTAGGATTCGCGCTTAAACTCAAACTTCGTCGGCTTGACCACATGGATAGTCGCGCTGCCCGCGACCTCGCCCTCATACATCATCTGGATCTGGACTTCCCCCTCTTTTTGCCCGTTGGAGGTAAATGTTGCTCCGGAGGAGTCGCCGTCCACCGTGCCATATGAGTCGTCACTCAACTGCCATGTGACGTCCTCCGGGACGTCGACCGGCGCGCCCGCCGGGTTGACGCCCTTGGCAGTCAGGTTTACCGTACCGCCGGGGGTGATGTATTCATTGTCCGCAGTGAGGGCGGCGTGGTCGAACCTCTTCTCCGACACATAGGTGGACGCCACGTAGAGCGATGTGCCCACGGCCCGGGGATAGCCGTCGCAGGGCCTGTTCTGAACCCGGTAGGTGCTCTCCCCCTCCGAGCGGGAGACATAGGTAGACGAGCCGCCGCCGTCCAGGTTGAAGGCGTCCTTGCACCCGGCTCCTTTCAAAATCTCCGCAAGCTCGTACATATCGCACCCCTCGGAGTACGGAGCCTGTTTGCCGTCCACCACCAGCATGACCACGTCGCCGTCTTCTTTTACGCCAATGGCGGTTCGGGCGTTGTTGTCAGGCGTTCCGGATGTACTCCAGTCCTTGGCGACGATATCGTTCTCTTTTACAAGAGGATTGATGAACATGCCGATTGCCTCTACAATGGGGTCTTCGGAACTCATAGCGTCATTATATGCCTGATCATCCCAGCCGATAAATGCCTTCCCGCTCTTTCGGACGGCAAAAAACGACTGGCTGGCGCTTGGTTTGTTTATCACTTCGCCTCCCGACACCAGTATGTAGCTATTGGATTCACCGCTGGACATATTGTACCCGGTGCCGTTGATGCCGCCCACGATGGTGAAATTCGGGTCGTCCGCGTGATTTTTTTGCGCGGCGTCCATCTGTTTGCTGACTTCCTGAAGGCCGTACTGGCCATGTTGATAGGCCTCCCAGTCGTTATCTTTGAAGTTGAGGCAGATGCGGTTGCGCCCGCCCTCGGTGTCCACCGTCATGGTATAGTAAACCATTTGCTGCTGATTGTACTTTTTCCGCACCGTGGCAATCGTCTGCTCAACACCGGGGGCAATGGCGGACTCGTCCCTGTCCAGTGCGATGAACCCACGGTCCATCGTCGCCGCATCCGCTTCAGTTGTCGCCGCCGGGACCATGGTCAGCAGCAGAACCAGAGTGACACAAAACGATAGAAATTTCTTCATAGTATGACTTCCTCTCATCGTAGTCCCATTCGCTCACGCTCAAAGGCGGTCGGAGTCGCCCGACCCCGACCGCCATGAGCATATCCTATTATGAATTTGTGCCCGGATCCCGCGTCAGCTCTCGCAGGTATCGGGCTCCCAGACGGCGTAGAGCGTATAGGCTTCTTCAGAGCCGTCTATCGTGAACTGTTCTGTGATAACTTTGTTGCTATTGTTGTGTTCGTCGCGGGACCAGCCCATGAATCTGTAGTTGCTATTCGTCGGGGTCGTAAGTTTTGTCAGGTTCACAGTGGTCCCCTTCTTAAAGGTAACGGTCATGATTACGTTGCTGTTGCCGGTGCCGGTGTCACCGTTGTTGCCGCCTTCGCAGCTGCCGGGGTCTCCCACGTCACCGTTCTCGCCGCCGTTGCAGGCGTTGGGGTCGGTGCTGCCGCCGCTGCCGGTGCCGGCGTTATCACCGCCGTAGCAAGCGCCCACGGGGAAGGTGCCGCCGTTGGCATTGAAGGTAATTGTTGTTTTTTCATATGTTTCATCTGTGTTATCGTCATCACCCGGGTCCGGGTTCGGATTGACAGGTGGGTTGCTTGGCCTGTGTTTTTCCGGCTCCGGCTCCGGTTCCGGAATCACCACATTCTGATTCGGATCGCCCGATACGTCAATGCCGTTGGCCGTGACGTTTTCCACGCCTTCCGCTTTGATCTCCGTGCCGACCGGAGCATTTTCGATGGCTACATTATCTTTATTGACCTGAACGAGCGCCTGCCCGGTCACATCCTTTAAATCCACTTTGGAAGCCTCGCCAGCGATGATGATTGGAAGATCCGGATCCGCTTCGCCGGACAGTTTCACGTCATCGGCAACGACCAGGGTGATCTTCCCTTTAACTATCTCAACTGTCTGCCCGTTCTCATAACCGTAGCCGCCGATTAAGCGATCTAAAACGGTCATCACAGACGCACGGTCAATATCGGTTCCCGGTGCGATATGACGGTCGTCCACTCCGCCGATGACACCCATATTGATGAGTGCGTTCACATATCCGGATGCCCATCCGGAAACTTCGCCGGCATCGTCAAAGGTCTTCTCGGAACTGCTCTGTTCCTCAATGCCAAGCGCACGAGCAATCATGACAAACGTCTGCTCTCTGGTGACGGTCATCCCCGGACTCATGGTATTGCCGCCGGTCCCCTTCAGGATGCCGGCTGCCACGCACTTCGAAACGGCGTCCGCATACCAGGCACTCGTGTCAACATCTACATAACCGCTGATATTTGCCGTATCTTTCAGACGCAGCAGTCTGGTAAATGCCTGTGCGTTTTCTGCCCGGCTCATATCTCCATTCGGATTAAATTCTCCGGCGCCGGTGCCTTGCACGACACCCGTGTCACTCCAGCGGTCGATAGAGCTTTCCGCCCAATGGCCGTTGGTATCCCCATAGGTTGCCGCAAAGGCAACGGTCGGGGTCAGCGTCAGTACCATAGTGAGTACTAACAGGATGGATACTATTTTTTTCTTCATGTTTCCTT
>CAYTKT010000028.1:0-27216 GCA_964438605.1 uncultured Oscillospiraceae bacterium
AGGCAACCAATTCTGCCGTGATCGCCTGGTATCGTTTCGTATCTTTTCGCAGATTTATAAGCGTCAAATAAGCGACAAATGAGCATAAATAACGGCTAACAACCTTGAAATATTAGGATTTTAGCCGTTTTTGTTATTCTCTTTCTCGTAAGAAATTCTTAATGACTTTTTTATTCAATGCTCGACTTTATTTTACAACCGGATCAAAATGGCGACAAAATATTTACGGAAATATGGGAAAAATAACAGGATTTTTTTGTAAAGGGTGCGCCAGAAAAAATCAGGAAACATGAAAACTGCTGAAATTTACAGGCTTGGAATATATTTTCAGAAAGCGAAGACGGTGTGAGGAATTTTATGGGAGGCATGTATATGCGGCGGAAGGATTGACAAATTACACCTTATGGGGCTATAATAACATTATTCGGCAAGTAAATCGTGGTCTGTTATGTCATTTTTTGGGTAGGAGTGTCAAAGAATGAAACTGGCAGACGCTAAAATGTTTTTTCAGATTTAATGTTAAAGTTGATGGAATGAAAATAGTTAATGCGGAGGTAAGTTCAAATGGGTAAAAGATTGATGAGCGCTTTTCTGACGCTTTGTTTGGCATTCTCTTTTCTGCCTGCGGCAACGGCAGTCGCGTTTGCAGATTCGGGGGAATCGGTGTTTGTTAAGCAGGAAGAAAGAGGCAAATGTACGCTGGCTTCAGCGACGATGCTGCTAAGACAGACTGCGATCGCAAACGGCGAAAAAAACTGGGACAAGATTACTCAGAAATCTGTCAGGCCTACGGTCTGGCTTGAAGGCGTAGGTCTGCTTCATTCGTTTACATATCAGGGTATCAAGGTGTCTTACAAGGATCTTAACGTGCAGGATAAAACTGCTGCGCTGATAGACTTGTTGGACCAGCATCCTGAGGGCATTATTATTTATATAAGGTCAATTCCTCATGCGGTTCTCCTGACACGATATGACAAGTCCGGAGGGATTTTTTATTGCGCTGATCCGGCGCTGTCTGCTAATGAGATGACCCTGGAAGATTCCTGGCTGAGGAACGCGAAAAACGGCGGTTCTCAGAGCGGAATAGTCAATGCGGTTGACTGCTACTGGTACGTATCGTCTGTGAACTATGTGATGTTGGACGGAACTCCGGCTGACAGCACTTCGCAAAGTCAGGGTAACGTCGGCGGTGACAGTTCACAGGTTCAGATTCCGCAGACGACAACGCCGGCAGCGGGCGCGCCGCAGTTGGAAACGCCGGAACAGAGCGGTCAGGATGAACTGGCGTCTATTACCTCGCCAAATGGCAGTGAACAAGTGCAGTTCAGCAAAATTGAGGCTTACAAAGGGTTTGGTGATGTAAGTACGACAGCGTGGTATTATGAGTATGTCAAAACGGCTTTTGAACTCGGACTGATGAACGGAGACGGAGTTGATTTTAACCCTGACGGTAATGTAACAGTGGGACAGACGATTACGATGGCTGCTCGGATTCACAGTCTTTACTATAAGAACGGATACGACTTTACCGTTTCCGCAGGGCAGGCGTGGTATCAGCCGTATGTTGATTATGCATATGAGAATGGAATTATCGGTGACAAATATTACAATGCTAATATGGACGCGATGGCGGCACGCCTTGAGTTTGCGGATATTTTGAATAAAGCGATGCCGTCGACGGCGCTGTCAGAGATCAATTATGCGGCTGCAGGACTGTTGCCGGACGTGTCGGCGGTGAGTGACGGCGGGAAAGCTGTTTATAAACTGTACAGAGCCGGTGTTTTGACAGGAAGTGACGACGGGCGCTTTTATCCGGCGAATTCGATCAGCCGTGCGGAAGCAGCGGCTGTAATCACACGGATGACGGACAGCACGCAGCGCATCAGAAATTAGGCGTAAAAATATTTGTTGTTGACATCTATAAACGACAGTGTTACTATGAGTGACGAAAACAGAATAATATGATCTTCAGGGCAGGGTGCAAGTCCCTACCGGCGGTAAAGTCCGCGAGCCGAGAGGCCGATCCGGTGAGATTCCGGAACCGACAGTGATAGTCTGGATGGGAGAAGGGAAGTTCATGACGGTCTTTTTTAAAGCGTCAGTTTTAATTGAATTTTGTATGCTCTGAATTGCATTTGCGGTTCGGGGCATTTTTCATATACAGTTGAAAGGATTGGAATGGAAGTTATTATGGCGGATCGGGAAATTCGGAAAACGGGTGGTGCGGAAGATACGCATGAAACGCAAAGTACGCAGGACGGACTGAAAGCGCGGAGATTGGAAGACGTGCAGGATGGCTTGAAAATGCGGGGTACGCAGAGCGCACAAAGCCGGTTGGAAGTGTTGGAACCGGAAGGTGTGCCCAATCAGCTGAAACTGCGGAAAGCGCAAGGCGCGTATGACGAGCAGGATGAAATCTGGATGCGGGAAGCGCTCAGGCTTGCTGAAAATGGCAGGGGACATGTGAGTCCCAATCCGATGGTGGGTGCTGTGATTGTAAAAGACGGAATTGTTATAGGGCAAGGCTGGCACGAAAATTATGGCGGGCTTCACGCGGAACGGAACGCTCTGAAGGATTGCAGAAGACGTGGAAATGATCCGCAAGGAGCGACGATTTACGTATCTTTGGAGCCGTGTTGTCATTATGGAAAGACGCCGCCTTGTACGGAGGCGATTATAGAGAATCAACTCGGACGCGTCGTCTTTGGGGCGTGGGATCCGAATCCGCTGGTGGCGGGAGAAGGAATCCGGATTTTGCAGGAGGCGGGGATCGAAACTGCGGGACCTGTCTGCGAGCCGGAGTGTTTGGCGGTCAACCGTGTTTTCTTCCATTATATTACCAGGGGGACGCCTTACATCGTGATGAAGTATGCAATGACAGCCGACGGCAAGATTGCCTGTGTCACTGGCGATTCTAAGTGGGTGACAGGTGAAGGGGCGCGAAAATATGTTCATGAAACGCGGCGCTGGCTGCGGGGAATTATGGTGGGCATTAACACGGTGCTTCAGGACGATCCGATGCTCGACTGCCGGCTTGAGGATGATCCGGTGAATCCGGTGAGAATCATTTGTGACAGCAGATTAAGGATGCCGGCTGACAGCAGGATTGCGCAGACGGCAGATAAGATTCCGACGATTGTCGCTTATACCGAGGCAGGCGCTGCAGAACTTGATGCGGAAAGCGCGGCTGAGAGCGGTGCGGCTGACGGCGGTGAATACGGAATGGATGCCAGAAGTACAGGTGCGGAGAGCAGACGCGCAAGCGGTGTTGATTCGGAGAAAAAGACTTCCAGACATCTGGCACCGGTGCAGGAGAGAAAGCGGGCGCTTACGGATTGCGGCATTGAGCTTTTAGCGGTGGAAGCCGATGGGGATGGTCATGTCGATTTGAAAGCGCTGATGAAGGCGCTCGGTGAAAAGAAAATTGACGGAATTTTGTTGGAAGGCGGTTCTGAACTGAATTTTTCGGCGTTGAGGGCGGGTATTGTGTCTGAAGTGCATGTGTATATTGCACCGAAGATGGTTGGCGGCATGGCGGCAAAGTCGCCTGTGAGCGGAGCCGGTATCGAAAGGATGGAAGATTGTATCAGGCTGTCGAAGCCGGAGATTTCATTTTTTGAGCCGGATCTCCTGCTGAAATACAGAGTGCTCGAAGCTGCGATAGAAAAAAATGAAAAGTCAGGACAGGAATGATAAGAATTGGTGATGCAAGTTTAAATGAGAAATTTTATTAAAATGTAAGTCGCCCGGAACTGGGCGGGAGAAATATAAGCAGGATAACCGGAAGGACGGACTCGGCCGGATCGGAAGGGTCAGAACGGGAAGTATTAGGACAGGAGTTGATAAAGCAGATGTTTACCGGAATCATAGAGGAAGTCGGTGAAATAGCGGCGGTACGCCGCGGCAGAGTATCGTCGCGTCTGTCCGTCAGAGGAAATGTGATTTTTGACGATCTGAAGCTGGGGGACAGTGTAGCGGTAAACGGCGTATGTCTGACGGCGACGTCGATTTCCGGGAATGTTTTCGAGGCGGATGTTATGGCAGAAACGCTGCGAAGAACGAATCTCGGAACATTTTCTCAGGGAACACGTGTTAATCTGGAACGGGCAATGGCGGCAGACGGAAGGTTTGGCGGTCATATCGTGTCGGGCCATATTGACGGTACGGGAAAGATTGCGTCGATGAAACGCGAGGAGAATGCTGTATGGGTGGAAGTTTGCACGGATGACAAGATTCTTAGGTATGTGATTGAAAAAGGGTCGATTGCGATAGACGGTATCAGTCTTACGGTGGCGGAGACGGGCACAGGTTATTTTAAGGTTTCGATTATTCCGCATACGGGTGAGGAAACGACGCTGCTGGGAAAGCGACCGGGTGATGTTGTAAATCTTGAAAATGATATGATTGGAAAGTATATAGAGCATCTGATGAGTTTTGGAAGAAATTTTCTGGATAACAGCAATAGTATAGCGGATTCGACTGGCTCTAATGGAAAAAGCGGGATTAATCTTGAGATTCTTGAGAAAAACGGATTTTTATAAAGATTATGACCTTGCGGCCGGAGGCGGGTGGCGGTTTGAGTGTCCGGGCGAAGGAAGCCAAAAGCCAAAAAGCGGGCCGGGGGAAGGAACGCCAGGAGCGCGGTGTGGTAAGGAAAGCGTGGAAATAGCTTGAGTTTGAGTGCAGACGGTTTGGAATGATGTGCAACGGAAGGTTGACTGCAAAAATGAACGCCAGGAGCGTGGCAGGAAAGCGCGTGATGGTTTGCAGTGCAGGCGGTTTGCAGCAGCGAGGAATGAAAAAGGTGGTGTGAAGATGCTGCCGATGTGAGGCAAAGTAAGTGGAAAATGATGCCGCGAAAAGGAAATTGAAACGGTGGAATATATAGCAGGAGGGAAGAAAATGTTTGAATTCAGTACGATTGAGGAAGCGGTTCAGGAGCTTCGGAATGGCAAGATTATTATTGTCACGGATGATCCGGACAGGGAGAATGAGGGCGATTTGATCTGTGCGGCGGAATTTGCAACACAGCAGAATGTCAATTTTATGGCGACTTATGCGAAAGGTTTGATCTGTATGCCGATGAGCACGGCGATGTGTGAAAAGCTGGGACTGCCGCAGATGGTCGAGAATAACACGGATAATCACGCGACAGCTTTTACGGTGTCGATTGACCATGTAGACACGACGACGGGGATTTCCGCGAAAGAGCGTTCCTATACGGCGATGAAATGTGCAGAGGATGACGCAAAACCAGAGGATTTCAGACGGCCGGGCCATATGTTTCCACTGGAAGCAAAGGCGGGCGGTGTGTTTGAACGCGGCGGCCATACTGAGGGAACGGTGGATCTTCTGAGAATCGCGGGTTTGAAGGAAGCGGGACTTTGCTGTGAGATTATGCGCGAGGACGGCGAGATGATGCGAACGAAAGAACTGATAGCTTTTGCGCAGCTTCATAATTTGAAGTTTACAACGATCAAGGCGCTCAGGGAGTACCGAAAAGCACATAAGATTTTAGTTTGACAGCACAGGATTAAACGCAGGAATATCAAGATACGAGATATTAAGAAATATCATGTTAAATAACATATAAATGAAAAAATTCAGTATGATATGAGAATGAAAATAAAATGACGGAAAGCGTAAAGCTGGCAGCTGTCATGTCGAAAAGTACATATCATACGATGTGATGTCAATGGAAGAAATATAAAAAGGAGGGTCCGTCAATGACGAATGATTTATGCAAGGCCGGAATCATGATTGAGGAGATGGCGAAGAAGACGGGTTCGGGGGCTGGCATGGATGCCGGAAGCGCCGAAGACGCTGAAGGCAGCAGCCGTGTTATGGCTGGAACTGCCGGGGACGGCAGCAATATAATGGAGCATGTCGTTACGGCTAATCTTCCAACAAAATATGGGAATTTTAAGATTCATGGGTATGAAAACAAGCTGAACGGGGAACATCATGTCGCGTTGACGATGGGAGATGTCAGCGATGGTGAACCGGTGCTCGTTCGGGTTCATTCGGAATGTCTGACAGGAGATGTTTTTGGTTCGGCAAAATGCGATTGCGGTGATCAGTTTGACGCTGCAATGCGGGCCATTGCGAAAGAGGGGCGTGGAATTATGGTTTATCTGCGTCAGGAAGGCCGCGGGATCGGGCTGATTAACAAACTGCGTGCGTACAGTCTTCAGGACGGAGGAATGGATACGGTGGAGGCAAATATTGCACTGGGGTTTCCACCGGATATGCGGGATTATACTGTCGGCGCACAAATTCTGGTAAATCTTGGAGCAAAGCGCCTCAGACTTCTGACGAATAATCCAGAGAAAATTTCCGGATTGGAAAAGTTTGGAATAGAAATCGTAGAGCGGGTGCCGATTGAGACGAGACATAAAAGCGCCAGTGATGCGTATATGAAGACAAAAAAGGTTAAGATGGGCCATATTTTGAAGACTTATTGATGGCAGGTCAGGGCAGGTCAGGATTGTGCGAGACGAAAACGGGAATTTGATGATAAGGTTGAATTTCGACGGTGAAACAGTCTTTTTTACCGTCCGGAAGACAGGACTCACAGCAGGAACATCGGCTTTTGCAAAGACTTTTTCAAACGGGGAGATACGGATTAAATAATGAAATATTCTGATCCGAAGATTGAAGAATCAGTATCGGATGATGAGATGATGAAGGCTAGATGATGATGGAATCTTGTTTTCATAACTGTAAAAGGTGATATTTATAAATATGAGCTGAGTGAAAGGAGAAAATATCATGAATAATACGAATATTAATGTAATTGAAGGAAAACTGGTGGCTGATGGTATTAAAATTGGGATTGTAGCATCCAGATTTAATGAGTTTATCGTTTCCAAGCTGATTGAAGGAGCGCTGGACGGGCTGCTTCGTCATGATGTGAAGGAAGAAGATATTACGCTGGCGTGGGTGCCGGGCGCATTTGAATTGCCACTGGCGGCACAGAAGATGGCGAAGTCGGGGAAGTATGACGCGGTAATCTGTTTGGGTGCGGTGATTCGCGGCGCAACATCGCATTATGATCTTGTATGCAACGAATCGGCAAAGGGAATCGCGCAGGTGGGCCTGCAGACAGGAGTTCCGATTATGTTCGGCGTTGTGACGACGGAAAATATTGAGCAGGCGATTGAGCGTGCGGGCACGAAGGCCGGAAATAAGGGATATGACTGTGCGCTTTCTGCTCTTGAGACGGTAAATCTGTTGAAAGCGCTTTAATTTGTTTTGTCGCGGTCTGTGTACTCCGGCGCGGGTGCGCAGACTGTATTTTTTTGAATAGAAGGAAAAATTGTGATGGATGTAAATAAGAAGAAAATGTATGATAAGTCGGGACCTGTGATTGTAAATAATTTGAAGGCACGCAGGTTTGATGCGTATTATTGTTCGACGGCACAAGAAGCGGTGGAAAAGGTGATGGAATTGATTCCGCAAGGTGATGTCGTTTCCTGGGGAAGTTCGATGACGGTAAAAGAGCTGGGAATCAAGGAGCGGCTTGCGGAGCGGGGAAATCCCGTGATCGACAGGGACACGGCGAAGTCGCCGGAGGAGCGTGAGGAATTGATGCATCAGGCATTGCTGTGTGATACGTTTTTAATGAGTACGAATGCGCTGAGTATGGACGGTCAGCTGGTTAATATCGACGGAAACGGAAACCGGGTGGCGGCGATGGTTTATGGACCCAAAAGTGTTATTGTGGTAGCGGGCATGAATAAAGCCGCGAAAACGCTGAATGATGCCTGGGTACGGGCGCGGAACACGGCGGCGCCGATGAATGCGCAGCGGTTTGAGATAGAAACGCCGTGTCATGTTGTGGGTCAATGCGCCGACTGCAAAAGTCCCCAGACGATTTGCGCTTATATGCTGGTGACGCGGGTTAGCCGGCCACCGCAGAAGATAAAAGTGGTGCTCGTGGGCGAGGATCTTGGAATGTGAGGATGATCGAACGCCAAAGAAGCGGGAAAAATAAAGGCGGGAAGGAAGATCGCCGCCATCAAAACTCCGTCGGCGTGTTATGTGCTATTTTAATTTAATAGTATTTAATATAAATCAATAGTAGTCAATGTCATGGATTGAGTATTTGCCAATTAAATAATTAAATAAAGGTGCAAACCTGTCGACTGGCTTGTTTGCACCCAAAGTTTCTTTTACCGGCTTTGACCGGGCTGCACCTCATTGTGAGATTTCATAATATGTTCTTTGAGACGGTCGAAGCTTTCCTGGCTGATTACATGCTCGATGCGGCAGGCGTCCTCGACGGCCGTCTTTTCGGAAACACCGATATTCATGAGGTATTTGCTCAGTAATACGTGGCGTTCATAAATCTTTTGCGCGATTTCTTCTCCTTCCGGCAGAAGTGTGATGAGCCCGGTAGGATCCATGCTGATCATGCCGCGCTCGCGCAGCTTTTTCATCGCGATACTGATGCTCGGTTTGGAAAAATTGAGTTCATTTACAATATCAATTGAGCGGACCTGTCCCTGACGCTGTCTCAGGATCAGGATTGTTTCCAGATAATTTTCTGCTGATTCCTGTGTTTTCAATTTTGACCTCCATTTCGAGTGCGCTGATTGAGTGGCTCGCATTGAGTGCGAACTCCCGGACAGGCAGTCTCTTTGCGTGTGCGGGAGGGACGCGGTTAATGTCAGTTATGATCTTATTTATTTATATCATCTCACAATTTTTTAAATTTGTAAACAAATTTACGAATGTTCAAGCCGTGCCTTTGATGCCCGGTTTTTTGCGCGTTCCTGGTTATTCAGAATTGATTTGCGCAGACGTAGATTTTCCGGTGTGATTTCAAGAAGTTCGTCGTCTGCCAAAAATTCGAGGCACTGTTCCAGGCTCATTTTCCTGACGGGAACGAGGCGCAGCGCTTCTTCGCTGCCGGCGGCCCGCATATTGGTGAGATTCTTCTTTTTGCAGACATTTACGTTAATGTCGCCTGCTTTGGGTGCTACGCCGACGATCATGCCCTCGTAGACCGGAACACCGGGCTCTACGAACAGGGTGCCGCGCTCCTGAGCATTAAACAGGCCGTAGGCGTTCGTTTCGCCTGATTCAAAAGCGACGAGGCTGCCTGTCGACCTTCGGGCGACTTCCCCCTTAAACGGCGCGTAGCTGTCGAAAACGGAAGCCATAATCCCCTCTCCGCGGGTATCCGTTAGAAATTCGTTGCGATAGCCGAAAAGTCCGCGGGACGGAACGAGAAATTCGATTTTCATTCGGCTGCCTACCGGTGTCATCTGAACCATTTCGGCCTTGCGGCTGCCCATTTTTTCAATGACAGCGCCGACAGAGTTTTCAGGAATGTCTGCGACGAGACGTTCGATAGGTTCATAAAGCACGCCGTCGATTACTTTTGTAAGAACACGGGGCGGAGATACGGCAAATTCGTATCCCTCGCGGCGCATATTTTCCATCAGGATTGACAGATGCATTTCTCCGCGGCCGGCGACGTTGAAGGCGTCGGTAGATTCCGTTTCGGAAACGCGCAAAGAAACGTCCCGAAGCGTTTCCCGGACCAGACGGTCGCGCAGGTTGCGGGATGTGACGTATTTGCCCTCACGGCCGGCAAAAGGCGAATCATTGACGACGAACGTCATTTCCATGGTCGGAGCCGAAATCTGTACGAAAGGCAGAGGTTCCGGCACTTCCGGGTCGCAGATCGTGTCGCCGATCGTGATATCTCCGATACCGGAGATAGCGATGATATTTCCTGCGAATGCTTCATTGATGGATTGACGACTGAGGCCGTCGAATTCATATATGTTCGTGGCGCGCAGTTTTTTGCTTGCCTGCTCGTCGTGATAATTACAGACGACGATATCCTGATTTTGTTTCAGTTTGCCGCGCTCAATGCGTCCGATTGCGATACGTCCGACAAATTCATTATAGTCGAGCGCCGACACGAGCATCTGGAACGGAGCATCATAATCTGCTTCTGGCGCGGGAATATGTGACAGGATCGTCTCGAACAGCGGACGGAGGTCTGTACCTCCAGTATTCTGGTCGAGAGAAGCGGTGCCTTTGCGCGCGGAACAAAAGAGGATCGGTGATTCCAGCTGCTCCTCGGCCGCGTTGAGGTCAATCAGCAGTTCAAGAATTTCATCAATGACCTCGTTGATCCGGCGGTCAGGCCGGTCAATTTTATTGATAACGATGATGACACGATGTCCGAGTTCCAGTGCTTTTGAGAGGACGAAACGGGTCTGGGGCATCGGCCCTTCCGCAGCGTCAACCAGAAGAATGACACCATTTACCATTTTCAAGATACGTTCAACTTCACCGCCGAAATCGGCGTGGCCCGGCGTGTCTACGATGTTAATTTTTACGCCGCCGTATGTGACGGCTGTATTCTTTGCGAGGATTGTGATGCCTCGTTCTCTTTCAAGGTCGTTGGAATCCATGACCCGCTCGACGACTGTCTGATTTTCACGGTAAACGCCGCTCTGTTTCAGCATTTCATCCACGAGGGTAGTCTTGCCGTGATCGACGTGCGCGATGATCGCGACATTTCTTAGATTAGGGTTAGTCAATGAACAGAGCCTCCTTTTTCAATTCTGTTTTTTCTCTAAATATATATTATATTCCAAAGCCGGAAGCTAATCAACATTGGATTCCCGCTAAGCGCAGGGTATTTGTGTAAAATATTGGGAGACGGGACGATGCTGAATCGGATAAAAGAGTTTGGAAAATATCTGTCCGGGCACTGCATAAGATGGATATGTCGAAATCTGCGGAACTGAATTTATAGCACAATTTGTTCGATTGTCAGCAAAAAATTCCGCAGCAATTTGATACGACCTGCACTGAAAAACAACTTGACAAAGCCGGTGGAATATAGTATTCTAATGATACATTAAAAGAAAAGATATCTGATAAAAGGCTAACCTGTCGAAAGGCAGGGGCGCAAAGCTGAGGGTCTAAGGTCAAGTGACTATGACAGCCGGTTGCCACGTTTTCTTATGTGAGTCAGAACATGGGGATAGTAGATGTAACCGCTGATGAGTCCATCAGTGGTTTTTTACTTATAAGGCGTTAATCCTCTGTGAGATGAGTATGGATCTCTGAGACGTCAGGGCAAAGGAACAAACTTGTCAAAGAAGCAGCGAGATGGCTGATTTCTTACCGGCTGTAAGGGTGATTGGCCAGAAATATATTTAAAGAAGGAACTTGTGAATCGGGGAATATGTGAAGATGCCTCGAAAGGACCCTTAATTTAGTTAAAAGTATTGGTTTGCTGAATTGTTTTCTTCCTGTGAATGATTTTTAATCGCAAGTGGTGAGAACAAATAGTAGGCAGTAAAAATAAAATATTATAAAGGAGGGTTATGTTATGAGACTGTAGATGAAAAAGCCGCCGGCATAAAGAACGTGATGACCGTCGCATAGGAAGGAGACGGATGATTACGGTATATAATCGTTGAAGCAGCAGGCAATGCCGAAATTTGCACCTGTGGCAGGAACGCATGAAAACTGTCGTTCCTGTCAGAAGGACGACGGCGAACCTTTTGACATAACGATTGCCTGTGAAAAAATGGTGGAAACCGATTACTGCAGCATTTATGCTTCGACATTTATATAATCGTACTTTTTAAAACAGGCTTTTGGATCATCGATAAAAAGAAATGCTAAACATGGTGTGAAGGCAGCCTGGGGGTGAGTTATCTCTTGAACTACATACGTGGAATATTTTCCACAATTTTTATGGCAAGGAGGATAAGATAGTGAAAATGAAAAAAAGAAACTGTGCGGTAGTTCTGGTTATTCTGATGCTGGCTCTTTTGGTGACAGGATGCGCAGGCACAGCAAAAGAAGAAAAATCAAAGGATGATGGACAGAGCGAACTGAAAGAGACGGCTTTTGTGGATGTTGTAGAAGCGGATTATGCAGAATTGGAGGAAGAAAGTGTTGCGTTGGCAGATTCCCCGCCTGCAATACCGAGTTATATCGTGGGGAGTGCTCCTGGAACATTGCAAAACAGCAACGAAAAGGCGATTATTGATTATTCCAATACTCAGGACGGCTACGTGATGATGCAGTATACCGTGGCGACTCAGAACCGTATAAAGGCTCTGATAACCGGTCCGACTACTCAGTATCAATATAATATCACACCGGGCGCGTGGGCAACGCTTCCTCTTTCTGACGGAAACGGCTCGTATCAGATTGGAATTTACGAAAATGTAAAAGACACATCTTATGCTGCCGTACTTACGCAACAGGTGGAAGTTACTTTGAAAGATGAGTTCGCACCTTTCCTTTGCTCTAATCAGTATGTAAATTTTGAAAATGCACCGAATACCGTTGCAAAAGCTAATGAGTTGTGTGCAGGAACGACAGACACTCTTGAAAAGATAAAAGCTGTGTATACCTTTGTTGTAGGAAATTTGACTTACGATACAGAGTTGGCAGCAAACGTTCAGAGCGGGTATCTTCCTGTTTTAGATACCGTGCTCAGCAACCAGAAGGGAATTTGTTTCGATTATGCCGCACTGATGACGGGTATGCTTCGCAGTCAGGGTATTCCGTGCAAACTGGTTGTAGGATATGCCGGAACAGCATATCATGCGTGGATCAACGTTTGGACGGAGAAAGACGGCTGGATCGACAATGCAATTTACTTTGACGGTACTTCGTGGCAAAGGATGGATCCTACATTCGCATCTTCCGGAAACCAGAGTGAATCTATTATGAAGTACATAGGAGATGGAAGCAACTACCAGTCCAAGTATTTCTATTAAAAAATTCTCAAACAGGAAGATTTTCAAATTAGAGTATTTCTGTTGGAGATCTCCAAATAAAAGTGGTTGAGAACATAAACATTTTTTATTGTAAGCATAGGAGGACCTGCGGGTTCTCCTGTCTGCATGTTTAAAAGGAACTGGAGGCTTCCGCCTTATGAGAAAAAAAATATTGACGAATGATGAGATAAGCGACATATGTATGGGACTTTCTATGTTGCTTCACGCAGGTGTGGGCGCAGGAGACGGACTTTCACTGCTGGCTGAGGAAGAACAGGATGAATTTTGCAAAGATATTCTGCTTCAAATGGCAAAGCGGGTAGATGACGGGACTTCATTAGCAGAAGCGTTTCGGGACTCAAACCGATTCCCGGATTATGTGTGCGGCCTTGTAGATATGGGAGAAAACGCAGGGCGGACCGAGGAAGCTTTGTCGGCTCTTGCCCGTCATTATGAGGACCGTTCAAGGCTCAGCCGTCAGATTCGTTCTGCCCTTTTATACCCGGCAATTTTGCTGGTCATTATGCTGGCGGTGATAGGGATCCTGCTTGTGCGGGTACTGCCCGTATTCAATGATGTGTATGCTTATCTTGGCGGCAGTCTTACCGGCATTGCCGGCGGTCTGCTGCGGTTTGGCCAGGCGTTGGATTCTGCGATGCCTGTACTGTGTGTTGTACTTGGAGTGGTCGTTCTTTTTGTCGTTCTTTTTGCTGCACTGCCGGCGTTCAGAGACAAGGTCACAGGCTTTTGGCATAAAAAAATGGGAGATCGGGGCGTTTCCCGCAAGATCAACATGGCACGCTTCGCACAGTCACTTTCTATGGGACTAAGCAGTGGCCTTCCGTTAGAGGAGGCGTTGTCAATGGCTGCTTCGCTTCTGGAATCAGTGCCGTCGGCAAAGGCGCGCTGCCTGGACTGTCTGAAAAGACTGGAAAACGGGGAAGCTATGGCGGAATCTATGAAAATTTCCGGTGTGCTTCCACAATCCGAATGTCGTCTTTTGGAACTTGGACTTCGCAGCGGCACAGGGGATACGGCTATGGAACAGATTGCACGCAGGCTGACGGAGGACAGCGAAATAGCTCTTGAAGAACTGGTAGGAAGGGTAGAACCTGCTCTGGTTATGGTTACTTCTATTCTGGTGGGATTGATCCTGCTGTCTGTTATGTTGCCGCTGATGAACATTATGGCGGCTATCGGGTAAGGCGATATGAAAAAAAATACGAAAAAGCGCTTAAACGGTACATTACGTGGCCTGCTTTTACCGTTGGTGGCAGTAATTGTGTTACTCTGCTTTTTTACCGGAATGTCAAATTTGCAAAATGGCAGTGGCGATGAGAGCAAAAAGCAGTTGGAGGAGTCGATAAGACGGACTGCGGCGGCCTGTTATGCTACCGAGGGTATCTATCCCCCTACGGTGGACTATATGAAGGAACACTATGGCCTTCAGGTAGATGAGGAAAAATACTTCATAGATTATCAGGTGTTTGCTTCAAACCTGATGCCGACTTTTACAATACTGGAGAGGTAAACTATGCGTTATCAGCGGAGACAAAAAAATCAGATTGACGGGCTGATTACGCTCGTTCTTTTTGGCGTTTTTGCCGTCTGTATTTTGTCTGTACTGCTGACGGGGGCTAGGGTATATCACGATCTGACAAACGGAGGCCAAAAGGCTTATGATCAGCGTACTTGTACTCAATTTATAGCTACTAAGGTCAGACAGGCACAGTCAGGAGACGCTGTAAGTGTGTCGAAGGACATTATTTGTATTACAGAAGAAATTAACGGCGAAACTTATATCACAAGGATTTATTGTTACGATGGATGGCTCCGGGAAATGTTCACCTCTGAAAAGACAGAGTTCTCTCCGGAGAACGGGGAAAAGATCATCGAAGCAGAATGTATGAAATCTCAGCTGACGGATGGGATGCTCGCTGTGGATATAACAGATGCGGAAGGGAAAGAAATGCATTTAACTTTGTCGCTGCGCGGAAAGGGGGCAGAACAATGAGAAGTAAAGCACCTCTGGCGCTGATGGAACAGACTGTTATGGTACTGGTATTTGCCCTTGCCGCAGCTTTATGCCTGCGGGTGTTTGTGTGGTCTGACCATACTTCCGACTGGGCTGTTAACAGAGATGTCGCAGTTATCGAAGCTCAAAACGCCGCTGAAATTATAAAGCGCGAAGGGACAAAAGGCGGGGACGCGAAAACCGTCTTTGATGGCGCGGCAGATAAGCTCGGTGGAGTTTATCGAGAAGACACAAATACAGTGGAAGTATATTATGATAGTGATTGGAATACTATGGAAGCTGCAAACTCAGCGAAATACACGCTTTCTGCCCATAGAGTTTCTGCCGGTGTTCGCGGTTTAGAAACGGCTCACGTGCAGTTATCGGAGCGCGGCGGCGACATGCTCTTTGAGACGGACGTTGCGTGGCAGACGGAGGTGGCAGAATGAACGAGAAAAAGCGGCGTTTTTCACCGCCGGCGGTAGGCGGAAGTTCTTTACTCGTCATCTTTGCCGTGCTGTGCCTGACAATTTTTGCTCTGCTGTCTCTGTCTACCGTTCAGGCAGACAGCCGTTTAGGGGACGCATCTGCAAAAGCGGTCAGCGGATACTATGCCGCGGATACGCAGGCAGAATCCATTCTGGCAAGACTTAGATCTGGTGATATTCCTGACGGAGTGAAGATTACAGACGGAGAACCGCTCATCGCCTCATATGCCTGCACTATTTCAGAAACGCAGACCCTCTCGGTCAGAGTGGCTTTTTACGGCGGGCTGGGCGATAACTACAAAATTATAAGTTGGCAGTCTGTTTCTACTGCCGACTGGCAGCCGGAGGACGGAATAACCGTCTGGAACGGCGAGACGCTCGATTGATAAGGGGGTTTTGCTTATGGAAATTATTGATTATTTGCGTATAGCCGTAGAACACGGAGCTTCAGACCTTTTTATTGTGGCTGGCGGCCCGGTGAGTTATAAGGTCAGGGGTGCAATACGGAATATAAATGAAGAAAAAGTGCTTCCTCAGGAGGCGGAGAGACTGATAAGTGACCTTTATGCGCAGGCAAAAAGGGATATGGGCAAATACATCAACTGTGGAGATGACGATTTCTCTTTTGCTATTGGCGGGATTGCAAGATTCAGAGTAAACACTTACAGACAGAGAGGATCCATGGCTGCTGTTGTCCGAGTTGTGGCCTTTGATATACCGGACTGGAAGGAACTGCACATTCCCGAAGAAGTGATGAAGCTTGCTGACGTGGATCACGGAATGGTGCTTGTCACTGGTACTGCGGGAAGCGGAAAATCGACCACACAGGCGTGCATTATTGATAAGATTAATAAAACACGCAGCTGTCATGTTATCACGCTGGAAGATCCTATTGAGTACCTGCACAGAGATCAAAAAAGCATTATCAGCCAGAGAGAAATCGCCATTGATACGGAAAACTATCTGACTGCACTGAGAGCCTGTTTGCGCCAGGCACCGGACGTTATTCTTCTGGGCGAAATGCGTGATCACGAGACTATTCGTACTGCAATGACAGCGGCTGAAACAGGTCATCTTCTCATAGCAACTCTACATACGAGCGGCGCTGTAAATACTATTGACAGGATTATCGATTCTTTTCCGCCGGTTCAGCAGGCGCAGATCCGTATTCAGCTCAGCACGGTTCTGCATACGGTTGTGTCTCAGCAGCTGATCCCTGGAAAGGATGGCGGAATTGTGCCTGCATACGAAATCATGCATATGAATAACGCGATCAAAAGTCTGATAAGAGACAGCAAGAGCCATCAGATTGAAAACGCCATAACTTCCGGCAGCGCGGAAGGAATGATGACGATGGATCAGTCCATTTTAAATCTGTATAAAGACGGACTTATAGATAAAGAAACGGCATTAAGCTATGCGGTCAATGCAGAACAACTTAAACGGCGCCTGGGTTAAACGTTTATGTTGTTTTGAAAATAATGATTGTAGCGTCGAATCATAGCATCGAAGATGCAGCAGAATTGAAGGGATAATACTTCGGCATCGCTGGACCGTGGAAAACGGTTTAGAGAAGTATGGATTGAAGCTGCGGGGTTTTGGCGGCAAGTCTGGAATAAATATAAATATTGGGTGAACTATGGTGAAAGAAAAAATACTAATTGTGGATGATTCAGAAATGAATCGTTCTATTCTGGCAGATATGCTCGGAGATGAATATGAAATTCTGGAGGCACAAGACGGTGTCGAGGGGGTGGAAATTCTGCGGCATCACGTTGATGAGATTACGGTGGTGCTGCTGGATATTGTGATGCCCCGGATGGATGGATTCGGCGTTTTGGAGGTTATGAATCAAAACGGATGGATCGAAAATGTGCCCGTGATTATGATTTCCGCCGAAAACGGGTCTGCTCAGATAGCCCGGGCTTATGATATGGGTGTCAGCGACTTTATCACCCGGCCGTTTGATACGCTGGTTGTCCGCCGGCGGGTGATGAATACGTTGTTGTTATATGCCAAGCAGAAATTACTGATCGACATGGTAAAGGAGCAGATTGCTGAAACGGAGCGGCGCAGCAGCATGATGGTTGAGATATTAAGTCACATCGTGGAATTTCGGAACGGTGAGAGCGGCCTGCATATTCTGAATGTGCGTACTGTTACGGATATTTTGCTGCGAGTGCTGAGTTATAAGACGGATCGCTATGAGTTGTCGGAGGAAGAAATATCGTATATTAGTGTGGGTTCTGCGCTTCATGATATCGGAAAAATCGTAATAGACAGCGCTATCCTGAATAAGCCGGGCAAGCTGACGCAGGAGGAATTCGCTATCATGAAGACCCATGCCATGGAAGGCGCTAAGATGCTGGACATGCTGCCCGAATATAGAAATGATCCGCTAATCCAGGCGGCTTATGAGATTTGCCGATGGCACCATGAACGCTACGACGGCGCAGGATACCCCGACGGCCTTTCCGGAGACGCAATTCCGATTTCCGCTCAAGTGGTGGCACTGGCGGATGTATATGATGCACTGACCAGTCCGCGCGTTTATAAGGCACCCATCCCTCATGAGGAAGCTGTCAGGATGATTTTAGACGGCCAGTGCGGGGCTTTCAATCCGCTTCTTCTGGAATGTTTATCAGAAAATGCGGAAAGTATTCGTCTGGAATTGTCCGGGGACAGCATCGTTAATATGAACCGCCGGGAAAGTATGGGCATTGTCCGGGAAACTGTCCGTAAAGGTTCCGGTAACAGTTCCACATCAGAGCGCACGTTACGGCTGCTCGATCATGAGCTGATGAAGAGCAAATCGTTTACTGATATGGCCGGAGAAATTCAATTTGAGTACACTGTGGCACCGTCCATGTTTACCTTCATGGATCAGAGTGCGAAGCAGCTGGGTGTTGATAAATTTTTCCCGGACCCTGCCAGTAATGAACAGCTTCGGGCGGTTCTGGGAGATGACGGCTGGAGCCAGATGGCCGAAAAAACCCGCAGGACTACGCCGGAATCGCCTGACATCAGTTATGACTGTCAATTATTATGCAGTGGTTCGCTTCGCTGGCATAAGGTCGTGCTAAAAACGATCTGGACGGAAGATTCGCCTCCGAAATTTCATGGTTTTTTGGGCAAGGCTATTGATATTCACGACACCCATGTAAAACTGGCGGATCTGGAAAATAAGGCTGCCAGGGATTCCATGACGGGCCTTTTGAATCGCGCTGCCGCTGTGGAAAAGATCGATGCTCGTATCGCAGAATATCCGAACAGCCAGTTTGCTATGTGTATCTTTGATCTGGACTTTTTTAAAAATGCAAACGATCTGTACGGACATCAGTTTGGCGATCAGGTTTTAAAAGAGATAGCCAGACGCATTGTAAACAGTGTGCGTACTTCGGATATCGCGTGCCGTGTCGGGGGCGATGAATTTTTGCTGTTTTTAGAGTATAAGACGTCTCTGGAAAAGATTATCGACCGAATCTTCAAAAGCTTGTGCGGAGATTATAAGGATTACACCATTTCTGTTACAATGGGTGTGGCCCAATCGGAAAATGTTGAGAAAAATTATGAAGAATTGTTCCGTGCGGCGGATCAGGCGCTCTATGCGGCAAAACGTGCGGGCAGAGGCAGGTATTGTTTTTACGACGATACGATGCAGGGTGTGTTTTCGGAAATATCTGATATCGACGAATGAAAAGGAGGAATGATCCGGTGACAATACAGGAATGTTACAAAGCGATGGGAGCCGATTATGACGATGTGCTGAGCCGGCTGCACAGTGAGCGTCTGGTTCAGAAATTTGTATTGAAATTTTTAGATGATGAAAGTTACGCATTGTTGAGCGACAGCATGGCAAACGGTGATCTGGAAAGCGCATTCAGAGCCAGCCATACCATTAAAGGGGTGTGTCAGAATTTAGGACTTACCGGACTGGAGCAGTCCAGCCGCGATTTGACGGAAGCGCTTCGTGCCCGCAACGCGGAACGCGCTGCCGAGCTTTTTGAACAGGTAAAGGTCGATTACGAAACGACGATAAATGCTATCCGGACTTATAAAGAGCAGGGAAGCGAAAGATAGATTATGAAAAAGCTTTTTCCCATAGAGGCAACGTGGCGAATACTGAGATTCTGATTGCAGTGATTATTGTTTTATTCGTGAAAGTTTTCCTAAAATCATGAATATCGATGACATCTGTAATATTACTGTAAGTGTTTGCATTATCGCTGCGCGAACCGGTGGCTTTATCCTGAATATTATCCTGCTTGCGCAACATTGAAGAATATTAAAGATTTTGATGCCTCTGACAGGGAAACGGAAGGGGAGAAAGCCTGAAGTATCTGCACTGAGGATCTGCTGTCTAAAGGAGAAATATAAGATGATCTGTAAACTGTTCAGGCGCATACTGATGCTGGCACTGTGCGTCTGCCTGTTTCTGTGTACCCTAATTACCGCGTCAGCGGCCGCACGGCCTGACGAAATTCAGTTTACGGAGGAGGAACTTGCGTACATCCATTCCAACAGTCCGCTGCGGGTGGGCTATGTTCAGGATCGTATTCCGGTGTCCTTCTCGGACGAAGATGGTGAGCTGGCGGGTATCTCTCGTTATATTTTTGACCGTATCGCCCAGCTCAGTGGTCTTACGTTTGAATATGTTCCTCTGCCTGCGGGGAGCATTACCTACGAGTACCTTCTGAGTGAAGATTTGGATTTTGTCACCAATGTAGAATACAACAGTGAAAACCTGAAAGCGCGGGGTATTCTCGTCAGTGAACCATATCTGTCGAGCAAAAAAGTGGTGGTAGTTCGGGAGAATGTGGAATTTGATCCCAACGCAGAGCTGACGGTCGCCCTCTCTACTGGCTCACAGACACTCGGCAAAGTGATTAGTGACCGCTATCCAAACTTTAAACAAAAGAATTATGACTCTATCATCGACTGTTTTGATGCGCTCTTGGCCGGGGAAGCGGATCTGATGATACAAAATCAATATGTGGTAGAATACTGGTTTTCCAAGCCAGCTTATGAAAAACTCAAAATAGTTCCTGTGCCGGGACTTGCGGATGAACTCTGTTTTTCTGCCGTATTTTCTTTTGATGGCAGAGAAGGTCCCTCGGAGGATGACGGGCGTATTCTCATCAGCATCCTTAATAAGGCTATCGCTGCCGTAACAGAGGAAGAAATAGACAGCTATACCATTCAGGCTGTCGTGGAGAATCAGTACACTTATGGCATATTGGACTTCCTTAGCCGGTACCGCTATGCCGTCAGCATTATGTTTATTTCTGTGCCGGTCATCCTGATCCTGACAGTGGTGCTGATTCGTCAGCGCTTCCGATCTCTTGCGACTCAGGCGGATGCCAAAGCAAAGGGGGAATTCCTTTCTGCGATGAGCCACGAAATCCGCACTCCATTAAACGGGCTTATCGGTCTGAATCAGCTGATTTCCCAGCGAATGGATGATCGGGAGCAAGTAGATCGATATCTGCAGCAGTCTACCGTTACTGCCCGGTATCTTCTGCGTCTGCTCAACGATGTTCTGGATATGTCCAGCCTCCAGAATGGAACAATGGAGATCACTCCGGCACCCATGGATCTGTCGCTGTTAGTTTCCACTACGGAGACTCTGGTGCAGGGAACGATGACGGATCAGGGTTTAAATTTCCAGGAAAAGGTAGAATTATCCTGCCCTTATGTCTTGGGGGACGAAGCCAGGGTGCAGCAAGTGTTGCTCAATTTGTTGGACAATGCCTGTAAGTTTACACCAGAGGGTGGAAATGTGACACTGACGGTTGATCAAAGTGCGACGAAAGACGGCAGCATCGTCACCCGTTTTAAAGTGTCGGATACTGGCTGCGGGATCGGCGAGGAGTTCGAGAAGCAGGTTTTCCACTCTTTCGCCCAAGAGCGGGAGACAGTATCTCAAGGCAATCAGGGTACCGGTCTGGGTCTTCCTCTTAGCCGCAGTCTGGCCAGACTGATGGGTGGTGATGTCACCTTTACAAGTAAAAAGGGAGAAGGCAGTGATTTCTTCTTCACTTTCTCTGCTCAGCCGGTTGACGCTCCGGAGCCGGTCGTTTCTACTCCGTCATCATTAAAAACCGATCTTCCACATATCCTTGTGGCTGAAGACAATGAGCTTAACCGCGAGATCATGCAGGATCTGTTGGAAAACGAGGGCTTTTCTGTTACTCTGGCAGAAGATGGACAAGAGGCTCTGGAGATATTTCGGGACGCTCCGCCAAACACTTTTGAGGTGATTATCATGGATTTGTTGATGCCTCGTATGGATGGCTACCAGGCTACTGAGGCGATTCGTGATCTTCCGCGGGAAGACGCTAAATCAGTATATATTATTGCCTGCACCGCCAATGCCGCCGAACAGGAGCGGGGCAGGATTCTGGCCAGTGGCATGGACGCTTTTCTATCCAAGCCGGTGGATGTGGATGTCTTGTTAGAGATGATATCTTCACGAAGGAGCTGAACTGCGCAGCAAGCTGCGGGTGCATATGTTCCACACTGTTGCAAAAAAGGAGGGAGCGAATGAAAAAGAAAATATCGAAATTCGCATCGGTGATTTTGATCGGCGTTGTCGTGGTCGCCATCGTGTGGATTGGCATCGTCTATTTCCAGTTCATCTCTCAGCGCATCTATGAGGATAGTACCAGCAATCTGCGGGAAATTTGCAGTCAGGTAAACCGCTCTTTCAGCGCTTTCGTCGAGCGGAATTGGGGCCTTCTGGATGGCTGGGGGGATTATATCGCCCTTGTGAGTGATGTGGATGACAATGAGATCGCGGACTTTGTTGACGAAGAACGGGGCTACTGGGGGTTTTCGGATTTTTATTTTCTTTCCAGCGACGGAAACTGCATAACACCGGATGGAGTGCAGCGCCGAATAGAAATAGATGAAAACTGGGAAAGTCTGTTTCAGGAAAAGAAACCTATTATGGCAGGGGAAACTTTGCCCACGGGCCAGAAAATCACCGTATTCGTAGTGTCGGTGCCCAGCGGCACCTATCGGGGCTTTACTTACGATGCAGTAGGTATTAGCTTTACAAATGACGATATGGCGAATTCTCTGCGTGTAGATGCTTTCGATGGAAAGGCTAAATGTTTCGTGCTTCACAGCGACGGGAACGTACTGTTGTCCACTAAGA
This sequence comes from uncultured Oscillospiraceae bacterium, assembly GCA_964438605.1. Classification (GTDB taxonomy): domain Bacteria; phylum Bacillota; class Clostridia; order Peptostreptococcales; family Anaerovoracaceae; genus Alangreenwoodia. The sequence continues at coordinate 22,435 of CAYTKT010000028.1, forward strand.
GCGGCGGTGGCGTATTCAGTAATTATCTCGTTTATTTAAAAGCGGCATCGGATCTCGATGCCAAAGAACTGACGCAGATAGAAAAAGATTGGAAAACAGGTTCTGATGGCCAGATACAGTGCAAAATTGGCGGCGTCGACTACTGCATCCTGTATCAGAGTGTGGGTTATCAGGACTACATACTGTTGAGTGCGGTGCCGCAGAATGTGATCAGCGCCGGTTTTCTTTCAGTCAAGAATATCACGATGGTTGTTCTCATCGTTATTTTTCTGTTGATAGGGGCGTCAGTGATTACGCTGATTATCATGCGTAACCGCAGTCAGTCACAAGAAACTCGAAAAGAACTGAAATCCAAGGATATTTTATTCGAGGCGCTGTCAAACAATATAGATTACATCTTTTTGATGCTGAATGTTGACGATCAGCGGGCGGACTATCTCAGTCCCAATATAGAAAGATTGCTGGGAATTCCGGAAAAAGTTGCACGCGAGGACTTGCGGGAACTGGAAAAATGCTCGGTGAATGGAGATGTTCTCATTCCGCGTGCGGAGCTTGAGTCAATTCCTCTCCGTGGAAGTATTTACAAAGAGTGCGAATACCAGCATCAGGTCACTGGCGAGCGCCGCTGGTATCGGATGGTAGTGTATCACACGGACGTACAGGATACAGAAAAATACATTATCGTGATGTCAGACCGTACTCAGGAACGGAAAATGAATGAAAATCTGAAGGAGGCATTGGCGGCAGCCCGCAGCGCTAATGAAGCGAAAAGCAATTTCCTTTCCAATATGTCCCATGATATACGAACTCCGATGAACGCCATTGTGGGCTTCTCAACATTGCTGGAAAAAGATGCGGATCAGGCGGACAAGGTGCGTGAGTATACCCAAAAGATCAAATCGTCAAGTCAGCATTTGCTCAGTCTCATCAATGATGTGCTGGACATGAGCAAAATTGAGAATGGTAAGACTTCACTCAATGTGGGTTGTTTCAGTCTGCCGGAGGTGCTGACGGAACTGAATGCCATTTTCATGCACCAGGTCAAGGCGAAGCATCAGACTTTTGAAATCCACATCCAGGGTACACCTCCGGAACAGTTGATTGGCGATAAGCTGCGTCTGAACCAGATTCTCATCAACCTGCTGTCTAACGCAATCAAATATACACCTGACAATGGAAAAATTGAATTTCTGGTATGTGAGCTGCCTCAGCAGTCCCCACAGTATGCAAAATTGCGTTTTGTGGTGCAGGATAATGGAATCGGAATGAGTCCGGAGTTTATAAAACACCTTTTTGATCCTTTCAGCAGAGAAGTCAATTCCGTAACCAACAAAGTTCAGGGCACCGGCCTCGGTATGGCTATTACGAAGAATCTGGTAGATTTGATGGGTGGAGTTATCCAGGTGGAGAGCCAGGTCGGAAAGGGAACGACTTTTATTGTAGAGCTTTCTTTCAAACTGTCAGAGCAGAACAACCCGGAAACAGAAACCTGGTTTCATCGTAAAGTCAAACGTATCCTGGTGGCTGACGATGATGAGGATGTCTGCCTGAGCATCCGGGAATCGCTGCGGGACAGCGGTGTGGATGTGTCATTTGTTACGGATGGCGCTGCCGCCGTGGAAACTGCTGTTTTGGCACACAACCGTGGTGAAGGGTTCGATGTTATTCTGCTGGATTGGAAAATGCCTAAACTCGATGGTGTGGAGACTGCCCGCAGGATCAGACAGCAGGTGGGGCCGGATGTACCCGTTCTGGTGCTGACTTCTTACGACTGGTCGGAAATCGAGGAAGAAGCCCGTGCCGCCGGGATCGACGCTTTTTTGTCAAAGCCATTCTTTGTATCTACTTTTCTGCAAGCGATTCGGCCTTTGTTCATTACGCATACAGAACGCGAAGAACCGGAGCGGACGGCTTCAGAAAACATCATGAAAGACCGACTGTTTCTGGTGGCGGAAGATAACGAACTCAATGCTGAGATTCTGACTGCAATTCTGGACATGGAAGGCGCAAAATGCGAACTGGCGGCAAATGGCCAGGAGGCTGTGGAGATGTTCCAGGCATCTGAGCCGGGCTATTACGATATGATTTTGATGGATATTCAGATGCCGGTGATGAACGGCTACGAGGCCACGAGGATCATTCGCGCCTGCGAACATCCTGAAGCCTGCACCATTCCTATCGTAGCTATGACTGCAAACACTTTTGCCGAAGATGTGCGAAATGCTCTGGATGCGGGGATGGACGGCCACCTGGCTAAGCCTGTTGATATAGACGCTATGCGGGAGATGGTGGGGCACCTCCTGCAGAAAGACGCGGATGACTCCGCGCCCACTGTGAAGAAAGGAAAAGATCAGTCATGAAAAAACGCATCTTACTCATACTGCTGGTGCTGGCAACTGTAATATTTTTGACTTCCTGTAACGGCTCGAAGACTGGTGATGATCACGACACTTTGACTATTATGGGAAAGCAGACCGATCTGGAAAAGAGTTATATGACCAGCATCTTTGAGCAGTATGAGAAGGCTACCGGAAACGAGCTGGATATTATATCGATTGAAGACGCCAAATATGAGACGGAGGCTGCCGCCCGGTTTAAACGTGGAGACGTGCCGGATGTGTTCATGCATTTTCATAATGCTGAGTTAGGGTACTTCAATGTTGACGATAATTTTTATTATCTCAATAATGAACAATGGACGGAGGAACTGACAGACAGTGCCAAAGCCTATTGCATGGATGGGGATGGAAATTTGTTGGGACTTCCATTCTGGGAGAGTTCGGTTTCCGGATGTTACTACAACAAGACGATTTTGGACAGTCTGGGGATGGAAGCGGCTGCTACCCAGGCAGAGTTTGACATGCTGTGCCAGACATTGAAGGAGATCGGCTATACGCCCATCTGCTGGCCTGCAGACGGCTGCTCCTGGATGATGCAGTTCGGTCTGGACCCCATCTTTGCTGATAATCCCAATCTGCTGGAACAGCTGAATAACAATAAGATCACTTATGCTGACATTCCCCAGGTGAAATCCATGGTGGAGTGGATCGCCGGCGCTGCAGACAAGGGCTGGTTTGGCTCTAATTATATGGAGACAGACTGGTCCCGAATCAGTCCTTCGCTGTCTTCCGGAGAAGCGGTGATGACTTTCATCTGGGATACCTGGTTTTATACGGATTTTGAAGAAGGAAAATATTCGGTGGAAGATTTTGCACTGATGCCCGTCTTTATGAACACCGTAGACGGCGGTACTTATGAAGGCGGAAACTTAAACATGATGATGGTCAATAAAAACAGCGAAAGATTGGAAACAGCGCTGGATTTTCTCTCATTCTGCGCTACACCAAAGAATTATAACGAGGCCTTTGACGGAATCGCCACGGTGAATTGCTTTAAAGGGCAGACTACTAATATTCAGTCTCAAATGGTGACAGATTCTATGGCTTCTATCGAGGCCCTGGAACGTGTTTCCACCGCTTCCACCAGGATTGTGGGTTACAGTGCGGAGGATGTGAGAGCAGCTTTTGACAGTCTGCTGCGCAAGCGCACAGATGTCAAAGGCTGCATAGAGCTCATGGATGAATATCGTATGAAGGAGGCGAAGCAGTGAGGCGTTTCATCAGATGGTGAAACGCCTGTCAAGTCGGGCTCTGTGCAATAGTATCAGACAGATTTGTGACAGGTCAGGATTGATTGTGGGTAAAGGCAGGGCAAGCGTCCAAAATCCACAAAAATGTCTAAATTTTTAAATATAGAATATAGAAAATCAAGCAAGATTATCTGAGCTGATACAGTCTTGAAGCTGAGTTGCCTGTCAGCAGTTCTATCCGGCAGGTTTGAAACAGGCGTTGAATCATACTATAAAACAGAGGACAGAACCGAAAAATGGCTCTGTCCTCCCATATTAACTGTTTTTTGATCTTATGTCACTTTTTTATTCTATAAAGACCATGAAACAGTTATTTACTGTATTTTTTGCTTATTTCACAACATTCTCACAAAAACGCATCAGAATCGTTGCAACCTGCCCGCGGGCTGCATTTTCCTTCGGAGCCAGGCGTCCGTCGCCGGTTCCGTTGATTAAACCCGCACTAACGGCCCAGTTCATTGCTTCCGAAGCATAGCTGCTTACTTCGCCTTTGTCCGTAAATGTTCCTGTTGTATTCTGTTGATCTGTCGGATACCCATTCTTTTCTGCATAACGATACAGAATCGTCGCAAGCTGTTCTCTCGTCACGTCGTCCTCCGGGCCAAATGCATTGTTGCTGTACCCTTTGACAACCCCCTGGCTTTCTGCCCAGGCAACGGCATCAGAATAGTAGGCATTCGCCGCAACATCACCGAAGTCAGCGTTTACTGCATCCGGTTCATAGGCCAGGCGGTAGAGGACCGTAACGAGCATTCCGCGTGTCATGTTTCCATCCGGTGTAAATTTGTTGTCTCCGGTGCCGTTAAAGAGCTGGCGTGCCGCGACAAACTCGACAGCGTCCGATGCCCAGTGATGCACAGCCTCAACATCCTCAAATGTTTCGGTCTTGTCGACGATCTTGAGCGTCACGTCGCCTTCAACATTCAGCACAACGCCGTTTTCTCCGATTACACAGTCGCGGACGATCTCCTCGGTGCCATCCTCATGGACGATTATGGCCACGGTGCCAGGCCCGAACTCGGAAACAGGCACTTCCACCTTTGTTTTTGGTATGACGGGCATGCCCGTGTTCTGTGGTGAAAGCCCATATAGGCGTAGCTACCGACGAACTTAATAGCGACTCCCAAGGTTTG
>CAYTKT010000029.1:0-26490 GCA_964438605.1 uncultured Oscillospiraceae bacterium
CACAGCGCCGCGATCACCTCGGACGGCAGCCTCTACACATGGGGCAACAATTGGTATGGAGAGCTCGGCAACGAGACGACAAATAAAAGAGCCACTCCTAAAAAGGTGGACAGTCTCTCGAACGTCACGGCGGTCTCGCTCGGGAGTAATCACAGCGTCGCCATCACCTCCGACGGCGGCTTCTACACGTGGGGACATAATAGCCGCGGCCAGCTCGGCGACGGGACGGAGGAAGATAAGTCTATTCCGACAAAAGTCCCTTTCTTCCAATCGGGTCAAGGACAGAGTAACGAAACAAAAACGAAATCAGGAACGATTGATAAAGGATTTGATTGGAGCTTAAACTGGACATGCAGTTTTAAAGAAAACAAATATAGCAAGAAAAGTGACGGTGACCTTAAAATATGGCTTGATAAACATACGGATGACAATATAGGTGACACAGTTTTTCAGACAGAAAAAAAGGATCAGGAACCGTGGCTGACTGAAACAGGGCTGGCCAGAGAAGATTTTAAAACAATACGAATCATTGGATGTGGAACAGCAAATCCATTAGAGATCAACAAAAATACGTTTTCTTCCTATAAAAATGTGGAAAATTTAATGCTTTCGGACGTTCGCAACATTTGTAAGGGTGCCTTTCAGGGTTGCGAACAGCTTACGCGAATAAGCGGACTGACCGAAGCTTTAACACAAATAGAAGACAGCGCGTTTCAAGATGACATAAACTTGAAAGTAGTTTCAGGTAACATGGCGCAACTGGGAAGAATTGGAGCCAATGCGTTCAAAAATACAGCCATAACGCAATTCGATTTCGGAAACCGCGCTTTCTCAATCTATGCCAGCGCATTCGAGAATTGCAAAAACCTCGAAAAAATATATCTCCCAGATACCATGATGTACATCAAGGAGTCTGCTTTTTCTGGATGTGAAGGCTTGAAAGATGTCTATTACGATGGTTCGAATGAAGATTGGGAAAAGATTGAAATAGAGAGAGGAAATGACCCGCTGAAAAAGGCAACCTTGCACAGCGCCGGTTCACCGGTCATTTATACCCAGGAGGGGAAAAAGCCGATACCCCAGAGGCTTGAGGACATCGTGAGCGAAACAAGCTCGACAACCTACAATCCCGAGCTCGCCTTGGCGCTCGGATACATCTCCAGTTCTGTCTATGATGAAAACAATATCAAGGATACGTTCAAAAATCTCGGGATGGAGACACTGGACACTTATTACGCTAGTGAGAAAATGCCAGCATACGCCATCGCAAGAAAAAAGTTGGACGATGGGTCGCAGCTAGTACTGGTGACCGTGCGCGGCATCTATGATGGCAACGACCCAAAGGTCGCTTTCAACATCGGTCCCTTCACCACCCTTTCCAACGGGAAGCACAAGGGCTTCCAGAACTCCGCCGACAAGATATACGACGATCTTTCATCCAAGCTCGGGGGGATCCCGAAGGACAACGTGCATTACGTCTTAACCGGTCACAGCATGGGAGCTGGTGTTTCGAATTTGCTTTCCGTGAAGCTTTTTGACGAGGGCGTTCCCAACTCCTGCGTCTATGACTACAACTTCGCCTGCCCTGATGTTGCGAACAAGGTGGGCTTCGATTGGAATCCGAACGGCGACCATAACAACATCTTCAACATCTGCAACTCGTTAGACGGTGTCACCTACATCCCTGGCAAAGTGGTTGACAAGGTTGGTGACGTGCTCGAATTTTCCTGGTGGGCTACACTGAACAACTGGGGGAAGTTCGGCCGCACTGGATACTTTGATATAGATACCTTTGACTACTCAAACCCCGACAACCTGGTTGAATCTGATGAAGGCTACTTTTTATACATGCACAGCACGGGGTTGTACGAGGAGTACTTGGAGCAAAATAGGCCCTTCGGGAGCCTTCACAGCTACGACGTCAAAAAGGCGGGACCGGCCATCGGATATTTGCTGAAATCACTACCTTCGTTGGTCAATGGAAGAGCGGTAGTTGCTGAGTGCCCGGTCGATGTCATTGTCTACGATAGCAACGGCAATCCGGTCGCCTCGGTGATAAACAATGAGCCTGACTACTATGACTCCGCTTTCGGGGATGTGTTCATATTCGTCAATGGCGATAAAAAATGCATCTTGTTACCAGCAGATGAGAACTACACAGTAGACCTCGTGGCGACTGATTCGGGCGAGATGGACTTCACGGTACTCGATGGGGACTTCACCAAAGAAGACAACGTGACAAGCGTGAAGAAATTCAAGTCAGTCAAACTTGAAAAGGGCAAGAAGATGCACAGCGACGTGGACGGGTCCATTGAAGCTGAGAACGTTAAACTCTACGTGACGGACGGTCAGAGCGACACTCCTGAAACAGAGGTTCAGCCGGACGGCACTGAAACATCGGTGCAGCCGAGCAATCCCGGCGACAACGAGCCGTCGGATAAGCCCTCAGAGCCTAAGGCCCCGGCCTTCAACGACGTCGATCCGAGCGCCTGGTACGCGCCTTTCGTCGCTAAGGCCGTCCAGTACGGCTTCATGAAGGGCACGAGCGACACCACCTTTGAACCGGAGGGAATCTTTACCCGCGAGATGGCGGCGCAAGTGCTTTACAACGCATTTGGAAATGGTGGAGTATCTCTTTCTTGCGGAATGCAAGATGTCGACCAGTCTCGGTGGTACGCACCTGCCGTCAACTGGGTGGTCGAGCACGGATACATGCGCGGCACAGGCAATGGATTCGGCGTGGGACAGAAGATTACCCGCGAGGAGTTCGCACGTATGCTCGCGAACTATAAGGGGATCGACCTGAACGCGATCGACACTTCCGTCCTTAACAACTACCCCGATGCTGGAAACCTCCACGATTGGGGAAGAACCGCTATGGCCTGGGCCGTCAAGAGCGGCATCCTATCCGGCTCTCAGACCGATGCCGGCATCCTCCTCGCACCTGAGCAGGATTCCAACCGCGGCATGGCGGCGGCCCTGTTCGTAAAAGCCAGAGATAACAATGTGATCTAGCTTCAAGCGATGACCGATTGGGCAATCCCCGAGGATCGAGTAGGGGAGATTTTCTCTCCCCTCTCACACCACCGTACATGCCGTTCGGCATACGGCGGTTCAACATAGCTTCAAGGCGTGACGCTCATTGTAGTAGTCCAATCAACGGGAGTATCCCAAAGTTTGTGGAAACCTCCGTACTGATGTAAAATCCTCTCATCGGTAGGGAGGTTATTTATGGGACGGAGAAAATCAGAATCCCCACAAAAAGCAGCACTTCGGGAAACGATGGGCAATTATAGGAAAAATAACGATGTCCGCATAAAGGACGGCGCGGATGTCAAGTCCGTCATGAGATAGGATGTCCGTCATCCTGGAGGAAACCCTGGACGCGGAAATGGACGAAGAAACGTATGCGCCAACTCCTGTATAAGCTCTTCTGCGTTTTGACCACGATCCTGCTCAGTAAAAAAGCCCGGAGATTTTCGCTCCGGGCGGTAGATGGATTGTATCACGATAGGACACCCTTAGGGACACCCATGGGCACAGGCTTTGAAATTACAACGCTTGTTGTGAAGGTCATATTCGAATTCTATATGGCGCGCCAGAGTTTAAAAGTGGCTGAAAACCTGAAAAAATCAAAAGTTTTCAGCCGTTTTCATTTTTTGTAAACGTCCTGATTTGCCCTGGTTTCACCTCAAAATGAAGGATTTTTTACTTCCGGTCAGTCATGAAGGCGTCTGAAACGGGCGGAGGAAGCGATGAATCGGGAGGTTTCTGAGGATTATTTTTGAAGCAGCGCTTCTGTTTTCGTACACTGAATAATTTGTCCGCATATGTGTCTGAGTTTCCGCATACATTTATCGTAGGTTTATGTATGAAGGAGAAAAAGGACATATGAAAAAGCCGGCATTTATGAACAGCAGGGGAGCGGAGGGCGGCAGAAAGCGCGGATGGCTGATTCTGCGCATCGCTATCGTAGTGATTGCCGTGGTGTCGCTTATCTTAGTGGCAAAACTGAAAGGGACAGGCGGGAGTGTTGATTTTACGGCATTGACGGAGAACGCGGTACCGCAGCAGATTTCCAGCGAGATCATTCCGGAGTATCGCGACATGGAGCGCGCATTGGCGTGTATCTGTGAAGATAAGGTTTATGTACTTGCGATGAGGGGCGAGAAGCCGACGACAGGGTACGATATTGCAATCGAGAGCATGGAACTTAATACGGATAAGAACGATGAGGATACGCTGACAGTTAATGTGTTGTTTACAGATCCGCAGGCGGGCGCTTCGCTGACGCAGGCTCAGACGTATCCGTACATAGTGGCTGAAACGGACCTTCAGGAACTTCCAGATAAGATTGAAATGCAGATCAAATATGCGGATTAAGTGTGCGCAGCAAGATGGAAGTTTTTTTCTCTGATTGGGAAAGTTACGCAGAAAATCGAACTCTGGTGTGATACAATAAAAATATTATGCCGGGGTTCTTTTTTATTGTTTATTATATTTCCTGGGTTGGCGTGTTAGTGAGTGATGGTATGAAAAGATAGAAGTAATACAGAAAATGAAAGAATAAGTATGAAAAAGAATTAACATAAGGTATGAAGCAGAATGAAAAATAGAAATATGGAAAAATGAATAAATCAGGGAATTAAATTGAAAATAAAAATATCAAGCAGGAAATAAGAGGGAGAAAACAGGATGGGAGAATGAAGGGAAATAATCAATCAAAAGCGTATTATCGGGTGATTTATGGTGATACGGATGCGATGAGGATCGTTTATAATGCGAATTATCTGAGATTTTTTGAAATCGGCAGGAATGAATTTTTAAGACAGCTGGGATTTCCTTATGCGGAACTGACGGATGAGTATGATCTCCAGTTTCCGCTGGTGGAGACGACAATCAAGTATAAGAAGCCGGCGCAGTATGATGATGTTCTTGAGATTCGCAGTTGTGTTCTGGAGTTGAAGAACGCGTCGGTTATTATGGGTTACGAGATTTTGAATCAAGAGACGGGCGATCTGCTGGCGACGGGCTCGACGAAGCACGCATTTGTCAACGGGGATATGAAGCCGGTTGCGCTGAGGTGTCAGGCGCCTGATTTGGACAAGGCGATAAGAAAGTTTATGGAAGATGGAGGGCAGGAAGTATGAACTTAAAGGAGTTTTTAGCTTATTTGAACAGCGGGAAACGTGTGGAGGCCGGTTCGGAGGTGCATCAGTTTATGCACGGCGTGTCGCAGGAGGCGCTGCGGATTACGGCGGAACTGAACGGGAGCTACCATGAGCCTCAGGAAGTGCGGCATCTGTTTTCGGAACTGACGGGCAAGGAGGTTGATGAGGGATTTTCAATGTTTCCGCCGTTTTATACAGACTGTGGGAAGAATATCACGATAGGGAAAAATGTTTTTATTAATTCCGGATGCCGTTTTCAGGATCAGGGCGGCATTTTTATCGGTGATAATGCGCTAATCGGCCATAACGCGGTTCTTGCGACGCTGAATCACGATTCTGATCCGGCGAAGCGCGGCGATATGTTTCCAAAACCGATTCATATCGGTAAAGATGTTTGGCTTGGAGCCAATGTGACGATTGTTCCGGGAGTTACGGTCGGCGATGGGGCGATTATCGGGGCAGGGGCTGTTGTGATTGAAGATGTGCCGGCGAACACGGTGGTAGCTGGTGTTCCGGCGGCAGTCATTAAAAAGGTAAGTACCGTTGTGGGCGCGGCAGCGGAAAGCGACGAAACTGGCGGGCAGGCATAAGCCCGGTTGCGGGCGCGGCAGTGGAAAACGACAGAATTGGTGGCAGGCAGGCATAAACCAGGTTACGGACACGGCAGCGGAAATTGGTGAGGACGGTTGAAATGGGAAAAAATTTTGAACAGCTTTACGACGATCTGATTCAGGCGATTCCGGAGGATACGCCGGTTGATGAGCTGATTTGCACGCATTTTGCAGCGATTCGCGCCAGATACGGCATCAGTCAAAGTGATTTGTGCCTCCTGCTGGGATGGGGTGCTAAAACTGTCACACGCTATGAGAGCCACCAGGTACAGGACATTGCCCACGATACCATCCTTCGCAAACTGGATTCTGCCCCGGAGTGGTTCCTGCGGTTACTTCATGCGGGAAAAGAATCTCTCTCTGCCGTGTCCTACGCAAAATACCTGGAAACCGGAAATTTTTGAGCAGGATCACGATCTGTATCTGAAAAGTGCCATCATGTCCAAATATCCCCGTTTCCTTCACAATCCGGATGCGACCGGCGGAAAAGAATTGTCGCTGGGTGTGGTTGCCGACATGATACGTTACTATGCCAATTCTCCGAGGGTGACGAGCTTATTCCGTGTCAAGCTCATGAAGATGTTATGGTATGCTGATGCGCTTTCCTACAAACGCCGCGGGCGTGCGATTTCCGGGATGGTGTACAGGGCTCTGCCGATGGGAGCTGTTCCGGTAGCTTACGAATCAATCCTTGATCTTAGCACCGTACATTGCGAAGAAATCGAAATCGGGGATGGGACAGGATACAGATACATCCCTACAGAAAACCGGAACTATCCTCATCTGACACCAAAGGACATGGAAGTACTGGACGCGGTCATCCAGCGATTCGGTATGGTCTCGAAGAACGAGATCGTCGATACGATGCATCAGGAGGAGGCTTATATCAAAACGGCTCCCCATGATATCATCCAGTTCAAATATGCAAAGACGCTGAGCCTGTCCTGACCCCACAGAAAGCGGCCGGGAGAGACGATTCTTTCTCAGTTTTTTTTCATGAAATCCGTATTTTTGCAGAAGGTTTGCCGGAAAAATCTTTGCAGTCCATAGAATCAACCTCATATTAGAAAGGAAGATAAAATGAAAGCACTCGTCTTATTCAGCGGTGGCGTAGACAGTACGACGTGTCTCGGAATGGCGGTTTCCCGATATGGCGCGGAAAATGTCACGGCGCTGTCCATATTTTACGGGCAGAAGCACGACAGGGAAGTGCAGGCCGCGGAGAAAATAGCAAACTGGTACGGCGTGGAACTGATCCGGCTGGATCTGACGCCAATTTTCAAATTCAGCGATTCCAGTCTGCTGAAACAGTCTTCTCAGGATATTCCGAAGGAGTCCTACGCGCAGCAGCTAGCGCACAGCGGCGGCGATCCGGTATCGACGTATGTGCCGTTTCGCAACGGGCTGTTTTTGTCCTCCGCTGCCAGCATTGCACTTTCTAAAGGATGCGGCCTGATTCTTTACGGAGCGCACAGTGACGACGCGGCAGGCAACGCGTATCCTGACTGCAGCAGCGCTTTTAACAACGCTATGAACGCGGCTGTTTACGAAGGCAGCGGCGGGAAACTGAAGATTGAAGCGCCGTTTGTCGGCCTGACGAAGGCGGACGTCGTACGTATCGGACTGGAATTGAACGTTCCTTATGAATACACATGGAGCTGTTACGAGGGCGGCGAGCGCCCGTGCGGTGTCTGCGGCACGTGTATCGACCGTGCGAAGGCGTTTGAACTCAACGGAGTGAAGGATCCGGCGCTGGGGGATTGATTGAGGCTGGCGAGAAGCCGGAGCTTGCAGCAGTGAGAAGCCGGAGCCGCGGCAACAGAAACGCGATTGCGGCACAGCAGAAAAACATTATATGTAATAAAATGGAAATTCGACCGGGCCATGGATACAAAAGTCGTGGTGAAATCTGATGTAAATAACTGTAAATTGCTGCTGCGTGATACCGGCTGCGGAAAAAATCGGCGCAGTGGCAAAAAAGTATTGAAATCATGTGGGAAATCTTGTATCATGTATAGCGCATGTGATTTCATGCGTATTTAATTCGCACGCTTCATGACTCGTTGCCGGTGCTGAAATTTGAACGGTTTCGATGATTTTTCGACGCGTTTTTCAGCAGCATTCGAGGATGAATGGAGCGGAGGTATGAAACCAGGAGGAATAAAAAAATGTCAGTCATTTCGATGAAACAGTTACTTGAAGCAGGCGTACATTTCGGTCATCAGACGAGGAGATGGAATCCTAAAATGGCGCCTTATATCTTTACGGAGAGAAACGGCATCTATATTATCGACCTTCAAAAGACGGTAAAAAAGATTGAAGAAGCATATACGTTTATGATGAAGGCTGCCGCAACGGGAAAGCCGATTCTTTTCGTGGGCACGAAGAAGCAGGCTCACGCAGCAATCCAGGAAGAAGCCGAAAGATGCGGCATGTATTATGTGAATGAAAGATGGCTCGGCGGTATGCTGACCAATTACAAGACGATTGCCACGAGAATCAAGAGGCTGAACGATATTAAGATTATGAAGGAGGACGGCACGTTTGACGCTCTCACAAAGAAGGAAGTGATCAAGCTCAGAGCTGAAGAAGCGAGACTTGAAAAATTCCTGGGCGGCATCAAGGAAATGAAGGGAATGCCTGCAGCTATGTTCATCGTAGACCCTAAAAAGGAAAAAATTGCTGTTAAGGAAGCGAAAATCCTCGGTATTCCTGTGATCGGCATTGTAGATACGAACTGCGATCCTGATGATGTAGATTATGTAATTCCTGCAAATGACGATGCGATCAGAGCTGTCAGACTTATCACTTCCAAGATGGCAGATGCGGTGATCGAAGGAAGACAGGGCGAATCCATGGATGATTCTGTTCCTGCGGAAACGGATGAGACGGAAGCGGAAGAAGTTCAGGAAGAACAAGAAGAACAGGAAGAGGAATAGATGGATTACCGGTCATAGGACCGTGACTGTATGACAAAGTGAATTGGAAAAATTGGATTAAATAAGTTTTTGCACGGATTCATCCAAATTTAGTTAAATTTGGATGAATCCGATATGTTAATGCAAAGATAATCAGAATAAATTTGCTGTATCAGATTTATTTGGATAAGCTCGATTGAATGAAATCGTTTAGATAAGCTCGGTTTATATATAGGAGGAATACGAGATGGCAGTAACAGCAGCTATGGTAAAAGAGCTCCGGGAGATGACGGGAGCAGGGATGATGGACTGCAAGAAGGCACTTGTAGAAGCGGACGGTGATATGGACAAGGCAGTCGAGGTCCTCAGAGAAAAGGGACTTTCTAAAGCTGCAAAAAAGGCCGGCAGAATTGCGGCACAGGGTCTTGTCGGCATCGCTTTTAATGACGACGCAAGCGCCGCTTCTATTATTGAAGTAAATTCGGAGACTGACTTTGTTGCTAAGAATGAAGAATTTATTACGTTTGTAAATAATCTTGCAAAGCTGGTGCTTAACAACGACGCAGCTGATATGGACGCTTTTATGGGATTAGCTTATGAGGGCGAAGGCACGGTTCGTGACGCTCTCAACAATAAGATTTCCAAGATTGGCGAAAATATGAATATCAGAAGATTTGAGAAGATTTCTGAGCCGGGTACGGTAAATGTCGGCTACGTTCACGGCGGCGGCAAAATCTGTGTAATCGTAACATTAAAAACGGACGCATCTGTTGCGGACGTAACTGTTGTCGGAAAAGATGTCGCTATGCAGGTGGCTTCCATGAATCCGAGATATGTCAGTGAAGATGATGTGGATCCGGAATTCATCGAGAGTGAAAAGAAGATTCTCGTTCAGCAGGCGCTCAACGAAGGCAAGCCGGCTGACATTGTCGAAAAGATGGTGGTCGGCAGACTTAAAAAGGAACTGAAGGAAACCTGTCTGTTAGAGCAGAAGTTTGTCAAGGACAACGACGTTACAGTCGCGCAGTATGTGAAGAACTGCGCGAAGGAAATCGGGAAGGACATTCAGGTCGTCCGCATGGTCCGTTACGAGGTAGGCGAAGGTATTGAGAAGAAAGAAGAAAACTTTGCGGAAGAAGTAGCGAAGCAGATGGCGGGAAATTAAGCCGGATTTTGGGTTTGTAAAAAAGATAAATGTTGACGGCACACTAGAAAGGTCAGTGGTGTGCCGTTTTTACGTCCTGAAAACGGTAGAAATGACGCCGATTTCTACCCGTATAAAGAGTAATATTTACAGGGGGTTTTGGATGGATAAAAAAGATCAGCACAATGATTTCCAGTAAAGCTCTGTATAAACCAGGCGGCCATCGACGCGGTCAGAGCGCATCAGGGAAATGCCGCTGACTTTCATAGAGGCACGCGGAATGTTCAGATGGATGGCATCGTGGGAGGCAACGGGCTTCACCCGGCGTGCGATTGTGATGTGAGGTTTGAATTTTTTGCGTTCGATGTCAAATCCTTCAGAACGCAATTCTTTTTTGAGGCGCTCTGCCAGGTTGGTGAGGGCGTCGTTTTTTTCTGTGCCGACCCACCAGAGGTCGTTAAAATGGCCGCTTTTGCTGATTGTCATTTCCAGACTGTCGCCTGCGGCACGGTCCATCGCGTGGATGGCAGCGTCGGCCCGGTCTGTTTCGCCGATAAATGCGAGCGTTAAATGAAGGTTTTCAGGACGGGTTGTGCTGGCCGATTTGGTCTGAGATTTCAGTTGGAAGATGGCGTCTTTTAATATGTTGTTGATTTCTTCTGTAAAATGAATGGCGATGAAAAGTCTCATATCGCAGATTCTCCTGTTGTGTGATTTATTTGAAATACGGCGGATGATGCGTCGCAGTGATGTACAGAGAACGGTCTTGGCTGTTTGTGCAGTGAGGACCGCGAATAAAGAAATTATATCACTTTTATGAAGATCGTGTTTCTTTTTTTATTTGCTGTTGACACTGTACTAACATAAATGGTACACTTAATACAACTGAGAGGCAAGGGATATATAGCGCGGCGCGGCCATTCAGTGAATCTGAGAGAGGGGGAAAAGATTTTGTTTCAGGTAGATTTGAAAAGCAGACGATCTATTTATGAACAGGTGGTTGATAACATGAAAGAACTGATCGTGACGGGGCTTCTGCCCGCGGAATCAAAGCTGCCTTCCGTCAGGGAACTTTCGAGGACGCTGACTGTCAATCCGAATACGGTCCAAAAGGCATATCGGGAATTAGAGCATCAGGGGTATATTTATACCGTCACGGGACTTGGGTGTTTTGTAAAAGAGCGGGAAGAAATACAGCTTGATGAGAAGCGTCTCAGTCAGATCAATGATGATTTTAAGCTTGCTGTCAGGGAACTGATGTTTATGGGGGTTACTTCGGATGAAGTAAAAAGAAAGGTGGACGAAATTTACAGTGAAGGGGGTAACAGGACTTGATTACTGTGAAGAATGTGAATAAGAAGTTTGATGATTTTCAGGCGCTGAAAAATTTGTCGATTCATGTGAACACAGGTTCCATTTACGGGCTGGTCGGAACGAACGGCTCCGGAAAGACGACGATTATTAAGCATCTGACAGGTATTTTGAAGCAGGATTCAGGGGAAATTCTGTTCGATGGCGAGCCGGTTTACGAAAATGTCAAGCTTAAAGAGAAGATTGGATTTGTACCGGACGATCTGAGTTATTTTTCACCGTACACGCTGAAGGACGCGGCGCGGTATTATAAATCCATGTATCCACAATGGGACCAGCAGCGCTACGATGAGATGATCGACGCGTTCGACCTGCACAGCAAGAAAAAGATGAACAGTTTTTCCAAAGGGATGCAGAAACAGGCGGCATTTATTCTGACGATGTCAATACATCCGAAATATCTGATTCTCGATGAACCGATCGACGGACTTGACCCGATCATCCGAAAGCTCGTCTGGAAATATATCGTGGAAGACGTGAGCGACGGGATGACAGTTCTCGTTTCATCACACAATTTGAGGGAAATGGAAGGTATCTGCGACAGCATCGGGATTCTCGATCATGGGGAAATGAAGATTGAGCGGGATCTTGACGAGCTGAAGTCTGATATCAATAAAATCCAGGTGGCATTTGCGGAAAATCTGTCGGATTGGAGGACAGAGGGAATTCCCGGATCTGATTCCGGCGCGGACATATCCGATACGGGCGAAGGCGAGGATACCGGCCGAGCAGGTGTTATGTCAGGCGCGGGCGCAGAGGCCGGCGCGAAGGAAAGCGGCGGAAAAACCAAAACAGAGCAATCCGGTGCAAAAACAGACGCAGATGCGGATAGGGCCGGTGAAGCAGCAGGCGTAAAACAGGGTGCGAAGAACAGCGAAAAGGAAAACGGCGCTGCAGGTTCGGATTGCGGCACGGACGCCGGAGCAGCGGACACATATGCAGGCCTTAATGTGGTTCACCGTGAAAGCCGTGGCAAAGTCGATCTTTTGATTATCCGAAATGACAGTGAAACGATCCGCAAAGCGCTTGAACCGTATCACCCGATTCTGTTCGATGTGCTGCCGCTGACACTTGAAGAAATCTTTATTTATGAATTGGGAGGTGAAAATTATGCGGTCAAAGACATCATTCTTTAAAATTTCTTCTGCCATCATAAAAGAAGATTTCAGACGCTTCTGGGCGATTCCCGTCCTGTCGTTTGTCATCTATTTCCTCTTTGCGGTGATGCCGGTTATCAGCGAATACGGGGCGTATGCCAAAGGGCAGGAGTATCTCATTCATGTATTGGGACATCACATCAATACTCTGCTTATGGGGCAGAATCCGTTTATCATCGCCAATGTTTTGGGTGTGCCTGTCCTTTCGGGACTGCTTTTGTTCAGTTACCTGCACCGCACCGGCAGCGTCATGTCGATCCATTCGCAGCCGGTGACGCGAAACCAGTTGTTTCACAGCCATGTGATTTCGGCTGTCATATTTCAGCTGCTGCCGCTGCTCATTACCGGCGTTATTCTGCTGATTATAGCAAAGCCGATTATCGCTGCCGATCTATGGGGAAATGTCGGCGTAGTTGACTTGTTTTCCAGAACAAGGATTTTGAAATGGATGTGGGATTCGTTTCTTACGGGTCTTTTTGTGCTGGCTGTTACCGTCTTCAGCGGCATGATTACCGGAACTTCAGTTCACCATTTTATTGCGGCCATGGGATTTAACGCCATTCTTCCGATTCTGTATCTGATGCTAACTGGCTATTTTTCAGTATATCTGTTTGGATTTACAATGAAAGAACTCAGAGTGGAATATCTTTCACCGGTACTTCTTTCAATAAAATCCGGCTGGATTGGATTGAAATGGAGTATTATTTATCTCATCGCGATTATCATCATTTTCGCAGTGAGTTTGCTTTTGTATAATAAGCGCAGGCTGGAGCGGGCGACGGACGGTATAGTCTTCCAATCGGCTAATGTGCTGATTACGCTGCTGTTCGGTTTTCTGGGAATGACATTTTTCGGATTCCTGTTTGATTTCTTATTCTCAAGTCGGATGAGAGCTGTCGGTTATGTTGTCGGCGCATTCCTGACGATGTTTGTCATTCAGATCATCATTATGAAGACGTTCCGCGTTATGAACAAGCAGTTTGTGAAAATTCTGACTGGTTATCTGCTGGTTGCGGCCGTTTTCTTCCTGGTTCTTAACTGCGGTTTGACAGGATACGAGAAGAGGCTGCCTGATACATCTGATGTTGGGTGTGTCCGGCTTTCGACCAACGGTATGATGGAGGAACTTACTTCTGACGATGATTTGAGTTGGACTGACGGTGAAATTATTTCAGATGTCGAAAAACTTCAGGAATTTATCATAGAAAATAAGGATTACTGTGAAAATCCGCCGGGAAATAGCGCGATGATCATTGATTTTGATTATTATGACGGCAAGAAAGCGGAACCTCCTGCGAATCCGGTGATGTCCCGTTCTTATAATGTGCCGGAGGATCTGATTTTAAGCAGCGATGTGTTTAAGCAACTGGCAGAAGATATTATTGCTGATTCAAACACCAAAAGAGAAAAAATTGATAAGTCAACGGTACTTTATGGTGAATTATCGATTGGCGGTGAGTGGGCTAAAGACAGCGTCAATGAGGATGTTCGGCTATCAGCCGAGGATGTGATTCCGCTGCTTGAGATTTATCAGAATGAACTGATGTCGTACAGTACCGAAGAACGGATTGAGCGCATGAAAAGCTCCGTGTATGCATATCTGAATATCGGCCTGACAACGCTGGATTCCAAGACACATGAAATTGTGATAAAAGCCATGGACAGCGCATGTGTGAGTTATTTGAAGGAAAAAGGAATTTTTTCAGCGACTGATGACGGCAGGTTCCGCTGGAACGGCGCGGTCATCCAGGCGATTACCGATGAAAATATATCATATCTTTATTCTCCTGATTATGTATATGACGAGCGTTATGGAACAGAAATTATAAACGAAGACGTATCAGTTTTCTCGCCGGGCAATCATGAAATTCCGCAGGCGGACGAGCAGACGGTTGTCGTTACGGATCCGGAGCAGATACAGGAACTTTGCAGGGGATTCAGGTCCGATGCTTCATACCTTGGATCGCTTCCGCAAGCAGCCGGGTCGGGTCAGATCTATTGTCTTACATTTTATCGTGCGGAAGGCGATAAAGTAAGTGATTATATGATGGGCCTGATTGAAGCGGATGATATTCCGTCAGGAATTGCGCATCCGCAGGCGTGAGCGACGTAGAGCAGCCGTTTTTATGTGAGGTTTTGTCTGTGGCCAGCCTGGTGGATCATGTCTTGGAAGGGCTGGCCGGGACTGAAATTGACGGAAACGGCTTATGGTTCGGCAAAGGGGTTTCGGGCCAGGCATCCGGAAGAAGTTCCGGATGCCTGGCCCGAATTTTTATTTTGCAGAGCGGGTGATCGTCACCGGACTCAGTTTTGAATTCATAAATTTCTGACCGCTGTAAAGACTGTAATAGCCGCTGAGCATATAGCTGACTGCCGAAGCAACGCCAAACAGCAGAAAATTTCCGCTGCCGAAAAATTCAACGCTTAAAAGCATACTGCTGACCGGACAGTTGACGACGCCGCAGAAGAGCGCGACGAGGCAGAGCTCGGCGCTGAGCGATGTGTCGAGTCCGAGCAGCGGCGCGATTGTGCAGCCAAATGTAGCTCCGACGAACATCGCGGGAACGATTTCTCCTCCTTTAAATCCGGCGCCTGCGGTGGCGGCCGTCATCAGCATTTTCATCGCAAAGGCATAAGGAATGGCTGTGCCGGTCAGCGCGGCGTTGATGATATCCATGCCGCTGCCGTTGTAATCACGGCTTCCTGAAAGAAGCGTCAGCCCGATAACGATCAGTCCGCCGACGATAATGCGGAGATAATCGTTTTGGAACCGGCTTTTATACGTTCGCGCCGCCGCGTGCATCAACTTACAGAAGATGATGCTCAAAAGAGCGCACAGGATTCCGAGAATGATTACTTTGATAAAAAGCGTAATGCTGTTGGGCTGGATGCCCGCGATCTGGAAGGAATTGCGAGATACGCCCAGTCGTGAGGAAATCAGCTTTGCTATATAGGATGCCACCATGGAAGGCAGGAGTCCCGCGTAAAACACGGTACCGACGCCTGCGACTTCGATGGCGAAGAAGGCCGCCGTCAGCGGGGTGCCAAACAAAGCGCAGAATGTAGCGCTCATGCCGCACATGACGAGCATCTGCTGCTCATGTTTGTCGAATTTCAATTTGCGCGCTGTAAACGATCCGAGGCTTCCGCCGATCTGGAGCGCTGCACCTTCCCTGCCTGCGGAACCGCCGCACAGATGGGTCAGAAACGTCGCCAGAAAAATCAGCGGTGTGACGCGGAATGCCGCCGTGTCTTCCGCCCGGGCCGCCCGCAGGATGGAATTCGTTCCCTCATCATTGAAAATGCCCAGTTTATGATAGGGGAAAATGGTTAATACGCCTGCCAGTGGGAGCAGGTAAAGCAGGACACTATGACTGTCAAACAGTTTCGTTGCCTCATTGATCAGATAGTGGAACGCAGTCCCGGCCAGGCCGCAGATAATGCCGAGCATGACGGCGACGGCCAGCCATTTCAGGAAAAATTTGAAATGACGGAAGGCGTGGCGGCATTTCATGTCGAATTTCAGCAGCATAAGTTCGCGGTAATTATCGCTGTGTCTGTTTAATTTATTCATATTTGCAGGAATTTTGAGGGCCTCTTGTTTATAGTTGATCGGTTTCGATTTTCTGTCTGCCGGCCCTGCTCAAATCCACTTTAAAATCCCTCCTCCTGGCGCAAAGCGCCTTATCTTTTTGTGTCATTTTCAGAAAAAGCACGTTTGTTATTTTTGCCACATATTCGCTTGCGAAACGAGTTATTCTTAAATGCATAATACATTATACGTTATATGGAATAAAATGTAAATAAAAAAACTGCTGTGAAACGAAAAAGAAATTAAAAATTGAACATCAGACGGGCAGAAAAATTGACGGTCAGAATCTTTTGCGGTGATGCAGGCGATGCAAAAGATTTGATGCAGGTGCAGACATGATACCGCAAGATGGAAAGTGCCGGGAGCCGGGAATGTCCGGAGAAAATTTTCTGATACAGCCGCAGACTTGGTATCACAAGGGGAAAAGCGTCGAGAACGTCTGGAGAAGATTCTGGTGCAGCTGCAGACGTAAGGCTGAAGAGGAAAAGTGCCGCGAAGACGTCTGAAAAATAAAAACGGACGCACTCATTCCTTTGCATTATTCTTACGCAGAAATCTTATTTTAATATAAATAAAAAATATGGAATCCACTTTTCTTTTTTATTACTGTCAGGTATAATATTTTTTAATTAAAGTTATGGAATAACAATAAAAATAAATATTTAGAGTCAAAAAATAAATTATTTCAAACTAAACCAAACTCGAAATATCTTGAAATATGTGACTTTTGTGTTATGATAGTTAAAGTGATTGAAAAAGTCCGTAACATAGAAAGAGGTTTACAATGGATTTGTTTCCGCTGTGGAATTCCCTGCGTATTGCACTGGTTTCATCGATAATCGTGTTTTTTACAGGCATCTTTTGCGCGTATTACGTGGCAAAACTGCCGAAACTCATAAAAGGCGCGCTGGATGTCTTTCTGACGCTGCCGCTTGTGCTGCCGCCTACCGTCGTAGGTTACTTTTTGCTGATGATGTTCGCGCCGGCCACACCGCTGGGCAGCTGGGTTTATGAAAACTGGGCGCTGAAGCTCGTCATGAATTGGCAGTCTTCTGTAATTGCAGCTGCTGTTGTGGCGTTTCCGCTGATGTACCGGACGGCAAGGGGCGCGTTTGAAAGTTTTGATGTGACGCTGCGTTATTCGGCTCAGACGCTCGGCCTGTCGAATACATATATTTTCTGGCGGATCATGATGCCTTACTGCAAACAGGGCATTATCGCGGGGCTTGTTTTGGCATTTGCCAGAGGACTTGGCGAATACGGAGCTACCAGCATGGTTTCCGGCTATACTCCGGGCAAAACGGCGACCATCTCGACGACAGTTTATCAGATGTGGTGTTTAGGCGACAATCACGGGGCTTTTGTCTGGGTCATGATCAACCTGGCTATTTCCACGGTGGTGCTTCTGGCCGTCAATTTGTTTGAAAGAAAGGACAAAGAAACGCGCGCCAGGGTTGCGCCCGCAAAACTCAGGAGGTAGTTTTATGTCGCTTGATTTAAAGATAAAAAAAGACTTTGGTGGTTTTGTGCTTGATGTGGAGCTTCACGCCGGGAATGAAACGCTGGCGCTGCTCGGAGCCTCCGGCTGCGGCAAAAGTATGACGCTGCGCTGTATCGCGGGAATTGAGAAGCCGGACGAAGGGTCTATTATCATTGATGGGGTGACATTGTTTGACAGCGAAAAGAAAATCGATCTGCCACCGCAAAAGCGACGTGTGGGCCTGCTGTTTCAAAATTACGCGCTGTTTCCAAATATGAACGTGGAGCAGAATATCATGATGGGTATGAAGAACTTGAAACTGTCCAAGTCGGACAAGCTCAGAGAGTGTCATTCCATTATGGAGAAATTTTATCTGGAAGGGTTGGAAAAGCACAGTATTCGTCAGCTTTCCGGCGGTCAGCAGCAGCGTGTGGCGCTGGCGCGCATTATGGTTTCCCGGCCTGAAATTCTGATGCTGGATGAGCCGTTTTCGGCGCTCGACAGTTTTCTTCGTTGGGAACTGGAGCAGGAACTGATGCGTGTCCTTGAGGAATTCGACGGAACATCGCTTCTCGTTTCTCACAACAGGGATGAGGTTTACAGAATCAGTAAACATATTGCCGTGATGGATGATGGAAAAATCGACTGTTTTGATGAAAAGCGCCGGATTTTTGAGGATCCTTATACCTATCAGAGCGCGCTGTTGACGGGCTGCAAAAATTTTTCCAGGGCGGAGCGGATTGATGATTTCCATGTTTTTGCTTCCGACTGGAACACCGCGTTCCGGACGACGCGCCGTGTGGGCGAGGACGTCCGATTTATCGGGCTTCGCAGCAATCATATGCATCTGGCCCTCAGTCAGACGGAAAATGTGATTATTTGTGATGTTTTTCAGGCGATTGAGGACATGAATGAGATGATTTTGCTGCTCAAATGCAGAAGTGATAAAGAATCGGATTATTCGGAACTTCATATTACGATACCGAAAGAGGAGTGGAATGATCTGAACGATCATGATTCCGTTGAGCTTTGTTTTGAACCGGGCAATATTCTCGTCATGAACAGGTGAGGCGGAGCGGTTTGTGCGCCGCGTTTCCGAATCGAACAAGGCATTGATTTTACAGCTGATCTTGAAATTACGGCAGAGAGCAGAGATGTCGTTTCCGGACGGATACGGAGACGGAGTTCTGTTTCTCGCTCGACCGTAAGATAAAGATAAAAGAGCGGACAGGAAGCGGGCTGGAGAAAATTCTTTGTTCTGCTTCATATCCGTAATGCAGTTTATATCTTCATTATTTTAGTAAAGGAGTATAAAGATGAAGAAAAAAATTCTTGTAATTCTAATGACATTCGCAATGGTATTCGCTTTTGCCGCTTGCGGCAACAATGATTCAAAGCCGGCTGCAAGCAGCTCTGCCGATGATCAGAGCAGTGAGCCGGAAACGACGATTTATCTTTCCGCAGCGGCATCCATGACGGAATCTATGAATAAAGCGATCGAAGCGTATGAATCTGATAATCCGGACGTTAAGATTCAGGCGACTTATGATTCTTCCGGCACGCTTCAGGCTCAGATTGAAGCCGGTGCTGACTGCGACGTTTTCCTGTCTGCAGCTCAGACTCAGATGGACGCACTTCAGGATGAGGATTATGTTCTTGAGGACAGCAGAAAGGATATTCTTGAAAACAAGTGTGCTTTGTTAGTAAAAGAAGGCAGCGAGATTGCAAGCTGGGATGATTTTGTATCAGCGATTCAGTCGGCTCAGAGCAGTTCCGACCTGACTTTCTGCATGGGTAATGCTGATGTCCCTGTGGGTCAGTATACTTCAGCGATTCTCAAGTATCTCAACCTGGATGAAAACGATATGGTGAGCAAGGGCATCGTTACATACGGCGCGAATGTAAAGGCTGTTACTTCCGCCGTATCTTCCGGTGCGGCCGATTGTGGGATCGTTTATGCGACGGACGCTTATTCGGAAGGTATGACGCCTGTCGGTTATGCCGATCCTGAAATGACGGGCGGTAAAGTCATTTATCCTGTGGCTGTTATGAAAAATTCTAAAAATCAGGAAGCTGCTCAGAATTTCGTAGACTGGCTGTTCACTGACGAAGCGATGTCGTACTTTGAGGAAGTAGGATTTACGCCGGCAGAATAAAGGAAAGCGCTGCGCGGCTTGAATTATCAATCAGTTAAAGCAAACCTGCATCAGCATATCAGCTGGCGCAGGTTTTTTATTTGCAGGTTGAAAAATGAATTGTCTCACTCTTATAGCAGTCGGAAAACGGGAGGCATCGAAAACGGAACCCGCGCTGCGGCGCTTTCTCCTGAAAAGCATGAATATCTCGGAAGTGACAGAGGAAAAACTGTGGCGGATAGCTGGTTGGGAAAACGACTGTCCAGGGCGGATTTTCAGCTGTTGTTCGGCAGACGAAGCCTTTTGGGTCGTCTTTGACGGTCGGGCGGCGGAGGCGTGCGATCCGTCTTGCCGGTGAGGATTCAGAGATAGGGTACACCGCTGCCGCGCCGCCGGACGGGCAGGCGATTGCAGCGTCTGTTTTTCACTCATCAAGAGCAAACCGCTGCCCGAAGCGGCTTCGAATGTGTCTTCGCTCAGATCGAAAAACAGGAGCTGCGTTTTGGAAATGCTGTCCGAAAACTCAAAAGTCAATTTTGAAGGCGGAAGGTGGCGTTAATATTATATTGAGAATGAAAAACAGAGGGGTTTCAGAAGATGATTTCGAGGCTTAATTTTAAGGCTTATTTAAAGAGGAAAATGGAGAATGACGGCCGGTGGAAATGAGGTTTCTGACAGTCTGAGGGAGGAAAACAGTGTCGGATGAATTATTAAAACAGGAACTTAAAAATAAACTCTATTTGAATTTTAAAAATTGAAAAGGTTTAAATTTTAGGGAGTATTTCCTGTAAAATAGCGCAAGAAGACAATATCTCATGCGGAGCAAAGGAGGACGTCAATTCGATTTGCGATTCGCATAAACCTTAAAATTCCAAATAGTCCGTTTCTTTTTTGCCGGCGGTATGATAAAATGGAAAATAATGATTTGGCGACAGCTGTACCTGTCAGAAAGGCGGTAGAAGCGCCGGAGGCCGTGATAACGCGAAACGGTCGTTGAAATCACGACATCAGCCGGAACGATTTCCGGGCACGGGGAAACAGGAAAAAGGAGGAATCGCACGGCGCGCTGCATCTGGCATGTCTGCTGTCTGAAAAAACTTGAAAGGAGTATGCTTTATGAGAAAAAGAATTTTATCAGTCCTTCTGGCTTTTGCCATGGTGCTGACGCTGACACCGACGACAGCGCTGGCCGCGTCGGGGGGGGGGTGGAACCAATGTGCTTGCCGGAGCGTCGTTCCGTCCGGTAGCTGCCGATTCTAAAGGCACCCAGACATACGGAATGTATAACGCCATGTGGGTCTGGTTTGCCGCTGGTGTCAATAAAAACGACTATGTTATCACCTATCAGCATGACGACTCTGATACTGAGACGAAAGTTGAATCAATCGACGAAAAGTCTCGATGGCAGGTAAATGATATACAAGCGGGAAGCTATACGATCAGAGCTTATCTTAGAGACGATTATAATAATGGAAAAAAAGAGGACGAGAAAGGCAATGTAAAACTCGATATTCTCAAAGTGATTTTTCACCCGAATGGCGGTACAATCGATGAAACCAAAAGCCATATCGGAGACCCCTGCTATGGTGATGGGACCGCTCAAGGGCCGGCATGGCGGACAAATGGCGGTTCTGTAGTTGAAACCGGGATTACCTGCAACGCAAATTGCAATAAGAATCATTACGTCACCTATGCAGAAGCAGGTGAATTCATATTCAATGTAGCGGCTCTTACAATGACGCCACCAACATTGGATGGTGACAAATGCTTCATCGGCTGGTCAAACGAACAAGGATCGACAAATATAATAAATGCTCTGCCGAAAGCAAGTTCTGGAAACACAGTGCACCTCTACGCTCAGTACGGTAAAAACAAAGTGAAATCCGACCAGTTAGAAGGACAAAAAGCCTCTGATAATGTGACTGAGAATGGAGGAAAATACATTCTTACCATAGAAAAAGGGTATTCTGATGATGCCGGTAAAATTGTAACTTACACTTACACAAATACAGGCACAGACGACTTATCTTTCTACAAACCGTATCTCAATAAAAGCCATTTTAAACTTGAATTTAGTGCTCTTGCCGAAAGCAATGACGCAAGCAATGGTGGGGCTTATGAACAGGACGGCTACGTTCATGTTCCCACAGGTAAATCCTTCACCATTACTGTAAGTGCGAAAGATAACCTTGATGTTGGCACTTACTCTGATAGCACCTGGATTCGTTCTAACGAGAGTGGTGTCGTGTGGCCGATCAGTGTCGAGGTGATCGTGACCCAGGCTCAAGTAAAAGTGTCACTGACTGATAACGGGTCCGGGAACACGAAAGAATATGGGAAAGCTTTGAGTTCTGAGGGCTTGAAAAAAATGGTGACCGCATCTACGTCATGGATGAACAGTAATCTTCATAGTGAAAATTCACCGGAATTTGACGAACTGGACATCACCCTGAACAGTGAAGGCGCGACTGCCGATGCAGCGGTAAATGATGCTGGATATGAAATCACCGGATCATCCGGCAGCAAAGATTATGATGTGACGATTGAAAGCAACGCTAAGCTGAAAGTGACAAAAGTTACGCCGGAACCTGAAGATGTCCATGCCATCGGGGTAAAAACGAATGAAGCACTGACAGACGACCATCTGAAACATATCACCTTCGTGAACCCGCATACAAAAGCTAAGGTTGAAGGGACCATTTCATGGAAAACACAGAATCAGACTTTTGAAACCGCTGGAACGCAAACCTGTGAATATACCTTTACTCCGACGGGGAACGATAAAGATAATTATAACACCTATGAGGGTTCGGTTCAGGTTATGGTTTCCAATAAGAAGGCTGCTGATCTCGAGGTCGTGTCGGAAAGCAAGTTGAAATATATATATGACGGTGGTGAAAAACCGATAAAATTTTATTCAAAGTCAGGTAGTTACGGAGAAATAACCGTGGAGTATTACAGCGGTGCTACTGCTGTGGAAGGTCAGAAACTGGAAAGTGCCCCGAAAAATGCCGGAACGTATACGGTCGTGGGGAAAATAGCGGAAGATGCGAATTATGCCGCTGATGAACATACGGTTACGTTGACAATTTCACCTAAGACTGCGAATGTAATATATACTGCGAACGATAAGGTATATGATGGGAAGCAAACTGCCGAAGTAACTGGTCGAGTAAAAAACGCTGTTTCCGGTGATACTGTTACCGTCGTACATCCAACGGGCAGTTTTGAAAACAAAGATGTTGGAAAAAACAAGAAAGTGGTAATCACCGTTCCAGGCACTCTGGACGGTGCAAGCAAAGGCAATTACAAACTTCCTGAGGGCGAACGTCACGCTTCGGCCGATATTACACAAAAATCTGCCACACTGAGCTTGAACAAAGGCAAAACACTGGAAAAGACCTATGGGACTGAATTTGAACTGAATGCCGGCATGTTTGAGGCGAAAAATCTTGTGCAGGGCGAGGTTCTTGACAGCGATACCGTTGAGTTTGACTGTAAGGGGACTGTGTATGATGCCAATGTGGGGGAATATTCGGTTACACTGACAACCCACGGAGGGAACTATGAATTTAGGCTGGAAGGTAATCCGAAGCTCGTGATTACTCAGGCTAAACCCGATACAAAGGATATCAAGACAACAAGCGGCAAGAAAGGCGGGAATCTCGATCAGGTTACTATCGAAGGAACCGTGTATAACACAAGCAATCCAGAGATGGAGATTGAAGGGACGTGGGAACTGTCGTATGCTAACAGTGACGAAGAACTCCCCAATAGCGGTGAAAGTGAATACACAGCGAATTGGACCTTTACTCCGGACGAAACGGGAAACTATAAGACCAATTACGAGTTTGGGGAAACTGGTACTCTGACCGGCACAACAACAATTACTCTCACTGATAAAGATTCCGTGAAAATCACTGCAGAGAATCAAATAGTAACTTATTCAGGAGATGAAATAGAGTATACAGGAGCGGAAGCTACAGAACCGGAGGCAACATTAACTTACCAGTACAGGCCGCATGTGGACGGGCATACAGAAACTGGAAGTGAAAACTGGACAACTACCCCACCGGTGGATGCAGGTACTTATGATGTGCAAATCACTGCGAAACCTGAGAATGAGGGAAATTATAACCAGACTACCGTTGTAGTTCACCTGATCATTGAAAAAGCGAAACCGAAACTCACATTCACCAATCCTGTGGAGGAAGGAACGCTTCTTTCTGATGTCGAATACGAAGCCATAGGCGTACAAGATGAACTTCTAAGCGGGAGCCTGGAATGGTCGGTCGCCGGCGGTGCGGTGCAGCCTGGCAGTTATCACTATACTTATATTCCGGTTACACCTGACGATGTGAACTATCGCACGGTGGAAGGCGATGTGAACTTCACTTATGCGACGGACAACCGAACAATTGAGGCTGACGTTTACAACCTCCCTGACGAACTGAATTACACGGATTATGCAGTAGTAGACGTGGAGAACAGCGGGCTTAAGTCCGGCGAAGAAATCACCTTTTATCGAGATACCGCTTGCACTGATCCGGTGAGTAAAACGGTTGTGGCGGATATCACGGCGGAAACTATGACAATCGAACTGGATTCGGGCGCTCTTAGTACCGGAGCGGGCACTGTTTATGCCAAAGTAAGCAATAAAACGAAGGTGAATGCCACTGCCATCGGTTATAAAGCGGAACTGGGCGCCGACGTGGCCGACAAAACGGTCTATGTAGGCAATACGGTAAATCTGATGCCGACTAACGGGAAAGTGATAAAAACAACTTATACGCTGGAAGAAGGAACCGACATTCTGGAAGCTGTCAATGGCTCCAAGGGGTCTTTTAAAGCCTTAAAGGCCGGCAAGGCCAATGTGACGGTCACTGTGGTTTATCAGCATCCGGATTCATCTAAGAACGAGACGATCACGCTCACCAAAACTGTGACGGTCACTGTGAACATGAACTCCGGATCATCAGGTTCATCGGGATCATCGGGATCTTCCGGGTCTTCCGGCGGCAGTGCATCGCCGAAACCGGACGATCAGCAGCCAGATGATCAAACGCCGAACGATCCGGAACCGGATGAACCGACGTTGACGCCCGGAGCCGTGACGAATGACACCGGCGAGGCAAAAGCTTCCGTGGATTCCAAAGCGATCGAAGACGCGGTGACGGAAGCCAAGGAAAACGGCAGTCAGGACATCGTAATTGCCCCTCAGGTGGATGGTAATGCGGAGAAAGTCACTGTCGAACTGGAAAAAGAAAGCATCGGGAAAGTGGCCGAGCAGACGGACGCAAATCTCATCGTTAAAACAGACGCGGCCAATGTAACTCTGCCGAACGAAAGCCTGAACGGTCTTTCCTCTCAGTCCGGCGGTAAAGTAACTGTTTCCGTGGAACAGAAAAACAACACGACGAGCATCGAAGTTGCCGTGGACGGCAGTCCGGTAGAGCGGCTGACGGGCGGAATGAAAGTGGAATTGCCTGAAATCGGCGGAGAAGGCAACGTTCTGGTCATTGTCAAACCGGACGGCAGTACAGAAATCGTCAAAAAATCTATTGTGGAGGGCGGTCATGCGGATGCTCTGCTGAACGGTTCCTGCACGATACGGGTCATTGACAACAGCAAGGAATTTAATGACGTTGTGGATTCCGCCTGGTACAGCAATGCGGTTGATTTTGCCGGTTCCCACGAACTCTTTGAAGGTACCGGCGACAAAACTTTTGCTCCAAACGGAGCCATGACACGCGGTATGCTGGCCACCGTTCTCTGGCGTTTTGAGAGCGGGGAAGCCGTTGATTTTGAAGCGGATTTCCCTGATGTGGCGGCAGGAAAATGGTACACCGACGGCGTACTCTGGGCCAGCGAACACGGGATTGTCACCGGCTACAGTGACGGCCGTTTCGCCTCCGACGACGACATTACCAGAGAGCAGCTGGCTACCATGCTCTACCGTTATGCGAAAGATCTCGGAATGGACGTTTCCGCTGCCGGAAATCTGAACAAGTTTATCGACAGTTCAAACGTTTCCGGATACGCGACAGATGCACTCAAGTGGACGGTTGGCATCGGTCTGATTGAGGGCTCCGACGTCGGAACACTTGATCCGAACGGCAATGCGAGCCGTGCCCAAGTTGCGACCATCCTTATGCGCTTCTGCAAGGAAATCGTAGCATAAATCTGGAAAAATGCAAAGCGAACGCCAGATAATATACCGGATCGGATTCAAATATGATAAATTCTGGCGTTATTGACTGAGTTTCAAACAACAAGATAACAGAAAGTCGAGAGAACTGCTGGCGGCCGACCGCCGGCAGTTTTCGCTTTGGTGCTGTGCTTTTTTATGGAAAGATTCCTGCAGACCGGAATGTCGGTCAGCCAAACAGCCAGTTGAACCGGTCCAGAAGGACGATTCTGTGTGAAATCCGCTGCAGTACGGGAAAGCAGAAGCGCCGAATCCGAGCATGAACAAATACGCGCCGGATATATCACAAAGGACATGTGTTTCGCGGACGTCGGGCTGCACGTGCGGAGAAAAAGACTTGAACAAAAGAAAAAGTCTGAAAATCGGTGCAGACTATGCGCCGGAAGGCGGAGGCGCACGATCCGTCTTGCCGCCGAGGATTCAAAGACAGGGCACGCCGCTGCCGCGCTGACGGACGGGCAGGCGATTGCAGCATCTGTTTTTTCGCTCGTCAAGAGCAAACCGCTGCCCGAAGCGGCTTCGGATGTGTCTTTGGCTCAGATCGAAAAACAGGAGCTGCGTTTTGGAAGGGGGCTATCCATTTAACTTGCAATTTACAACAGTTTAAGATGTAAAAATTACTCTTTACATTTGTAATAAAATAAAATAATTTGCGAATTGTAAAATCAACTTGAACACTT
Organism: uncultured Oscillospiraceae bacterium; assembly: GCA_964438605.1. Classification (GTDB taxonomy): domain Bacteria; phylum Bacillota; class Clostridia; order Peptostreptococcales; family Anaerovoracaceae; genus Alangreenwoodia. The sequence continues at coordinate 26,468 of CAYTKT010000029.1, forward strand.
GAACATTGAAAGATCCATAGAAA
>CAYTKT010000030.1:0-26223 GCA_964438605.1 uncultured Oscillospiraceae bacterium
CCGTATGGATCATCTTTTTATTCAGCTGTTCAACTTCATATTACAATTAACCTTTAAAATCGAAAAACCTAAAAGGATCGAAAGGAACGCATCATGATTGAGAGAAGCACGGAAGCTTATCTTCTTGATACTGCAAATACGCAAATTTTTATCCGCACAGGTTTTACACAAATGTAGCGTTGTTTTCCGTAGGACGTTCGGCTTCAGAGGGAAATTATCGGTTCTGGCTCAACAGTCATCTTCATCAAAAATCATGTCCAAATACCGATGCGGTTGATTCTTTGTAGACTAATGCTTCTTCACCGCGTTGGCAAAACGTCTCACCGATCTCAGAGAAGCCATGAATACCGGGGATTCGCCCTGGATTATCCATTTATTTCTATTACAAATTCGAGATAGAGCGCATCGTCGGAGCTGAATATTCCAATGAATTTCTGCAGAAATGCTTCAATCGGCACCGTAAAAATGTAATAATTAGGAATCTTTGTGGAAGAAAAGCGACCTGAAAACTACGAAGGGCAGACCGGTGTAGAATCTCGTCATGATTCTACACTGGTACGCTACAAAATTTACATATTATATATCATAAATGATGATCAATCTAAGCTATTTGTTTAAAGATAAAAAAAGGCTGTGATTTTTGAGATTGCTTGGTACGAATGCTTCACATAATGTTCGCTTTATCAATGATTAGTTAGAGGGCTAATTCCAAGACTGCTTTAAATTTTTCCATATCTAAAGGAATGTAATGTCCTACAAGCTGAGTTCCGCTCTTTGTCGCACGGTCTGCCATCTCGTCGAAAAACTCACGTCCGATGTTGAGTTGGGTTAGTGTTGTCCTCAGATTCAGCGAATGGAAGAAAGCTTCAAGTTCTGAGGAGAGTTTCAGCGCCCGCTCCGTTTCCGTGTAGAGATATGGATCCGCGCCGAATACGCGGCTTGCGAGTTGTGCCAGCTTTTTCGGTTTTATTTGCGCGGCAAACTTCGTCCAGGCTACAAGAACGACAGCCATCCCCTCCCCATGGGTGATACCGTACTGGGCGCTCAGTTCGTGTTCGATGCGGTGAGAACCCCAATCGGCGATGCGTCCCGTGTCCAGCAGATTGTTGTGAGCGATGGAAGCGAGCCACTGGATTTCAGATCTTGCATCCAGGTCATCAGGGGCCGTCATCAACCGTTCGCCGTTTATGAGAAGCGCTCTGACCGCGCCCTCGATCAGATAATCGGTCACGTCCGTATGTTCCACATCTGAAAAATACCGCTCTAAAAGGTGGGAAAGTATATCGGCAACGCCGCAGGCTGTTTGAAAAGCGGGCAGCGTCAGTGTGTATTCCGGGTTCATTATGGAAAATTTAGGTATAATCAAATCATTTTCAAAACCCAGTTTCCATTTTCCGTTGGAAAGGATGGCGCAGTTGGAAGTTTCAGATCCACTGGCCGGAAGCGTGGCAATCACACCCACGGGAAGGGCATGAGCCGGTATGACGCCCTTCGCGAAGAAATCCCAGGGATCGCCATCGTAAGGAATGCCCAGAGATGTCGCTTTTGCCGTATCGATGGCGCTGCCGCCACCTGCTGCCAGAATGAAATCAATCTTCTTTTCTTTTCCGAAGACGGACAACTGACGGACGAGATCAATCGACGGATTCGGCACGACATCGCCGTTTTCATAAAAATCAATACCCTGTTGCCTGCAGGCATCGACGACTGCTTCGTAAATTCCGAGCTGCCTTATAAAATCACCGCTGTAGACTAAGAGCAAAGAGGTCACCTGTTCTTCTCTGAGCAAACGCGCCAGTTCTTTTTCAGAACCCGGCCCGAATACAATTTTCGCAGGATTGTGGTATTGAAAATTTACCATAGATCTGTTCCTTCCTTAATTATTAGATTATTATCAGTCGAAATGATTTAATTGAAAATTAGTACTATTTCATGCTCTTAATATTATTGTTGTTCTCCTAATATTCCTGATATTACCTAATATTCTGTCTCCATGTCGCCGGCTTGAATTCATCTTTAATTGGAATCAATCTCTGGTCGACGTCAATTTTAAGAACGGAATTGAAATTATTTGTTGCAATCATCTGTGCCGCGAAGCCGACAATGACAACGATTTCCGCATCGTTATAATCTTTTTTTAACTTATCAAACAGTTCATCTGTTACACTTGTCGGATCTTTTACAATTTGAGTGGCCAGCTCGATTAATACCTGTTCCTTTTCATCAGGTTCAAAGTTGGCCGGATCAATGCCGAGAGCCTTCAGGTCGCTGATGAAAAAGAGGGAACAGAGCTGACAGCTGTTCGTTGTGGAAATAGCGTGTGCGTAAATCGTAGCGGCCCTTTCGCCGATGACTTCAACGAGTCTGTCCCATGAGGTGTACCAGCCCATGAAAGCGTCATAAGTCGCATAATCCTGGAGCAGAGCGGCCTTCATGTTCGTGAGCTTTCCCGTTTCCGTAAGCTGCGTGAATGCTTCTTTTGCCTTGCCTTGAACTTCATTTGATGATGTGATAAATTTTACTCTTGCCATGATGAGAACCTCCTTAATATTTGTATAGAAATGAACAAAATATACATTTTTTAAAGTCGAATAACAATATACGGTTTTTTTATCAGATGTTATCGGCCCTATATCGTTTGCTTCTATGAACAGACTAAAGTTTTGCTCATTTTCGATATTATATATTCAAATTGATTTATACTTATTTGATATGTTTTTTGTATGTTTTTATGATAAAGTAATAATTTGGCGTAACTATGATATCAGGCGCGCCGCCAGGCAGCGCGCCTTTACCTATTCTTTCAGTGTTCCAACTTTTTTAAAAGGAATAGATCAACCCCGAAACAAAACAAGCCAGTTCGAATAGTTCGTTTACGTCAGTATAGATTATTTGATCGGAATCACTGCGCCGTCGTAAGTATCCTCAATGTACGAGCGGATTTCATCGCTTTGGAGAACTTCTACCAGTTTTTTAACCGCCTCGTTATCTTTATCTTCTTCTCTCACAGCGATAATGTTTGCGTAAGTCTGAGCGGCAATTGATGTGTCAGACTCTGTAGCAAGGGCGTCTTTTACACTGAGGCCGCCTTCGATTGCATAATTCCCATTGATAACGGCGATGTCCACATCAGGCAGTGAGTTTACAAGCTGTTCAGGCGCGATTTCCGTAAATTCCAGATTCTTCGGATTTTCAGCGATGTCGTTGACCGTAGCTCTGATATCAACGCCGTCATTCAGTTTGATAATGCCTTCCTGCTCTAAGAGAAGCAGAGCACGGGCTTCGTTCGTTGTGTTATTTGGAACTGCTACCGTAGCGCCATCAGGAAGATCATCGAGGCTCGCCGTTTTTCCTGCGTAAATTGCGAATGGTTCATAGTGGACGACGCCTGCCGACACCAAGTCGGTATTGTTTTGTTCGTTAAAATCGTCCAGATAAGGCTGATGCTGGAAGAAATTAGCATCTAAGCTACCTTCCACAAGACCGGTATTTGGAGTTACCGTGTCTTCGATCTGTACGATTTCAAGGTCGATACCTTCTTCAGCGAGAATCGGCTTTGCCTGTTCTAAGATTTCGGAGTGAGGCGTAACACTGGCGCCGACTGTCAGAGTAACAGTTTCATTGCTGTTGTCAGAAGAACTGCTATTGTTTGCGTTATTCGAACTGTCGGAATTTCCGCATCCTGTAAGAACTCCCGCAGCTAAAGCTGTAACTGCTGCAAGGGCAAGTAATTTTTTTGTGATTTTTTTCATGATAATTTTCTCCTTTTTCAAATAACTTTAAAATAGTTTTATGAATGTCTTTTTTTATTTGCAAGCAGGTTTCCTGCTTCCTGAAACACTTGTACAATTAGAATCAGGATTACTACCGTAATCAGCAGTACATCTTTCTGATAACGGTAATATCCATAGTTCAGCGCGATGGCACCAAGACCGCCGCCGCCAATACATCCCGCCATGGCAGAGTAGCCGAGAACCGTTGCCAGATTGATGGCGCCGCCAAGCAGTAATGACGGCATAGCTTCGGGCAGAATGAAACGAAAAATAATCGTCATCGGGGACGCACCCATGGAGTTGGCGGCTTCGATGATTCCTGAAGGAACTTCGGTCAGTGATGTTTCCACCATTCGGGCGACAATCGGAATCGCACCGATTGTCAGAGGCACAATAGTTGCCGTTGTACCGATGGAAGAACCGGTGATAAATCTGGTAACCGGAATCAGCACCACGAGAAGTATCAGAAATGGAATCGAACGGAGTATGTTCATAATGGCTCCGACAATCGCGTTAACCGGCCTGTTTTGGAGAATATGTCCTTTCCCGGTTACGACAAGCAGCGTGCCTAACGGAACGCCGGCAAGGTAGGCGAGAAATGTCGAAATAATCGTCATTTGCAGCGTTTCTAGTACGCCGTTTCCGATCATGATCCAAAGCTGCTGTGTCATGCCTTTTTCACCTCCTCCCGCTCAATCTCCTGGAAGGTGACGCCCTTTTCCTTTATGTACTGGATCATTTTGCGTGCCGCATCATCTTCTTCCGGCAGTTCCACGATCATCTGTCCGAAGCCGACGCCGCCGACAGACTGTGTGTTCGCGCATAGGATATTCACTTTTTCGCCTGTATCTTTTACAAGGTTTGCTATCAAAGGCTCCGATGCGTTTCTGCCGTCGAAAACGATTCTAATGCACCGTCGGTCAGTCATGTCAAACGGGTTTAATTCTTTTCCGGCTGGCAAAATGAGCCGTCTGGCCGCTTCTGTTTTCGGTGATGTGAATATTTCCTTCACAGGTCCGATTTCAGCCAGACGTCCGTCGGAAATGATGGCAACCCGGTCACATATTTTTTCGACGACGGCCATCTCGTGTGTAATAATGACAACGGTCAGATTCATTTTTTTGTTAATATCTTCCAAAAGTGAGAGAATTTCTTCTGTGATTTTCGGATCGAGGGCACTTGTTGCTTCGTCGCAAAGGAGAACTTTCGGGTTCATAGCAAGCGCTCTGGCGATTGCGACTCTTTGGCGCTGACCGCCGGAAAGCTGTGCCGGCCAGGCGTCCGCTTTGTCTTCCAGTCCGACGATTTTGAGCATCTCCAAGGCTTTCGTTTTCTGCTCACTGCGGTTCACATGAGCGATTTTCATCGGCAGCATGACATTTGCGAGAACCGTTTTCTGCATCAGCAGGTTAAAACTCTGAAATATCATGGCCATTGACATCCGGACAGATCTCAGTTCCCGGTTTGAAAGGGCCCCAAGGTTTTGTCCATCGAAAATAACTTCACCGGACGATACATCTTCCAGCCGGTTTAGCGTCCGGACCAGCGTGCTTTTGCCGGCGCCGCTCATGCCGATAATTCCGAAAATCTCTCCACGGTTTATATCAAAGCTGATATCGTCCAGCGCCTGGACCTGCGATGTTTTTGTCTGGAATACTTTTGATACATTCCTTAACTGAAAAATTGCTGTTTCTTCTTTTTTAGAATTTATCATAAATAGTCACCCCTTCCCCGGGTGTCTGTATTGTTTACCGCGATGAGGGAATCCGTCCGAAAACTCAAAAGTCAATGTTTGGCGAACGAAATATTTTCTCGCCTGATACTGCCTTATTGTAGCATAGGATGTTTTCTTTTACTAATATCATATAGATATAATAGGTAATAGGAGCGGCCTATAACTGACGAGCCGGTATAACTGATATTGCAACGGCCAGAACCTTTTTCAGGAAGAAGAATCTGAAGCGTTCTGAAGGTATTTTTTTATTTCCTTTATATATTGTTCTCCTGTATTGCTCAGGATGCTGTTCTTTTTTGTGATATACACGATTTCCATTGCGCTGTTTTCCATCAGCGACTCATCCTCAAACGGGACGGCTATATAGTTATCGCCATTCAGTTCTTTGCAGATTATTCCGGAACAGAGCGTGTAGCCGTTTAAGCCGATCATCAGATTCAGCATCGTCGCCCGATCGTTTGCCTTGATTGTGCGCGGATATTCGCAGGTGCTCAGAATTTCTTCGGAAAAATAGAAGGAACTCGTATCTCCCTGTTCAAACGAAAGACATGGATAATCTCTGAGTTCTTCAAACCGGATAGATTTTTTGCCTGCCAGCGGGTGGCCCGACCACAGATAGACATAGGCGCGGCAATCGATCAGATGATGTGCTTCAAGTCCTGCAGTCCGGAGAAGCTTTGTAATGGCTGCGCGGTTGAAATCGTTGAGATACAAGATGCCGATTTCACTTTTCAGGGTTGAAACGTCGGCAATTACGTCTTTCGTCTGCGTTTCACGAATCGCAAAGTCGTATTCCAGTGTGTCGAAAGATTTGACGAGTTCGACGAATGCTTTGACGGCGAAAGAATAATGCTGCGTGGACACACCGAATTTCTTTTTTAAGTTCTGTGCTTTTCCGTATTTGTCCATCAGAGTTTCGTACTGACTGTAAACCTGTCTGGCGTATAATAGAAATTCCGCGCCATCCTGCGTCAGCGTGACGCCGCGTCCGCTCCTGTTGAATATCGTGATCCCCAGTTCTTTTTCAAGCTCCCGCACAGAACTCGTCAGCGACGGCTGAGAAATGTAAAGAACTTCCGCCGCTTTATTGAATGAGCCACGCTCCGCGATAGTGATCGCGTAATGTAACTGCTGTAATGTCATAAATTTCTCCTGCCTGGAATAGTGAAGAAAGAAGCCTGTGGCAACGAGAAAAATTGCTGATCAGTTTTTGCCACATCTTTCTCCTAATAATCATACTAAGCCTATTTTTTACGTAGGTAATATATCATTGCGGATTGCTTTTGTCAAGTTCTGATTGGAAAGTTGTGGGAAAAATCGGTGAGGCGGTGGGATAAACTGTCGATTTACTTTACTCACTTTGCAGCCGGAAATTTTCATTTTTGAAACATGGCGGGGAATCTCTTGACAGGCAAGTGAGAGGTTCGTATAATATAGCTTACAAAACAAATAGGCATTTATGCTGTTGGAATATGAGTGTCGCAGAGTTTGCGGCGCAATTTTCACTGTGTGCAGTACGAGGTGGTTTATGAATAATTTTAATCCGGCTGAACAGCTTTTTAAAGAACGGGATTTGCGGGACGACGAACTGAAAATCCTTTTGCAGACTGAAGAATTTGACGCCTCGCTGGCCGCCGCAGCTGATAAAAAGCGTTTGGAGATTTACGGAAATGAAGTCTATATCCGGGGGCTTATTGAATTTTCAAATTATTGCCGTAATAACTGTTATTATTGCGGAATTCGTGCTGGAAATCAGAATGTAGTCCGCTACCGGCTGAGTAAAGAGGAGATTCTCGGCTGCTGTGCCGAAGGATATTCTCTCGGTTTCCGCACTTTTGTCCTGCAGAGCGGCGAGGACCTTTATTATACGGATTCTGTAATCTGCGATATCGTATCTGAGATTCGCAGTCGTTTTCCAGATTGCGCTATCACACTTTCTCTCGGCGAAAAATCTAAAAAGAGCTACCAGGAGTTTTTTGATGCGGGTGCGAACCGTTATCTTTTGCGTCACGAGACAGCCGACGATTCACATTATCGCAGGCTTCATCCCGACAGTATGAGCCTTGCGGAAAGAAAGCAGTGCCTTTATGATTTAAAAGAAATCGGGTATCAGGTGGGTTCCGGCTTTATGGTGGGTTCCCCGTACCAGACAACGGAATGTCTGATTGAGGACCTTCGCTTTTTGCAGGATTTGAAGCCGGATATGATAGGAATCGGGCCGTACATAACGCATCAGGACACGCCGTTTGCTGCGTTTGAAAGCGGGACGCTCACCCAGACGCTGAGGCTTATTTCTGTTTTGCGTCTGATGTTTCCTTATGCGCTGATACCGGCGACAACGGCGCTGGGGACGATTCACCCGCAGGGGCGGGAGCTCGGACTCAAAGCGGGGGCAAATGTGGTGATGCCCAATCTTTCGCCTGTCCGCGTGAGGAAGTTGTATGAACTGTATGAAAATAAAATCTGCACCGGAGAAGAAGCTGCGCAATGCCGAGGGTGCCTCGAACGGCGCGTTGAGATTGCCGGATACCATATTGTGACGTCGGTTGGAAACGTAATTAAGGAAGAAATAATTTAGAAATCCGGATACATAACTATATAAATAATAGATTGCGCGGATAATAGAGGAAAATTACGATGGCATTTTCACAGGAACAGTTAGAGAGGTATTCCCGTCATTTCGTTCTACGGGAGATCGGTGTTTCCGGTCAAAAGCGCCTGATGAATTCCCGTGTGCTGGTGATCGGCGCCGGCGCTTTGGGATCGAGTGCGCTTTTGTATTTGACGGCGGCAGGAGTAGGAACGCTTGGCATTGCGGACGGAGACAGGGTGGATATGTCTAATCTTAGTCGGCAGATTATTCACCGGACATCAGGCGTCGGTACGCTGAAAACGGATTCCGCAAAGCAGGCGATTGGGCAACTCAATCCTGATGTGACTGTGAATCTGTATTCTGAACGCGTTACGCCGGATAATATTCAGGAAATAATAAAGCCTTATGATTTTGTTATTGACTGCACGGATCGGTTTGAATCTAAGTTTTTAATAAATGACGCCTGCGTGTTGGGCGAAAAGCCGTATTCTCATGCGGGCGCCGTGAGATTTGAGGGCCAGACGATGACGTTTGTTCCGGGGAAAGGCGCGTGTCTGCGCTGTCTTCTCAGCCGGGTTCCATCCGGAGAGCAGACTCTCACCTGTTCCGAAGCTGGTGTGTTTGGCGCAGTTCCAGGGATGTTGGGCTGTATTCAGGCGGCGGAAGCTGTTAAATATCTGCTGGGTGCGGGCGAGCTTCTCGTCGGGCGGGTGCTTCATATTGACGGGCTGACTATGCGGATGAGTGCGGTAAATGTCGGCGCGGCCCGTGAGGACTGCCCCGTTTGTGGCGCAAATCCGAGAATACGTTCTTTGCTGGAAAATCGGGCAGAGTATGAAGAAGCAAGTTGCAGTTTTTGATGTTTTTGAATCTTTAATCTAAAATCTTTAATCTAAATGGAAGCGGGAGCAGTGTGATGCGGGAAATGGCAATGCAGGAATATTGGAAAAGCCGGATGGAACGTGCGGAATGTGATATTCTGGTTGATTTGCGCAGCGAAGAATTGTATCATCTCGGCTCCGTTCCAGGAGCCGTCAACATTCCGATGGAAAAAATTGGAGAACTATACCAGCTGCCGAAGGACAGAACGATCTGTCTGTTTTGCCAGACAGGTGAAATCAGTGGAGAATTTGCGGAACTTCTTGCCGATGCAGGATATGACGCCTGCAATCTGACGGGCGGGTATCGGGAGTATCTGCGCAGCAGTCTGATTGATTTTTAATGCTGTATGTTTTAGTGTGTATTTTGGTATATTCAGGACGCCAAAGAAAGAACCGGCAAGAACAGCGCATACAGGAGAAAAATAATAGTGACGAAGTCGGCAGTATTGTTTTTCTCCTGATTTTTTTAGTTTTTTCTTAAGCATCTGAAAGCAGATACGGGAAGCATTTTTTTACATAACTTTTAAGGAATAAAGTCACGAGAAAGGAGATGTACACATTCTTTTCAAAGTACATCCGAATATAGAAATCGGAAAGTTCATCAATGCTTATGAAAGTGTCAGCAGCAGATGGTTGAAAAAAGAATTTTCAAAGGTCCGATTAAAGCATAAAAGTCATCAATCATGCACAATCAGCAATCGGAAAAGTTCTGCAAAAATAGAAAGTGGTTCTGGTGGATTGTCGAAAGAAAATAGATTTTACAAAGTTAGAATAATATAAGAACATTTCAACAGTCTTTTATTATAATAAGTCAAACTAAAATAGACAATATCATACTGTTTTTTGTTTGAGTATAAAAACAAAGTACGTCAAATAAAACTATATACTGCGTAAACAATCAGGGCAAATAATCAATGCCAATGACCGCGTATGTATTGAAAATATGACTACCGCAATCCCGCTGGCGTTAGACTGCGGGTTAAGGTAGCCAAAGGCAAATTTTGTGGTATACTGTTCCCATGGGAACATGGAAATCAAAAAATAGGTATGAGTATTTATTACAGTATCACATTATTTTTGTGTACAAGTATAGAAAAAACCGCGGAATATCATGACAAATTTTTGGTGAACAGATGAATTTTTTGTTAAGGACGGTGGAGGTGATTTTGAGCAAATGTTGTTCAAACTGCACAGTGAATACAGCCTGACAGGCGATCAGCCGCAGGCAGTCGAACGGCTTGCACAGGGCGTTCTTTCAGGCAAGAAACATCAGGTGCTACAAGGCGTCACGGGTTCCGGAAAGACGTTTACGATGGCCAACATCATCGAGCGTGTGCAGAAGCCGACATTGATTATTTCACACAATAAGACGCTGGCAGCCCAGCTGTACGGCGAGTTTAAAGAATTTTTCCCTGAAAATGCGGTAGAATATTTTGTAAGCTATTATGATTATTATCAGCCTGAGGCATATGTGCCGTCTACTGACACGTATATTGAGAAAGATTCCGATATTAACCAGGAGATAGAAAAGCTGCGCCATTCGGCGACGGCTGCACTTTTTGAAAGAAATGACGTGATTATCGTCGCCAGTGTTTCCTGCATTTACGGTTTGGGAAATCCGTCGGAATATAAAAACCAGATGATTTCGCTGAGGCCGGGGATGGAAAAAGGCAGGCGTGAAATTATGATGGAGCTGGTGAGAAATCAGTATACGCGCAACGATATTTCATTTGAACGCGGTACGTTCCGTGTCAGAGGCGATATTATTGACATTTATCCGGCGGGAGCGGAGCAGGCAGTGCGCGTTGAGCTGTTTGGCGACGAGATCGAATCGATTAAGGAAATTAATCCGGTTACAGGGGAGATTATCGGTGTGCGTAGCCATATTTCAATCTTTCCTGCATCTCATTACGTTACATCACGAGAGCAGACGGAGCGCGCATGTCAGACGATCGAGGCAGAGCTTGAGGAGCGCATCGGAACATTCCAAAAGGAAGGAAAACTGCTGGAGGCACAGCGCATTGAACAGCGGACGCGCTATGATATTGAAATGCTTCGAGAAGTGGGCACCTGCAAAGGCGTAGAGAATTATTCGCGCCATCTTACGGGGTTGCCTGCCGGCATGAGACCGTATACACTGCTCGATTATTTTCCGGATGATATGCTGATTCTGGTCGACGAATCGCATGTGATGCTGCCGCAGCTGCGCGGTATGTATGCCGGGGACCGTTCCAGAAAACAGTCTCTTGTGGACTACGGATTCCGGCTGCCGTCGGCACTCGATAACAGACCGCTGAACTTTTCAGAATTTGAAGGGCTCGTTGACCAGATTATTTACGTCAGTGCGACGCCGAATGATTATGAAAAAGAAAAGAGCGGCGGGGAGGTCGTGGAACAGGTTATCAGACCTACGGGACTGCTGGATCCGCCGATTGAAGTCAGAAAAACCGAGGGACAAATTGATGATCTGATTGGTGAAATCAACAGTGTTACGGAACGCGGTGAGCGCGTGCTGGTGACGACGCTTACGAAAAAAATGGCGGAAAGCCTGACAGCTTATCTGAAGGATGTGGGAATCCATGTCAGATATTTACATTCTGAAATAGATACGTTAGAGCGCACAGAAATTATTCATGACTTGCGAATCGGAAAATTCGACGTGCTGGTGGGGATTAACCTGCTGCGCGAGGGACTTGATATTCCGGAGGTGTCGCTTGTGGCGATTCTCGATGCGGACAAGCAGGGTTTTCTGCGTAACGAAACGTCGCTGATCCAGACTGTCGGGAGAGCCGCCCGCAACGAACACGGGCGCGTAATCATGTATGGGGATTCCATCAGTCCACAGATGCAGAAAACGATTGATGTGACGGAGCGCCGACGTGCGATTCAGCGCAAATATAATGAAGAACACGGGATTACGCCGGCTTCTGTGAAAAAATCGGTGCGGCCAGCAGTTAAAGCTACAAAAGCCACGGAAGAATCAGATCTGCTGATGACTGACCGCAAGCCGTCTGAAATGACGAAAAAAGAGCTCCGGGCATACGTCAGGAAACTGGAAGAGGAAATGCGTGCGGCCGCTGCGGCGCTGCAGTTTGAGCAGGCGGCAAACCTCAGAGATTTGTTGTTTGAATTAAAAGTAAAGTTATAAAATATTAGGAGCGATTCATGTCAGGAAGCAATACAGAACAGATTGTAGTAAAAGGAGCGAATGAAAATAATCTAAAAAATGTGGATGTCGTTATCCCCAGGGATAAACTGGTAGTCATTACCGGCCTGTCAGGTTCGGGCAAGTCGACGCTGGCTTTCGATACGATTTATGCGGAGGGACAGCGCAGATATATGGAAAGTGTTTCGGCGTATGCTCGTCAGTTCCTTGGTCAGATGGAAAAACCGAATGTAGAATATATTGAGGGGCTTTCACCGGCAATTTCCATCAGTCAGAAGACGACGTCAAAAAATCCGCGCTCTATTGTGGGAACGGTGACAGAAATTTATGACTATCTGCGTCTCATGTACGCTCGGATCGGCATTCCTCATTGTCCCGTCTGCGGCAGAGAGATCAGCAGCCAGTCAGTGGACCAGATTGTCGATATTTTAATGGAGTATCCGGAGGGGACGCGGACGGTTATCATTTCTCCGGCGGTGCGTCAGCAAAAGGGTGAGCATAAGAAACTGCTGGAACGGATCAGAAAAGAAGGTTATACGCGTGTCCGTGTAGATAACGAAATGTATAATCTTGCAGAGGATAAAATCAGCCTGGAAAAAACATATAAACATACGATTGAAATTGTAATCGACAGAATTGTCATCAAACCAGGGGTGGAAGGCCGTCTGGCGGAAGCGGCAGAACTGGCCCTTGAGGAGGGAGACGGATTGATGATCGCAAATCTTCAGCCGAAGGGTCAAGATGATTTTGACCGCGTGTTCAGTACGAAATTTGCCTGCCCTGACCACGGCGCCGCCATTACGGAGATGGAACCGCGGACGTTTTCATTCAACAGTCCTTTCGGTGCATGTCCCGACTGTAACGGGCTCGGCTTTATTCAGCAGATTGATCCGAATCAGATTATCGAAGATAAGTCAAAAAGTCTGGTTGATGGCGCCCTTGGGAAGTCGTTTAATATGCTTGATGAGATGTCTTATTATTCAAAGACGATTATGGCGCTGGCGGCCGATCATGAAATCGATATTGATATGCCGTATGAGGATTTGCCCCAAAGCTTCAGAGATGAGTTGATGTACGGTACAGGCGGCAGGAAAATTGAATACGTCTATGAAAGTCGGCGAAATGGCGAGATAATCCACAGGAATCAGCGTTATGAAGGGATTGTGCCGAATCTGGAACGCAGATACCGCGAAACTCAGTCGGAATATATAAAAGAAAAAATTGAAAAGTTTATGACATACCGTCCATGTCCATCCTGTGGAGGTGAACGTCTTAGGCCGGAAGTTCTGGCCGTTACGGTAGGCGGTATTAATATCATGGAATTCTGTCATATGGCGGTGCGCGACTCGCTGAAGTTCATAAATGAACTTCAACTCAGCGAAAAGGATCAGATGATCGCGGCGCAGATTATTAAGGAAATCAAAAATCGGCTTCAGTTCCTGTCGGACGTTGGGCTGGAGTATCTGACGCTTTCGCGTTCGTCGGCGACACTTTCAGGCGGAGAATCTCAAAGAATCCGGCTGGCGACGCAGATCGGTTCCGGTCTGGTAGGCGTCTTGTATATCCTCGACGAACCGAGTATCGGCCTTCATCAAAAGGATAACGACAAGCTTCTCGCTACGCTGCGGCATCTTACGGATATCGGGAACACGCTGCTGGTGGTGGAACACGATGAGGATACGATGTATGCGGCTGATCATATTATTGACATGGGGCCGGCCGCAGGAATTCACGGAGGCGAAGTCGTTGCGCAGGGCACGGTAGACGATATTAAAGCCTGTAAGGAATCGCTGACGGGACAGTATCTCAGCGGCGCGAAAAAAATTCCCGTTCCCAGTCAGCGCAGGAAGGGCAACGGGAGTTTTATCAGGATTAAGGGTGCTGAGCAAAATAACCTGACGGGTATCGACGTGGAAATCCCGCTGGGCGTCATGACGTGTGTCACCGGCGTTTCCGGCTCCGGAAAGAGCAGTCTTGTCAATGAAGTACTCTACAAAAACCTTGCCGTCAAAATTAACGGCGCAAAGTTTAAGCCGGGAAAGTGCAGGTCGATTTCCGGACTGTATAATATTGATAAAGTAATCAATATAGACCAGTCTCCGATCGGCCGGACGCCGCGCTCGAATCCTGCAACCTATACGGGTGTGTTTACCCATATCCGGGATCTGTTCGCCCAGACTCAGGAGGCGAAGATGCGCGGATTCGGCAAGGGACGGTTCAGTTTTAATGTAAAAGGCGGTCGCTGCGAGGCGTGTTCCGGTGACGGAATCGTTAAAATAGAGATGAATTTCCTGCCAGATGTTTATGTCCCGTGTGAAGTCTGCAAGGGAAAACGATATAACCGTGAAACGCTTGAGGTGAAATATAAGGGAAAAAGTATTTTTGACGTTCTTGATATGAATATCGAGGAAGCGATGTCCTTTTTTGAAAATATTCCGTCGATTTCACGTCATATGAAGACGCTTTGTGATGTAGGCCTCGGTTATCTGAAACTTGGCCAGCCGTCTACGCAGCTTTCGGGTGGAGAAGCGCAGCGCATTAAGCTGGCGTCAGAGCTGTCGAAACGCATGACCGGCAAGACGATGTATATTCTCGATGAACCGACGACAGGGCTTCACTTTGCCGACGTTGACCGTTTAATTCAAGTTCTCGACCGTCTTGTGGAAGCCGGAAATTCTGTCGTCGTCATCGAACATAATCTCGATGTGATCAAAACGGCGGATTATATCATCGATCTCGGGCCGGACGGCGGTGACCGGGGCGGCACGATAGTCGCGACGGGGACGCCTGAAGAAGTGGCGGCATGTGAAGCGTCATATACGGGTGCATATTTGAAAAAGATACTGGAGAAAAATGCAAACACCTGATCCGCGTTGCGAAAATGCTGCGTAAAGGTTAAAAACCCCAATGAATATGGAATAAAATGGGAAAACGCCTGCGGGCATGGGACTGGCTAAGTTATTATGGAAGGGATGAGGGACGACGAAAGTGAAATGACGACAGGATGCAAAATACAAGTCTGTGCGGGCCGACGGCGTTTCACTGAATCGGTGTAAGCTTCACTTATTTGAGTGCACTGGTGGAAGTATGCTGATGTGCCACAGTACAGCATGGTGCCGGTTAAGAGCGTTTAGAAGAATCGCTGCTGCGGAAAATACATTGTGCGGGATACCGGTGTTGATCCGGTGCCGGTTAATCAGCGCTGAAATTGAAAAATTTTTATCAGAAACGGGAAAAATGCCGCATATTTTTAATTTTTTTTTAGAATATGCGGTGTTTTTGCTGAAATAACGGATCATATGGTGAAAGAATAGTTAAAAAATGCTAACCGACTGTTTTATACGGGGAATACTATGCTCTGCAAGAAAGACGGCGCGGACTGTTGACCGTTGCAGCAAAGCGCGGAAATTCCGAATGAGAATGTAAATTTACATAAAACTGCGTTAAATCTATATCAAATGTTGCAATTCTGCTTGTTTTCGCGGATAATATTAAAAGGAAAGTGTTAAATGCCGGGAATGATCTTTGCAATTTGCCTGCGGAGTTCCTTCCCCCAAAAATCATGAAAAAGGTTTGAGACCTGAATGGGGTACATAAGGTGAATATTCAACCAGAAAAAAAATATAATTACACAATGCTCACTGACTTTTACGAGTTGACGATGGCCAACGGATATTTTGAACTTGGCAAACAAGATGAAATTGCGTATTTTGATATGTTTTTCCGGAAAGTTCCTGATAACGGGGGCTTTGCCATTATGGCGGGTCTGGAACAGGTCGTTGACTATCTGCAAAATCTCGAATTTACAGATGAAGATATTGCGTATCTCAGAAGCAAGAACTGTTTCAGTGAAGATTTTTTACAGTATCTTAAGGATTTTGAATTTAAATGCGATGTCTGGGCTGTTCCGGAAGGAATGCCAATTTTCCCGTATGAACCTATCATCACAGTCAGAGGGCCGATTATTCAGGCTCAGTTTATCGAAACATTTATACTTCTGTCGATCAATCATCAGTCGCTGATCGCGACGAAAGCGGAACGAATTGTCCGTGCCGCGAACGGCAGACCAGTTATGGAATTTGGATCGAGGCGGGCGCAGGGAACGGACGCCGCAATTTTCGGAGCACGGGCGGCATATATCGGTGGATGTACGGGAACAGCCTGTACGATTGCAGAACAGCTTTTCGGAATTCCGGCGCTTGGGACGATGGCTCACAGCTGGGTTCAGACGTTTGACAGTGAATACGAAGCTTTCTCGAAATTTGCCGAGCTTTATCCGGATAACTGCGTACTGCTCGTCGATACTTATGACGTGCTGCGCTCTGGCGTTCCAAACGCAATCCGTGTTTTCAACGAAAAGAAACCGCGTGTTAAGGGAATCCGTATTGACAGCGGCGATGTCACTTATCTTTCAAATAAAGCAAGAAAAATGCTCGATGAAGCGGGTCATCCGGACTGCAGCATTGTCGTTTCAAACTCTCTCGATGAATATATTATCCGGGGCGTCATAAATGAAGGCGCCAGCATCGACTCTTTCGGCGTGGGTGAGCGGCTGATCACGGCAAAGTCGCATCCGGTGTTCGGCGGCGTCTATAAGCTGGCGGGTATCGAAAAGGATGGAAAGGTAATTCCGAAGATTAAAGTCAGCGAAAATACGGAAAAAATTACGAATCCGGGCCATAAAAAGGTGTACCGTCTTTACGACAGAAATACGAATAAAGCGATTGCTGATATTATAGCGCTGGCTGATGAGGAACTGCCGAAGGAACCTTTTGAGATTTTTGACTCGGAACACGTTTGGAAACGAAAAACTGTAAGAAACTGTGACTGTCGTGAACTTCAAGTTCAAATTTTCCGCGGCGGAAAGCTGGTGTATGAGCTTCCGACACTTCAGGAAATTCAAGCAACATGTCGGGCGGAACTCGACCTGATGTGGGATGAATTAAGGCGCTTTGAAAATCCGCATGGATATTATGTAGATCTTTCAAAAAAGCTCTGGAATCTCAAGAATGATCTTTTAAATGCAAATAAGAAAACTGACTAAATGGATGTCAGCTGGGAGAAAATTCAGCCAGGAAAAAATAAAAAATAATCTTTTTATGAGAGAAGGATTAGCAACACTCATTCCGGTCAAATTAAATGGCGGCTTTTATCTTTGATCAGTCCCTTTTGAGATGTGGTCTGGCAGGACACTGCACACCTAAGCAGCAGTGGGTCTTATCCGGTGAGGTTTGATTTATTGAACGATGGCAAGTCGTCGATACGTCTCAAACCGGCAGCACCCTGTCGGCTCATATCTTCAGCAGGCTTCCCATTGGAGAAACTTGTATGGGACCTGCCGAAGACTTTCGGAAATTTAGCCGACTTTGATCTCACGGATCCATCCATCTGGTGCATTGATGTGTCCCATTTGAATACCCGTGAGGGTTTCATAGAGCTTTTTCGTGACAGGACCCATCTCGTTCATGCCGCTTGGAAAGACGATTTCTTCTCCGTGATTGTAAATCTTTCCGACAGGAGAAATGACGGCAGCCGTGCCGCACAAGCCACACTCGGCAAAATCCTTTATTTCCTCAAAGAAAACTTCACGTTCTTCCACTTCGAGGCCGAGATAATCTTTTGCAACGGTCATCAGAGAACGGCGAGTGATCGAAGGGAGAATGCTTGGAGATTTTGGTGTGACGACTTTATTATCCTTCGTGATGAACAGGAAGTTTGCACCGCCTGTTTCTTCGACTTTCGTTCTCGTGGCTGGATCAAGATACATATTTTCGTCGAAGCCTTCTTTGTGGGCTGTGACGATTGCATGGAGACTCATGGCATAGTTAAGGCCGGCCTTGATATGGCCCGTTCCGTGAGGAGCGGCTCTGTCAAAATCGCTGACTTTGATCGTCAGAGGTTTAATCCCGCCTTTGAAGTAGGGACCGACCGGAGTGACGAACACTCTGAATTGGTATTCGTCCGCAGGTTTTACACCGATGACAGCGTTCGTGCCGAAGATATAAGGCCTGACATACAGTGTCGCACCGGAGCCGTAAGGCGGAACATACGCGGCATTTGCGGAAACTGCCTGATCGATAGCGCTGAGAAACTGTTCTTTTGAAACAGGAGGAATTTCAAGTCTTTCAGCAGAACTGATGAGGCGTTCAGCGTTCAGATCAGGACGGAATGTGACGATTTTACCGTCTTCCGTCGTATATGCTTTCAAGCCTTCAAAAACAGTCTGTGCGTATTGCAGGACACCGGCACATTCGTTGATTGTGACATTTGCGTCGGATGTAAGTTTGCCGCTGTCCCAGGCGCCATCCTTATAATTGGATATATAGCGCAGTTCCGTCGGCATATAAGCGAAATTGAGGTTTGCCCAGTCGATATTCTTCTTTTCCATGGTGGATCAACTCCTTTTATGTTTAATAGGTGTATGTAGTAGCCGCAAAACGAAGAATTGCGTATTCTGACGGGAAAGACCGCCAAAACAAATATATTTACAAAATATATTTATGTTTCATTATAGAACCCGCGTTTTATGGTGTCAAGTTTGGCAGGGCGCGGGAACCTGAAAAAGAACAAAAACGGATTTCACTGCACGCGGCGCGTTGTACGCAATACGCGGTATGCGGCATATAAGGGCTGCAGGAACGCTTTAGGTGCAAAAACCGGATGGAATTTGTAATACTATGACGAAATTTCAAATTAAAATTGTCTGAATTTGATGCATACAAAATGCTTTTGAAGTTCATATTGAAAAGATTCACAGAAACACAAAAGTATTAATATGCAACAAATTGAAATATTATTTATCATATAGGAATGAGCAAAATTCTAATTTGTTCATGGAAAAAATGATATATAGGATATATAGTTAGAAATATTTAATAAATAACTGTATATTCTTGTTTAGCCTTGCAAAATCTGTGTTTTACTCATCCCTATTTATTATAATTAAAAGGAGGTGAAACTGTTGTCTTTAGGAGAGGAACTGCGGGAACATCTGCAAATAGAAACGATCTGGAATGTCCATCTAGGTTCCATCGACGTTCCAATTACCAAGGGGGTCGTAGTAACCTGGGGAATCATGGCATTTCTCGTGATCGTGTCTATCATCTTCACACGGAATATGAAAATCATTCCGGGTAAGAGACAGGCAATGATCGAGTTTGCTATCGAGAAACTCTATGGCATATTCTACAATATTCTCGGGGAAAAAGGGAAGCGTTATATTCCTTATCTGCTTACGGTTCTGCTGTATCTGGGTATTGCAAATATGCTCGGACTGATCGGGATCGCACCGCCGACAAAGGAGTTAAATACCACAGCTGCTCTGGCGGTCATGAGTATCATACTCATACAGTATGCCGCGATACATCAGCGCGGTGTAGGCGGCTGGCTGAAGCACTTCGCTCATCCGATGGGGATTATGGCTCCAATGAATGTTTTGGAGCTGGTTATCAAACCGCTGTCTTTGTGTATGCGACTTTTTGGAAATATTCTGGGTGCGTATATCATCATGGAGATGATCATTCTCTGCGTTCCGGCGGTTGTGCCACTTGTCTTCAGTATGTACTTTGATGTTTTCGACGGACTGCTGCAGGCATACGTATTCTGTTTCCTTACGGCGCTGTTTATTCAGGAAGCTATTGAAGACTGATGTACAAAGACTTGCAGAACGGAAACAGCGTGTTTTACAGAAATGGCGCGATCTAGAATTTAACCATTCACATGTTCACATATATTGTGACGGTGAAATGTGCAGCAATGCTGCAATGTCCGCACCTGCGGACACCATTCTTTACAATCTTTATTTTGAAAAACAGGAGGACAAAAATTATGACAGGTTTAATCGCTATTGGTGCAGGTATCGCAGTATTAACAGGAATCGGTGCAGGTGTCGGTATCGGCATCGCTACCTCTAAGGCAACAGAAGCTATCGCAAGACAGCCCGAAGCAAAGGGCGCAATCAACAGTGCACTTATCCTCGGATGCGCACTGGCAGAAGCGACTGCTATCTACGGCCTCGTAGTCGCACTCGTAATTATCTTAATGTTATAGGAAGATAAAGGATACTGATAATTTGGAGGCAATAGAATGCTCGAATTAAACTGGGGCGCATTCTGGACCGTTTTCAACATTATAATTCTCTTTATACTGCTTAGAATTTTTCTGTTCAAGCCGGTGCTCGGAATCCTTGAAAAGCGCCAGACGATGATCAAAGAACAACTCGATTCGGCAGAAACAAAAAATAAAGAGGCTGATGAGATGAAGACACGCTATGAAGAGTCGCTGAAGAGTGCGAAGGAGGAGTCCTTTCAGATCGTCAGTGATGCGAAAGAGCGCGCTAAGGTCCAGTACGATCACATTATAGATAAAGCAAATGAAGATGCTGCACAAATTGTGCAGCAGGCAGGCAAGGCGGCTGAAGCTGAGCGGGAACAGATGATGCGCGAGGCTCAGGCCGAACTTGCTCAGGTAGCGCTGGATGCCGCATCCAAGATGCTGGGAAGCAGCGCTGACACAAAAGCCAACCGAAAGATGCTTGATCAGTTCCTGTCGGAAGAGGGGCCGAAAAATGATTGATTTACCCTTAAACTATGCCAGAGTCTTATATGATATGAATATAGATTCCGAAAGTCTGAACAAGACGCGCAGCCTGCTGACGGAATCGCCGGAGCTCGCCGACGCACTTGAAAATCCTCTCGTCCAGAAGCAGGAAAAAAGACATGTCATAGAAAAACTGTTTCCGAAGCCGTTGTGGAACTTCGTAAAAGTTATGAGCGACAATGATGATGTCGTGTACGCAGGAGACATCTTCGACGCGTACGATAAACTGATTCGTGAAAAAGAAAATAAGATAGAAGCAGTCTTTACCTATGTGACAGAACCGGACGAGGCACAGATCGAGAAGCTCAAATCGAAAATCGAAAGAGATTACGGTAAGAAGAACGTCGAACTTCGGCTCGAACAGGATACTTCACTCGTAGGAGGATTCATTCTCACAGTCGGCGAGGAGGTCTATGACAGCAGTATCCGGACTTCAATGGCAAAGATGAAGCGTCATTTTGCAGAGAGGTAAAAAGTTGAGTAATATAAATTCGCAGGGAATTATCTCTGTTTTAAAAAGCGAAATTGAAAATTATGACAGCAAAGTGCAGGTGGAGGAAACTGGGAAAGTTATCAGCGTAGGCGACGGCATCGCCAACGTCTACGGCCTGCAGAACGTAATGTACGGTGAGCTTGTCGAATTTGAAAACGGCACTACGGGTATCGCGCAGAACCTGGAGCAGAAGGTCATCGGCTGCGTATTGCTGGGTACCGATCACGGGATCGTCGAAGGTTCGAAAGTTACGCGCACAGGCAAACAGGCCGGCGTAGCCGTAGGCGAAAAAATGATCGGTCGCGTTGTTGACGCACTGGGTCATCCACTTGACGGACTCGGCCCGATTAAAACGGACGATTACAGACCGGTAGAACATAAAGCGCCGGGCGTAATCACACGAAAAGAAGTATCTGAGCCGCTTCAGACGGGCATTCTGGCGATCGATTCCATGTTCCCGATTGGGAGAGGCCAGAGAGAGCTTATTATCGGCGATCGTCAGACAGGCAAGACGGCAATCGCGATAGATACGATTATCAACCAGAAGGGACAGGATGTAATCTGCATTTACGTAGCAATCGGCCAGAAAGCGTCCACCGTTGCAAAAACAGTGAACACGCTGAAAAAATATGGCGCGATGGATTACACAATCGTCGTAAACTCACCGGCCAGTGAGCCGGCGCCGCTGCAGTATCTCGCACCTTATACGGGTGCCGCAATCGGTGAGCATTTCATGGACCAGTCCAAGGACGTACTCATCGTTTACGATGACCTGTCCAAGCACGCACAGGCGTATCGTGCCATGTCGCTTTTGCTCCACAGACCACCAGGCCGTGAAGCGTATCCGGGCGACGTATTCTACCTGCATTCGAGACTTCTCGAACGCGCGTGCCGCCGTGCGCCTGAATTCGGCGGCGGCTCCATGACGGCACTGCCGATCATTGAAACTCAGGCGGGTGACGTATCCGCATATATCCCGACAAACGTTATTTCTATTACGGACGGACAAATCTTCCTCGAAACGAGTCTGTTTAATTCCGGCGTGCGCCCTGCGGTCAACGTGGGCCTTTCCGTATCGCGTGTCGGCGGTAAAGCTCAGACGAAAGCGATGAAGACGGTATCCGGCTCACTGCGGGTCGATTTGGCTCAGTTCCGTGAAATGGAAGTTTTCACACAGTTCAGTTCCGATCTTGACGATGCAACAAAGGAGCTCCTCGCTCACGGCAGAAGCCTGATCGAGATGCTGAAGCAGCCGTTGTACAGCCCGATGCCGCTTTACAAGCAGGTTATCTTATTGTGCGCGGCGACCAACAAGATGATGATCGACGTTCCGCTCAAGGAAATCGGCGCGTTCAAGGAGGGCCTTATTGAATACTTTGAAGCATCGCATCCAGAGATCATTGAGGAAATCAATGACAAGAAAGTCGTGACAGACGAACTGAAGGAAAAGATCTTGTCGGTGACGAAAGACTACAAGGGCAGGTAGGTGATTTCATGGCAAACATGAGGGAAATCCGTACAAGAATCAACAGTGTACAGGATACGATGAAGATCACGAACGCGATGTATCTGATTTCGTCTTCCAAGCTCAGAAAGGCAAGAAGCAATAGGGACGCTGTGGAGCCGCATTTTGAAGCTCTCCAGTGGACGATTGCCGATATTTTGGACCGCACCCAGGAAGATTTGAGCGGAACTCTTTTCGACAATTCCGCCGTACTTGAAAAAGAGGAAAAGGATCGCAAGCGTTGTTTCATCGTCATCACCTCGGATAAAGGACTCGCCGGTTCGTATAACCACAACGTGTTTAAAATGACAGACGAATATATCGCCAAAGGCAGCGATAATACGATCTGTATGATCGGTTTTATGGCGAAGCATTATTTCGGGAACCGTCAGGATGTGGTAATCGACGACGAATTCAGTTATCCTGCCGCGGAACCTACGGGATACCGCGCTAAAGAGATGGCGGATTACGTGATCAAAAAATTTAATGAACGTAAATTTGATGAAGTATATGTAATGTATACACAAATGATCAATTCCATGGTGTTTGAAGCGAGAGAGCTAAAATTGCTTCCGCTTTCGCGCAACCTGTTCGACCGTTCCGGAAATGAGAGTGAAGTGAAGAAAGCTCCGACTGTATTTTCCCCTTCTCCGATTGAGGTTCTGACGCATATTTTGCCAAATTACGTCAAGGGTGTCATTTACGGTGCCATGGTCGAATCTTACGCCTGCGAACAGAGCGCGCGTATGACGGCGATGGACAGTGCAACGACGAATGCGAAGGAAATGATCAGAGAACTGTCCCTGATGTACAACCGTGTGCGGCAGGCCGCGATCACGCAGGAAATTACCGAGATCGTCAGCGGTGCCCAGTCGCAGGGATAATAACAGGAGGTTTAAATGAACAAGGGAAAAATCACACAGGTCATGGGGCCTGTTGTGGATGTCATGTTTGAAGGCGATTATCTTCCCCTCATTAAAGAAGCCCTCAAAGTAGAGTTAAACGGCGCACCGCTTATCATGGAGGTCGCTCAGCATATGGGAAACAGAGTCGTGCGCTGCATCGTTCTCGATTCGAGTGAAGGACTTTTTAAGGGCATGGAGGTGGAAGCAACCGGTGATTATATCAGAGTGCCCGTCGGCGATTCAACGCTCGGCCGCATGTTCAATGTTATCGGTGATGTGATCGACGGCGGCGAACCTGTAAAGGGCGAAGAACAGTGGGCAATCCACAGAGAAGCGCCTTCTTTCGCAGAACAGACGCCGGTCGTGGAAATGCTTGAAACGGGCATCAAGGTTATCGACCTTTTGGCGCCTTATGCAAAGGGTGGTAAGATTGGATTGTTCGGCGGCGCCGGCGTAGGAAAAACAGTACTGATTCAGGAACTGATAACAAACATTGCGACGGAGCATGGCGGTTATTCTATTTTTACTGGTGTAGGCGAGCGTACACGTGAAGGAAACGACCTTTGGAACGAAATGACAGAATCCGGAGTAATCAGCAAGACGGCTCTTGTATTCGGCCAGATGAATGAACCGCCTGGCGCACGTATGCGTGTTGCTCAGACGGGATTGACGATGGCGGAATACTTCCGTGACGTGCAGCATCAGGACGTACTTCTGTTCATCGATAATATTTTCCGTTTCGTACAGGCTGGTTCCGAGGTATCTGCGCTGCTTGGCCGTATGCCGTCAGCCGTAGGTTATCAGCCGACGCTGGCAAATGAAGTAGGAGAACTTCAGGAGAGAATTACATCCACAAAGAACGGGTCCATTACATCAGTACAGGCCGTATATGTACCTGCTGACGACCTGACTGACCCGGCTCCTGCTACGACATTTACACATCTGGATGCAACGACGGTACTTTCGAGAAAAATCGCAGAACAGGGCCTTTATCCGGCCGTTGACCCGCTTGAATCCACGTCGCGTATCTTGGAAGCAGACGTCGTGGGCGAAGAACATTACGATGTGGCGCGTCGTGTGCAGGAAGCGCTTCAGCGCTATAACGAGCTTCAGGACATCATTGCTATCCTCGGCATGGAAGAATTGGATGATAATGACAAAAAGATCGTAAATCGCGCCCGTAAGATCCAGAGATTCCTGTCTCAGCCGTTCCACGTCGCTGAAAACTTTACAGGCGTCCAGGGTCAGTACGTTCCTGTCGCTGAGACGATTAAAGGCTTCAAGATGATTCTTGACGGCGAATTGGACGATATTCCTGAAATGGCGTTCTTCAACTGCGGACCAATCGAGGACGTATTAGAAAAAGCCAAGTCCTTATAGTCGAAAAATGAACCGCCTGGTATGAGGTAAACAGAATGACTACATTTAACTTGGAAATCGTTGCTACGGATAAAATCTTCTTTAAAGGCGAATGCGAGTCCCTTGTATTTCCCGGACTCGATGGCGAACACGGGGTTCTGGCCAGACACGAAACGATGGTCGCTGCAGTAAAAGTCGGTGAGCTGCGCTATACAACAGAAGGACAAGTCCATGCCGCAGTTGTCGGCGATGGCTACGTCACTGTTTCGGATGATAAAGTAGTAGTCCTTGTTGATTTCGCGGAAAAACCGGAGGAGATCGACATAAAGCGTGCGGAGCGTGCGAAGGAGCGTGCGGAGGAGCGAATCCGCCTCAAGCAGAGTGAGCGCGAATACGTCCGCGGCCAGGCTGCACTTTCTCGTGCCATGGCAAGACTGAAGGTTACCAACAGATATATTAAGAAGTAACGCGGATGGATGATGTTATCCGGCGCCCGCCAAGGGCGCCGGAGTGTTTTTTGCGGTCTATGAAATAATTTTACGAGTGTTTTTTGCGAATTGTCGATAGTTTTCTTGTAGATTTCGCTAGAGACTTTACTTTTTGCTGCTGATTTTATTGGCTTGAATGGATAACGGATCAATTGTTTAACTGCTTAGTGCCTGTTTATTGAATAATAAAGTCTATTTAAGATATTAATTTTTATATTTAAGGAAATTTCGCGCTTATAATAATATAGAAGCGCAAGAAAAATCATCAATCTGTGCAAAAAACTTGCACTTAAACGCGTATTTTATGTATAAAAGGGTCCATTTCATCAACTGAAACTTATAGATTGTCATTTAAAAGCTGACACTCAGATGTTAACATCGCTTAAAATCAGTTTCTGAGCAGAGATTAGTTTAGTGGATTCTGACGGTGGCGAGAGAAAAGTCGGTTTCTCCTAAAAAGTCATATTATTTTTGAGGAATTTGTCAAAATATGAAAAAATCGCTTGACAGAGTTTCAATGTGATGCTAATATATAAAAGCTTACTGTGCGAGGAGTTCCGAAGAGCTTCGCAAGTAGCTGATGCCAACGGTTGCACAGCGCATGGCAATGCGAGAGCAGGTGGAGGCATCCGGAACGTTTTGAAAACGGGAAAAAGGATGTTATCGTACTTTGTATGGTCGCATAGGGAAGTTTGTTGTAGGTATGAGATGCCTTCGATGAACTTCCA
>CAYTKT010000031.1:0-25633 GCA_964438605.1 uncultured Oscillospiraceae bacterium
AAAAAAGGTATAATATGTACGCGGTAGGGCCGTTTGGCCTTTGTGTAGGTACTCTAGCTACCTGGACAAGCTTCAAGGGATTGGGACTCCCTTGGAGATGCCGCATTTTTTGTTTTTCGTCTATATTATACCAAGGATAACGAAAATAGCAAGGATTATTTTTCAAACTGCCAACAGCTCTATTCGCACGTCTATTGATTTTTCAA
This sequence comes from uncultured Oscillospiraceae bacterium, assembly GCA_964438605.1. Taxonomy (GTDB): domain Bacteria; phylum Bacillota; class Clostridia; order Peptostreptococcales; family Anaerovoracaceae; genus Alangreenwoodia. The sequence goes on from CAYTKT010000031.1 coordinate 207, forward strand.
TGCTTCCAATAGATTAATTTTTTCGGAAAAACATCTTTTTCAGACGGTCTGATCTATGAATTCGAGATTTTTTCCGGTTCACTTGCTGAATCAGAATCATTTTCGGATTTATTTTTCGCTGATTCTATTTTTGATCTATTTGTTCAATCATTCCTGTCATTTTTATCATTTGGAACCCTCCTGTTTTCCAACGCGAATTGTAAAATCAACTTGAACACTTGAACATGGAAAGATCCATAGAGCCCTTCCTTTGGTAGAATGAGGTTGCACACTAAAACTACGAGGGGAAAGCTCTATGGATCAACTACAGTTTACTACAACTCAGCAGCCCCATCTCCTTGGATGGAGCTCTATGAATCATTCAACTGTCAAGGTTCCAGCAAGTGTTCAACTTATTATTGCAATTCGCGCAACATTTTATTTTACAAATCGGGTTAAGTCCGCAGCAGTCAATTTCATCCCCGCTCTACTTCATTTTCTGACATCTGCTGAACTTCGGGAAACCGTCGGCAGGTCCGATTATATAACATACTGATCCGCCAGCAACTCATTCTGCCAGTCAAGCATATCGGCCAGTGTGATTCCCTCAAGCACCTCGTTAATCGCGGCATCGAGCTTCTCCCATAACCTGTAACTGGCGCAGACTCCCTTATACTCGCATGGAATCCCGTTCTGTCCAACACAGTCCGCCGGCGACAGATCCCCTTCTGCTGCTTTCAGAATCTGCCCGACAGTATATTTTTCCGGCTCATCATTCAGCAGATAACCGCCCCGCGCACCTCTGATTCCTTTGACGAGTGACGCTCTGTGCAGCGATGCCACAATCTGCTCCAGATATTTTTCAGATATATTTTGCCTTCTTGCAATATCTTTTAATTTCACAGGCTCGCCATGATGGTAGGACGCAAGATCAAGCATTAATTTTATCGCATTCTTCCCCTTTGTGGATACCCTCATAAAAGCCTCCTCTCCTCAGACTGTCCGAAAACTAATTCCTCGCGGGTCATCATTCTCCATTTTCGTTTCTAAACGAACCACAAAATCATTTTCTGAAACCACTTTATTTTTAATTGTCGATATAATATTAACGCTGTCCTCCGCCTGAAAAATTAACTGTCGAGTTTTCTGACAGGCTCCCCGCCTGCAGGTTTTATATACCTTATCATTCCTATAAGGATTACAGCGCCACTATTTTTCTATCATCTGCAATAAATTCTGACTATTAGCACGATAAACCATTTATTAGACAAATCGAGCCAGGCCCACGGCAACACTTTCCCCAAAAGCCAGCACTTGTCCGGACAAGTCCACCTTCAGAGAAATCTGAAACTATTTTCGAACTTTTAAAGACTCATGGTTGTCAACACGCTCAAAATAAAAAGATATTTTTTCCAATGCTTCCTCAACGGAACAGCTTACATCAAACGCCGAAATCGCCCTGCGTTCAAGCTGCTTTTGGATATGGAACCCGATTTTCCGGCAGACAACACATCTGCAGTCGGAAATCAGTTCCACCTTTCCAGACGTTCCGGCTCTGCCGGAGCAACCGCTCTGCAACCCGCAGGCACCACCCGTTCCGCAGCTGTCGGTTTGAACAACGCCTGCGCTATTCATCTCCGAACAGACCCCCGTGCTGCCAGCGTCCTCATGGTCATTTTCACCGCAGATCTGACTGCCTTGGACACAGTCTGAACCCGTTTCGGCGCCATTTTTGCCGTTTCCGACCGGCCTCACTCCAATATCGTTTTCGCCGCAGTCTGTACCTTCCCCGCAATTCCTGTCTGCTTTCTGATCCGTTTCCAGCCCGCCGCTGTCCTTTCTCTTATCGTCCCCGCGGCAAACCCGTTCCCGCGCTTCCCGACACACACCGTTTTCCACCTCATAAATGAGAAACCGCTCCGCCTCCCCGAACGTCCGGTCAATCATCTTTCCGTCGGAAGACGCCACAGCTATTTTATAAGACATGCGCTCACCTCCGGCTAATTCCATCTCTGTACAGCGACAGAATAAATATCCTCAATCAGTCGGATTCCACCCGTATATCCCGTATAAAAACTATCCAAAACAACCTTATCCTGCACCGGCCACGAAATATTCAAATAATGACCAAACAGTTCATCTGTCAGTTCCTTCTCATAATAACTGCCCAAAATCAACGGATATCCGTGATAATCATGCTCCTTAATCTCATTATGTATCTTAAATCCGTCAGTTTCAAAGGCAACTTCGGCCTTGATCCCGTAATTCAAATTCGTAAATTCCTCCCTGATCTGCTCGCGGTACGCTTTCGGCGTGTCGTCCGTGATAAACTGCTTTGCCGGCACGAGACCGAGATCGTTGACGAGAAACTTTGTAATTCCAAGCGCATACTGCGCGTCCCCGACGACAGAAAACTGCTTTGCCATAACACGCGTTTCAAGAAACATATCGGCATACCGTTCAATCAGATAATAATAGTAATTTTCGTGCTTATCGATCACTTCCTCTACCTTTTTCTCGTCAATTCCGGCAAATTTCCCGACCTCCCTGAGGAATTTGCTCGTTTCAAACGCGCCAATCGGCAGCGTCGGATAATGAAGATATGGAATTCCCAGTTTCTTTTCCATTTTCTTCATATTTTTGACAGATACCCACGGCGACACAAGCAGATTAAACTCGGCTTTCGGAATACGATTGATATTTTCGATACCGCGCTGATACCCGAAAATCGTATTCGGCGTCAAACCGATTTCAGTCATCAGTCTTTCCAGTTCCCTGATATTTCCAAGCCAGAATAAATCCTGATATGGCACGTCTGCCCAGATATTGACAAGTCCCTTTTCTTTTTCGTCAGATTTTTTAAGATATTGTTCAATAATAGCATCTATAATCTGTTCATGTCCGATATAATTATTTCCCTTAAAACCTGCCGTAGACGCGTAGATAACAGGCTTTCCCACTTCCTCAAATCGACTGACAACTTCTGCCGTATCGTCTCCGACGATCTCAGGAATACATCCCGTCAGCACAACGTACAAGTCGGCATCAATTACTTTTAATGCGTTTTCGATGGTCGTTTCCAGCTTCTGCATCCCGCCGAAAACGACCTCTTTTTCATTGATACTTGTACAGGGAAAAATATTTGGTGAAAAATAACCGGAGCTTCCGATGGGATCAGAAAGTTTCTGTGCGCAGCCCGGCCCGGAATGAAGTACGGGAATTGCCCGTGTAATCGCCTGAACAGTCTGCATGGCGCCCATCGCACATTTATACCTCTGCATATCTAATAATTTCGCCATCACTTTTTCGCCTCCTCAAGAAATTCGCCTACATTCTGCTGATACCACCAGTCTGTGTAAGGAAGCTTCACTCGTCTTGCCAGGTTTTTCTCAAAACTCCTGTTGCGGATGCTGTCCAGAATCGACTGGGCAAATTCCAGCGTATGCCGGTACCCGAAAATCATATATTCATCAGCCACATAAACCGCCGGCGTCCCGTTCTTAATCGCCCACACCGTGGAGCCCGGATGCCTCGACAGGTAAAGGTCAGGCTGATATTTGTTCAGAATATTCATCACTTCATAATTCTGCTGGTCGGCAACACTGGCTCCAAAATCAATGTCGTGCTCCAGCAGATATTCCATCGAAGGCGGTGTGTCACCGTTTTCATACTTCTTGTCATAATGCCATGCCAGCGCCCATACGACTTCGATGCCAAGTTCGTCAAGGACTCTCGACACTTCAAACGTATATCCCGGCCCCATGCCGATAACGGCTTTCAGTCCTTTCAATTCCTTCTTAACTTCCTCAATCTGCGGTATGTAAATCGCTCGCTGTTCTGCGATATATTTTTCCACCTTGCTGCTTCTGTCGGTCACCCGGCCGATTTCGCGCAGCCATGTTTCAAATCCTGTAATTCCCAACGGATTGATCGTCCTGATATATGGAACGCCATATTTTTCCTCAAGGCCGTTTCCGAGATAATTTCCCAGTGTGCCGCAGATACACGTCGTCGCCAGAGATTCCGACATATGGCTGAGTTCCTCGACCGATGAGTTACAGTATAAGAAAATCGGCTCCAGGTCAAAATTTTTGAATATTTCAATAATTTCAGGCCGTGTGCTCTCGAAAAAATTCTTAAAATTAATCGTGTTACGCTTCTGCTTCGGCGGCTGAACAATGGCGCTGAGAACGGCATGGTCTGAAATATCAAAGCCGGTAGCCCAGATTCTCGATTTAAAGCCCTCGCAGTGAACTGCCACAATCGGAACACCGATTTCATCTTTCACTTCATCGACGACGCTGTCAATATCTTCGCCGATAATTCCCGTGGCGCAGGAACTTGTGACGAAAATCGCCTTCGGCGCATATCTGCTGTTCACTTCAAAAATAATCTTTTTGAGCGCTTCCGTGGAACCGAAAATCGTGTCATTTTCGTTCATATCTGTCCCGACATAAACCGTATTGTTCGTAATTCCGCGTTTTCTGGCCATTACCTTATCGATATAATAAGCGTTGGCTCCGGCAACAGAACATCCCGCCGGCCCGTGGTGTATGATCGCCACATCCCGGATAGCCGAAAGCTGGCCAAGGGCACAGCTTGACAGACATGTGCTGGACTGGGAAAAACACCTGGCGCATCCCTTCAGCGTCCCGCTCTTACTCTGGTCTGCCAGATCGCCTAGCGTCCCGATATATCCCGTAATGGAGCCGATTCTGTTTTCTCTCGTAGCGACATTGGAACTCGCTAAATTCAGTGCCATATTATGCCTCCTGACTTGTATCTTCTTCGTTAAACAAATTTGTGGAAAGATAACGCAGACCCGTATCAGGAAGGACGGCAACAATCGTTTTTCCTTCATTCTCCGGCCTCTTTGCCAGCTGTGTCGCCGCATGAATCGCTGCTCCTGAAGATGTGCCCACGAGAATTCCGTCTGTCTTTGCCACTTCTCTCGCAGCCTTATACGCATCAATCGTTTCTACTTCAAATTTTTCATCATAAATATTCAAATCCATTGTTGACGGTACAATTTCCGTCGGCACACCGTCAAATGCATGAACGCCTGTAATCTCCTCAGGTGTCGGATTCTCCTCGCTCGGCAGCGAATTGGGGCCCGGCTGAATTGCAACGATTTTAATATCAGGATTTTTTGATTTTAAAAATTTTCCGGCCCCTGATACCGTTCCGCCTGTTCCCACGTTTGCTACCAAAATATCCACATTTCCGTCCGTATCTTCCCAGATTTCCGGCCCCGTAGTCGCCTCGTGGACTGCCGGATTCGCCGGATTCGAACTCTGATCTACAAAGAAAATGCCAGTTTCCTTAGATAAAACTTCTTCCCGCAGTGCTTTGATTGCCGCCATGAAGTCGCCGCCCGTAGCCTGCAGCACGCGGTCGATAGCCGGTTCTTCCGAAAGCTTAATCGTTTCACCGCCGAAAGCATGAATAACCTGATAACGCTCCTGGCTCACCTGATCCTGAATATAGACGCGAAACTTGTAACCCTTCGTGGCTGCAATGGCCGCCAAACCGATTCCCGTGTTCCCGCTGGTCGTTTCAACGACCGTATATCCTGGCTTCAGCAGTCCTTTTTTCTCGGCATCCTCTATCATCGCCAGCGCGATTCTGTCTTTTACGCTTTGGTTCGGATTATAATATTCCAGTTTTGCCAGAATCTTAGCTTTCAAATGATGCTTTTTTCCATAATTTTTAATCTCAAGAAGCGGTGTCCCGCCCACGAGTTCCGTAATCGATCCATATACCTTTCCCATAACTCCTCCTTCTGTCCCAGTGCGGTTCCTGTCCGCATCCACATAAAAAATACACCGGCCAAACGCGTCTGCCCGTTCATCGAATCAATCTCCCTCCGCCCGGTGAGTGGCCAATTTCCTGTCAGTTCCCCGATTCCCCGCGTCTCTGATTTTCCTGGCCGCTTCTCAAGTTCTCCGGCTAAACACGTCTGTTCACCGCCCGACGAATCCGGCTCTGCCTGCGCCTCCAATTAAATCCGATAATCTTCCACAGAATCCATAAGTCCGAACTCAAGTAAAATTTCCTCCAACCGTTCCTGCGTCATCGGCGTCGGAATATCAAATTTCGTGTTATTGATTACTGCTTCCGCCAGATTGCGGTATTCCTGAGCTTGATTCGAATCCGGCTTATATTCGATTACCGTCTTCTTGTTAATTTCCGCCCGCTGTACAATGTTGTCACGCGGTACGAAATAGAGAAGCTGCGTGCCCAGCTCTTTTGAAAACGCGCGCAGCAGGTCCATCTCTCTGTCGACATTTCTGCTGTTGCAGATGATACCTCCGAGCCTTACGCCGCCTGTCCTTGCGAATCTCTTGATTCCCTTCGCAATATTGTTGGCTGCATATAACGCCATCATTTCACCGCTGGCAACGATATAAATTTCCTTTGCCTTGCCCTCGCGGATCGGCATCGCGAATCCGCCGCAGACAACATCGCCTAAAACGTCGTAAAATACATAATCGAGATCGTCCGTATATGCGCCGAGATTTTCCAGCATATTGATGGACGTGATGATACCTCTGCCCGCACAGCCTACGCCAGGCTCCGGACCACCGGATTCCACACATCTCGTGCCGCCATACCCTTCTCTCATAATCTGACTCAGCTCAATATCTTCGCCCTCGTCACGGATCGTATCGAGCACCGTCTTCTGCGCCAGACCGCCGAGAAGAAGTCTCGTGGAATCAGCCTTCGGATCACACCCTACTACCATCACTTTTTTCCCATGTTCTACCAGACCTGCCGTCAGGTTTTGTGTCGTCGTCGATTTTCCGATTCCGCCTTTTCCATAGATCGCGATCTGTCTTATCTCTGCCATTTTTCCATTCCTTTCCTGCCGTCCGCTTTCCTGCGGCAACCTGCCTTTGATATTTTCAGATCTGCTCAAAATTCCTGCGGATTTTGATGCAGACAAACCCTTTTTCTAACCGGTCAATCCAATAACTCTCTGTTTTTACCGGTTTTCATGCCGCCGGCTTTTTCCCAACCCCACAATTCTCTGTTTCCGCCTGTTTTTATCAGCTAAACAAATTTTGCAGCCGTTCATACGTATTCAGCCTGCCGATTGAATCTTCGATCAAACCCGGCAGTTCCATCGGCGTAATTCCAGACTGCTCCACAACGCTTGCCGCGCCGGCTCCGATGCGGGCTGTCAATATATACTTACAATCTTTCAATCTGCCGATATTCGTCTGCAACTCGCTGTCGTCGTGATCCCTTTGACGGCAGACCGGCTGAACTGTCCTCTTTTCCAGCAGCCTGTACCTGCCGGTTTCATCTACTTCGTAGATATAAAACGTATCTGCCGCGCCAAAATGCTTGTTTACCATAATTCCGTCGCTTGACGCTGCCGCTACTCTGTACACAACATTCTGAAATTCGGCGCACCCTGCGGATTTCACAAATTCTTCAGATATTGCATTTCCTTCAGATTCCATGGAATCTTCAGATACGGAAACATCCTTCCCAGCGCCGCCAAAGGCCGATTCTTCCTGCCTATCCATGAGAAAACGTCTCCTTTCCAGCGATTCTCCGCTGATAAATCTGATCGCCAAATTCCGACTTTCCGGGAATTCCCACCGCATCCGCTCTGCAATGCTGACAGTGCCGGAACACATCAATATACCGGGACGCTCTAACTCTCGCCATATCGATCTCCCAACAGACAGGCGCTTTCCTGTCAGCCAGTTCATACTGTGGAATCAGCGGAATGATATTATAAATATTCGCCCCCGCTTCTTTGACAGTCTTTGCGATTTTCTCAATATGATCTCCATTGATGTCAGGCACCAGCACCGTGTTCACCTTAATTGTAATGCCTGCCGCCGACATCTTTCGGATGCCTTTCAGCTGGTTTTCGATCAGAATTTCGGCGCCTTTTACACCGTCATACTTTTGTCCGTGATAAATTATGTACTTGTTGAGATACGCCTCAATTTCCGGATCCACCGCGTTTACGGTAACAGTCAGAGTGTCGACGCCCACATCAATGATCTCATCCGCTTTCTCATACAGAAGAAGCCCGTTTGTACTCATACATTTAATGAGCTGCGGGAATTTTTCATCGATCAGTCGAAACGTCTTAATCGCCTCATCTGACGCCAGCGTGTCTCCCGGCCCTGCGATTCCGGCCACCGTAATATCCGGACAGATTTCAAGCGCTTTTTCCAATACATCGATACTTTCTTCCGGAGTGATTACTTTTGAAGTCACTCCCGGCCGGTTTTCCGTATCATTAAGGACTCTGTCACAAAATCTGCAGGCTATGTTGCAGCCCGGACAGACCGGCAGGTGAATCCTTCCTGCGTTACTTCGCTGCCCGCCGAAACATGGGTGTGAATTCTGCAAGTCCCTGTATGTATTTCTCATGTGACACCTTCTTTCCTGCTTTCTATTTTTGACGGCAGTCTAAAAGCCGGCTGCCGCCGCTGGCGATACCGGGCGGATTCGAACCGCCGATTTCGGTTTTGCAGACCTATGCCATACCAACGGCTACGGTATCACAATCAGATATGAGCAGATATCCGCGGCAAAAGCTGGCACTTGCCGCGGCTTCTTAAAAAATAAAACCGGAGGCATGTTATTTTTTAACACAACCTCCGGTTTTTCCAGTCAGTCTTTCATTCTGTATTTTTCTGTTTTATCTATTTGGACAATTTTACCATTCTGAACAATAAGTGTGACACTTCCAAATTTCATATTATTCAGAAGCTTTTCAAGAGTGGCCAAATGCGAACTATCCAAAACCAGCTTATTCTCAGTTTTCTCCATTCACATCAGCCTCCCGTCCCGACAGGTAGGATCCGCTTAATTATTGTTAAATAACGGAGTCGATAAGTATCTGTCTCCGGAATCAGGAAGCAGCGCTACAATCGTCTTACCCTTATTTTCAGGTCTACTTGCGAGGATGACAGCTGCTTTAAGCGCCGCGCCCGAAGAAATTCCTACGAGGATCCCTTCACTGACGGCAAACGCTCTGCCTTCCGCAAAGGCATCATCATTTTCGATTGCAACGATTTCGTCATAAATGTCGGTGTTGAGAACTTCCGGAACGAAACCCGCACCGATTCCCTGAATCTTGTGAGCGCCCGGAGTTCCCTTCGATAAAACAGGACTTCCTGCAGGCTCAACAGCTACAATCTTTATATCAGGATTCTTTTCCTTTAAATATTCGCCGGCGCCCGTAACCGTTCCGCCCGTGCCTACGCCGGAAATGAAAATATCAATCTTTCCGCCTGTCTGCTCCCAGATTTCCGGACCCGTTGTCGCCCTGTGGACAGCCGGATTGGCTGGATTTACAAACTGGCCTAAAATAACAGAGCCTGGAATTTCTTTTGAGAGTTCTTCCGCCTTTGCGATTGCTCCCTTCATTCCCTTTGCGCCTTCTGTGAGGACGAGCTCCGCGCCGTATGCCTTTAACAGATTTCTTCTTTCAACGCTCATCGTATCAGGCAGCGTCAGGATCGCCTTGTATCCTTTGGCCGCTGCAACTGCCGCAAGGCCGATTCCTGTATTTCCGCTGGTAGGCTCGATAATCGTTGCGCCCTCTTTTAACAGGCCCTTCTTTTCCGCATCTTCAATCATCGCTAACGCAATACGGTCCTTTACAGAACCTGCCGGATTAAGATATTCCAGTTTTGCCAGAAGCGTAACATCTGTTATTCCTGCTTGCTTCGCATATCTGTTCAACTTCAGAACAGGTGTGTTTCCGATTAATTCAAGTGCGCTTTCTTTGATCTTACTCATAATACTTTACCTCCATTTGATTTTATTTGTACGACAGATGTGGCGAAACATTTTAAATCCGTTTTTATAAAAATCTGCCGCCATATACTGATAATAACTGCCAAATTCATATCCGGCAGCACAGGCATCCGCCATCCGTTCCTGCGTCGGCCTTGCTTATTTCCCTATTTCTAATAGGTATTATAGGTTTTTCTTTTCTATGTTTCGCATTATACTTTCACGTGCCTATTATGTCAATAGGTTTTTAGGGTTTTCTGTAATAAATTATTCCTTTTACACGCGATAAGCATTTCCTATCACTCCCGCAGCGCGTCTCTGATCCTGTCAAGCGCTTCTGTCAGCAAGCTCCTGGGACAAGCGACGTTAATCCGCTGAAAGCCGTTTCCGCAGTCTCCGAATATCTTCCCGCTGTCGAGCCACAATTTTGCCTTATTTACAATCAGATCATCCACTTCATCTGCGTTAAGTCCCGTTCCGCTGAAATCAAGCCAGATAAGATATGTTCCTTCATGATCCGTCATCTGCACGCCGGGCAGATTTTCTTCCACATAATTTCTTGCAAATTCAATATTGGCAGCCACATAGGAAAGCATTGCCTGATACCATTCTTCCCCTTTACTGTATGCCGTTTCGCACGCCACCAGCCCCATAACGCTGAGCTGACTTATGCCCGCAGCATCAATTTCATGGCAAAACAACTGCCGCAGACCGGCATCGGGAATAAAAATATTTGACATCAGCATACTTGCAAGATTAAACGTTTTGCTTGGCGACGTACAGGTAATACTAATCTTTTCATATTCTTTTTTCAGATTGGCAAAGACGAAATGTTTTCCTTTAAATACAAAATCATGATGAATCTCATCGCTTACGACGATAACATTATATTTCACACATATATCGCCCATTTTAATCAATTCATCCTTTGTCCACACTCTTGTGGATGGATTATGTGGACTGCACATCAAAAACAGCTTAATCTTTTCATCAATAATTTTTCTTTCAAAATCTTCAAAATCAATATGATAACGATTGTTTTCGCCCTTATACAGCGTATTGCTCACAATTCTCCGCCCGTTATCTTCAATCACCTCGGAAAACGGATAATATACAGGCTGCTGAATCAGCACAGCGTCCCCCGGCTCGGTATATGCTTTTACAGCCATCGCCAGCGCAAACACAACGCCCGGCGTCTTTACAAGCCAGTCTTCCTGCACATCCCAGTCGTGATGCTTCTTCATCCAGTCTCTTACACTTTTAAAATACGGCGTCTGCGCCTCGCTGTAACCGAAAATGCCGTGCTTTACACGTTGTGTGAGCGCGTCTACGATATAGGAAGACGTTTCAAAATCCATATCGGCCACCCACAGAGGAAGCAATCCTTCCGGCATACCGCGTTTTTTCGCAAAATCGTATTTCAGCGACCTGGTATTCTTTCTTTCTATTATTTTGTCAAAATCAAGATTTCTCTCAGCCATGTAATTCTCCTTCCACTTCGCGGAAAACCTTATCGAGTTCATCCAGCAGATCCCTGACATCTTCAATGCCGATAGAAAGCCGCAGTGTGCTTTCCGTAATTCCATTTCTTTCGCGTACTTCCTTTGGAACATCCGCGTGAGTCTGCGTCACCGGATACGTAATCAGCGTTTCCACGCCGCCAAGACTTTCCGCAAATTTAATCATGCGTACTTTTTCGAGAATTGCCAGTGCGAATTTTCTGCTTTCCAGCCGGAACGTAATCATCGCGCCAAATCCTCTGGCCTGCTTCTTCATAATTTCATATCCCGGATGTTCCGGCAGTCCCGGATAAATCACACTCGTCACCGCTTTCTGCTCTTTCAGCCAGTTGGCAATCGTCATCGCATTGGCCTGGGACTTTTCCATACGAATGCCCAGCGTCTTGATCCCGCGCAAAATCAGCCAACTGTCAAACGGCGCGAGCCCGGCCCCTGTCGTCTTAATCAGAAAACGCAACTTCTCGCTGATATCATCCCTGTTCGTCACCAGAAAACCGGCCAGCGTATCATTATGCCCGCCGAGATATTTCGTTCCGCTGTGAACTACAATATCCGCACCCAGATCCAGCGGATTCTGAAAATACGGAGACAAAAACGTATTGTCGACGATCAGCAGAAGCCCGTGCTTCTTTGCCAGCGCTGAGAGTTCCGCTATATCCGTAACATTCATCATCGGATTCGTAGGCGTTTCAATATAAATCGCTTTTGTCTTTTCATTTATATAACTCTCCACGTTTTCCTTATAACAGTCGATACTCGAAAACGTGATTCCGTTTTTCACCGATACATTAGTAAAAAGTCGAATACTTCCTCCGTAAAGATCAGCATCCACAATCAAATGATCTCCCGGATTAAACAGCTCCATCATCAGCGTAATCGCCGCCATCCCCGTCGTAAACGCAAGCGCGTCAGATCCGTTTTCCAGCGAAGCCACCACTTTTTCCAGATGCTCCCGCGTCGGGTTCTGCAGCCTGCTGTAATCGTAGCCTGTGCTTTGGCCCACACCCGGATGCGCATAAGTCGCCGTCTGATAAATTGGATAACTAACGGAACCATAGTGATTTCCGCAGTCTTCTTCCTCCTCTAAATGCAGACACCTCGTTTCAATTCTTCTCACCATAAATTTTCCTCCTCAATTTCTATTTTCATGGAACGAATATCATCCTGCTTTTCTATAATTCCTGCATAAATAGTATGTTAATACCGTTCATCATACTATAACATTAAAATCGGCTCCCGTATAATTTCTTTTTCTTTTCACCGGTTATAAATTTTAACAATATAAAAAAGACAATCTGCCGGCGCGGCAGTATAAAAAAATATTACAAAACTGGAATATTATAAAAATAAAAAGTGTTGCATTACATTAAAGGTTAAATTAAGGCTGTATCATGGGACGGGGCACGGCTGCCATATGGTTGCAGAACTGTCTGGGATCAAGTAAAATTTCGTATTACCCTTATTATCAGCTGACGTCAATCGTCGTCTTGTCCCGGACCACTGACGAGTTTTCCACCGTATCCTCGTTGTATGAATATTTGACGCCAGCAGGCCGGCAGTGCCGCAAAAACTGTGAGCAGCGCCGTTCATGCAGTATCATTTTTTATAAACAATTTTAAAGTAAATAGTTTTATCTGTCTATTTCTGATGCGGTTTCACTCGCTTTGCACGACCCGCTCAAAACAAATATAAAAATTTTTTACAAAAACATAGAAAAGATCCGGCAGCATTTTCAGCAAATCAGATCTTTTCCATTCATCAATATAATTTTCGTTTCTTTTTCATTTCGGTGCAGCTTCGCTTTAACAGCAGATTCACAGCTTTACCCTGTCTGCAAAAAGAGAAGCATCCGCTATGCGCAGACGCAGCCGGCAAGCCGGGGAACCGGTGCGAACCGGCACAGACGAGCAACGCCGTTACAGATGGAGCACCCTCGCCTTGATTTCCTTCGTCTTTCCGACGTTCCAGAAATTCTCTCCGAGATAACCGCAGGTCCGGCGCGTCACATTCATCTTGTCATGATCCTTGTTGCCGCAGTTCGGACATTCCCATTCGTTATCGTCATTAATCATAATTTCACCATCAAAGCCGCAGACATGGCAGTAATCCGACTTCGTATTAAATTCAGCATACAAAATATTGTCGTAAATAAATCGTACAATGTCTTCTAAAGCGTCCAGGTTATTCCGCATATTCGGCACCTCGACGTAAGAGATCGCGCCGCCCGACGAAATTTTCTGGAAATCACTCTCAAACTTGAATTTTGAGAAAGCATCGATCTCCTCCCTTACATCCACATGATAAGAATTCGTATAATATCCCTTATCCGTGACATCTTCAATCGTGCCGAAGCGCTCCTTATCAATGCGTGCAAACCGGTAACACAGCGATTCCGCCGGCGTGCCGTAAAGCGAAAAACCGAGCCCTGTTTCGCGTCTCCATTGGTCGCACTTCGCCCTCATATAATTCATGACGCGAAATGCAAATTCACGGCCTACCGGGTCAGTGTGGCTGACGCCTTTCATCAGCTTCGTCATCTCATAAATTCCGATATAACCCAATGAAAGCGTAGAATACCCGCCTTCCAAATACTGATCAATCACTTCGCCTTTTCCCAGGCGGGCAATCGCGCCGTACTGCCAATGGACAGGACTTGTATCAGACTTGACGCCTTTCAGCGCATTGTGACGGCACATCAGCGCTTCATAGCAGAGTTCCAGACGTTCATCCAGCAACTTCCAGAATTTATCCTCGTCACCGGCTGCCAGAATTCCGATCTGCGGCAGGTTGATGCTGACGACGCCCTGATTAAACCGGCCTTCAAACTTGTACTCGCCATTTTCGTCCTTCCACGGTGAAAGAAAGCTGCGGCAGCCCATGCAGCTGAAAACGTTGCCTTCATAATATTCACGCATCTTTTTGGCCGAAATATAGTCCGGATACATGCGCTTCGCAGAGCATTTGACGGCCATCTTCGTGATATAATCGTATTTTCCGCCCTTGAGACAGTTATGCTCATCGAGAACGTAAACCAGCTTCGGGAACGCCGGTGTCACGTAGACGCCCTTCTCGTTCTTAATTCCTTCATAACGCTGGCGCAGAATTTCCTCGATAATCATGGCGTTTTCTTTGATATATTCGTCGTCCTCCCGCAGATTCAAAAAGAGCGTCACGAATGGCGACTGGCCGTTTGTCGTCATCAGCGTATTAATCTGATACTGAATCGTCTGAACGCCGGAACGGAGTTCATCTTTCAGTCTGTCGCACGTCAGTTGTTCGATAATCTCCTCGGGAACGCTGTCTCCGCAGTCTTCTTCGATCTGTTTTCTGAATTTGTTGTAGCTGCGCCGCAGATATTTTCCGAGATGACAAATATCAACCGACTGTCCGCCATACTGACTGCTGGCAACCGACGCGATAATCTGCGTCATAACGGTGCAGGCCACTTGAAAACTCTTTGGCGACTCAATCAGCTTGCCGTTCATAACGGTGCCGTTATCAAGCATATCGCCTATGTTGACGAGACAGCAGTTAAAAATCGGCTGCAGAAAATAGTCGGCGTCATGGAAATGAATCGCACCTTCATCGTGAGCGGCCGAAATTTTCTCAGGCAGCAGAATCCGCCTCGTCAGGTCTTTTGAAACCTCGCCGGCAATCAGATCACGCTGCGTCGCCGCCATGACCGCATTTTTATTTGAATTTTCTTCCATTACGTCCTTGTTGCTGTTCTGAATCAGACTGAGAATTGACTCATCCGTCGTGTTTGCCTTACGTACCAACGCCCGGGAATACCTGTAAATAATGTACGTTTTGGCGAGATGAAACTTGCCCGCCTCCATCAGCTTCTGTTCTACCATGTCCTGAATGTCTTCCACAAGAAGGCGTTGCCGCTTTTTCGCGGCTATATAGTCGGCAATTTCTACAATCTCTGCCTCTCCGATGCGTTCCGCTTCTTCCACCGCCGCGTTTGCTTTCCTGATAGCGTTTTCGATCTTGCTACGGTCAAACTCGACAGTGCTGCCGTCTCTCTTGATTACTTTCATAGTCCCCACCTGTCTATATTTTTTCTAACTTCTTTAAATTAAATTCGCTTTTTACGAATTCGATACATGGCACTCTCACGCTGTGCAACAGAACGGCCGAATAATCGCATGGCAATTTCCGGTTTGTTTTCTCATCGCACAGCCGAACTGCCAGTCTGCAAGTCCAGGCTTGACTTCCCGCCGCACAACCGGACCGCCAAGTTAAAAGTTCCAACTCACTTTTCTGCCGCTCAGCCAAACTGCCAAGCTGCAAGTTCGAACTTAATTCGCTGCACAACCGGACCGCCAAGCTACAAGTTCCGGCTTACTTTTCCTGCCGCTCAGCCAAACTGCCAAGCTGCAAGTTTGGGCCTGATTTGCCGCATAATCGGACCGCCAAGCTACAATTTCCGGTTCACTTTTCCGCCGCACAACCAAACTGCCAAGTTGCAAGTTTGGGCCTGATTCGCTGCACAGCCGGACCGCCAAGTTAAAAGTTCCAGCTCACTTTTCCTGTCGCTCAACCAAACTGCTAAGCTGCAAATTCGGACCTGATTCGCTGCACAACCGGGCGTCAGGCTACAATTTCCGGTTCACTTTTCCACCGCTCAGCCAAACTGCCAGTCTGCAAATTTGGACCTGATTCGCTGCACAACTGGGTCGTCAAGCTACAAGTTCCGGTTCACTTTCCTACCGCTCAGCCAAACTGCCAAGCTGCAAGTTCGAGCTTGATTCGCTGCACATCCGGGCCGCCAAGTTAAAAGTTCCGGCTTATTCTCCCGCCGCTCAGCCAAACTGCCAAACTGCAAGTTCGAGCTTGATTCGCTGCACATCCGGACCGTCAAGCTACAATTTCCAGTTCACTTTTCCGCCGCTCAGCCAAACTGCCAAGCTGCAAGTTCGAGCTTGATTCGCTGCATAGCCGGACCGCCAAGCTGCCGGACTGAAATTTTCCGTTGCGTCAGAAATATGCCTTCCGGCACGTTCCTGACGCGGCTTTCAGACACCCGCAGCATTTTTCCGGGGTGCACAATTCCGACCTGCGGCAGCCTCAATTCGCCCGAATTGCAATTCCTTACGAAATTTGCAATTCGGGAAGATTTTCTCATCTTTACGATAACAGTTTAACAGAATCCCTTCCCGTTGTCTACTGCCGATTTTCAACATCTTGTTGATTTTCAGCTCGTTTTTCGGATATTAAAACTATATATAGTATGTTTTATCAGTATAAAAATGGAGTTCCCTTAGCTGGCAGATTAGCGGAAACGTTCCATTTCAAAGTATTCGGAAATCCGCTCAAAGAAACAAGATGTTGATTAAATACGCAAAAATTTCAAAAAAATTCATACATTTAGTATTTTTTATATTTTTTATGATATCAACGCAGAAATCGCTCAACGATGTCCGAAATATATGATAAGATAAAATATCAGTTGGTCAGAATTACCGGAAGCATTACACTTAACGCATCACAGGAGGTTTTTATCATGAAATGGTCCCACGAGGAACGAAAACAAAAGCTAATCGAACAATGCGGCCGCGCCGCCGAACTCAATAAAATCGCCCAGGCCGACATATTTGAAATGGAGTTTGTAGATTATACTGACGATAATGAATACATCGTAAAGTATTACATCAAGCCGTGGCAGCGCAACCCCTTCGGCAACCTTCAGGGCGGTATGGTCTGCTATTACGTGGACGCCACAGCCGGCACGCTGTCCTGGGTTGCGGTAGACTGTGAGCCGGTGGGCACGGTTGACATCAACGTCACATTTATCCGCGGCATTGCTGAACATATTGACTATATACTCGTAAAATCAAAAGTTATCAGTATCGGCCGCCGGGTTGTCGTCGCTACTGCGGAAGTTTATGATCCAGAAGGCTGGCTCATGGCTACGTGCATTACGAACACGACGCGCCTGCTGCCGCCTGACCCCAACCCTACAATCGTTTAATGCGCATTGGAAGAAATTTCAAAAAATATCTCCAGCTATGTTTTTTTAATTATAGATAGAAATATATTATTTTCTAGCTTTTTATTCAAAAGAAAATATCTTGCTGTTTTAAACTATTTCTTTTCATATCTCATCTAATAAAAAATGAAAGAACAGAACGGCCGAACCTCTGTCGGAGGTTCGGCCGTTCTTCTTTCCTTTTCATCTGGTACCCCGTGCTTTGTTTTCGAAATTCTATTTCTTTACACGGTTCGGGTTCCAGATATCTTTATTTGATTCTGTGATTGAATCAAATGATTATCAATCATTTACGCAATCTTTTCGCAAAACCGCATCAGCATCGTGGCCACTTGCGCTCGCGTTGCCTCGCCTTCCGGTGCCAGCTGATTGTTTCCTACTCCATTGATCAGTCCGCTCGATACGGCCCAGCTCATGGCTTCTGCCGCGTAAGGACTGATCTGGCTGGCATCGGCAAAGGTGCTTAAAGCTGCCGTTTGGCCGGTAGTTGCTGTGTGGTTCTTTGCGTAGCGATACAGGATGGTCGCCAGTTGTTCTCTGGTAATGTCGTCGTCCGGTCCGAACGCATGGTCGGAATAGCCGGTGACTACGCCATTTGACGCGGCCCATGCCACGGCATCCGAATAATAAGCCTGTTGGTCGATATCGCCAAAATCAACTTGAGCGGCCTCCGGTTCATAGGCCAGACGATAAAGCACGGTGACGAGCATTCCGCGTGTCATATTGCCTTCCGGAGTAAACTGCTGGTTTCCGGTTCCCTGGAAGAGTTCGCGAGCGGCTACAAATTCCACCGCATCGCTCGCCCAGTTTCCGGAAGCTACGTCGGTAAAGTTCTGGCTTCGTTCGACGATCTTCAGTGTCACATCGCCTTCGACATTCAGGATAACGCCGTTTTCGCCAATGGTACAGTCGCGGACGACTTCTTCGGTTCCGTCCTCATGAACGAGGATGGCTACGGTGCCTGGACCGAATTCGGTGACAGGGATTTCCACTCTGGATACATCGGCAGAGCCCACTCTGAGTTCTATTGCCGCCGCTTCCTTCGATGATTTCGCGGCGGGGACCTTCACAGGTGCGGTGACAAACTCACTTTTCACATTCTCCGGTATTGTCACATTTGCCGAGGTGACGTTTCCTGTGGCGTCGGTGTTCGTCTGCCCGGTGATTCCTTCCGGAGTGGTGGTACATTCCACAGCGGAGCCATCCGGCTTGGTGACTTTCTCGGTATTCGTACCATCGGGCTTTGCGGTTTTCTCCGTAACGGTACCGTCCTTCTCTGTGGTCTTCTCGGTCACAGTGCCGTCGGCATACGTCGTAGATTCCGTCTTAGAACCGTCCGGATTCGTGGTCGTTGTCGTTACAGAGCCATCGGAGTTGGTAACGGTATCCTGTTTGTTTGCGGGATCCGTGCTACCACCGGAGCCGAAGCCGCCAGAACCGCCACCGTTGCTTGCAGGCGGGAGCTTTTCAATGGTCTCCGTCACGGTTTCGCCGCAGACGGTGCATGTACCCTGGCGCTGTCCTTCTTTCGAGGTGGTTGGTTCTACGGTGGTCGTCCATTCTTCTACCCGATGACCAAGCGCCGGAAGAACGGCATCTTCTGTTATACCACAGTCCGTACACGTATGGAGGATTCGTCCTTCGGTGGTACAGGTCGCCTCGAAGCTCCCTTCCTCCGGAGCGCTCCAGACATGATCGATGGTTCCTTCGGCATAGGCCCAGCGAACGCAGTAATACGTTTCCCCATTTCGTTCGGCACGACTTGCCACGCGGAACCGGTACGAATCGCCTAGGCTGAGTCCCTGGACGTCATAGCTGGTAGCTCCCCCTTTGACATCCGAAAGCAGGGTCCAGGTGTTATCCGGGTTTTGCTGGTAGACGGAGTAGTAATCGGCTCCGGCCATCGCTGGCCAACTGAGGTGTACGGCGGTATCGATTGTCTGGGTTGCGGTGAGCCGGTCATCGATACTTTCCGGAACGATGGTAAAATTCTCTGAGATCGTCCCGTAGTAGTCCCCTCGTCCTTCAATGGTCAAGGTAGCCACGCCGATATCGACATTGTTGTCAAGTTTTGCGCCGCCGTCATACCCATAGGCATCGTACCGGGTATTCAGGCCTTTTCCTCTGACCCACAGGGTATAGTCCGGCAAAATTTCACTTCCGGTATACTTGTAGTATTGTCCGAGAGAGAGCACCCCTTCTTTTCCGATGTCAATGCCTTCAAAGCCGCAGTTCGTGCAGACGTGATTTTCATCCCAATTATGGCCTTCGAAAAAGAGTACTTCACCCTCATCTTTGGCCTCGCACTCCTCGCAAGTATATTCAAAATTCCCGGTTCTTGCGCACGTCCTTGTATCCACGGCATGGGTACTCAGGTGCAATTCTCCGGTGGTGGGATTCATATGAAAGCGCAGGTCGTCCCTCAGGTTGAACCAGCCGTTGCTTTCCGGGGTGATTGGGGATTCCCCGCCGACCACGTAGGTGTACGTGTGATCCTTTTCAAGGCCGGAGATAGAGTAGGTGTAGTCGTGAAAGGCGTTGGTCGTCGACTGGCCATCGGCCTGCACGGGGATCAAATTGTTTTCGTCCGTAGTATCGATGAAGCCGGTGTAAGGGAGTTGATCCTTGCAGATGCCATCCTCATCGAAATTGTACCAGACATTTTCAATGAGATGAAGTCCGGCGGAAACGGGCGTTCCCTGCACATAGTAGCGGTCCCCGACCCATTTTCCGGATTCGCCGCCAACCGGCAGGCCGTCCTCATAGATCTTGCCGTCAAGCTCGCCGGTCAGCGCCAGTCCGCAGACAGTGCAGACCATCTTGCCATCCGCATCGGGTGCGTATTTATGGCCCTCGGTGTAGACGGTCTCGCCCCAGTCCTCTTCGGTGACGGGGGAACCGCACACCTTGCACACCTTCCGGTTTTTATAGCCGTTGGACGTGCAGGTGGGCACTTTATCTGGTATCGGCTTGGTCTCGCCATGGACGTGCCAGGAATCTTTATCCGGATTTTCAGTTACGACCGTCTCGGAGAAGTCGTACAGCTCCGTGTCCACCTGGATCTTCGCGCTGCCGAAGATGGGGAGGGTTTCCGGCTCATAGCCGTCTACATACTCGATCTCGCCCTTGTCCACCTCAAACTTCACGTCCACCGGGTAGAACAGCTTGTGCTGCCAGGCCTGTGCCGGGCCCCAGTCACTGTTTTTATTTATATGATCGTTTTCGTCTCTCCCGCTAAATTTCGTCGGATAAGTCTCAGCACCCCAGGCGCGCACGGGCAGAGAGGCTAAGACGTTGCCATCCCCTTCCTCATAGTCCTTTGTTCGCGTTAGGGTAACGGTAGCGTAGTTCTCGTCCTTATCGATAGGACCGTCCTGCTTCCAGGTCAGCTCAAACTTCGGGTCCACGTCGGCGTGAGCAAGTTCCCATTTCGCGTTGTTCACCAGGTCTGCCGTCAGGGTGACCGTTTGGATTTTGGACACGTCCGTCGCCTTCACGTCCACATAGTAGACGCTGCCGATTGGAATCTGATTCGCTGTCTTATCATGCGGTTCCACCACAATGGTGGCGGCGTCCTGATTGCCCGTGGTTTCAAACTTCCGTTTGAGTTCGCTTTGGTTGCCCGCGCCATCCTCCGCATAGAAGACCACGGAGTGAGTGCCGGGGGCGAGCGTTACGGCTTCGGTTTCAATGGCGCCGCCAGAGTAGCTGGATGGCACCTCGGTTCCGTCAATCTCCGCAGAAACTTTCTCCAGGCCGGTCTTATTCAAAGCATCCTGGTCTTCGACTTGGGCACGGAACTGTACCGTGTCGCTTTCGATCCCCTGATAGATCACGCCTTCTTGCATCACCGGATCGTCCTCCACTCCGACAACACTGGCGACCCCAAACTCCGGCGCGTCACGGTCTGGTGTGGCTTCGGAATAGTCCATCCAGATGGAATCGACGTAGTAGACAAGCTTGCTGTTCATGGATTTATAGACTGAATCAAAACTCCCTTGGGTAGACAGCATGAAGTTTATAATGCTTGATTTTGTCTGAACCCAGTGGTCATCTGCCGTTTGAGGGAAAGAATACTGCTCATAAATCCAGTACCCCTCGTCATGGTGTTGCCCCTCTAAGTTATGTTTGCCATATTGGTAGTTTGTTTCGTGGGTTTGGTCGTTATATCCCCAGATACAGCGACCACCGATTGTGTCTTCATCAGGTACCCAGATCCACGCCCCATAACTGATGGCATCTTTCACATTGATCCAAGGATCTGTCTCCGGGGCATAGGCATCATTAGGCGTGTCATAAGTTGACCCTAAAACCATCTGTTCCCACCCTTTGTCGTCTGCATCGGAGATAATGTTTTCCCAGTCGCAGGTGACCTTGAGGGCGTAGTTTCCGTCATGAACCATACCATGTTCTTTGTCTACTTTTTCCACGCTGATACTGGCATTCACGTTCCAGTTTTGTATACCGGAACCAAACCAACTCTTTAGGTCGTTCCCATTTTCCTCGCTTTCAAAGTCGAAAAGTATCTCGGATTTCTTGCCAAACGTCAGCTCCAGTTTTTCGGAAAGATCGGTATATTTATATTTTATCGTGATTGTGCCGCCCTTTACCTGGTCCATGAGGTTCTGGTTACAGGCGGTGAATATGGTGTTTTCACCTTTTGTTTCCAATTTTCCCATTTGGGAATCGGAAAGTTGAAATTCAAAGTCCTCTGGCTTTGTCGTCACGCCGGTGCCTTCGCCATAACTGGCGATGTACCGAAGCGGAATCGAACCCTCATAGGAGAGTACGCTGCCGTTAGTGATTTCCAGGTGATCCGGATGCACCACATGGATGGTGGTCTTTCCAAAGACCTGGTCCCCTATGGCGACCTGGATCGTCGCCTCGCCTGTGTTTCCGTTTCCGACAAATTGTCCCTCTGACACGGTTCCCAGGTTCGTTGAACCCTCAGCAAGCCGCCAGACTGCGTCCTTTGGAATCTCCATGGGGGCGTGGGATTTGCTGAATCCGGCAGCGTCAATCTTGACCGTAGAGTTCGGCGTTACATACTCGTGCTCCGGATACAGTTCTACCGAACCAAAGTCTCCGCTGGGAGATGTGGTGGACGCCACGTACAGCGTTGAGGAAACGGTGCGTTCGTACCCGTCCGCTGGGGAATTGAGCACTTTCAGTGTTCCGTCCTCTTGTTTGGAAACATAGGTCGCAGAACCTCCCCCATCCAGATTCAGGGCGTATTGGCATCCGGCCTTATACATGACCTCGGCCAGTTCCCGCATGGTCATGCCGCGGGAGTTTGGCTTTTGCAAACCGTCCACTTCGCCAAAGACCACGGTTCTTCCGTCCGCTTTGATTCCGATGACGGCACGGGCGTTTTGCATCTTTTCATAGTCTGAGTTTGCCGGAGCGACGATTTTGCCCTCCCAGATGAGGATGTCGGAGCCTCCTACCGCGTCCCAGATTGGGTTTTCTTGATCTTCTTTCATTTTCCTCCACTCTTCTGGGCTCCAGCCGATGACGGGGGTTCCGTCTTTTCTCATCACAAAATACGGGCGCTCGCCCCCTTCATGCCCCGAACTGTCCAGGTACACTTTGCCCTCCATCGCAAAAGCATCCAGGGGTTTTCCGTTTGACATCCCGTAATATCCGGCGTTGACGCCCGCCACCACGTTGAAATACGGAACGTAATTTGCGGAATCGGGGTTGGAGTGGTTGGCCTGTGCCGCCTCCATCTGCTTTGTAAGTTTCGTAAGTTTCCAGGTGGTTCCATCGGCGTTATTTTGATTGATGTTCGCGTGAATGGTCAGATCGTCTCGATTCAGATCGACTGTTGCAAGGTAGATTTTGTTTTGCTCTTTGTCGCTTTTCATCTTGACCGTGTAGATGTCCTGCGTCACGCCAAGAGCCAGCGTGCTTTCTTGGTGGTCGGTCACGGTGTAGTCGTTTGTGCCGGGCGTTATTTCCTCCATTTTGTCCGGCGGGTGCGCCGAATCCGTGATCGCAAAGGCTGGCGTCGCCGAGAGCACAAGGAGTAAAAGTGCCATCCCGGCAGAAAGAAATTGTCTCATGAGATTCCACCTTCCTTCTTTTAGTTCTTTTCTAGGATCGTGCTTGATTCAGAAACTGCCAGGTCGAAGAGGACCTGGCAGTTTCTTGAATGGCCAGGTTTGAGACAGGTCTTCAAGGAGCATCCCGTTCTTTGATCGCGCAAGGAGCGAATCGAATGATGCAAACGCTTCGTTTTTCGGCCAATCAGAATCCTGCCTCTGCCGGTTGTTTGGGAATAGACCCTTCCCTTGTAAAAAGCAAACGATCTGGATTTCCCACGGAACAGATGGTTCGCTTCGGTGTGGGGCCGCTTGAACGCAACAGCGGTTCCGTTTGATCCTTCTCCCTTCCCAAGTAGAATGTCCCCCCCCTTGGATTCCTTTGTCTTTGAGCAGTTCTTTCTCCTTTGTGAGGAGCAAATGCATTTCCTTAGGGCTGTTCGCTTTCTCATCGCCCGATGAAGGGGTTTGTTCTTTGGGGTTACCTATGGGTTGGAAGCTTTCTCCCATGTTTGCTGCAAGCATGGGGACTGCTTTTTTAGGCTTTCCTGACACCTTATGACGATGGCCCGGCATCTTGCTGTTTGGAAATGTTCTTTCGAAAGGCAACGGGTCATTTTCTTTTTATCGAACAAGAAGCGTGGGGTTGCGTCCCTTGGATGGTTGGGTTCGTTGTGTTGATGGGCATTGCTCCCTCCAGTTGGGCCAGTGGTTAAGCGTTGGAACCTCCGTTCGTTCCGGCTCCGGTTTCTGGATTGTCGATTGCTTCTGTGTTACCGTCTCTGTCACCTGCTGGGTTTATTGTGGCATCGCCTGGCAGTCCTTGGCCAGTGGATGTTAGCTCGGTTGAATTGGCACCGCCTTCATCTGAAGAAGTTTTTATTTCTGGGAACCAGCAGTTGTCCTCCCCCACTTCCATCTCTGTAATGTCTTCCGTTTCGACAACTATTTTAACATCCTGTGCGTCGTCATTGCTTGGCATCGTAAACATGTAAGTCCCGGAATTCCCGCCGGTTCCTTTCAGCTCAAACGATTTATCCAGACTTGCCTTGTCATAGTTTTCGTCAATGTCTTGTGGCACTATATAGATTGCTTTTACTTTTTTTCCTTCCGTCATTGCTTTTTCTGTCATCGCCAATACGATTGTACCCTGTTCTCCTGCTCTCAATGTTTTTTTAGACAAAATCACTGTACAGTAAGATTTATCTGTATCTGCCGTCCCATCCGTCACACTAAAGATAGTCTGTTTATAAGAAGCAAACCGTTTCCCTGCTTCTCCATTCAGACAATTGTCGTTTGGATCTGCCTGTGCACTTGCTTCGATGATAACGTCTTCTTCTGGCAGTTCAAAATAATAGGTTGCACCCATGATGTTTTCCCCGTCCTGGCCGCCGTGGAATTTGACATTTTCATTGAGTGATTCGCCGTTACTTTTTTCTACGTTTATCCTATCAACAACACTCCCTCCCTTTTCTTTTGCGGTGATTGTGACTTTGATTGTTGTTCCAGCTTTTGCCTTTTCTGGTTCTATTTTCATGTTATAATGTTCTTCAAAGTAGTCGCCGCTCCTATCCGTCACGGTATATGTTGTCGGGTTTTCACCGCCGGGGTTAGAACCGCCGGGGTTAGAACCGCCGGGGTTAGAACCGCCGGGGTTAGAACCGCCTTGTGGTTTGTTTTGATTATCATTATTGCCCGGTTTGTTTTCCGGCACCACGTAGTCCTGACCGTTTTCAACTTTTTCGCCGTTAATGGTGACGTTCTCTCCGGCTCCACTCAGGTCAAACTGGGTATCTTTTGGCGCTCCGGTGATGTCAACGGTGTCAGCCTGAACAACGACTTTCGCTGCTCCGGTCACGTTACTCATATCCACTTTGGAAGCCTCGCCGGCGACGATGATCGGAAGATCCGGATCCGCTTCGCCGGACAGTTTCACGTCATCGGCAACGACCAGAGTGATCTTCCCTTTAACTATCTCAACTGTCTGCCCATCCTCATAGCCGTAGCCGCCGATTAAGCGATCTAAAACGGTCGTCACCGATGCCCGGTTGATATCGACGTTTGGTCCGATGTTACTGGCATCGATTCCTTGAATCACGCCCAGGTTGACGAGGG
>CAYTKT010000032.1:0-25498 GCA_964438605.1 uncultured Oscillospiraceae bacterium
TAAATGTCAATGTTCAAATAACCGCGTGTTCAATTTGTTATTGCAATTTGAGAAATAAAATAATATGATCTAATAAATAAAAAATGTAATATCTTGTCGGATCCTCTGATTTTCAGCCGGCTTTATTGGTGGAATATGGCTGATGGAGGATCTTTCACATCAAAGGTTTAAAGGCAGTCTATGTTTACAAATCTCAAGATCCGGCTGGAACCGGAAGAAGGAAGAAAAATATCAAATCAGATGGCGCCGGCGTTTCATGGGGCGCTGATGGAGCAAATTCGGCCGGAGTATGCGCAGAAACTGCATATGCAGACTTTACGACCGTATAGTCAGTTTTTGGAATTTCATGGCAGAGAGGTGTTTTGGAATGTTAATACGCTGAATGATGAGGCATACAGAGAACTCATGCC
Organism: uncultured Oscillospiraceae bacterium; assembly: GCA_964438605.1. Lineage (GTDB taxonomy): Bacteria > Bacillota > Clostridia > Peptostreptococcales > Anaerovoracaceae > Alangreenwoodia. The sequence continues at coordinate 411 of CAYTKT010000032.1, forward strand.
GCCGCTGCTTGCCAGTGCCGGATGGAACGAAGGGGCGGCAGCAGACAGAAGTCAGAGTAAAGGCTTGGGAGAAAGCGGAAGCGGGCGCTGCGGCGAAAATGGAAAGACAAACGAAACTGTGGATGCAGTAAAAAACCAGCTTTTTGATCAAACGAATAGTATGATTGTGCGGGAAGGCGGTAGTGAGGATTCGGGTGAAAATCAGACCATTTATTTGAAGAGGTATGGAATTCAGTTCGTTCTGGGAGAGCGCAGTCTGAGACAAGTGTCGCTTGAAGCGCTGACCGCGCGTTTTTATGAGCACAAGAGCGGACGGTATTTTAAAATCAGGTTTATGACGCCTACGGCATTCAAACAAAACGGAAGATATACGTTTTATCCGGACCTGAGATGCATTTATCAGAGCCTGATGCGTAAGATGGATTTTGTCAGCAGGCGGGAGAGTTTTTTTGACGAGGACGTTCTTGAACAAATCGTCAGTGACAGTGAGATCAGCCAGTATCATTTATACAGCACATCATTTTCGATGGAAGGAGCAAGAATCCCTGCGTTTGCCGGTGTCATTACGATTCGTGCCGGCGGAACGCAGACAATGGCTGATTACATTGCAATGTTACTTCGGTTTGGCGAATTTTCCGGTGTCGGGATTAAGACAAGTCTTGGAATGGGAGCCATGGAACTTCTTGAGGAGGATAAGGGAAGGACTACGGGAAAACAGGCAGCGGGGGATTATGCCGGAAGACAGACAGGAGGGAAGCGGGAGTGATAAAGGAGAAAAGGAATGACGAATGAACATGAAGTGCTTGTAGCGGGGGCAATGCTGCACGATATAGGCAAGGTTGTTTACCGCGCAAAGCAGGCGAAGAATCACAGTCAGAGCGGTTTTGACTATCTGAAGGAGGAAATCGGACTCGGTGAAACAGAAGAACAGCGGGCTCTGCTGGAATGTGTGATGTATCATCACGCCTCTTTTTTGAAAGCAGCTGATATTGCTGACGATTCGCCGGCGTATATCACGTATATTGCGGATAATATCGCTTCGGCTTCTGACCGCCGCGCATCCGACAGTCCGGAGCCGGGCTTTGATACGCTGATGCCGCTTGAGAGTATTTTTAATCATCTGAACGGAGATGGACAGACGTTCTGGTATTCGCCGCAGATGCTTGAGGAAAACACGCCGGTAAATTATCCATCGGAGGAGAAAAAGAATTTTACTTCCAGTCAATATGGAATGATATGGAAAAAGATTACTGATTCTCTAAAAGCAGGGATGAAGTGGGACAGGCGTTATATCAATTCACTGTTGGAAATTCTTGAGGCAGCATTGTCATATATTCCGTCATCGACGTCGAAGCGGGAGACGGCCGATATTTCGCTGTATGATCATCTTAAAATTACGACAGCTGTCAGCAGTTGTATTTATCTGTATCTTCAGGAACGAGGCGAACGCGATTACAGAACAGCGCTTTTTAAAAATGCGGAGGAATTTTATGACCGAGACGTGTTTTTGCTGTATTCCATTGATATTTCGGGAATCCAGAATTTTATTTACACGGTGCAAGGTGCGGGTTCGCTGCGGATGTTACGGGCGAAATCGTTTTATCTGGAAATTTTTACGGAAAATCTTATTGATGAAATTTTTGATGAAATCGGTGTTTTTCGGCCGAACCTGATTTATTGCGGCGGCGGGCATATGTATGCGCTGCTGCCAAATACGGCAGATGTCCGGCAATCTCTTGATACAATGGAACGGAAGGTGAACAGCTGGCTTCTTGATAATTTCGGGACGGCGCTTTACGTGGCGTCGGGGTATGCGGCGTGCAGCGCACGTGATCTGCAAAATGAGCCGAAGGGCAGTTATAAGGCGATTTATCAGGAAATCGGCAGAGTGATTTCCCAGAAGAAGGCGCATCGTTATACGGCGCGGGACATTATTGAACTGAACAGGCGGAAACTGAAAAGCAACAGTCGTGAATGTCGTGTATGCAGGAATACGGGACCGGTGGACGATGACGGATTATGCACAATGTGTGCGTCGCTGAAGGGACTATCGACGGATATTTTGAAGAAGGATTTTTTCTGTGTGTTGTCAAGTCCCGACGAGGATACCGGTCCTGTTGATGCCGGAGGCGCAAACTGTGGTGTCGTGATTCCGCTGATGGAGAACCGCTGGTTAAAGGCGGGGAATGAAGAAGATGTGAAGCGGATGATTCGTGAGAATGACGCGTCTTTTGTCCGGGTGTTTTCGAAGAATGCGTTTTATAGTGGGCAGAATATTTCATCGAAGTTGTGGACCGGAGATTATACGGCGAGAAACGGTGATCTCAGGGCGTTTGTTGAAGATGCCGCCGGAATCGGACGGATGGCCGTGCTGCGCATGGATGTCGACAATCTGGGGCAGGCGTTTGTTTCAGGATTTGAAAATGGCGGGAATGACGACAGATATGTAACGCTGTCAAGGACAGCTGCGTTTTCCAGACAGATGACGATTTTCTTTAAGCATCATATCAATTATATTCTCAGTCATTCGGATTGCTGCGCTCTCGAAGGAACGGCGAGACAGAGCGGCGGGACGGAAAGGATGATCAGACCGACAGGCAGTGCCGAAAGTGACGGCGAAGGCCGGAATGATAGGAACGAAATGAAGTCAGGCGCAGCGGAACTGATGGAGACAGGCCGCAGCGGTGAAGTTCGAAACAGGGAGCGCAGTCTGACGATTGTTTACTCCGGCGGTGATGATGTTTTTCTGGTCGGTGCCTGGAATGATGTTGTAGAGGCTGCCGTAGATATTCGGAACTGTTTTGGACGGTTCTGCCAGAATAAACTGACGATTTCCGGCGGAATTGGCCTTTACGGAGGCAATTATCCGATTCATATTATGGCGGAGGAAACCGGAAAGTTGGAGGACTTTTCAAAAGATCTGGACGGAAAGAATGCGGTGACTCTTTTTGAATCGCAGCCCGCAGAATATGACAGCATCAGTGCCGGGAATATTGGTGCCGGCGGAACAGATGGGGTCAGCGGAGCCGGAAACGGCGGGCGCTATCGCTGGGATGATTTTCAGAATTATGTGTTAGGCGAAAAGTACAGCACGCTGTTCCGCTTTTTCAGAAATTCTGACGAGCGCGGCAACAGTGTTTTGTATCATTTGTTAGAGCTTATCAGAAACAGACAGGAGAAAATCAATTTTGCCAGATATGTTTATCTGCTGTCACGGATGGAGCCGGATGAAGATGCGTCGGAAAGGGAAAAAACGGAATATAGGATTTTTTCTAAGAAAATGTATCAATGGATTAAATCAGATGAGGACAGCAGACAGCTTGTTACAGCAATTTATCTTTACGTATATTATGTGCGTGATGCGGAGGAAAACGTGATATGAGACTGAATGAAAAAACTTATGTGGATCAGGCGGAACACGTGATCAAAGAACTTGTAGAATTTTACGAATTTGCAGCAAGAAATGGAAAGAGCGGCCGGAATGTGCAGGAACGCGGCGGACATGCCGTGAGTACGAGAGGAAATGGGTCGCAGAAGTCCGGCCAGGCGGGCGGCCCTCAAGGCGGCAGAGGCGGCAATGGGCTGGAAAAGGACGACAAACTGGTGACGACATCAAAGCTGAGAAATCTGCTGTCTATGGTTATGGATATTTATAACCAGACGCTGCTGGAAAAAGATGATATTTTGTCGCCTCAACTCAGGAACAGAATCGAATATCTGCGGATCAGAGCGGTCTATGAATCGGGCCGCGACAAGGGCGTCAAGCGGTTTATTCAGAAAGCGGAAATTCTTGACTGTTTGAAAGAAATCGGCGACAGCAAATCGAATTATTTGTTGTTCACACATTATATGGAAGCTCTCGTGGCGTTCCGGAAGTATTACGCAAAAGACGAGTAAGTATGTGTGCGTAGTAGCCGGCGGCGAAATGATGTTTATGTTTATTCAATTACATAAAAATCCAGGAAAGGACGATTGATTTTAATGAAAATATTTCATATGTCGGATCTACACATCGGGCTGAAGCTGATCAATCGAGATTTGCGGGAGGATCAGGAATATATTTTAAAACAGGCTGTCGAAATGGCAGCAAAGGAGCGGCCGGACGCATTTGTGATTGCAGGCGATATTTACGACAAGGCAACGCCTTCTGCAGAGGCCGTAGAGGTGTTTGACCGTTTCATAGACGATCTGACGTCGGCGCTGCCGGAGATGACTGTCATGATGATTGCCGGAAATCATGACAGTGCGCCGCGTATCAGTTATCTCAACAGCGTGCTCTCCAGGCAGAATATTTATGCGGTGGGCAGGCCGCCGCGAAATGAGGCAGAATATATCAAAAAGGTCATCCTTTCGGATGAATATGGAAATGTAAATTTCTATCTTCTTCCATTTACGAAACCTTCGGCATTAAAAGCCGTCATCGGAACTGACGAGAACGGAAACAATTTTTCTTATAACACAGCGATACATAAAATGGTAGAACGCGAGGCGATTGACGGGAGCGAACGGAATATTCTCGTCAGTCATCAGTTTTATCTGCCGTCCGGAAAACGGGCGGAGGAAGTGGAGAGAATGGACTCCGAAATCAGGACTGTTGGAAATATAGATGAAGTTTCGGCGGATATTCTGGAAAAATTCGATTACGCGGCCCTCGGCCATATCCATAAACCGATGAAGGCCGGCAGTGATTTTTACCGATACTGCGGAACGCCGCTGGCATGTTCTGTCAGCGAAGCCGGACAGAAAAAGGGGATTATCATGGTGGAAATCGGCCCGAAGGACGAAAATGGCGCTGATGTGAAGACGACAGTGCTGCCGTTTCATCCGCTCCGCCAGGTGCGTGTTATCAAAGGCCCGTTGGAGGATGTTCTGAAACAGTCGTGCGGGGATTATGTCAGTGTAGTTCTTACGGACAAAGTGGATTTTGACGTAATTGATATGCAGGATAGACTACGGATTGCGTTTCCATATCTTCTGGAAATCAGGCGTGAAAATCAGAAAACGGCTGATTACAGGACAAATATAAAAAAAATGGAAGACATGGATCCTTATGAGTTGTGCTGTGCTTTTCTGAAGGATGTGGACGATACGGAAAAGGAAATATTACGCGATGTGATCAATACCGTACAGGAGGCGATGTGAGATGAAACCGCTGACATTGACAATGCAGGCTTTCGGCTCATATGGAAAAAAGACGGTAATTGATTTTGAAGAACCGAAGCAGAACTTATTTTTGATTACCGGAGATACAGGAGCCGGAAAAACGACGATTTTTGATGCGATTGTCTTTGCGCTGTATGGAAAGGCAAGTTCGACATCGAACGTGAAGGACGGGACGGAGCTGCAGAGCCAGTTTGCCGACTATATGACAGAGCCGTTTGTCGAATTGACATTTTCAGAAGGATGCGGAGACGAACGTGATGTTTATTCGGTCAGGCGCGTTCCGCAGTATCAGAAACAGGTTACGCGGGGGAAGGCAAAGGGTGAACTGCGAAACGTCAACAGTTCTGTAACATTGACGATGCCGGACGGGACAGAATATCTTCAAAAGGATGCGAATAAAAAGCTGATAGAAATTGTAGGTCTTACAAAAGAGCAGTTTATGCAGGTGGCGATGATTGCGCAGGGAGAGTTTATGGAGCTTTTGCGGGCGTCGTCTGACAGCAAAAGAAATATTTTCCGCAGGCTGTTTGGCACGGAATTGTTTCAGAAAATTGTCGATGAGCTGAGAGAACGGAAGCGGGCCATGGAAACGGATCTTGACAGGATCAGAACGAAATGTCAGACGATTGCCGGACTTACCGTGATTCCTGAGGAATATGAGCGATTTGACGATATTTTCGGCTTGAAAAAGAGTGTGGAAGGCGGTGAAATTGCAGAAGCAGATCATTTTCTGGAAGAACTGGAAGACTTGTGCGACTGGCTGAAAACGAAGCAGACAAAGGCGGAAGAAGCGCATCAGGCGGCTTGGAAGGACCGGAACGAAAAGCAGGAGGCTTTTACTAAAGGCCAGGAACTGGCAAGGTCATTTGAGCAGCTGGACAGTGCCGAAAAAGCGCTGACGGCATGGGAGTCGGAAGTTGAGGAGATTGCTGAGGCAGGCGTGTTGATGGAGCAGATCGGCGCCGCTTATGAGATTAAAGCGGTTTATCGGGTATTTGAAAGCGCGGAAGGGGAATTTCGTAAAGTACAGGATGCGCTGAAAGAGCAGGAGAAAGCGCTGCCGGATCTGAAGGAAAAAGTGAAAACGGCAGAAAGAGCTGAAAGCGAGGCAAAAACGCGGTGCGATAAAGCGCTTGGAGAATATGAGAGGACGGCGGAACGCGTAAAGAAAGCGCTGAAATTATTTGATGAAATTGAAAGTGAACGCAACGAAATAAAAACAAAACGAGAGAGTCTGGAAAAAGCCAGAGCCGTAAGGGCGAAGCTGGAAGAAGAAAAATCCAGTCTGGAGTCGGGCGAGACAGAATGGAAAAACAGGGCGAAGGAACTGGAAGATGACGCGTCGCAGGCGGACGTCTGGAAGATTAGAAAGGAAGAAACTTTTGCACTGGAAGAAGAAGCTGCCAAACTGGAAAAATCGCGGAAGAGTATTTTAAAGCAGGAAACGGCAGTACGTCAGGCTCAGGCGGATTATGAAAATGCTCGGAATGAGTATGGACAGAAGAATTCTGAGTACGAAATGAAGCACCAGATGTTTTTCGATGCCCAGGCGGGATTTCTTGCGGCAAAACTTGTACCGGGCGAGCCGTGTCCTGTGTGCGGTTCGCCGGATCATCCGGCGCCATGCAGCGGGAAAACGATTTTGGGAGATATTTCAAAGGAAACGCTGCAAGAACTCAAAAAAGAAGTAGACGCGCTGCAAAAAAAGCGGGAAAAACTTTCGTCGAAAGCCGGATCGCTATGGGCGTCTTTGCAGGAAAAGAGGGACGCGTGGAATTCCAGTTTTGAAAGTTTTCTTCGGCGTATGGGAAACAGTGTTCTGAATTTTGAGGATTTTATTGATTCTGGAGATTCAGCGGGCGCAGAGGTTTCTGATTTTTCCGGTTCAATGTTTTCAGTGGATGCCGCCGTCGCTGAAAAATCTGCCGGCTCTGAAGGATTTACGGACGGCGCATCCGATACGGTAGCTGCCGCTTCCGAGAATTCCGCTGACGATGCGGCGCCATTCGGACTTGCGGAGAGGATAACGCTTGAAGACGCGTGCAGTCGTCTCAAAAAGTGGTCAGAATCTGTCCGCAGGCGGGCAGAAGAATCGGAAAAAGCTGCAAATGAGCTGAAAAAGCTGAAAGAGAAACTGCAAAATGCGGAAGAGGGAAAAACGCGTCTCCAAAAGATGACAGCCAAGGCGCAGGCTGACGAGTTGAATGCGCAGACAGTGCTGTCGGCTGGGGAGGCGGCTCTCAGAAAGATGGAGGAGCTTATTCCTGAGGAATATCCATCAAGAGAAGCGGCGCAGGATGCAAAGATGCGGGCAAGCTCAGAAGCGGATTTGCAGGAGAAAACGCACAAAGCCGCAAAACAGGCGCTTGAGGAGGCGGCAGCGGCTGAAAATCAGGCGGAAACGCTGGTCAGAAATTATAAAGACGAACTTCCTGTAAGAGAAAAGGAGTATAGCAGTAAAAAGACAGACTATGAGAAGATCGTGGAGGAGAAGGATTTACCGGAAGTGGAATGGAAATTCCTTACTAATAATCATCAAAAGGCGGAGACCGGTGAACTTCAGAAGAAGATCGAGAGCCACAATGAAAAAAAGACGAGAGCCGAAGCGTTGAAGTCCTCTGCAGAAGGAATAATTAAAGGCAGGCAGCGTCCTGTGATGGACGAACTGGAAAAGGCACGGGATGAGGCGGAGAAAGCGTTTTCCGCCGCAAGCGGCGCTTATAACGAATGGAAAGAAACGTATCGTCGGGACTATGAAGTGTATCGGGATTTATTTGATGAAACGGAGAACAGAAAATCGTTGATGGAGAAACATACAAAACTCGATATGCTGTATAGGCGATTGTCCGGAAATGTGACAGGTGCGCGGATGGATCTGGAAACTTTCGTTCAACGCTATTACCTGGAAAGAATATTATATGCGGCAAACAGGCGCTTCCTGGATATGTCGGCCGGACAGTTTGAACTGCGGATGGTTGACGTTGACAATGCGGGAGAAGGAAAAAACAGAGGTCTTGATCTGATGGTTTATTCTCATGTTACGGGCAGGGAGCGGGAAATACGGACGCTTTCCGGCGGGGAGTCGTTTATGGCGGCACTGGCGCTGGCTCTGGGCATGGCAGACCAGATTCAGGAAAATTCGGCAGCGATTCACCTGGATATTATGTTTATCGACGAGGGATTTGGTTCTCTTGATGATCATTCCAGGAATCAGGCGGTAAAGGTTCTCATGAGAATGGCGGAAGGATCTAAATTGATCGGGATTATTTCTCATGTAACTGAATTAAAACAGGAAATTGATAATCAGCTTATTGTCAGCAAGGATGAGAATGGGAGCCGTGTAAGATGGCAGATTAGTTAAGTTGAAAACAGTCGGGGTGATTAAAGAGAAGAAAAACAGGATGGGGACCGGAGGGGCGGCCGAACTGAACAGTTGAAAATCAAGGCAGGAAAACCGGACGGGTCAGATGGCTGGGAATAGGATTAAAATAGCGGCCTGGCAGAACGTCTGGAAATGGAAACTGCAGAGGCAGTCAGACTGGACGCTTGGAAATGTCATATAAAGACTGAAACGGCGGCCTGAGCGGATGACCGGAGCCGAGAACGGCAGGAGCGCTTTGGGCAGACGTTTGACGGATACCAAAAACATCAGGCCGGAATGATAAGAAATCCTGTATAAAGGAATATGAGCGAATTAAAAAATATCCGCAAGTACCCGAATGAATCGGTCGACAGGACTGAAATTGATTGAGTTTTTTCGGAATAAGCTGAAAAAGTATGTTAAAACAAAAATATATAGCAGGAATGGCATGGATATGATAGATTTAAGCCGGACAAAGACGGTAAATGATGAAGATGTTTTGTGGGAAGCGCAAAAGCATGGATATTTATAGAAGGGAGAATGTAACAATGTACGCGAAAATTCAAATCACCGGAATTATTGAAGTAGTAACGGGTATGCATATCGGCGGGTCAGACGCGTTTGCAGCTATCGGCGCAGTTGATTCACCGGTGGTCAGAGAGAGTTTCCGAGGGCTGCCGATTATTCCGGGCAGCAGTTTGAAGGGGAAGATGCGCTCCCTTCTGGCGAAGCAGTATAATAAGACGATAGCGATGCAGCCGAATGACGACGATGAACGGTTGCTGAGGCTGTTCGGGTCGAGTGAGAAGGGAAAGATGAAGCGGGCGCGGCTGCTGTTTTCAGATATGATTTTAAGTAATGAAGAAGAACTGCGTCATAATACTCTGTCGGGGCAGGTAACCGAAATTAAGTTTGAAAATACGATCAATCGGTTAACAGCTGTTGCAAATCCGCGCCAGATTGAGCGAGTGATCCGCGGTGCAGAATTTCCGCTTGATCTGATTTATGAGGTGACGAAACAACCTGAAAATGAAATCACCGAGGATTTTGAAACGATTATTGACGGCATGAAACTGCTCCAGTATGACTATATTGGAGGAAGCGGTTCACGAGGATACGGAAAGGTGCGTTTCAAGGAACTTGAATTGTGTACTGTTGTAGGTGAGATTCCTGAGGTGACGGAAAATGAGTGCAGGAAGATTCTGGAGGAATTTGGGAATGAAGTATACTGTCTATAAGATGGCATTTGAGACGGGATTTCATGTGGGAAATACACAACTGGAAGACAGTGAAATCGTGATTCATGCGGACACTGTTTTTTCAGCGCTCTGTATTCAGGCGCTGAAATCGGGCGGTGAGGAACGTCTGGCGGAGTTCTGCGACATGGCAGCGGAAGGCAGACTGCTATTTTCTGACGCGTTTCCGTATGACGGGGAGCAGTATTATATCGCCAAGCCGATGATTCCGCGGGATCTCAGTGCAGCATCTGATGAAGCAGGAAATTCTGTTAAAAAGAAGCAGGATAAAAAGATGAAATACATTCCTGTCAATGCGGTGGATGAGTATGTTCATGGGATGCTTGATGCAGGTAGTGTCAACAGTGCGGTCAGCAGGCTTGGGATAAGGGAACTGCGGGTACTGGCGAATATTCCAAGGAGCGTCGGTGCGATAGAAAATATTGAAAATGACGCGCAAAAATATTTGGATAATTTTGAAAGCTATGGACAGAAATCTTTAGCGGAGAAAGTTGAAACGGAAACAAGACCGTTTCACCTGGGAATTTTTCATTTCAGAGAGGACTGTGGGCTGTATCTGATTATCGGGTATGCAGATGACGAAGCTGCCGGGTTAGCGGACGAATTGATGGGCCAGCTTGAGTTTGATGGAATTGGAGGCAAGCGGAGCGCAGGACTTGGACGATTTCGGCTGTTTCACGGGAGCCTTGGAGAAGATGTGCTGAAGCGGCTTAGAGACAGCACAGATTCCGGCGACAGTGAGGGTGCGGAAACAGATGGCAGTGTGGACACAGGTTCTGAAAAAAAGAATCGGACAGATGAGGTGCGAAAGACGCGTTATGTTTCGCTTTCTGTATGTCTGCCGCAGGAATTTGAAATGGAGAAAGCTTTGCATGAAGCAGATTATTCGCTGATCCGCAGAGGCGGCTTTGTAGCTTCGGAAAGTTACGCGCCTGAATGGAGCAGGAAGAAGGATCTTTACGTTTTTTCTGCCGGCTCATCTTTCACGAACCGGTTTGAAGGCGGAGTTTATGATGTCTCCACGGGAGGAAATCATCCGGTTTACCGTTATGCGAAGCCACTTTGGCTGGAGGTGGTATTATGAAGAACGCACTTGATACATATACGCTGAAAATCGAAACGGTGGGGCCTGTGTATATCGGTTCGGGCAGGAAAATCATGAAAAAAGACTATATCTTGACGAATCGTGAAGCGCTGATTCCCGATCAGCATAAATTGTATGAAGGACTGCGGATGATGAAGCTCAATGATGAATATGAAAACTATATCTTAGACGGCGGTGGAACGGATCTCGGAAAATGGTTGAAAAATCATAATGTCCAGCGCAGTGATTATATGCCGTGGATTTCTTACAGACTTGACAGCGGCGAAGTTTCGTTTGATAATAATAAAAGCAGGGAGATTCATACATTTATCAAAGACGCTTACGGGTTGCCATATATTCCGGGCAGCAGCGTCAAAGGGATGCTGAGAACTATCCTTTTGGGAGCGATGCTTTTTGACGATGCGGAAAAGGGCATAAATGGCCGGTTTGAAACGGAAAGAATGAAATTCCAAGCAGAAATGGAACATGGGGAAAGAAGGGGAAAATCTGTGAAATTTCTTGCCCGTGAAGCCGATCATTTGGAAAAAAGTGCGTTTCATTTGCTGGGCAGAAGCAAGAAACTCGACGATAAAGTAAATGATGTGATGGCAGCTATTCGTGTAGGTGACAGCAGGCCATTGTCTATGGAGGATCTTGTGCTCTGCCAAAAGGTGGAATTGAAAACCGATGGCAACGTAACTCTGCTGCCGATGGTTCGTGAATGTATCAGACCGCAGACAATAATAGAGTGCCCGCTGACGATTGATAAGGAACTGATGCAGCGCACTAGGACAGAGATTACGCCAAAGCGGCTGCGCTATAATGTTCAGCGTTTTTACGAGATGTACCGGAGTGCTTTTCGCGATGCATTTAAGGACGAGCTCGTGGAGGAAACGGAGGAGGAATTTGAGAAAACTGTCTTTCTGGGCGGCGGTTGTGGATTTGTTTCAAAGACGGTTGTTTATCCGATGTTTGGAAGAGAGCAGGGCCTTGAATATGTCAGCAGGATTTTGCGAAGCAAGTTTAGCCGGCATAAGCATGAGCGCGATATGCTTCTGGGTGTTTCGCCTCATATTTACAAGCTGACATATTATGACGAGTACGAGTATGAAATGGGCAAGTGTTTGCTGACTGTTGAAAAAAAGAAATGATGTGGTAAAAATGGAACATGCATATCATGATTTTGCCCCGATGCTTGGAATTCAGCTGTTTTTCAAGTGTGAAACAATGCTTGCGAGACTGGTTCAGGGTTTGCGGTGTGTTTCCGCCGCAAACCGTCGTATCAGCCGTTGAAATTACAGGCGTACAGAGAACAGGATTTAAGAGAACAAAAACCCCGAAAGGGGACGGAACCAGATATCTTTTTTCGGAGTCGGTTAAATCGTAGAATTTAAGAGAACAAAAACCCCGAAAGGGGACGGAACTTAATTCTTTTTTCATTTGTTTTTTCCTCCATTTATTTAAGAGAACAAAAACCCCGAAAGGGGACGGAACTTAAGTAAGCTGTTTGTTATAACATTGCTTTTACTATTTAAGAGAACAAAAACCCCGAAAGGGGACGGAACTGTCAAAAAGTCGTGAGCCGCGCCCTCGGTCCGAGCATTTAAGAGAACAAAAACCCCGAAAGGGGACGGAACTTTTAAATTAGTTTTCATTTCCATTTTTCCTCCATTTATTTAAGAGAACAAAAACCCCGAAAGGGGACGGAACCTTCAGCGTCGGCGTACTGTCCTCCGCCGTTACCGGATTTAAGAGAACAAAAACCCCGAAAGGGGACGGAACGATATTTCTATCAAGCTATATCCCTGCGCTTTAAGTATTTAAGAGAACAAAAACCCCGAAAGGGGACGGAACTGTTAATTGTTCTTTTTTCATTTTTTTCCTCCATTTTATTTAAGAGAACAAAAACCCCGAAAGGGGACGGAACCGCCTGTCTAACGGCAGCGAAATATTTTTTTTCTTATTTAAGAGAACAAAAACCCCGAAAGGGGACGGAAGTTAAATTTCAGCGCGGTTAGCTTTTTACCTCTCAATTTAAGAGAACAAAAACCCCGAAAGGGGACGGAAGTTAAGCTTCCGGTAGATCACGATGAGGCTCTCGGTGCATTTAAGAGAACAAAAACCCCGAAAGGGGACGGAAGGCTTTTAATACCTCGCGCAAAACTGATAATACGTCTCATTTAAGAGAACAAAAACCCCGAAAGGGGACGGAAGCAACCATTTGCTTTATTTTACTTTTTATATTATGTATTTAAGAGAACAAAAACCCCGAAAGGGGACGGAAGTTTCATCCGGTTGACTTATCAACCTTTTTAGCTGGATTTAAGAGAACAAAAACCCCGAAAGGGGACGGAAGGGGTTAAAAAATCGTGAGCCGCGCCCTCGGTCCGCATTTAAGAGAACAAAAACCCCGAAAGGGGACGGAAGTTCAACGTCGATGTACGCGTCCCACGCGGCCTCAGTTGCATTTAAGAGAACAAAAACCCCGAAAGGGGACGGAAGTTGATCCCCGGCAGCGTATGCGTCATATGCAGACTCATTTAAGAGAACAAAAACCCCGAAAGGGGACGGAAGCTACTGTCCGCCGCCTTTACCGTTTTTAATTGCAATTTAAGAGAACAAAAACCCCGAAAGGGGACGGAAGCTGTAAAGCTGCCCGGAACACGTCTTGATCCCCGGATTTAAGAGAACAAAAACCCCGAAAGGGGACGGAAATTTTGTGAAACATTCACTTGTAAAATCAAGGTTAAAATAATTTAAGAGAACAAAACCCCGAAAGGGGACGGAAACAGTACCCACTGGTGGCTGATACTGTCGTAGCACTGCATTTAAGAGAACAAAACCCCGAAAGGGGACAGGAATAAGTAATGAAATCTCTTACTACTATTTGCTCGTCATTATTTGAAAGAGAGGAGATGAATCTTTATGTCATACTTGTATATTAACGAACCAGGGACGGTGCTGGGATACGAGGGAAATTGTTTTACAGTGTCATATAAAGATGGCCTGCTGCGGAAGATTCCATCGGAGGCGCTAGAGGGTATTTCTGTGTTCGGGCGGGTGCAGGTGACATCGAAATGCGTGGAAGAATGTTTGAAGCGGGGGATAGACGTCAGTTATTATTCAAGCAGCGGTTCGTATTTCGGCAGACTTATTTCCACAAATCACGTCAGCACTTTCAGACAGAGGCAGCAGGTCAGACTGACAGATGATGAGGATTTTAAGCTGGAACTGGCGCGGAAAGTGGTACGGGCGAAACTGAATAATCAGGCGGTTGTGCTGCGCAGGTATCAGCGGAGTTCGAAAATATCGCTTTTACGTGAGATCAACGAGATTAATATGTATGAACACAAGGTAGAGGAATGTGTCGGGACCGAGCAATTGATGGGGTATGAAGGCAGAGCCGCGAAGGTGTATTTTGCAGGACTTGCACAGGTTGTGGATGAAGCGTTCAAGTTCAATGGAAGAAGCAAGCGGCCGCCACTGGATCCGTTTAATTCGATGCTGAGTCTGGGATATTCAATTTTAATGAATGAGGTCTATGGAGAAATTGAGGGAAAGGGGCTGAATCCATATTTCGGATTTCTCCACAAGGATCGTGAGCGGCATCCGGCGTTGGCCAGTGATTTGATGGAGGAATGGCGTGCTGTAATTGTGGATTCGGTTGTGATGAGTTTAGTGAATGGGCACGAGATTTTTACAGATCATTTTTATACAAATCCTGAAAAGCCGGGATTTTTTTTAAATAAAGAAGGAATGAGAATCTTTGTTAGGAAATTAGAAAAAAAGCTGTCTGTGCAGGCAAAATATTTGTCGTATGTAAATTATCCGGTGTCCTTCCGGCGCGCTGTCGGGATGCAGGCGGCCTGTTTTGTCCGGGTGCTGGAAGACGAGGATGTTTCGCGGTATATGCCGGTCAGAATCAGATGAGAGGAATCGTTATGAAAGATTATTTTGTCGCAGAGGACGGATATAGAACTGATTCATTTGAGGATGAAATATTTGAAAGTAGCAATGAATATGGAGATGATGGATATGAGGATGATGAGTGTGGAAGCGAAGATTATGAGAGGGATGAGTTTGAAAGTGAGAAAAATACTGAAAAGAAAGTTTTTGTTTTAATTATTTATGATATAATTGATAATAAAAAACGTGTGAAGTTTGCGAAGTTGCTTCAGGGATACGGGTTTCGAGTTCAAAAATCGTCTTTTGAAGCGCTTATCACGCGTCAAAAGTATAAAAAACTTCTCGCTGAAATTCCGCCATTTGTGTCTGAAATGGACAGTGTACGAGTGTATCGGTTGCGCGGGCAGACGGAGGTCGTGAGATTTGGACGCGATGACGTGATAGAAACAGAAGATCTGATATATATATAATTTTGTAGCTTTGCAGCGGATTTAAAAAGGCAGTCAGAGTAAAGGAATGTTTTACAATGAACAAGAGATGAAATGACGAGCATTTACATATGAGCGGTTTTGTCTGTTAGTTGAAATTCAATCGTTTTTCGGATGCGGAACTGCGCAAAAGGCCGGCTTACGACTTGTGGCATATTTCCATTGAAAATTTATGGCTTAATCATTGAAATTATAAGATTTTAACGGTCAGAATTAAGCGAATAAAACCCCTGGAAGAGGACGAAAAGGAAAATGTGAAACATGGTTTGAACAATTACGATATAGCGGAGAAAATGAAATCATGAAAGAAAAAATATTTTAAACATAAGAGATGTCATTTCATATAGACATAGCAATTTGTGAAAAAATAATTCAAGCATGAAACATATTAAGGAGGAAGAAGATGGCGAAAACATTTTTATTTTCCCCGCTCGGTGGAACGGATCCGATTTCCAACGGGCGAGACGGGTCGTTTCTTCACATTTGCAGGATTTATCAGCCGGATAAGGTGTATCTGTTTTTGTCGGGGGAAATCTGTCGTTATCATGAGATGGATAACCGCTATTTGTACTGCCTGGATCAACTGGGCGGCTTGCTTGGCCATAATTTTGAACATGAGCTGATTATGGAAAAAGAACTGTCGGAGGTTCAGGATTATAATTATTTTTACAGTCGTTTTCGAGATATCATTCGCAAAATTGCCGATGAAATGGAAAAAGGAGATGTGCTTTATGTGAATACCTCGTCGGGTACGCCGGCGATGAAAAGCACACTTCAGGTGATGGCGGTTGTGTCAGAATATCGTTTTATTCCGCTGCAGGTCAGTACGCCGAAGCGGGGCATGAATTCACATACGGAGGACCGGGAAGAGTATGAACCGGAGATTCAGTGGGCGTGCAATTTAGACAATGAGAGTGATTCGTTTGAAAATCGCTGCCATCAGGTGGAATGTGAGAATCTAACGTTTTTGTTAAAAACAGATATGATAAAAAAATTTGTGTTAGTTTACGATTACCGGGCGGCGCGGATTGTGGCCGATGAGATACGGAAGGATCTTCCAGATAATGTGTATGGGCTGATTTCAGCGGCGGAGGCGCGGCTGCAGCTTGACAGGTCGGGTGTCAGCAAAGGACTGGCCGGGACACCGTTTTCGATTATTCCGGTAAAGTCAGGCGACCAGCGGGATATTGTGGAATATCTGCTGGCATTGGAAATTAAGATGAAGAAGGGCGAATACGCGGATTTTGTGCGGGGAATTACACCGGTGACGGCGGATCTGTTTGAATTGATTTTAAAAGAAAAACTTGGATTTGATGTAAATCAGTATTGTACTTCGGGATTCAAAAAGCGTCAATGGGATTTTGAAAAACTTCAGACAGAACCCCAGGTTTGGAACGTTTTGTCGGAGAAGTATGATGGTGAGTTTGACCGGAAGGATATATCGTCGGATCATTTGATGTATATTATGCAGGCGTTGACTGAGGATTCCGAACTGTTAAACCCTGTGCGTCAGCTGCGTGATGCGGAGATGGATGTGCGAAATGTGGCGGCCCATGAGATTGTTTCAGTGACGGAACGGTGGGTTCGGGAGAAGACGAAACGCGGCAGCAATGAGGGGTTTACGCCGCAGCAGATTTTCCGGCTTTTGAAGAAGCTGTACGGCTATGCGGGACTGCCTGGCGGAGACGAGGTCTGGAAGTCTTATGATAAAATGAATGAATTGATTTTGTCGCAGATGGAGGCGTAGCATGAGCGACGGGCCCGATTCTGGCGCTTTGGAACGGGTGGCTTGTATGTCCGGTTTGTCTTTAATTATGAAATTACTTGTTAAATTCTTTACATTCTTTAGATATGTTGATTTTGAGGCATGATACCTTGTGTGATGCGTTCAGACACGTTTTTTCTCAAAATGAAAGCAAATTTTATTGAAGCGCTTTGACACAGATTTTTTACTTAACTAGTTGATCGTCGGAAAACCATCAGGGAAGGTTTCCCGATGACTTAACACGATCTGATTTTTATTCCGCCTTGCGTGTACAATATGATGTGTGGTAAACTGTAACAGTTCCATATACTGTTTGTGCGGCTTTCCATGCGTTTGAAAGCAGCGGAGCGGATTTGATGAAATTGGCAGAGCATATTATATATCGTAGAGTTGGAAAGATATGAAAGATAATTTTGGAAGAGAAATCAACTATATGCGCATCTCTGTAACGGACAGGTGTAATCTGCGTTGCCGGTATTGTATGCCGGCGGAGGGTTTTAAAAATATTATTCCGAAGGATGAGATTCTTTCTTTTGAAGAGATCGTCAGGATTACGGAGGCGGCGGCGAAACTGGGCATTTCCAAGATTCGGCTGACGGGCGGTGAACCGCTGGTGCGCCATGAGATTATCGGGCTGATATCAAAAATACGGGCCGTGGAAGGAATTCAGGAGATCGGGATCACAACGAACGGAATTTTGCTGAAGGAAATGGCGGCTGATCTTAAGGCAGCAGGTGTCAATCGTGTGAATGTCAGTATTGATACGCTGGATCCGGAAAAGTACGCACGGATTACGCGGGGCGGCGAATTGAAGCGCGTTCTTGAAGGAATTGAGGAGGCAGAGCGCGTGGGACTGACGCCGATTAAACTGAACGTGGTGGCACTTGGCGGATTTAATGAGGATGAATTTGGAAATTTTATTGAATTGACGAGAGATGAGCCATATATCGTGCGTTTTATTGAACTGATGCCGATTGGACACGCGGATGTGGGCGATTCTTACGGGTTCATTTCAAACCAGGAGATTTTATCGCGTTTTCCACAGCTCGAACCGGCAGATAATGAAAAATTTTCAGTTTCCGACGATTTCCGCCTGCCGGGCGGCAAGGGAAAGGTGGGGTTTATCAGTGCGATGAGCAATCATTTTTGTGCGTCGTGCAATAAAATTCGTCTGACATCTGACGGAAAGATTAAGCCATGTCTCCATTCCAATGAGGAGATCGATATAAAAGGAGCGCTTCAGCTTTCTGACGAAGAATTGCTTGCCGAACTGCGAAATACAATTGGACATAAGGTGGAGCATCATTTGCTGAATGAAGGGGCTGCGCCTATTGAGCGGGACATGAATAAAATCGGCGGCTGACAAGCCGGACGAGCGTAATAAAAAAGGAAACAAAATTGTTTGATTGTATTGTATGGTGCGGCATGAAAAGCTCTTGCGGACAAGACCGGTATGACTATATGTGTTTGTAAGCGTGCATATTTGTGCTGGCTGGTGCGTAGCACTCTTTTGATTCCGGCATCATAGCACAGGATGATACGCGTGAATGGACAGACGTGGCCGGGTTTGTGCGCAGACGGAGCGCCTGTTGATAGAATCTGACTGAAAGGTGCTCGATTGCAAACAGATGAGTGCGGTCAGGCGGATGCGAGTGATCAAGCGATCAAGACGGGATCTGCGCTGGGCTGATGAGATACGTCGGTAAGACGTGCGCAGAAAATAAAAAGTAGCCGGGAGGTAAATATAAATGGAAGAAAAACTGACTCATATTGACAGTAACGGCAGGCCAAGAATGGTCAATGTGGGCGAAAAGGCTGATACAAAGCGTATCGCCGTTGCAAAAGGCAGCATTTATATGCAGCCGGAAACGTTGAAGCGCGTGAAGGAAGGGTCGATTGCGAAAGGCGACGTTCTTTCGGTGGCGCAGACGGCTGGAATTATGGCTGCGAAAAATACGGCATCGAATATTCCAATGTGCCACAATATTTTTATTACGGGTGTCGATATGGATTTTCAGATAGATGAGGAAAATTCCGCGGTACATATCGAGGCACAGGCTTCGACGATCGGCAAGACCGGTATTGAAATGGAGTCCCTGAACGCGGTAGCTATCGCGGCACTGACGATTTACGATATGTGCAAGGCGATTGACCGCGGTATGCGGATTACAGATATTCGTCTTGTACGCAAGGAAGGCGGAAAGAGCGGTACATTTGTCGCAGAATAAGGAAGTATGACAGATGGAACGACTGTCCGGCAACTCAAAAGCGATTTTGAAAGCGGAGGGCAGCGTAAATACTATGTCAACGATTGAAAATAAAATGGGTTTGGAAAGTGATTGGATGATTTATTCAGAGATGAAAGCTGAAAAAAATAATTGATGAGAGTCAGTTTTTAAACATTCTGCGAGGGAAAATATAGCCGCGATCCGACGCAGCAAAATGAAAACAGATAGAGATTTTATCTAAACGAAAGATTAAAACGAAACAAATGAATCCGGCTTGAATCTGCCGGATTTGGCAATACAGGCTGCGGTTAAAATCAAATGATGAAGACGGCGGCATAAGGAGAAACAGCGGGCGGAAGCCGGTACAGTGCGATATGTTTTTTCAAAGAGGCAGGCTCACATATGAGAATTGCTTAATATTTTGGAAGGAATCATATCAGCGGTCCGGACCGCCGTTTTTTATTTTTTCTGTTATTTTTCCAAATGGGTTGCATAAATATGAATAATAATGTATAGTTATAAAATAGTGCGCATAAATATTCGAAATGCGCGATGAAAAGATCGGCTGTTTTTTCAGCCGGATTCATCGGATTCATTGGGTTCAGACGGAAAGAATACAAAGTTTGTGATTTATAGCATTATCTTTGAGAGTTATAATAGACGAAACTAAATGTTCGCTAGTTTGCAGCGCCATGTGTTGATGGTGTGCGGATTTGCGCTGCTAAATGAAACTATACAAAGCGCGGATTGTAAAACTGCCAAAAGCAGAAGACTGAAAGCGTAGGGCGCGCGAATGTCAGGATATGCGGAGCGTGTGGGGTACATGACTGTTACGGGTTATGAAAATACGGATGCTTTTAAAATATAGGAAAGGAAAGATAAAAGTCTGTGGATGAATTTCATGGATTGACGGATATGGAAATGGTAGATATGGAAATGACAGAGGGAGGCCGGCTGAAATGAAAAGAGAAGATATTCTGATTGAGGCGCTGCCGTATATTAAGCGATTCCGCGGTAAGACGTTCGTGATTAAGTATGGTGGAAGCGTGATGGAAAACGATAAGCTCAAGAAGAAATTTATCGAGGATGTGGCGCTGCTGAAACTGGTGGGAATTAATATCGTTATCGTTCATGGAGGCGGCAGGCGGATTAACGCGATGCTCGACCGTGTGGATCTGCAAGTCAGGTTTGAACAGGGGCAGCGCGTAACAGATAAAAATGTGATGCAAATTGTAGAAATGGTTTTATCGGGTTCCGTTAACAAGGATCTTTCTGCATGTCTTAGCCAGCACGGGCTGAAGGCGGTAGGTCTTTGCGGGCGCGACAGCAATCTGCTGAAGGCGGAAAAGACTTTCGCCAAGGGACAAGATGGGATGCCGCTTGATCTCGGATATGTCGGAAAAATTAAGGAAGTGAATCGCGAGGTTTTAACGGATTTGATCGATACTGGTTATGTGCCGATTATTTCGCCGGTGGCCTGCGGCGATAACGGAGAGACGTTTAATGTCAATGCGGATTATGCAGCGGGCGCCATCAGCGGGGCGCTGGAAGCCGAAAAACTGATTCTGCTTTCCGATATCAAGGGACTTTACCGGGATATCAATGACGAGGATTCTTTTGTTTCCGAAATAGACTGCGAACAAGTAAAAGAGTATATTGCAGACGGAACGATTTCGGGCGGCATGATTCCGAAAATGCAGTGCTGCATGGACGCGATTGAGAAAGGTACACGGGAGGTGGCCATTATCGACGGCAGAGTCGAGCACAGCCTGCTGGTAGAGATTTTCACGAAGTCCGGCAGCGGAACGATGGTTACGAAGTAGATCGGAAAGGAGCATCGAGATGAATTTAATCGAAGGAAAATCCGTGTCCTGTGTCAAGGGATTTAAGGCGGCAGGGTGCGCTACGGGACTTAAAAAGAGCGGGAAGAAGGATATGGGACTCATCTTCAGCGAAGTCCCGGCTGTCTGTGCGGCGGTTTTTACGAAGAATGTGGTTAAGGCGGCGCCGGTGCTCGTCGATATAGAAAAGGTGAAAAATCCTGTAACGCGGGCGCTCATCATAAACAGCGGCAATGCCAATGCCTGTACGGGTGACCAAGGAATTGCAGATGCTAATGCGACGGCGGAGCGTGTTGCAAAGCGTCTTGGTATTGCACCTGAAGAAGTTATGGTCTTTTCTACGGGCGTTATCGGGGTGCCGATGCCGATGGAGACGATTTTGAACGGTGTCGATATTTGTGTGAATGCATTGGCATCAGGCGGTGATGCGGTTCACGAAGCTATTATGACGACGGATACGAAGGAAAAGTGTTTTTTCACGGAAATTGAGCTTTCCGGCGTGACTGTCAGCATTTGTGGAATCGCCAAGGGTTCCGGGATGATTCATCCGAATATGGGAACGATGCTTTCTTATGTGGTGACAGACGCGGCAGTTACAAAGGATGTTCTGACAAATATTCAGAAGACGGCAGTTCACACAACGTTTAATATGGTAACTGTTGACGGTGATACGAGTACGAATGACACGGCCGTTATCATTGCAAACGGCTGCGCGGGAAATAAGCGGATCGATGACACCAGCAGCGAGGATTACGAAAAGCTTTGCGAAGCGGTTCATTTTATCAGTGAGTGTCTTGCAAAGGCGATTGCGGCTGACGGTGAGGGCGCATCCCGCATGATCGAGGTAAATCTTGAGGGTGCGGATTCCGAGGAAACAGCACGCCTGTGCGCCCGGTCTGTGGCGTCGTCGAGTTTGGTAAAGACGGCGCTTCACGGTTCCGACGCGAATTGGGGTCGGATTCTCTGTGCCATGGGGTATTCCGGCGCTGATTTTGATCAGGCGAAGGTAAATGTGTCGTTTTCCAGTGCGAAGGGCAGGATTGACGTGTTTATTCAGGGCGTGCCTCTCGCTTTTGATGAGGAAAGGGCGTTGAAAATTTTGAAGGAGGATGTCGTCAGGATTGATATTGATATGAACGCCGGCGATTATGGCGCCAAGGCGTGGGGCTGCGACCTGACGAAGGAGTACGTTGCAATTAACGGCGATTATCGCTCATAAGTGAAACGACCGGGCACGGGTCCGGATATAAGATGGTAAAATGACCGGAACGCGGGTTTGGATAAGGATTGGGGAAAGCGTCGGTTGGGATAAACTGCGGGCCGCAACGAAGAAACGGCCTGAATCAGCGCAGACCGGAAAGAAAAGAAATTTCAGATAAGAGAGGGCTGGTAAAAAGCACAAAGCCGGCCCGAATGAGATGGCGCCGGAAAGCAAGCGCTGGCTCTGATAGAATGGGCCAGGGAGAAAAGCAGTTTTGGACAAACTGAGGTCGTTGAAAAGCGCCGGCTTGAATAATGAGGAAGGCGCGGCAGCGGCGGGATCACGGCAGTTGCAACAGGAGATGGAAAAGTGCGGGTTTGGATAAAATAAGGGCTGTGGCGAGTGCCGGCCCGAAGCTGGAAGTATTTTTGAATTATCGGATGGCGCGTCGTTTGGCGAAGGATACAAAGATGAAAAACGGGAGCGCGGTCAGACCGTCCGCCGGCATACAGCCGTCTTCAGAGAAAGGATATAGTAAAATGGTAAAAACAGGGATTATTGGAGCTACTGGATATGCGGGCCAGCAGCTCGTCAGTCTTCTTATTAATCATCCGGATGCGGAAATTACATTTGTGTCGTCTAATTCTTATGCGGGACAGCTGTTTTCCGACGTATATCCGCAGTATTATCAGGTGCTCGACAAGCCTTTGCTGACAACTCAGGAAGCGATGGAATCAATCGGCGATGTGGATGTCGTATTTACAGCGCTGCCCAATGGCCTTGTGTTTGATATTGCACAGGCCGCTATGGAAAAGGGAACAAAACTCGTCGATTTTAGTGCGGATTTTCGTCTGGACGATCCTGCGATTTATGAGCGCTGGTATAAGACGGAGCATACGGCACCGCAGCTGATTAAAGATCAGGTTTACGGCTTGCCTGAACTCTGGCGTGATAAAATCCGAAGCGCACGGCTCGTTGCAAATCCGGGCTGCTATACGACGGCCAGCATTATCGCGCTTTCTGCTCTGCTCAGAGAAGACGGCCTGATCGATCCCGACAGGATTATTATTGATGCGAAGTCGGGCATTACGGGCTCCGGCCGGAAGGCCAGCGTTTCGCTGCTCTATGCGGAAGCAGGGGAATCTGTCAGGGCTTATGGTATCGCAAATCACCGCCACACACCTGAGATCGAGCAGGAATTGTCAAAAGTAGCGGGCCGGAAAATCTGTCTTCAGTTTACACCTCATCTGATGCCGATGAAACGCGGAATTCTCGCAACGATTTACGTTGATCTGCTGAAAAATGTGACGGAGGATGATCTTTACGCGATTTATAAAAAATATTACGGGACTGAAAAGTTTGTGCGTATCCGCAGGGAAATGTGTGAAACACGTTTTGTTGTCGGGACGAATTACTGCGATATCAGTGTTCGCGTCGATCCGAGAACGAAGCGTGCGATTATCACGTCTTGCATTGATAACATGATGAAGGGCGCGGCCGGCCAGGCGCTTCAGAATATGAATATTATCTGCGGCCTTGATGAAACGGCAGGCCTTGACAAGCTTCAGATTGTGGCGCCGTAAATCAACTTTGTCGATCATATATGTGCAAAAATGTCGAACGGCAGGGTGACAGGTAAGATATATGGAGCGGTGGATGCAATCTTCAGCCTTTTTTTCCTGATTTAACTGTCAAACTCACGGGTTTTTGCGACAAAATCATGTTTATGTTTTTTTATTGTTGAAAAAATACTTGTAAGTTGATATAATATCAAGAGAAACTTTGACAAAAAATAATTGTCGGTTTTTGATTGGAGATAGGAAGTATGTCGTTATGAAGGAAAAAATCAGAATTTCTAATGCGGTTGTTAAGAGGCTGCCGATTTACCGGCGATACCTGGAAGATTTGTTGAAAAAAAATGTGGAACGGATTTCTTCAAACGAGCTCAGCACTCTGATCGGTTTTACCGCTTCGCAGATTCGGCAGGATCTGAACAATTTTGGCGGATTCGGCCAACAGGGCTATGGATATAATGTTAAAGGTCTTTACAAGGAAATCAGTCAGATTTTAGGGCTCGACAAGGAATACAAAATGGTCATCGTGGGAACGGGAAATCTCGGACAGGCTCTTGCGAATTATTCAAGATATCACAAGCAGGGGTTTCCTGTCGTTGGGATGTTTGATATTAACCCTAAAATCATCGGGCTGCGGATTAATGACGTGGAAGTCATGGACAGCGATCACCTTGTGGGTTTTCTGAGGGCAAACAATGTGGATATCGGTATTATCACTACGGATAAATCTGCGGCGCAGGGTGTGGCCGACAAACTGGTGGAAGGCAATGTGCGCGGAATCTGGAATTTTGCGACGGTTGATCTGAAGGTTCCGAAGCATATTCCGGTGGAAAATATTTATGTGACGGATTCGTTGAATATTCTTGCTTACCGGATGAGTAATAATGATGCGGACAAGCAGGGCGATATGGAGGGATGAGACGTTTTTGTGAAGAACGGCTGTAAATTGCGGGAACGAAGGTACAGGAAACGCAAAGCCGGGTTCGGTCGCGGGAATGAAAGTATAAAAGGCCGAAAACGAGGTGGTCATGAGAATAAAAGCGCAGATGCGATTAACAGCAAAAACCTAAGAGAACGCCGATGGCGTTCTCTTAGGTTTTTTTAAATTACGGGTCGGATAGACCCTGTTAAGTGCGCTGGAGTTTCTCAACAGAAAAACGGAAGTATACTCAACGTTAAACCACCCGCTATGCGGGTGCGCGACGATTGTTATACAAAAAA
>CAYTKT010000033.1:0-25148 GCA_964438605.1 uncultured Oscillospiraceae bacterium
CAGCGCCGACAATACTTGGCGGGGGACTGCCTGGGAAGATAGGTCATTGCCGGTTTTGTTTATGACTGTATCCTTTGTTTGGATTACAGTCTATTTGACCCCATGGTCAAGCGGTTAAGACATCGCCCTTTCACGGCGGTAACTCGGGTTCGATTCCCGATGGGGTCACCATTTTAAAGGTTTAGGATTATTTAAATTCTAAACCTTTTTATTTATTACGAATATATCAAAATTTTTAGTAAATTTGGAAAAAGTATGATGTGCAAGGCAAGCCTTAAACTGTGCACACCTTCTACTTTTACAGTAAGGCACTGTATCATTATATCCCATCGGAAGTAAATTGATAAGTAATGCTGTTTTCGGTGATTGCAGACTCTTTTGCGTTTCTTTTCCTTTTGTTTGAAAGGAAGCAGGTGCATGGCTTGATCCGGAATTTGCTATCGCTGACTTTCGTATCACGAATTCTGAATGGTTCAGCGTTGTCCATTTCGGAAACCTTCAAGTGATAAAAACAGGATTAAATCAAACTTGCCTCCTTGAAATTTCAGCTTTCCTCCAGCGAGTTATATTGTATTCCGGTCATATACATGCTTGGATGTCCACGAGCAATTTTTTAATTGAGAAAAATATTCGTTAGGATTTAGCAAAATATCAATAAAATAGAATTGACTAACCGAGACGGGAAAAATAAAATAAAATCAGAAAAAAGCAATAATTTCTTCAAAGCAGCGAAATATAATCGAAAATATTAGGGAGAAGGAACGTGAAACAACATAAATTTGGGGTATACGTTATGATGTTTTACGCTCTGATGACATTTTTGACCGGCTGGCACCGTGAATAGTTAAAAATATGACAATATAGCTGAAACGCTTCGTGCAGTCGAAACGGGCAAGTTTCGTGGTGGGCTGTGGTCATTCTTTTGGCCATGATTAAAGTGCGGGCACATGACAAAAATGAGTTATTGCTTTTAAATGATATACTTACATACCGAAAAATCGGAGAAAGAGGGGAAATTATGAAACAGGAAATTTTAAAGGGAATTGCGTGCTTCGCAGGCGGAGTATTATTCGGCACTGCGGGAATAAAACTGCTGTCAGGCAGAGATGCTAAGAAGGTTTATGTTTATACGACGGCGGGAGTCCTTCGTGTAAAGGATTTCATTCTGGATGCGGTAAATAAGGTACAGGAAAATGCGGAAGACATTCTAGCGGAAGCAAAGATCGTAAAGGAACGCTGTCAGGCAAAGGATGAAGTTATTGAGGATTATTGCTGTACAGAGGCGGAAGACGCTTCCGGAACTGCTTCAGAAACTGATGATGCGTCTGATGCGCAGGAAGTGTAGCTTACGACGATGAAGTTTGCCATAAAGCATGAGATTCCCGGAAGAATCCGTCTGTCGGCGGCAGGTTACAGACGGTTTGACGCAGAAACGGCCGATTTGTTCTATTATTATCTGCTGTCGCTTCCGGGTGTGACGTCGGTTAAGGTGTATGAGCGAAGTGGAAACGCGGCCGTCTGTTATTGCGGAGACAGAGCAAAGCTGCTCATCCGCATTTCAGAATTCCATCCGCAGAAAGCGAAAGATGCTAAACTGACGCCGTTTCACACTTCGCGGGCGCTTAATCTCGAATATAAGAATAAGCTGGCAAATCTCGTTCTTAGAAGAATCGCCATGAGAGTATTCGTTCCGGCACCGGTCCGTATCGCATGGACTTTGTATAAAGCCGTGGGGCTGATCCGCCTGGGAATTAACAGTTTAAAGCGCAAAAAGCTGGATGTGGCAGTTCTTGATGCTACGGCTGTGACGGTGTCTCTGCTGCGTCTCGATTTCAAGACAGCCTCGTCTGTCATGTTCCTACTTCAGTTAGGCGGGCTGATTGAGGAGTGGACACATAAAAAATCGGTGGTCGATTTGGCGGGAAGTATGTCACTTCACACGGATATAGTATGGTTGTGTACGGAAAATGGCGAACGGGCGGTACCGCTTTCGTCAGTTAGAATGGACGATCTGATTCTGGTCACAGTCGGGAATGTCATTCCGCTTGACGGCGTCGTTGAAAGTGGAGAAGCCATGGTGAATCAGGCGTCGATGACAGGCGAATCCGCACCTGTTCGCAAGACAGAAAATTCTACAGTGTATGCAGGAACCGTTCTGGAGGAAGGAGAACTGCGCATTCGTGTCAGCAGCGTGTCCGGAGATACGCGTTATGAAAAAATTATCGGCATGATTGAGGACTCCGAAAAGTTAAAATCGTCTGTTGAAGGCAAAGCGGCCAGTCTGGCGGACCGGCTTGTGCCGTACAGTTTTCTGGGAACTCTGCTGACACTTCTGATTACGAGAAACCCAAAAAAGGCACTCTCTGTATTGATGGTGGATTTTTCTTGTGCATTAAAACTTTCCATGCCGGTAACTGTACTTTCGGCGATGCGGGAATGTAATCAGCACAGGATTGTCGTCAAAGGCGGAAAATATCTTGAAGCGGTTGCTACGGCTGATACGATTGTGTTTGATAAAACAGGAACGCTGACGAAGGCGCAGCCGTCTGTCAGAGAAGTTGTGCCGTTCGGCGGCAGAGATCGTGACGAGATGCTGCGAACAGCAGGCTGTCTTGAAGAACATTTTCCTCATTCTATTGCAAATGCGGTGGTGCGCCAGTGTGAAATCGAAGGACTGGATCATGAGGAAATGCATGCGAACGTACAGTATATTATCGCGCATGGAATTTCATCAGAAATCGATGGAAAAGAAGTCTGCATCGGCAGTTATCATTTCATCTTTGAAGATAGGGGCTGTGAGCCTTTAGCGGACGATGATGAGGAACGTTTTAAAGCGCTTCCTTCGGACTGTTCGCTGTTGTATTTGTCGATCGGCAGGGAACTGGCAGCGGCAATCTGCATTGAGGATCCGCTGCGTGAAGAAGCAGGCGATGTGATTCGCAGACTGAAAGACACGGGAATCAGCAAGGTTGTTATGATGACGGGTGACAGCGAGCGAACAGCATGTGAGATTGCCAAAAAGGTTGGTGTGGATTCGTATTATTCGGAGGTTTTGCCTGAGGATAAGGCAGCGTTTGTCCAAAAGGAGAAAGACGCAGGACGGACAGTAATTATGATCGGCGACGGTATCAATGATTCTCCGGCACTTTCGGCGGCTGATGTAGGAATTGCTGTCAGCGAAGGGGCACAGCTCGCACGTGAGATCGCGGATATTGTCATTTCGGAGGACTGTCTGGAAGATCTTATTACACTCAGGCTCATCAGTGTGGCGCTGATGAAACGGATTCACCAGAATTACCGTCTGGTGATCGGGATAAATTCCGCACTGCTGGCAGCGGGCTTTATAGGATTGCTTTCACCGGCCACATCGTCCCTGTTCCATAATATATCCACGCTGGGGATCAGCCTGCACGGAATGACGAATTTGCTGGATGTTCCGAAAAAGGCAAAGCTTGAGTCGCCTGAGGAATAATCGGATGAAAGGTCGGATGATCTGCCAGGCAGCGCTTCGTGCAGCCATGAAGTTGGAAAAGCCGTTCTTTCCACTGAAGAAAAATACACCGTGTGTCAGGAGGCGTGCGATTCTTCTCCGGTCTTTTTTGCCGGCCTGTACGGTCGCTGAGAAGGAATGACGCCTCCCCTGTGATGATCTGAAGCTGTGAAAACCGCTTGCGGCAGGCTGTGATCGGTTGAATCAATGGAATCTGGATTAAATTTCAACAGGTAGAAAGGAATATGGGGGATCGGTATGGAAAACGACTTTGATATGAAAAGCTGTATGTTTGCGAATGACGGTATTAGTGCCACGCTGACAGCTGTCGCTGACCAGCAGGTGACAGATCTCGTTCTGCCGTCTCATGTGGATGGAGTGCCGCTGAGGAAGGTGGGGTTTTCGGCGTTGCGGGGCTGTGATCATCTGGTCAGCATCGCGCTGCCGGATACAGTTCGTCATATTGAGCCGTCGGCTTTCCGCGACTGTCAGAAACTTAAGCGCGTGACTGCGGGCAAGGGGCTGCAGAGTATAGGTCAATATGCGTTTTCCGGCTGCGTTAATTTAAGAAGTATGACAGTTCCAAGCACTTTAAGAAAATTTGGAGAGAAAACATTTGATGGATGTATAAATTTTACGGAACTGATTGTTCTCGACATGAATCGCGGTGACAGTGCGCCGAAGCGTTTTGTTATCGCCAGTCACAACGAAAACAGGCGTTGGAGTTATATCAACGCAAGTCTGTTATATTTTGATTCCTATAATATGCGCAAATACGATGAGGGGTACGGGGTGCTTCACGGGATTGACGATCTCTACAACATTGCGATTTATCGCCTTCAGAACGATGAACAGTTGGAAGATTATATGCGGCAAAATTATGAGAATATGATCAGATCATCGCTGCCGCACGTGATTAGAAACGACCAGATTGAACGCCTGACAGAAGCCGGAGATCTCGGTCTTATACGTGAAAGCTGGATCGATCGCTATCTGGAAATGGCCAGCGAAGTCAATGGCAGATGCATTGCGTATCTGTTGAATTATAAGGAGCATCATTTTAAAAAGCGTGAAATGCTGTTTGAACTTTAAGCAGCGGAAAACGGCGGAGCAGTAATAAATGGATGGAGCGGCGGCAGGATCGGAAAGATATCGACAAACGGGTATCTGTACGAGGATAGCGGGAACTTGATTGTCAAAGGATTCAAAGATTTTGAACAAAAGAAACCGATAATGGACAGGTATCATTCTTATAATTAACGTCTATTTTAAACTTGTAAGTAATTTTTACAAGTTTTTCTTATATTTCTGCATATACGCAAAGATTGCAAGTTAAAATGTCCAGGGCAAAGAGGAAAGAACTGGGTGAATAACCTGTTGGAAGAAGGCCCGTGAAGCTGTCTGCACAGATATTTATTGAGTCCGTGAGACTGTTTCGAATTTTGTGCAAACGGAAAATACGGATGTAAGATAAGTGAATAAAGTTCGTAGGACGAGTCGGGAAATCCCCCCCTCCAGTTTTTCCTTTACCTGCATGATAATCAATGATTATGCAGGATTTTTGCATGTCAAAAAGGAGATCTCAGCGGGGACTGCGCACTCCGTACTATGGCGCTACCTAAGTGCCCCTGCCGGCAAGAACGTGGAAAATATGAGCCATACGTGAAAGATGGAGTAACCTGTTAAAGAGGCAGCGATCTTTCCAAGGGATTCTCGCGGCTCATTTCCCTACAAAATCTTGACACTATCTTTTTTGACCAACGATGACAGCGGCGGGGAAAACGGATATAATGAATGGGAGGACGCGGCGAAGAATACGGGATCTGTATGCTTCGTCACACATTTACAAGCAACCTGCTGAAGGGCAGCGCTGCTCCTAAAGAGGTGCAGAAATTTCTCGGCCAAGCTGGTGTCCGTGCTACAATGAACATTTACGCTCACGCCATGAGGGAGACAAAGCGTTCTTCCACGAGACTGTTAGATAAAACAATCGGCGGAAGGTGAAAAATGCCCTTGTTTTTGCTCATAAGGGCAGGAACAAGGAAAACGATATAAGGCTAAAATGCGGAACGGGCGAAGTGTCCTGAAATGACCAGGCTTTTGAAAGGGTCTTAAGATAGATTTGAATTTATTTCACAGGTACGCTGTCTTGGGAGATTTTGTCCTGAGGCAGTTTTTTTCACGGGAGGTGTTTTGATGTCATCTGTTCATCTAAAAACATATGCAAAAATAAATCTGTCACTCGATGTGATAGGTGTCAGGGCAGACGGGTATCACGATGTGTCTATGGTTATGCAGGCGATTGATCTTTCTGATGATTTGACGGTTGATGTAATCCAGGCTGCGCAGAGCAGAATTATTTTGACGATGGACAATCCGGAAATTCCGACGGACGAGCAGAACACGGCATATCAGGCGGCCAGCGCCATGATGGATTTGTATGAGGGCGGCCCAGTTGAGGTGCATATTGACATTGTGAAAAGGATTCCGGCTGCCGCTGGGCTTGCGGGCGGCAGTTCAGATGCGGCCGGGGTGATACTGGCGCTCAATTCACTTTTAGGAACGGGTTTTTCTCTTTCCCAGATGTGCGCCATCGGGCAGAGGATCGGTGCGGATGTGCCGTTTTGCGTCATGTCGTCAGCTGCGTGCCAACAGCAGATATTCCCATTGAAAGGGAGCGCCTCCTGTGCATTGGCAGAGGGGATCGGCGAGATTCTCACACCGCTGAGGTCTGTTCTGTTTTATGTGGTTTTGGCGAAGCCGTCTGCGAGCGTATCGACGGCGCAAGTCTACAGAAAACTGGACGGCATTGAAATAAAAAAACGGCCTGAGACGAGTCATTTGATCGAGGGGATTTCTACGGGCAATATACCGATGATCCAGAGTGCAATGTGTAACGTACTGGAAAATGTAACATTTCGTCTATGCCCGGAGGCGGAGAGGCTGAAAGAACTCATGAGTGTGAAGGGCAGTGTTTGTACGATGATGAGTGGCAGCGGACCGACGGTATTTTCACTGTTCCGGTCACAGGAGAAGGCAGCGGCGTTGGCATCATCGTTATATCGGCTTGAAGAACAGGGATACCGCGTGTTTTTGACAAAAACGATGTAGAACATAAGCTGCATCTTGTATACACAGTACAATTCAGTTATAATACATATAGTATAAAGCGCAGTGGAGAGTGTCGACGGGCGAGAAGACGGCGACGCAGGTTTTGCAGTGAACAGCAGGCCGGCTGGCGGCATAAAAGGAGCAGCGTGTATTTGTTCCGGGCGAAGGACTGTCCACAGCGGAAATACTCGCAGAATAGAAGAAAAAACCGGAAGCAACAGAAAAGAGAGGTGCAAAGTGTTCAATATCAATATGCAGGAGCACAAGCCACTTAGAGAACTCGTTTATGAAGAACTGAAACTTCTAATTATGACCGGGCAGATCGAGCCGGGGACCAGAATGATGGAAATAGAACTGGCCGAAAGTATGGGTGTCAGCCGGACCCCCGTCAGGGAGGCAATTCGCCAGCTCGAAAAGGATAATTTAGTCACTATCGAGCCGCGGAAGGGCGCCTATGTTTCTGACATTTCGGCGGAAGATTTTGACAGCATGATGATGGTCAGAGAACCTCTCGAAGGTCTGGCGGCTTATCTTGCCGCGAAGAATATGACGCCGGAGCAGATTGAGGAAGTGAAAAAAGCGGCAGACGCCTGTGAGCGGGCGATCGCTTCCGTTGACCAGGAGGAACTGACAAAAACGGATACTCATTTTCATCGTCTGATTACGGAAGGAAGCGGAAATACATATCTGATTCGTCTGTGCCAGGAACTGCAGGAACAGGTAGTGCGTTTCAGATATATTTATTTCAGATCTGCCAAAAGGGCAGAGGAGATTTCTGCTGAGCATCGCATGATTGTGGAGGCTATCGCCAGCGGCGATGCGGAGCGGGCACGAAGTTATTCAATTGCTCATACGAGCAATCTCAGAGCGTATCTCTATCAGGAAGAAGATTTTCATCCAGGCTCATAATCCGAAAGCGGACGGAAGTTTGATTTTTCGCGGCGGGACTGAAATAATTCGGAACGCGGCAATTTGATGCGACAGGAGTGTGATAAGCATGTCAGACAGATCTTTTGAAGTCGGCCCGATCAGGCCGCCAAGCGAGGCTTCAAGCCTGCTGCTTCAGATCACCAGGGGGTGTACCTGGAATAAATGCCGTTTTTGTACGGTTTATCGGGGATCACGTTTTCAGGTCATTCAACCGGAGGAAATTATGCGGAATATCGACAATATGGCGTATTTCCGCGATCTTCTGCTTTCATTTACTAAAGATGACGGTACAATTGACAAGGAAGGTCTTTACGAAAAGCTGGAAATGCTGACCCAGGACGAACTTCAGTGTTTTTATCTGATTTATAACTGGCTCACCAGCGGCGGGAAGTCTGTTTTTCTTCAGGACGGGAATTCTATCGCTTTAAAGCCGGAAAAGCTTGCTGAAATTCTCGTTTATCTGCGCAGGAAATTTCCTCATATTGAGCGTGTGACGACTTATGGCAGAGCGGAAACGCTGTCGCACTGGTCGGAGGAACAGTGGCGGCTGTTGTACGAGAGTGGGCTTAACAGGATTCATTCCGGCTTTGAGACGGGGTCGGACCGTGTGCTTAAAATGATTAATAAGGGACTGACTCAGGAGCAGCAGATCGACGGCGGCAGAAAGATAAAGGCTGCAGGTATTGAGCTTTCCGTGTATTTTATGCCGGGGATCGGCGGAGCTGATTTTGCCGATGAAAATGCGCCGGAAACGGCTCACGTCATCAATGAAATTGATCCGGATTTTGTGAGGCTGAGGACGTTTGTTCTGAAGCTCGAATCCGAAATGTATGAGATGAAGCAGAATGGAGAATTTACGGAGCTGAGCGATATTGCGAAACTGCGGGAAATCCGCACACTGATTGAATTGATTGACCGCCCTGATGTTACGGTCGTTAGTGATCATATTGTAAATCTTATCGGTTCGCTTAATCATCCGATCAGCCGTAAGGACGAGATGTTAGGCAGGATTGATGAGATTCTCGATCTCGACCGTAAAAATCAGCGGATTTATCAACTGGCTCGCCGCCACGGAATCGTGGAGGATTATTCGCATATGGCGTCTGTACCGCAGGGCAGAATCGATCATCTCGATTTTATTGCATCAAGGTATCAGACGGATATGCAGTGGGAGGCACATTTAAACGATATTTTGCGGCAGTATGTTTAAATTTGAAATACAAATAATGTAAAATTAGAAAGTACTGTTGTGTGTACAGACAATAAGGGATATTAAAAAAATCAGAAGAAACAGTCAGGGTGTTTCTTCTGATTTTTTGTTTGTTATGAGAGGTTTCGGATGTCTGGCCGGAAAAAATCATAATGTGCAGTGGGAATGCATAAGTTTTCAGTAAGGAAGAAGACTCTGCGGCGGAGTTTTTTATGTTCGATGCCAGTTTATGTACAAAGAGACTGCATAAATTGGAGCCGAAAAAACGCGGGCCGGATGCAGAGAAGCAGCACAGTCTCACACCGGGGACGGCATGAATTTGCGCGAGAAATCAATGCAGGCCAGACATCAAGGGGCAGAGGCAACTTGAAAAAAGACTGCGGACTGGTATCGAAGCGCGGTGCGGACGCTGTACGCGAAAGCGGCGCGGGATTGTATATTGGAGTTGGACGATATGATAATGGAGGGTTTGATTTTATGAGCGAGATCGGAAATAGAGGGAACGGAAGCGTTTTTTTCCGCGAAATGCAGATGGAAAACAATAGGATGTCAAAAGATGGTTTACAGAGGGAAAACAACATAATAATGGAGAACGGCTTTTAAATGGAAGATAATATTGGAATAGGAAGTAACTTACAGGAAGGAGTGAATTTCGAGCCGTAAAACGGGTTGTTGCAGGATGGGAATATGCAACACATGAATAATTTACAAATGCAGCCGGAGACAGGGACAAACCCGGATGATAATGGTGAGTATTATAATTATGGTATGACGGATGCGGAAATGATTGATTTCAATACAAAATATCCAGGGAATCCCTGTAGTCCGAGACATTCCTGGTATGCAGGAGAAGGGTATGGAGCAGTTTGCCGGGCGTGAGGCTGTATTTGCAGGCAGTGGAAACGGTTGGGGCGGTACGGCGGACGAGGCAGACGGCGCGCAAGCCCGGAATGTGAGTGGCTGGGTTAACGAAAGCGGCTGGACTGTAAGCGATGTAACAGGTGGCTTTGCAGGAGAAATTGGTGCAGAAAGTGCAGACGGAACCGCAGCGGGAGTTACTGCAGGAAGCCAAGACGGTTTTGTGGACGGAACTGTTACGGAGAACGCCGGCAGAGCCGTGGCGGCAGCTGTTGTGAAAAGTGAAGGCGAAGTAATGGAAGGAACTGAAACAAGGAACGCTGGAAAAGTAATGGGAGAAAATAACGCGGGAATTGATACCGAAGAAGTGGAAACATCTGTAACACAGATTCAAGATAAAGAAATAGAAGAATCTGTACCGGAAAACGATGTCGGAGTATCGGAAACGGATGGAAGCACTGGAATGGAAAATGAGTTTTTGTGGAAAACACAGGCTTCGAAAATATCTCCGATGTGCAGGAAAACGGCGCCGATGGGAGTATCCCAAAGTAGTCGTCGAGAGTTCGCAACCAATCAAAATCCGCTTCTATCCACATCAAATCTTATCAAAGGAGATCCTATTTGCAAAGATTTCTTTACACTCTCTAATCCCTATGTCTGCAACAGTTTTGTTGCAGGCATAGGGGACACTTATCACTAATTTTCGTAATAGTTAGGATTCTGATTTAGTCTGCTCCTTGGCCTGGAGCATTCAATTCGACAGCCTCACCGAATTCGACGACGTCGTTCGGCTTGCAGTCCAGGATGATACAAATTCGTTCGAGTGTCAGAAGCGTGATATTTTTATTTTTCTTCAGAGAATCCAATGTTTTTCTGTCAATTCCCTCCTGGATCAGACGGTATTGCGAAATGCCTTTTTCTTTCATTGTCTCCCATAAGGGTTTATATCGTATAATGAATATCACCACCTTTCCGTCATCCTAAAGTTAATTATATTGATTGCAGGCGTAATATGATATTGTGTATATATTCACAATGCATTATACTATTGGAAGAAGGGAGGTTTAGGCACGGATAAAATGGGTAAATGGACGGAAGAACAACTGGCGCGCCTGATGGCGGATTTGAGACTATACATGGCTTACAGTGAGGAAGAAGAAGATGCGCTTTGCAATCCGGAACATATGACACAGAGGATTTTTGAAAAGTGTCTCGATACCTGCAAAAGAATGGGAGCTTGGGAAGAATTGTTTATGCTTCTGAATGATTTTCCGGAGTTTGCTGAGGTGTGGAGACTGAGTGATTCGGAAGCAGGCGTTCAATCGTAAAATGAATGTGGTGATAGTGAAGGAAGAAGTCTGATTCGTGAAGAACAGAGTGAGAGAACTGAGAATGGCGGCAAAATTGACACAGGAGGGATTGGCGAAGCTGGTACATGTTTCTTCACGAACAATCCTTTCGATTGAAAAGGGACGGTTTAATCCGTCGCTGATGCTCGCATACCGAATTGCAGAAGTTTTTGGTACCAGTGTTGAGGAGCTTTACTGTTTAAAGGAAAACAAGCGCAGAGAGGACAGGGAGATGCGGAAATGAACTGGCGCGTGAGTAAAAAATGGAAATGTAAAAATATAGAAGCCAGATGAACTGAAAGAACCGCATGGCGTCGCATTAGGGACTGGAAACGCGGGAACTGCGAGAAAATGAAAATATGAAAACGGGAAGTTGGGTGAGCGGAAGAAAACAGGATGTGTCAGCATAGAAGTCGAAAAAGGTGGGGAAATGATAATGCAGCAATATAGTTGTCGTTACGGCGGAGGGCCGTAATTTTTTTGTCTTTTTTTCGGCGGGATAAGGGATGGCATAAATCAGTGGAAAAATTGCTTTATATATGATAGAATAGAGAAAAATTTTCACGGGCGCAGGAAAGGCTGAACGCAGATACATGACGGCTGAAAATCAGGAACTGAAGTTGACGCCAAGACACCTGAGCAGATATCTGCGGCCTGACGTTTTCCTCTGGCAGTTCGTAATGGCTGAAGAAGGAACTGTGATATTTCTGTGCATGATATAAGTGAAACAAAGGAAAGGAAACATAGAAGGATATGGAAAGCAGAAAAAAATATATGTGTATTTACGTGCTCAAAAGCATGTTACGTTCAACAGTGGGCGCTGATTCACTTCCGGAGTTATTTGAATTGCTGGAAATGAAGCAACTCGTTTCGGGAAGTGCAGAAGGGCTTTCTGATGCGGAAATTCTCGATAAGATTTATGCGGATTCACAGGAAACTACGGGTCATTTAACTGTTTACAAATTAAATGAAAATTACGATCCTGACGGCGATGAGGAATTCGACGACGAATATCTCATTTGTAAACATGGAATCGTCTGATAAATTGGAATGAAAGAGTTCGGACGTGCCTTTTCCTCGGCGAGGCGCGTCCGTTTTTTTGAAAAAATTGCGGGGTACACTTCAAAGGTGCGGTCTGCTCTGTCATTGCGGGTGACGAAACTCTTACTCCTATGTGTTCGGGATCATTGACAGCGCGACCGCAGAGGGACACCAATTCTTCTACGGGCGTCGGCAGTTCCTGCGAGATTGCCTTCTTATCTTGCGGCTTATTGTTGGGGCGGAATAAGCGCAATGGTTTCGTTGGGGCTTTTACGAAAGAACAAAATGGAAAATCACCGATTTTTGTGGTAACATAAGGACAGGGATTATCGTTTGGCGGTCAGTCACTTCCTTCCTGAAAGGAGGTGACGTTTATGGTTACATACTCAGAACTGTTCCTATTTGGAACATTTGTTGTGAGCGTAATCGCTCTTTGCGTTACAATCTTTACACGCAAAAAATAAAGGCCGCCTAATTTGATGGATTAGACGGCACGTTCATTAATTAGGGCTGGCCGCCGGTTCAAAAGCGGTAATCCCTTTTTCTATCTTCAAGGTACCACAGACGAAAGAGAAAATCAAGAGGGGAAAAATGTTGCGCCAGTGT
This sequence comes from uncultured Oscillospiraceae bacterium, assembly GCA_964438605.1. Taxonomy (GTDB): domain Bacteria; phylum Bacillota; class Clostridia; order Peptostreptococcales; family Anaerovoracaceae; genus Alangreenwoodia. The sequence continues at coordinate 12,596 of CAYTKT010000033.1, forward strand.
ACGGAACGGAAACAACAGTTCCACAGGGCAATCCTCAGATTTTCTGATGAGTGCCGTGTCGGGGGAAAACACTCCAGAGAGGTGTTTCAAAATGTATTGCATGACATCGACGAATATCTGGAAATCTGCGAACGAACAGGAGATCGAAACGGGGGGGGCATTGAAGAAGCGGTTGCATTGCTCAAAGAGACGGAGCGCGAATGTCTGAGAAATAACACTTATGTGGGATGATGGGATATGAACTGTACAATGATAACCTGAAATTTTAGTCAAGTTCTAAATTTGGTGTAAATTGAAAATTTTACCTTCAGGTGCGGGGTCGTTTTGGCCAGAGGATGCCTCGCATTCTCTCGGTCATCTGTAAGCACATATGAGGAATCTGTCAATTGGCGCACCGCGCCGAAATTTTTCACGCGATAAGCGTACTCGTCGCACTTAAAAAGTCCGGGGGGGGGGTTCTCTCCGGACAGTAGCTGGATTGTATCACGACAGGACACCCATGTACGCAAACTTTGAAATTACAATGTTCGTTGCGAAAGCATGACTTTAGTTCGTTAAGCAAAGTATGTTAAAGAAAGTTGCTTTATATTGTCGGTATCAGTAGGGCTGAATTCTGGACGGGGAGCACATATTGTTGCCATGCGGTGCGTTGGAATCCAAAGATGATTACGTTGCATCTCTTTTTGCTGCCCAGACAAATATATTTATATGATTCGTTACTCGCCGTCGGTTCTGCAGGCATTTACGAGTGCGGAAAATATTTTGCGACTGTCTTCATCGACAGCATGGGAAAATTCCGGATGCCACTGGACGGCCCAGAAAAATTTTTCATCAGGCAGGCAGACGGCTTCGATCAGGCCGTCCGGAGCAAAAGCCATGGGTTCAAGTCCGGGCGCCAGATCACGGATTGCCTGATGGTGGTAGCTGTTGACGGAGAGACAGTCTTTTTTCAGCAGCTGATGGAGCGGCGAGCCGGTGCAGATGGTAACGTCGTGGGACGGCAGATGATACGGAGGTTTTTGATGATGTTCCAGTTGGGAAGGATGTTGGGTGGGAATGTCCTGGTAGAGTGTGCCGCCCAGTGATGCATTGATAAACTGAATGCCACGGCAAATGCCGAGCAACGGTTTTTTCATATCGAGAGCATTTTTCAGGAGGATTTTTTCCATGCTATCGCGCTGTGGGCAGGGAACGCCACATTCTGCGTCGGGCGTTTCGCCGTAAATTGAAGGTGAAACGTCGTGGCCGCCTGTAAAAAGGAAACCGTCGCATATATCTGACAGGCGGTTTAATGTAGCGGGCTTTTCAGTCAGCGGCAGCATGACGGGAATTCCGCCGGCTTCCGAGATTCCTTCCATATATCCGGGAAGCATCCAGTAACTCTCGCGTTCTTCATCTACAAGCGGGATCAGTCCGATGATCGGCGACATAGTTTTTCTCTCCTTATTATGATTTTTGTTCTGATTTTGTCGTGTTTTAATTTACAGTTGAATTTGTGTAATAGGCAGACCGGAAAAACATTGAATTTCCAAGGATTGAGCAGTGCAGTGGGAACGATATGTCCAGGCTACGCATCGCAGCGAAAGCGCACAGTTTCCGAAATCTCGTGATGCGGTGCGAATAATATTTCCGACTATACGCCGGCGAATGCGCTTATTTTTGGGGAAGTGCGTGGTCTGACACAAATACATTTTCTGACTGTTTGAAATTATTGTATCATATGTATACAAAAAAGAAGCCGTTTCACAAAATGTTTTTTTAAATGCATGTCTTTTGCTATCGCAAATTGTAAAATAATCTGAATATCGAAATAAAATCGCGGAGTGAAATATATTTAAAGCCAAACTGGTAATTTTTGATGGAACTGATGGAATATAAGTCTGGGAAAAACAAAACTGAAAAATACAGGAGCTTATTACGCGGCAATCAATCACTTCAGGATTTTCGGGAAAAATCCGCGGCAATTTGATATCTGATGAGGTTTAAGATGATTGACAGATGATTTAATACATGGAATAATAATATCAAGTCTTAATATCGCTTATCTGAAACAACGGATTTTAGTTGCTGATAAGGGATTCTCAATATTGTTAGTTGTATTTTTGGGGACATTAATGGAAAAATGATGTTGTGTTTAAAAGTCCCTGCGGGGTGAAATCGGTACCAATGCGTGTGTTTGCGAACTTGTTTGCAAAACAACATATTGTGTCCGGCTTGGTACACAGTACCCTTTGATTCTGGCAACAAAAAATATATTTAAGAGGACTTTATGCGAGCGGATAAAAATGATTTGTATTTGATTTGCAAACATCAATGAATGCTGAGGAAGAAGTTCACGTTCCACCGTGCAGATTTCCTGTATTTCATGTGATCTGTCGGAAAATAGAGTGGATGCTGGAATTATTTAGAATATGACGGCGATACGCTGTTTTTTAGAGAATGGGCAGGAATCGGCGTATCGGAGACGAAGACGAATAGGCAGAACAGAAAAATCAAAAGATAATAAACGGGACATATCGGGAAAGAAAATAAGGAAATTTTATCGGAAAAGGAGGTATTTATGGCGAGGTATCAATGCAGTATTTGTGGATTCATTTATGACGAGGCCAAAGAAGGCAGGCCGATTTCAGAAATTGATGTATGTCCGCTTTGCAGGCAGCCTGTCAGCGGATTCGTGCTTTTGGATGATGATAAGCGGATGGAAACAGCGCCGGGCGGTGCAGCCGGAAGGGCCGGAAGGTCAGGGGCAGAGGTCGAAGGCGCGATTGGAATGTCTGAAAGATTAGAAGTGCAGGCCGAAGGTGCAGCTGAAAGGCCGGGAACGTCAGAAGCGCAGACCGTAGGCACGATTGGAAAATCCGGCACATCAGGTGCAGCAGGAATCGCAGGTGTGGCAGGTGTGTCAGAAGTATCAGCCGCGACGGATGCCTTAGACGCAGGAGAGACTGTTTATGACGGCGATTTATCGTATGCGCCGCAATTCGTCAGGCATGACGTGAACAGCAGATATATGGCGGAGATTCACGAGATGGCAGTCAGCGCGAAGTCAATCAGCAGCGCAATGGGTACACAGATGCAGCTGCCGAGCTGGGACGATATTTTGATTTTGGGCGCACAGCTCGACCCGCCGCCTCTTGATGATAATGCTCCGGTAGATGCGTCGACTGTCATCGGCAGGCACGCAAAGCAGCCGATGATTTTGGAAAATCCGGTATTTATTTCCCATATGTCTTTCGGTGCGTTGTCAAAAGAAGTGAAAACGGCGCTGGCGAAGGGTTCGGCGCTGGCCAAGACGGCGATGTGCAGTGGTGAAGGCGGGATTCTTCCTGAGGAACGGGAAGCTTCCTATAAATATATCTTTGAATACGTACCGAATAAGTACAGCGTGACAGACGAAAATCTGAAATCGTCTGACGCCATTGAAATTAAAATCGGCCAGGGTACAAAGCCCGGAATGGGCGGCCACCTGCCGGGCGAAAAGGTGACGCCGGAAGTGGCACATCTTCGAGGCAGAAAGACGGGAGAAGATATTCAGAGTCCGAGTAAATTTCAGGAAATTAATTCCAAAGAAGACCTGAAATCAATGGTTGATATGCTGCGGGAACGCTCCGGCGGCAGGCCCATTGGCATCAAGCTCGCAGCAGGCAGGATTGAGCGCGATCTGGCTCATTGTGTCTGGGCGCAGCCTGATTTTATTACGATTGACGGTCGGGGCGGCGCTACGGGTTCCAGTCCGTTTTTCCTGCGGGAAGCGACTACGGTTCCGACGATTTACGCGCTGAGCCGTGCCAGAAAATATCTTGATTCTGTCGGTTCTGATATTGCCCTCGTCATTACCGGAGGACTGCGGGTATCGGCTGATTTTGCGAAGGCACTTGCGATGGGAGCGGATGCTGTTGCGGTGGCCAGTGCGGGACTGATTGCGGCCGCCTGCCAGCAATACCGAATTTGCGGCAGCGGAGCTTGTCCGGTGGGCGTTGCGACACAGGATCCCGAACTCAGAGCGCGTTTGAACATCGATGTATCGGCGCAGCGCGTAGCTAATTTTTTGAATGTTTCCCTGAAGGAACTGAAAACTTTCGCACGGATTACAGGTCATACGTCAGTTCATGACCTGTCTGTTGAAGATCTTATCACGACAGATAAGGAAATTGCGGAATATACGGGAATTCCTCACGCAGGCCAGCCGATGGCGATAAAGCCGGTCGCAGATGCGGGCAACAGTGCGGGCTTTGTCAGCGGTGCAGGTACGGTGAATATGGAAAGCCGGATAAATTTTGAAAATTATAGGAATCCGGCGATTGACGAACGCAGTAAAGAAACAGGCCAGGCGCGTATTTTGACTGCTGCAGCCGAGGAATCCGGCCAAGGAACAGAAACGTATGTAAATATTACAGAAAAGGAGAGTAGAATGATGAGTGATATAGAGAAAAACAAGTATGCAGGAACGCAGACAGAGAAAAATTTACGGGCAGCCTTTTCCGGCGAGTCGGAAGCGAGAAATAAGTACACATTTTTCGCGTCGGTCGCAAAGCAGGAAGGCTATGAGCAGATGGCGGCGCTTTTCTTAAAGACGGCTGAAAACGAGAAAGAGCACGCAAAACTCTGGTTTAAGGAGCTCAACGGTATTGGTGACACGCCGCAGAATCTTGAATCGGCTGCTGAAGGCGAAAATTATGAATGGACAGATATGTATGAGGGGTTTGCTAAAACGGCAGAAGAAGAAGGATTTACGGCACTTGCCCATAAATTCCGCATGGTAGCAGCGATTGAGAAGCATCACGAGGAACGTTACCGTGCACTGCTTAACAATATTAAGACGGCCCAGGTGTTTGCAAAGAGCGAAGTGAAAGTTTGGGAATGTCGCAACTGCGGGCATATTGTCGTCGGAATGTCATCGCCTGAGGTATGCCCTGTATGTCTCCATCCGCAGAGCTATTTTGAAATCAATGCGGAAAATTATTAAATGAAACGGATGATTTACGGGTGCAGAATTGTTCCTGAAATTTTCCTGTATTTTGAGTGGTTGGCAAAAAATAATAAAAATGCGGCAAATGCAACAGATTTTTTCCCAAAATAAGAGTATAATGTCGTCGTACACATATTTCTTATAAAATTCTGTTGAATATTTGCCAGTCAGTTGTAAGCCGGACAGCCGGGATGGCCGGCCCAAGCAGCCGCTGAAACGGCGTCTGTTTGGGCCGGAAATTGTGGAAATGATCATGCAGTCCATCATCGGACGGTGCAGGTTGCAGAAAATCAGTCGGCTGCCAGTCCGATGATATGGGTTGCGGCGGTCGCACGGCCGGTAGCCAGGCGACCGCCGTTTTGACGTGTGGACATGTGGGCTTGCGGATGTGCAGACGCGCAGGTGCGGGATATGCGGACACGCGGCTGGCTATAACTAAAAAATGGAAAGGAGCAGATGTTATGAATTCTTTAAAACTCAATGATAGTTTATATTGGGTAGGTATTCTCGATAAAGACCTTCGTGTATTTGATATTATCATGTACACGGAATTCGGGACAACTTATAATTCCTATGTGCTAAAGGGCAGCGAAAAAACTGCCATTTTTGAAAGTGTTAAGGAAAAATTTGCCGACGAGTACATTGCGGCTCTCAAAGAGATTACACGGCTTGAAGATATTGAGTACATTATCGTCGACCATACGGAACCCGACCATGCCGGCAGTATCGAAAAACTGATCGAACTGAATCCATCGGTTAAAGTTGTCGGCTCCGCTGTAGCCATCAGCTTCCTGAAGCATATCGTGAACAGAGATTTTTACTCCGTTGTCGTAAGCGATGGTGATACGCTGAGTCTCGGCGACAAAACAATACATTTCTATTCTGTACCAAGTCTTCATTGGCCTGATACAATTTATTCCTACATTGAGGAAGATGGTGTTCTCGTAACATGTGACTCCTTCGGTTCTCACTATGCTCACGAAGGAATTCTCAGAAGCACTGTGACCGATTACGAGAATTACATGAAGGCTACGAAATATTATTTTGACAATATCCTCGGACCGTTCGCCAATCCGCACATGATTGACGCTCTCAAACTGACGCGCGATGAAATTAAGCCGAAGATGATCTGCCCGGGCCATGGGCCTGTGCTCGACAGCGATCTCGACGATCTGTACGCAAAATATTCTGAATGGTGCGGCGAAAACGCAAAACCGGCTGCCGTCCCGAAGAAAGTCGTAATTCCTTACGTCAGCGCTTACGGATACACGGCGCAGCTGGCAGAGAGAATCGCGGAAGGCGTGAAATCCAGCGGTGATTTTGAAGTAAAACTTTATGATGTGATAAATTCTGACAAGGATGAAATACTTGGAGAAATCGGAGCGGCTGATGGCATCCTGTTCGGAACGCCGACGATTCTCCAGGAAGCTCTCAATCCGATCTGGGATCTGACAATTAATATGTATCCGCCAGTTCATGGCGGTAAATACGCGGCCGTATTCGGCAGTTACGGATGGAGCGGCGAAGCTGTTTCTCATCTGACTGAGCGCCTTAAGCAGCTCGGCCTCAAAGTCATGGACGGCTTCAAAGTCAGGCTCAAACCGAGTGATAAACAACTGATGGACGCGTATGATTTCGGTTACGCTTTCGGCTGCTTCGTACAGGACAAGGAGCCGCTCAAGCCGATTGCCGGCACGGGTTTTGTAAAATGTATGGTCTGTGGAGCGATTTTTGAAGCCTCCATTACAGTCTGCCCGACCTGCGGCGTAGGCCCGGAAAACTTCGTTCCTGTACAGCTTGACGAAATTTCTTACAGCAACGGCACGAACGACCGATATGTCATTCTCGGTGCGGGAACGGCTGCCCTCAGTGCAGCAACGGCGATCAGAGAGCGGGACAACACAGGTTCCATCGTTATGATTGCCGATGAAGATGAGCTTCCGTATAACCGTCCGATGCTGACGAAAAATATGTTTGCCGGCCCGGAAGAAATGGTGTTTGAGATTCACGGCAGAGAATGGTATGACGAAAACAGAATCGAACTGGCCTTTGGCAAGAAGATTGCTTCCCTCGACGCTTCCGCAAAGAAAGTCATTATGGAAGATGGACAGGTTTACGAGTACGACAAATGCATCTACGCGCTCGGCGCTCATTTCTTCGTTCCACCGTTTGAAGGCCACCAGGACCCTCGTGTAACGACGATCCGTACACTGGCCGACATCGCAAAAGTCGCAGATTTCCTTAAGGAAGGCAAGAATGCTGTTGTAATCGGAGGCGGTGTCGTCGGCCTTGAAGCAGCCTGGGAACTCTGTAAATATCAGTGCAATGTAACGATTCTCGAAGCGATGCCTTCGCTGATGTCAAACAAGCTCGACCCGACAGCTTCTCATATGCTTCAGGACATTTTTGAAGCCAACGGAATGCATGTTTTGGCCAATGCATCTACTAAAAAATATGAAAACGGCTCGATTTATCTCGAAGATGGAACTGTAATTCCTGCAGATGTCGTCGTCGTTTCCTGCGGTGTTCGCGCCAACAGCGAGATTGCAGCACAGGCCGGTGCAGAGCTTGGACGTGCGATTATCGTAAACGATAAAATGGAAACGAATCTCCCTGACGTCTACGCTGCCGGAGATTGTGTGGAATTTGAGGGCATGAATTATGCGCTGTGGCCTGAAGCTACGGATCAGGGGACGGTTGCCGGCAGAAATGCCTGCGGCGATGAAGCGCATTATGAGTCTCAGGTTTTCGGCATGACGATGCACGTTGCGAATACTGAGCTTTATGCAATCGGAAAGACAGCCGGGCCGGACCATTTCAAGACAGTAGAATTTATGGACCCTGTGAAGAATACGCTGAAGAAGTATTTCTTCCTCAATGAGATGCTTTGCGGCGTGACGCTGATCGGTGACACGAGCGATATGATTGAAGTTACGGATCAGGTCAATCGGAAGGTTCGGTTTAATAAGATTTTTTAAGAGATTTTTAGAGAAAATTGAAGAAATTTGAAATAGCTTTAGAGATAGCCATAATTACAGATATGGAAGCAATTTTTAGCAAATTGTTGCAATTCATGACAGTTTTTTAGAATCTAAAATAATTTATAACAATTCGCGGGAAAACAACAGAAAAGATTATACAGTGAAACATCCAGATGGTCTGCCCGAATCGGCGGAGCACCTGGATGTTTTTTATTGAATATGCTCCTGTTAAAAATGTCATTCAATGACGCACTGCGGGAACATATCATTTCTTTTTAGACAGCTCCGATTTCTTAAAATACGATTCCTGCGGAATAAAGTGTCGAAAAGAGAAGGCCGGATATGTTACAATAGAAACATCATATCAGGGATTCTTTTTTGCCGGAAATTGAGGAAGATTTCCATGCGAATGTGTAGAAATTGGAAATGATAGAAAGGGGAAGATTTCCTTTAAAATTGCATTGAAGCGGCAAACGAAAAGGAAGTTTTCCATGCGGTTCGTGTGAAAACCGGAAGCGGAAAAGAGAATTTCCAGACAGATGTGCCAAAACGGAATGTGAAAAAGTTGTTTTTCCAGATGGTTTTATGAAAATGGAAAAATGAAGAGGTGTTTCCATTTAATTCTATTTAAGCTGCACTGAAACTGGAAGTGAAGAGGCTGTTTTCCAGTGAGATCGCATGAAATTGAAAATGGCGGCATTTTTTTGGATGGTCTGAATGATGAGCAATACAGCCGAATAAAATAGCTTAATATGAACTGATAAATGGAATGTAGAAATTTGCAGAAAACAGATAAGGGGGAATTTCAGCATGTGTGGAATCGTTGGATATATCGGCGACGAGAACGCGGCGGATATTGTGATAGACGGGTTGAAGCGCCTGGAGTACAGGGGATATGATTCCGCGGGAATTGCGCTTGCTGTTGACGGCGGCATAACGATCCGCAAGAAGAAAGGGCGCATAAAAAATCTTGAAGAAATGATAGAAGGGGAAAATCTGACAAGCCATCTGGGAATCGGTCATACGAGATGGGCGACTCATGGAGCCCCTTCCGATGCGAATGCACATCCTCACTGTGATGCCAGCGGAAGGATCGCCGTCGTCCATAACGGCATTGTTGAAAACTTTGTACAGCTGAAGAAATGGCTTGAAACAGAGTATAAGATAACGTTTCGCTCAGAAACTGATACAGAGGTAATCGCTCATTTGATCGGCGTGTTTTATAAAGGAAATCTTGAGGACGCCGTTTTTCAGGCTGTTGGGAAGATGCAAGGCGCTTATGGCCTGGGCGTTATCTGCGCCGACGAGCCGGATAAACTGGTGGCTGTCCGGAAGGATAGTCCGTTGATTGTAGGACTTGGTGAGGGCTGCAATTTTATCGCATCTGATATTCCGGCAATTCTGCGTCATGTCCGCAAAATCTATCTGATCGAAAATAACGAAACTGTCGTTTTAACAGCTAATGACGTCAAGATTTATAATGCGAACCACCAGGAGGTGCGCCGTGAGGTGTTCAACGTCACGTGGGATGCGGACGCTGCAGAAAAAGAGGGTTACGATCATTTTATGCTCAAGGAGATTCATGAGCAGCCAAAGGGAATCCGTGCTACGATTACACGCAGGATGGACGAAGACGGCAATATCGTTCTTGACGGCATAAAAATGACGAAAGAGGAAATTGAAAATTTCAACAAAGTATATATTGTCGCCTGCGGGACGGCATATCATGCCGGGCTTATCGGAAAAACCGTGATTGAGCGACTGGCAAATATCAGTGTTGAAGTTGATGTGGCGTCGGAATTTCGCTATCGTGATCCGTTTATCGACGAAAAAACGCTGTTTATCGCAATCAGCCAGTCGGGGGAAACTCTCGATACGCTGGCGGCGCTGCGGGAGGCGAAACGTCGGGGCGCCCGGATTCTGTCGGTTGTGAATGTGGTGGGAAGTTCTGTCGCCAGGGAATCTGACGATGTATTTTATACATGGGCCGGTCCGGAAATCGCCGTGGCCTCGACGAAGGCGTACACAACGCAGCTCGTCTGCATGTATCTGATCGGCCTTTATATGGGCAGAGAAAAGGGAATTCTTCCAGACGACGTTTACAGGAAATATCTCGACGAATTGATGGCCATTCCCGATAAGATAGAAACGATTCTTCGGGATGAGCGTAGAATAGCGGAGCTTGCGAAGAAATATTATAAGCGTGACAATGTGTTTTTCATCGGCAGAGGTATGGATGCGGCCGTTTCGTATGAAGGGTCGCTGAAGCTGAAGGAAATTTCTTACATAAATTCTTTTGCGATTGCGGCAGGTGAGCTGAAGCACGGGACGATCGCGCTGGTGGAGGACGGCACACTGGTGGTGGCTGTTGCCACGCAGAACAGGCTGTTTGACAAGATGTTGTCCAATATCCAGGAGGTTCGTGCCCGTGGAGCGGATGTTCTTGCTATTGCGAAGGAAGGGAATACAGAGATCGAGCAGCAGGCGGACAGCGTGATTTACATACCTGAATGTATGGACGAAGTGACGCCGCTGCTGTCTATCGTTCCGCTTCAGGTTTTTGCGTATTATATTGCGAAGCAGCGCGGCTGCGATATTGACAAGCCGAAGAATCTGGCAAAGAGCGTTACGGTGGAATAATGGCGATATGCTCTCCTGAGACAGGCGTTAAAACAAATAAACTGTCTGTTTCAGGATGGGCGTATTTTTTGTATTTGAAAAGTTAAAAATTTATTGCCGGGGAAAAGTTATCGGGTTATCATAAAAAGAAAGCTTATCCGTTTATCGCAGTCAGAAAATCTGCCGGATTATCAGCGGAGGAAATCTTATCTGGCTGTCATTGGAAGAAAGGTTATTGGAAGTAGAGATTATTTATAAGAAAGCAAAGATAGAAGGGAAAAATTGGTTTTAGGAGGGCATATAAAATGGCGAAGAATTTAATTATTTATTATTCGAGAAAAGGCGAGAATCATGTAAATGGCAGGGTTAAAGCACTTGAAAAGGGGAATACAGAGATTTGTGCGGAATTTATCCAGAAGGCTGTAGAAGGAGATCTTTTTGAGATTAAGACGGTAAAAACGTATGCAGCCGATTATTATGAATGTATTGACGATGCGCAGCAGGAACTTCGTTTGAATGCAAGACCCGAACTGCAAGAATACCTTGAAGGGGTTGACGAGTACGATAATATTTTTGTGTGCGGTCCCTGCTGGTGGGGAACTTTTCCGATGGCGATATTTACGCAGCTTGAAAAGCTTGATTTTACGGGCAAAAAAGTGATGGCTCTTATGACGCATGAGGGAAGCGGCCTTGGAAACTGTGAGCGGGATTTAAAGAAAATTTGTACCGGCGCGTCTTTTGGAAAGGGACTGGCGATACACGGCGCGGATGCGTCAAAGATGGAAAGCGCGGTTTCCAAGTGGGCGAAAGACAATATATGAGTGGAAAGGAATGTAATAAATTGTAAGCGAATGCAGATTATTACGGCCAGATACGGTCGGCCGAGGTCAATCGGAGTGTTACAGAGGAGCGTTTTTCGTTGATTTTGTGCTGTATTCATAAATTGATATACTGACGCAAATCTTTTCCATAATATCATTATAGGAATATGATCTGTCAAGCAGTCCAGGCGGGATATGTTGGGGACGTCGCACAGACGGGAAAGCACGTCAAGCGGGACATGACTTTCCCGTTTTTCCAATTCGTCAGGGACATGGACGCGCAGTTCAGTTTTGTGACGACGTCCGACCGCTTCAAGCCTGCTTTAATCCGGGTGTCTTTCAGTTTTTCGCCGATCGTTTTTATAAAATATTCAATGCTCTTTTCCTTTACTGGGAGATATTCTGATATAATCGAGTTGAGATTGCAATGGTTCTGTTCACTTGATTTTAATTTTATTTGTTGTTTAATAACTCATTTATACCAAACTACATATAGTTGAATTGCGTTTAGATTACCGATAGATAATCAAAATCTATATTTTTACTAAGTCTTAAAATAAAAAAACAAACAGATGAAATATGGATTGGAAAACGGGAGGATTCCAAATGATAAAAATGACAGGAATGATTGAAAAAGTGGATTAGAAATAGAATCAGCGAAAAGTGAAAAATGAATCCGGAAATGATTGTGATTTAGCAAGTGAACCGGATAAAATCTCAAATTCATACATCAGACCGTCTGAAAACGATATTTTTCTAAAAAATTTAATCTATCGGAAGCGTTGAAAAATCAATGGGTGTGCGAATAGAGCGGTTGGTAGTTTGAAAAATAATCCTTGCTATTTTCATTATCCTTGGTATAATAATAGATGAAAAACGAAAAATGCGGCATCTCCAAGGGATCGCAACTCCCTTAGAGCTTGTCCAGGTATCGTAGCTACCTACACAAAAGCCATACGGCTCTACCGCGTACATATTATACCTTTTTTGTCGTGCTGTTTCAAGCATTCTATTGAAACAGTTGTTTGTGAATGAAAATTCCATCATGTCTTAGTTCCTCGTATTTTTGATGAACTGTTTCAAGGATGGTTTTTGAATTGGTGTTGACAAACTGGTAGTAATCCAGGCGGATGGCTGATAGTTTGGCAGTGTGTGCATCTTAG
>CAYTKT010000034.1:0-24899 GCA_964438605.1 uncultured Oscillospiraceae bacterium
AACTGCGCAGACGCAAGCGGTAAATTTCGTTTTCCATTCTCGTTTTCTTGTCATATCTGCAATCCTTTCTCTTAAAACAAACGCATGTTTTTCTAAAAATCTCCTCTGTCTCTTTCTCCCGTACTCTTTCCGTTCTGTTAAAATGAACTCCTGTGTCCTGCAAAAATTCACCGGTACTCCCGCCAGATGCTTTCTTTCACGTTCTTCTCCGACTTTTTCAGAATTCTCAGGCAGACCGCCAGGATGACCAAAGACACGATCATTCCGGCAATTCCGACCGCAAATATCACTTTTCCTGTTGAAAGCATTTTGCGACACCTCCTTTCCTACACGCCAATATCTACAGCCAACCCGCAGCTTTGATCTGACGGATCAGATTTTCCAGAATCGCCATATTGGAATCCTCTTTTCCGTTTGCCAGCGCTTGCTGATACTTTTCCTTCGCCGTCTTGTAATAATGCTGCGCATTGTGGTAATCACGCGACTGCTGGCTCTTTGCCGACTGCCAATCCGCGTACAGGAAAGCAAGGCGCATATCAACGCGGTAATCGTACGGGTATTCATCGAGAAGCGCTAAAAGTTCCTTCTCCGCGCCTGCGTAATTTCCGAGTTTTTCTTCGACAGATGCCAGATTGAGCGATGTGACGACGGTTCCGTAGCCGTTTTCGATCATCTGAGTGAACAGTTCTTTCGCCTTCTGACGATAATCACGCGCAAAACCGCCGCCTTGTTCCGCAGCCCGCATATACGTTTCCGCCAGCATCTCGCGAACCTGGACCGCCGAAGAATCATCCAGTCTGGATGACGCTTCTTCGAGCAGCGCGATCTCATCGGCATCATTCCCGCTTTTGCCGTATAATTTCGCAGCGGCAACGTAACAATGGCGCAATACCTCCCAGTCGTCCGTCTTTCCGGTCGCCTGACGATACAGGCGGATCGCCTCATCAATATTTCCAGAAGCCGCGCTGATCTCTGCGGAAACCACATCGTCATCCACATCGGCACCGCCCGCCGCCCTCAGGGCATCGAGCGTCTGCCGCGCGCCGTCAAGATCGCCCAGACGTGCCTGCGTTAGCGCGAGGCCGCGATAACAGGCGCTGTCAGCCTGCGGATACTCCAGAGCGCTTTCATAAAGCTTCCGCGCTTCTTCATAATCGTCCAATCCGTTCAGACAGTTCGCACGGATATAGCGGATGTTCGACAAGGTGGACTCCTCCATTTTGTCCTCGGAAAGAGTACCGGAATCAGCCGCATTGTCAAAAACACTGAGCGCTTCTTCGTACTGCCCGATCCGATAAAGCTGGACAGCACGGCTGATATACGCATCGGCCCGTGACGGCATCATATCAATCGCTTCGTCAAGCAACGCGTTTCCTTCCTTTATATTTCCTTCTTCCGCATACTTTTCACTCTGCGAAATCAAACCAATATATGTATTTTCGCGCTCCGTATGCACCGTACTCACTCCGTATACCGTGCAGGCAGCGCTTGACAAAAAGAACGCCGCACAGAGCGCGACGGCAGCCACGCGCTGGCGGCGACACCGCTTATAACGTGCATCGAGCTGATCGATATCCTGAAGTGCACGCAGCATTTCTTTTGCGCTGGAAAAACGCAATTCCTGCTGCTTTTCCATCGAACGCCGGATGATATTCTGAAATAAAATACTGATCTTTGGATGGTAGTTTGAAATATCGGTCAGAGGATCGAGCGCTCTCTCCGGTGTTTTGGCCGTTACAGCGAAATAAAGAGACGCGCCGATCGCGTAAATATCCGTGCGCACGGAAATCATTCCATAATCGCCTGCGCGGCTCGATTCGGCAGCCGTGAAGGAACGTTTGCTGCTTCCTGCAGAACGGTTCGATGTGTCCGTTCTCAATTCATTCGGTATAGAACTCTGTCCCTCGCCTTCAAACATACCGAGTGTCTCCTTGTTATCATACGGCACCGGCTCAGACATAACTTCCGTGTCCGGAAAGAGTCCCCTATCATCCGGTTTTTTCTCCGAAAAAAAATCATCCGATTCTGCTGGCCGCTTATTCCATGAATTCTCAACGCTTCCGCCATTCCATCCGTCCGCGTCCGCTATCGTTTCCGTCCGATCGCTGTCTGTATCAAAAGACATCCGCTCGATCGGAGCATAGCGCGCATCCGGACTGCCCGCTTCCGCATTTCTTCGTCTCCATTCATTTTCAAGATGGTCTCTTCGCTGTTCCGGACGCGCATACTGCTCCGGAGCGGCAAATCCCGGCGTAACCCCTACCGCGAGCGCGCCGCCCTGATAGATCAGAGACGTTCCGAAGTCGATCAGGCAGATATCACCCGTATCGGTGATCATGATATTCGCCGGTTTGATATCACAGTGAATGATCGGAGGATCCTGTGAATGAAGGTATTCCACGACTTCACAGAGCTGACACGCCCATTTGTACGCGTCTTTCTGAGAAACCGCTCCGTATTCTTTCACATATTTTCTCAGATCTTTTCCCGTGATCAGATCCATGATCGTATAGACAAAACCGTCCTTATCGCTCACGACGTCGTAGATTCTCGGCAGGTATTGATGTTTCAGATTTTTAAGGATATTCGCTTCATTTTCCTGATCGACATATTTTTTATGCTTGCTTTTTACTCTCTTGATAACGACATCAACATCCAGGCTGCGCTTGCGCGCGCTGTAAAGTACACCCATACCGCCTCTGCTCAAGGGTTGGATGTTGTCATAATCTGCCTGCAGTAATTCTCTCATTTTATCCATGACTGATTCTCCATAAACCTTTAATCAAAAGGAGTTGTTCCACTGATTCGAACTTGTTCTGCGAACTTTGCCCGAATTTCGATTTTCCAGCATTTTTTGACTCGTACCACCTATTCAGGCGACTCCATCCGTTCCTGCCCGAGCTTTCTCAGTTCTTCTCGCGAATAAATCTTCGTCTTCCGGAGATTTCCCGACCGGTCATCGAAAATCAGCTCACCATCCAGAATATCGCACAGATTCGGCAGACGCGCCAGCGTTTCGCATTTTCCATTCATCAGCAGCCCGTAACGGTCACCGTCCGATGTAATGTATTCCGTAATGACGTATTCACCGACTTGCGTCACGTACGTGAGATAATCGTCCGTTTCCAGATTGCATATCTTTTTTCCGGATTTTCGTTCATACACTTCCGGCGTCCCATGCAGCGGCGACGTGATCTTCAGATCATCCGTCAGAAATTCCTCATAAAGACTTTCCTCCGGGGCATCGCCCTTTTCTTCCGAAAGCATTGTTCCGTCAAACGCCGAGTATTTTCGGATCGTGCCGTCATTATAGATCACTTCCAGGTATGAGCCGTCCTTCGTCCTCCGGTACTGCTGGTCGTACACCTGTTCCGCGTCCGGAATTTCCATCTCGCAGAGGATGCTGCCGTCTTCCTTGTTTAGAAGCCGGAAACTGTCATAACGGAACAGCAGAACTGTCTTTGCGTCGGCACTGATGCGCGCCTCGTCATGATCATAGGAAGGATCGTAAGAAAAGAACTGTGCATCCGAATGATCAACGAGCTTCATCACGCGCAGTGACGGACTGCTGAGGCTGCCGATCACCGCTACTCCGTTTGCGATCTGAACGAAATCACAGCTGAAATCACTCTCATATGACGCGATTTCCCGCGCCTGACGGTCAAAAAAATGATACGTATTATCCGCGCCGGATGCCAGTATATGCTCCGTTCCGCGTGAATATGCATGAACCAGCCCGCTGACATATGCGACTTCCTGTTGGTCGCCCGTCTCCGGATCGATCGCTACGACGACATCTTCATTCTTGAGATAGATCCCGCTCTCATCCGCCTCGACACCGATCGCGCTTTCCAGGGTAAACCCGCCGGTTTGAACAGTCTCTGCCGTATCAACGACCGCAAAGACAGATTCCTCGCTGTTTGTCGAAGAAAACGCAAAATATTTTCCAAAAAACCCACCTTCAAAGTGCGTATATTCTGATTTATCATAAATTTCCAATGTTCCGTCTGCGTTTCCCGGTTCAAAAATCATCAGGGCGCCGTCCGAAAAACTCGCCGCAAGCATCGAGCCGTCCGCGTTGAGCGCAAAAATGCTGTCCTCCGGATCGGCAAAAACATCGTTTGCAAGAACCGGCTGCGTATGCCCTTCAAACGAAACGCGATGCAGCACTGAGCCATTTACAGCATTGTAGACGATAGCTTCTCCCGCCTCCTTATAAACTGCGGCGACCGTCGTGCCGTCCGCGCTGACAGTGATTCCCGTCGCCGCTTCGCCCGACCAGAGTTCCTGCCCCGACTGAAGATCGAACGCCCTCAGCGCGTCTTTTCCCGCATAGAGAATCGTGTGTTCGTTGACAAACACTACATCGGACAGAGCGGAAGCGTCCGTCTTGAATTCTTTCACGATCTGCATTGTCGTCGTGTCCACAACAGAAAGTCTTTGCGAAGCGATAGCCGCGAGATAATTTCCATCCGCCGAGAGTTTTACCTTGACCGGTTCCGCAGGCAGCTGTATCATGCCAAAATCACGAAAACCGTCCGCCAGATCATAGATGCCGAGCGCATCAGCCAGTGCTTTTTGCGCTTCCGCTGTATACGGCGCGGAAAAGAGATTCCGTTTTTCCGGAAGCGCCTGAAGTGCGAGTTCAATCGCGCCGCCGACATTCCCCTTTTGAAATTCATTTTCCGACTGTTCCGCCAGAACATAGGCATTCTGAAGGTTTTCCATCTGCTTCAGGCCGGTAAAAGTCGAACCGCCGCCCGCGAGAAATACGACGATCAGCGTGACTGCTGTGACAACTTTCGTCCGGCGCAGTCTGCGCGTGCGCGCGTCGTTCTTAGGAAGATCAAAAAAGGCGTCGAGCATTTCCTGTGCGCTTTGAAAACGCAGATCCGGATCGCGCTCCATCGCCTTGTGAATAATCCGGATAACCGCCGGACTGGCTTCCTCCTCTGTGATCGGGAGAACCTGATCCGCGTTCGTCTTCGGCCGGCGTCCGGTCAGAATATGGTAGAGTGTGGCGCCGAGACTGTAGATATCCGAGCGGACATCGAGCAGAATTTTCCCGCCTCCGGAGGTTTGAGAACTTCCTCTGGAAATTGGAGTTTTCGACGCTGCCTCGCTCATATTCCCGGTCGCATCGAGCGGAACAGTTTTTTCGCTTTCCGATTTTTCCTGATCCATGATCTCCGTCGGTATATTTGAACGGCTGTAATCGATTCCGTAATGCTCCGGCGACGCGTAACCCTGGCTGTATCCCACGCGTACCGCGCCTTCTTCGCCTAAAGCCAGCGCGATGTTAAAATCGATCAGCCGTATGTCGTTTTCCGGCGTCAGCATGACATTGCCCGGCTTAATATCCCCGTGCAGAATACCGTGCGGCGCCCTGCTGTGAAGATAGCAGAGAGCTTCCAAAATTTGTATAGCCCATTCCACAACCTGAGCCTGAGAAAATCGCTCGCCCCGTTTCAGAAGATGGGCAAAATCTTCGCCCTCGATGTAATCCATCACAGTATACGCCTTCCCGTTTTCCGAAAAAAAATCGTAGACCTGCGGAATATAAGTATGACTCAAATTCTTCAGAATATCCACTTCCCGCCGCAGCACTTCCGGCGCCGTCGCAATGCTCCGCCTGTCCTCCTTGAGGACGACGTCTTTTCCCAGCCGCTTATGCCACGCCAGATAGACGACACCTCCGCCGCCCGATCCAATCTCTTTTTTAATCTCATACGTGTCCGCGATGACTTGTGACATGTTATCCGCTCCTTTCCTCCTCAACGATGCCGCTTGCCAAACTCTTTTTCCAGACGCCTATTCAGCCGCTTCTGCGCCACATGCAAAAAGATCGCCGCAGCGATCCCTGCCAGAACCGCCACACCCATCACGACAACCCCTCCATAGAACAAAACTTCACTTAACGATACATCCATGTCTGTTTTCTCCCTTCCTGTTTCTGTACTCTGTTTAACCGGCCAGTCTCAACCGTCCTGAGGCAACGGCGGTACGCACAGCCGCTCCCTCAGAATGGCTTTTGATCTTTTTTGAAAAACGGCGAAACGATTGCGGCAAAATGCCGCTCTGTCAGCGATCCGTCAAATTCCCGGCATCCTGCCGCCGTTCCATCATTTCCACCGTTTTTTTCCATTCATGCAATATTCCGGTCAGAAAGCCGGAACTCGTCCGGCTCCCTGACCTTTTTTCAATCTTAAACTCTTTCTTTGGCCATTCTCCCGCGTTTTTCACGCCGGATTCACACACAGTCATGCCGATTCTTCTGCCGTGCCGGTTTTCGGTCAGCTGTGCTGTGCCGTAAAATCGGAAACTCTGTGAAGCAGCGCCGCCAGTTCCGCACGCGTCGTACTGCCCTGCGCGTCCATCAGATTTCCTTCTCTGCCGTTGAAAATACCGAGTTTTGACAACGTCTCAAACGCTTCTGCTTCTTCCGCCGTCATCTGATCCCGGTCAGCAATCGCCACAGCTGTATCCGGCAGATCGTAATCCAGATCGAGGAAATCAAGATAATGCTTTAGCATCACTGCCAGCCTGCCGCGTGAAAACGAAGATTCCGGCGTGAAACTGCTGTCGGTCAGTCCGTTTGCTTTCGCCCACGCAGCCGCCTGACCGTACCACACAGCTGCGCTGTCGTCCGCGTATTGCGTCAGGTCGGCTTTTGCCAGGCGTGCCAACACAGTCGCCGCCATCGCACCGGAAACTTCTTCCGACGGCTGGAACTTTTTATTCCCGGTTCCTATCATCAGGCCGCTGGAAGCCGCCCAGGAAACGTCGGAAAAATACCAGGAGGAAGATTCCAGATCGGTCAGAACATTATTGTTGTCCTTCCCCTCCACGAAATCAGACACACGATGCAGCAGCGTCGCCAGTTCCGCACGTGTCGTGATGCCGCCCGGATTCATCATGTCATCTCCAGTCCCTTTGAAGATACCGAGTTTCGTCAGCAGTTCAAAGGCTTCGGCCTCCTCTTGCGTCATCTGATCCCGGTCGGCGATTGTCACTGTTTCTGCCGGCAGAGTATAAACGAGTTTCTGCGAATCGAGGTACTTTTTCAGTACTACCGCGAGCTTACCGCGCGAACAGGAACCGTCCGCGGAAAATCCCGACGGGAACAGACCGTTCGCTTTGGCCCACAATGCCGCTCCGGTATACCATTCGCCGGACGGAATTCCGCTTCCGTTCTGGCCCGCGTACGGATTAAGATCTGCTTTCGCAAGGCGCGCCAGTACCGCGGCCACCATCGCGTCGGAGATTTCGCCGGACGGGTCGAACTGACCGTTTCCGATTCCGCTCATCAAGCCGTTTTCGTTCGCCCATTCGACGTCAGAATAGTACCATGAGGAATCCGGAACATCCTCATAGCCATCTGGCTCCGGCGGAGTCGTTGTCCCCGGATCTGTGGTTCCCTGGTTTGTGGAAGGATTTTCAGGATTTGGAGTTGAATTTCCTGGATTGGAAGGTTTTGTCGACGCACTTCCGCCGCCGGATTTCACGTTGTAGTTCTGCGCGGAACGTTTGAGTTCCTTGGCGGAATTCCGGAACGCAGCCGCAATGGTGTGCTTCCCGGCACCGGCGTTTCTAAACGTCTGTCTCTTGATCGTGATTTTCGTGCTGCCTTCCTCTTTCTCGTAATCGTCTTCCTCTAACTTTTTACCGTCCAGCCAGAAGCTATCAAACTCTTTAAATGTACTATCCGTTACACCGTCGCCACTGACCACAAACTCCTGATCCTGATAAGAAGATTCTGTCATATCAGCGACACGCTGCGTAATGTCGTATCCATCGTCTGTTTCCGCATCGACATTCTCATCGGTATTTTCCTTTACCACCAATTCAAATTCCTTGGTAACACTCTCAAAGTGATTTGCATTTCGTCTCGACGACTGGGCAGACGGGTTCAAACTGCAATCCATTTTTACCGTGAATGAAAATGTACCGGTTTCTTGTGCCGCCCCGAAAATCTCGCCGGTTTTAGAATCAAGCGTCAGGCCGTCCGGAAGCTCGCCAGAAGCAATGGAAAATTCAGGTGTTATAAGATCACTGTTCATGATCGAAGTCTGCAAAATCGTAGAATACGGCACGTACTTAACCGCATCCTTCATGTTCTTCGTCGTGATCGTCGGATCTCCGGCCACACCGCTGAGTTCTATTTCAATAGTCTCTTTTCCATCGTTTGTGTCACCTTTGTCGTAACTGATCACAAGTGTGCCGCTGATCGCTCCGCCGTTGTCCGATGTTGGAACCAGGCGAATTTTGGCCACATTGTTTAGTTCTCCCCGATCTCCATATTCTTCTGGCGTTTCCGTACTATTAAACGCCGCCAGACTGTTATTACCGTCCCCGCCGACTGTCCAGTAATCGTCCAGTTTCACATTCTCCGCGTCTTTCAGTGTTACAGTTAACCCAGTCAGTTGCTGATTTCCTACATTGGCGATAAAGATATCATGGCGGTTTTCATACTCCGAGGTTAAAAAGAGTTCCCGTTTATTCCCCTGTGGACCATTGATCCCGTTCACAAACAGTTTGGGACCGGTTGCTTTTTTCACAAAAGTCACCCAGTAATTTTTTACAGTCGCACCGTCTTTGCTTTTAACAGAAAAAGCAACCGGTTCAACAGCACCGTTTTCCGTCTGTTTTCCAAAATCTATTGCTTTGTTTAAAACATACCAATTGCTGTCGTTGTAGCTTGTCGCCTCCACTTTTTCACTGGCTCCGTCTCCGGTTCCGTAATAAATGGTTTCGATGTCTTCTGCGTAAAAGACCGGTTTGATTTTCGTAAGACCGTTCCCCTCATCATTTACTAGCACCGTCTGAAAACCGTTGGCGTAATAAGCGTCATGCTCCGATGGAAGAATATATAAGTCGTCGTTCATCAACTCCCCACCATCTGCAGAGCTGCCTGCAGTTTCGTTCTCAGTGCCGCTCTTGGCGCCTTCAATCCGGAAGTACGGATCCTGTCGATATGGTATGTCCTCAGAGTCATTCTTACTGTAAGAACTCGTCTCCGTTTTTATAATGACTCTGCTGAGATAGTCGTTTGTATCTACCGCTGTAAATTCGATACCCTTGCTGAAATCCGCCAGGTACCCTGTTTTATTAGCGCTATTTGAGATGCTGTACTTCCAAAGAATTTGATCCTTTATATCTTTCTGATTATTGTTTTGTATAGCCTTGTTTACGTCATCCGCGCTACCATAATGTCCTACTACTATATATTTTAGTGAGTCAGTATCTTCATATCCGTCTTCCGACTCATAGCTCAGCCAGCAACGGTATTTCCCGTTTGCAGGGTACCCGCTATAAAGCCGTGCGACCTGTGTTTCAATCCCATTTGTGTCCGTGTACCAACCGTTATAGTAGATGTTGGTGTCTGAAGATTCTTCAGCTATCACGTTTAAGTACAAACCCGGCGCCCACAAACTCAACCTAAGAGAAATCGGCTGAATCACAGGAGGCGAACTTTCTCCATCCCGATACAGCGCGATGGTAATGCATGGTGGTTCGTCAAAATTCTGATTGGTTTTCAACGAATATCTGGATGCGGAATCCAATCCGGTAATCTTGTGATTTCTTTTGCTTTCTTCAGATCATTTGCAGAGCTTAGAAATCCCTCAAAAAACTTGATCGTTGTACCTTCAAATTTGTCTGATTCGGGCTTCATCTTTAAATTTACGGAATCTTTGGAAGTGATTTTCCGTTCATCCACTGTGAGTTCGAGGCGATCTTGTATCTCTCCAGTCTCTGTTTGATACCCGTGGACATACGCCGTTTTCAAATCGCTTTTCGAAACATTGTTCTCTTCAGAAGAAACTTCAAAATCGAATAGTTTCTTCCAGTCATCTCCTGTTGTTTCAATTCCAATCTGATATCGTTTATTTTTACGATCTAATTGTTTCGCCGATCCAACGATCAGTTCAACTGTTCCATAGTTGCTCACATATCCCGTTTCATCGGACAAGTCAATCCTTCCATCTTTCTCAACTTTCTTGAAATCATCTCCATTTCCAACTTTCGCCCACACGATCTTATCGTCATCATTCAAGCTCGGAATTTTTTATCCTCTTTTCGATAATCCATGGCTTCAGCGTTGCTTAATATGGTCGACATTTTCAGATTTCTTAGTTCAACGGGCAGGTAATTCGTCAAATCGAGTTTCAATGACATAAACTCCAGCTGCAGCAGCGATGCCGGCACAGCTCCGCTATTTGTAAACTCTTTTTCCTCCGGTCGCGCGGGAATGTATTTCTCCCCGACGTATACGCCGATCTGCGATAACTGACCAGGATCGTTCTGCACAGTCTTCACACGAAACGTATGTCCGCCGAATTCCACGGTGCTGTCCGGTGCGTCAAACCAGAGTTCCTTTACATCTTCTCCCTGTTTAAACTGGATTTCATACGGAAAAAACGCGTTATCCTCCAGCGGAATCGTAAACGAGCCGTCTGTTTCAAACAGCGCGTAATTACCGTCTTCTGCCGCTTTTTCCGCGTCGTCTCCGACCGTCTTCTCACAGTTTCCTAAATTATAAATGACTTCACCGGCCGTGCCGTCTTCCGGCGCACGTTCCCCCGCAAAGGACGTCGGCGCGCACGAAATCAGCAGCACGGCCGACAGCAATACCGCAAGCAATCTGTCTCTCTCTTTTCCTTTCATTTCCAATTACCTCCTTGTAAATTTCATTCCGCCGGCTTTCGCGGATGTTGGCAGCCTTTCAGAATTCCGTCATAATCTATGGATTCCGTATCTTCCCCCTTCTGATCTTTCTTCCCGCCCATTCCCGTTTCGCCGGGATCGGAGTATTATTCTCTTTTTCCTTCTGCTTTATTTCACTTTATCTGACCTGAAATACGATCACTGAAATATTGTCCCGCGCCGCGCCGTCCGGAATCCGGCTTCTCATGAGCGATGCGCTCTCCTCCGCCACAAAATCAGGAATGATGCTCTCCAAAGACAAATGGCCTACCCCGTTATAGAAACCGTCGCTGCAAAGAAGAAACACGTCTCCCCGGCGCATGGTTCCGCATGTGGTGAAAACCTGTACTTTATCATAATATCCCACACACATGGTCAGCACATTCTTTCCTTTAAAACGCTTTGCTTCTTCCGGTGAGATCTCATTGTTCCGCAGTTTGTCCGCGAGCAGGGACTGATCTTCGGTCAGACACAGGGACGTTCCTTTCCGGCAACGGTACACACGACTGTCTCCTACATTGAAGATGAAATACTGCCTGCCGATTAAAAGAAGCATCGACATCGTAGAGCCGACCCGGCTTCCGAGTTCATCGCCGTAAGCTTTTGCCTCCCGGTTGACATCATCCAGCCATCCCAAAACAGCCTTTCTGACGGATTCCGGTGACGGATATGAAATCAGATCCGGAAATTTTTTCTTCCAAAAATCCTCACAGCGTGCGGTGAGCAGCTGACTGATCTTATCGCCGTGCATAAGACCGCCGCACCCGTCTGCAACGGCAAACAGGCCGGCCGGCATCCCCCGGATGTCCTCATATCGCACCAAAAGCGCGTCCTGGTTGCTTTCCCGAATATCGCCCCGGTCGCAGAAACTGCTGCAGACGATCTTCCATTTTCGTCTTAACATCGGAGTACCAGCTCCACGTCAGCCACACGGATTCTATCGCCGCTGCGGACTTCAATTTCTTTGCCCGGTTCAATTTTCACATTCGCGTCGTTGAGATAAGTTCCGTTGGTAGAGTTCAAATCCTGGATAAAAAATCTGCCGCCCACTTTGTGGACTTCCATGTGAATCCGGCTGACCTTACTGCTCGGAAGCACATAATCGTTCCCGTTATCCCCCGAACCGATCCTGGTAAATTCACCGTTTAAATGAATCCTTCTTACCAGTCCGTTTTCAAAGAATTCCAAAAATGCCGTATTCCCGTCATCTGTACCGAGCAGCATTGTCACCTCGGCGTCTTCGTCCTCTATCATCTCTCTCAAAGGTCTTCCACATTTTTCACAATATGCCTGATCTCCGGTCGCGAGAGCTCCGCAGTAATCGCAGACGGTCGCATAATGGATCATCATCGTTTTCCCGTCTTCCTCGAAATCCGGAGCCGTTTCGATTTTCTTCCCGCAGTTCGAGCAATAAAGGCTTCCGCTCTGCACCACGGCTTTACAATGCGGACAGGTGATTGTTTCTTTCCTGAATTTTTTCCCACATTTTATGCAGAAAATCGCATCCTCCAGATTGCTTTCTCCGCATTCCGGACATATCTTTCTTCCTCTCACAGACCGTTTTCGGCTTCGTATCATAAAAAATACGATAACGGTGGCCGCGGCGGCCAGCACCGCAATTATGATTACCCACATATGTCTTTCCTCTCTCAGAACATACGCCCCGTTGTCTCTTTGCTTTCCGGATTAAAAAGTCGCTTCCGTTTCTCTGTTGAGAAACTCCAGCGCACTCAACAGGGTCTATCCGACCCGTAATCACAGACGAACCTGTTTTAAAACAGGTTCGTCTCTAAAAAAATCTGAAAAGAAAGCTCGTCTCTTTTTTATACCAAGAGCCGCACTATAATCCGTCAAACATCCGACGGAACTTTGAATCAATTTTCGTATCTGCCTGTCTGTAAAATGCCGAAGGCCTTTACATCGCAGAATTAAAGCTGCCCTGCAGTTGCTCGTCAACCTGAGCATATGCCTGAGCCGCTGATACCGTCGCGTTGCCGAGGGAGTCTACCAAATCAGGGAACTGGTCGAGACTCGTTTTCATCGTATTGTACATATCGATGTATGCAGTCTGGCCCAGGCCGTCCCATCCGCCGTCGATTTCCTGAACTTTGGAAGTGATACTGTTGAGAATGTTTCTCAGATCCTCCGCATAGCTGATCAGATCATTTCCCTGCGATTCTAAGGTTTCCGGTGTTACTCTAATGTCTGCCATAACATTTTCTCCTTTCAATGAATAATAAAATTGTGATATAAAATTTATAGCATCAGCGTATTCGCTGTAATGCCCTATTCGCTGTAATTCAGCTTCGTCTGTCTGACGCAAGTTTCCATCAAGGTATCATATCTGCCCGCGGACTCTATCAGAATCTGGCAGAGCGTATCGAGCAGTGCTGCGTATTTATCGATATTCTGTTTCCAGTTCGTATCCACCATACTTTGAAATGCGGTGCCCGCCGGCGTCGTCCAGCCGCTGCTTTTCAGCGTCAGCAGCAGAGAATTCAGCCTTGACGCCATGCTGCGCATTTCATCCGCAACGTTCTTATACTGATTCGCCGAATTCCGGAACACGTCGGTATCGAATGCGAGATCAGTATTTCCCTGGTTATCGATTGACATCTCTTATTCCTCCTCCTGGAAAAGTTCTCTCAACTCCGGTTTCAGTTTATACGCTTTTTCCAGCGCTTCCTTTTGCAGTGTCGGTTTTTCCATCAATTTATAAAGGTCGGCACGGATTGTGTAGACTTCCGCGATCTGCCCGTCGCTCAGCTGCTCCATAAAATCCAGAAGTTCAAGCGCTTCGTCGTATTGTTCCATATCCTTGAGGCACATCGCACGATAAAGATATGCCTCAAACGCTTCCGGATTTTCCAGCGTCGCCAGACGGTAAAGCGAAATCGCTTCCTGATAATAATGCTTCGATTCTTCTTCTCTGCCGAGCTTCGCCAGGCAGAACGGCTTGTAATACAGCGCAGCGAAATAATAAGAATCCCGCATATCGCGTTCGAGGATTGCTTCCGCCTGGGACAGAGCGTTCTCAAAATCCGTCTTCGTTATATACAAATTAACCAGCATAAAGCGAACCTGCCCCTCAAATTCCGGCAGTACTTCATTTTCCGGCGCAATACATTCCAGACATTTTTCGATAGCCTGATCGAAATCATTTTTTTCCGCGTAGATCTGTGATTCAAGGAACGTAAACCGTGTCTTCGCGTTTTCATAATATTTCAGGCGCTTCGCTCTTTCGATCAAAACGACCGTATCGTCATACCGGCCGCTTCGTGCCAGCGCCTGCGCATAATCGAAAAGAAGATCGGCATCTTCCGGAAAACGCTCCGACGCTTTCTTTGAGAATTCTACAGCTTCTTCAAAATTTCCCTCCTGAAGCAGGAGTATCGTTTTCATATGATAACCGTCATAGAGTTCCGGATCGTTCCGAAGAAGATCTTCCACGGCCTCTTTCGCTTCGCCGGTCTCATTCAGGCGAAGCAGAATACTGATTTTTTTGACTTTATAATCCGGGCGGGACGGATTCTTATTGATCGCTTTCTGAATGTAACGCAGTGCCATCGTATCGTCGTTCATATGTTCATAGGCCAGGCCCATAAAGAAAAACATTTCGTCGCTGTCGTATCCTGCCGAAAGCGCCCGGTTATAATAATCGAGCCCCTCATGCGGTTCATCGTTCAGAAAGCACGCATTTCCATACTGAAAATATACGTCGCCCGCCTTTTCGATCAGCAGCGCTTTTTTATAGTAATTCTTTGCCTCCTGATAATCGCCCGTCAGCAGATAGAGTTCGCCGTAATTTTTATAACTGTCCATCAGCATCGGTTCGATTTCAATCGCCTCTTCAAATTTTTCCCGCGCTGCTTCGATATTTCCGGTCTTAAGCAGCATACTGCCCTGCTGATTCAGATCCTGCGCCCGCAGCGTCTCTTCCCTCGCCTGCATATCGTTTTGCATATGATTCTTTCTCCTTTTTGACATCGTTTTATCCGCCATACGGCACACGATTTCTCTTTCGACTTGTTCGTTTATTCTATGTTCATTCAATTGCCACTTTCAGCGGCGTATGTTCTTCGATCTCTTTGACAAAATCAATTTCCGGCTCAAATACGGTATAAAAATAAGTGCCGGAATCTGTTGTCTTGTGATAAGACGGTTTTTCCTTGAGAGTTCCGTCCCGGTTATATTGATAGAAAATTCCTTCGATTTTTCCCAGAAACAATATCTTATGATTCTGCACACGGTACGTGCATTCTTTCACATCCCGGTAATTCATCCGACGGTACTCTTTCCGGCTCTTTTTTCCGGAATAATAATGCCGTGGAATATACTGAACAAAGCAATCTTCGTAAAACCAGAGTTCTGTATAACATCGTCCTCTGTGATGGCCGCCGCCTGTAATCAGGCAGATGACCATAGCCAGAACGCCGACCCACACGATGGGCGAAGAATCCGCGAGCAAAAAACTTCCCGTCGCCAGTGAACCTGTCACTGTCAGAATTACAAACAAGGCCAGCAGGTATCGGACAAGACGATAAAAAATACTTTTTTCATTTGCTCCCATCCGTCCGTCATCAAATCTGAGAATATAATCAGGTGTATTCATATCAAAACCTTTCCGTCTTTCCTTTCACACATGATCGCATCCGGTCCGCACATTTTTCTGCCGCTGGCGGCTCCGTCCGTTTTTCAACGGTTACAAAGCCGGTACGATATTGTGCGGAATATCAATATGGAAGGAACATGGTTTAGAGAATTTATCCATCATATGTTGGCCAAGTACTGGATCATCTTGAAAGATCCCGTTTTGGGGCAGAGCTTTCAGTTTATCGACCATGTCCGAAAAGCTTGAAGCAGTCATCCAAGAGTCTTTATATGACAAAATGCCTCCGCCTTTTTCCGAATCATACGTCGTAATCCTTCCGATCGTCCAGTTTTCCAACACAAAAGTACGTAACTGTTCTCCAATACTTTTGAGGGAAAAATCTTTTTTTAATATTTCCGTTGTGAGAGATCCGATACTCCCCACAGACTTCATGCCTTCTTCTATTGTATCAAAATTTAAATATTTATCTTTCAGGTTGTTGAGGAAGTCATTTCTTGAATTAAGTGCGGCCTCTTTTATACTGCTGAAATTCCCCGTTTTTAAAGAGGTTGTGAGATTTTTCCAACCGTTTTTGATGCTTGATCCCGCTCCCCTCATCATTTCCTTCATGCCGCCTTTCGTTAAAATATCTTTTACTCTTAAATCTTTAAGATTCGCCATCGAACCGGTCGTCCATCCATAGACATTTTTAATCAAGCTCACTGCACTTTGTAAAAGCGATGCTATCGCAATTACAACACCGGCTATTTCAAATCCTTCTGCCACCATATGCCAGACCTCCGAATCGCTTTCCCGGCGCAGCGTTTCCTGTACCGTGTCTTCCGCGCTTAGACGTCGCCCCAAAGCGGGATCGCCGTTTTGCACCGCTTCATAAGCCCTGGATTCATTGATAATATTCGTGATTCCGTTTATCGTGGCAAGTATCAGGCCTGCAACAGCAAGAACAATCCCATTTCCACTAAGCAGCGATCCAAGCAGCAATCCAACGGCGAGGACAACCGCACACACCGCTTCCACCACACCGGTGACCAGTTGCTGTCCGCCCTCATAATTCCACCAGTCCTTAACCGATTCTTCGATGTATTCTTTGATTGCTCCGGCCTCAGCGACAGTATCCCCCATCCAGCGCCCGATAAAAGTTTTATTTCTTCCTTGTACCTGCAAAGAAATCATGGTTTCTGCCACCACATTGGTCACTATGCCATGTGCACTTTTAAAGTTTCCCGTCAAACGCGAAACGGTCGCACGCACCGCTTTATCCGTGGAAAGACATGTTTCTTTCACCACTGACAAATCCCTGGAATACCGCGAATAAGCCGTCGATTTTTCCCGCAGACTCTGCATTTTGCGATTCAGGCGGTCTTTTGCCGACTGAATATTCGATGTCTGCTCGTGACTTGCCCGGTAATTATTCAGCTTTGCGTAGACCTGACTGTCAAGGTGATTCGCGTATGTCTCCAGTTTTTTCGCAACATTTTCCGCTCCCTTAGAAGCGTCTTCCAAACTCCTGTAGGATATGATCGCTACACTCATAGTTTTTTACACCTCTTTTCCGTTTTGCACCATTCAAGAAGAAACAAAGAGTCGATTTTAAAACGATAGCAAGCCGCCATTCAAACGATCGAGATACTCCTGACGTTCCCGTTCTCTCGCTGTATCACGCTGTGTTGCATTTTGATCGCGCTGTGTTTCGGCCGAACTTTTTAATCGTTCCAAATAACGGATCTCTTCATTCAAATTCGTCAAAGCCCCGTTCAGCTTGTTATCCGATGCCACGGAAGCTTCCCGGTAATCGTCGCACGCATCGGCGATTCTCCCAAAACAGGCATCCTGCCGGACCGACTGGACCAAATCCTGCCGCAGGCCGTCCATCTTCTGGTTTACATCATTCGCTTCCCCGTCAAAACCATTTTGCAGGCAATCCCGGATCCGCTCCAGTTCCTGGATATCTCTTTCATAATCTTTCACTTTATCTTTGAAGATCCCATACTGCTGGTCATACCACTTGCTGTCCATCATTTTGATCACTCCATTTCTCATTCCTTATTCCGTACTGTACGAAACCATTCATCTTTTCACTAACTTTTCGCCGTCACAAAACTTTGTCTAAGTTCGTCGTCTTTGTCTTCATAAGCTTGTTCCGCGTCCACAAGCGCCTTATACATCTCCTGCAGAGTGCTGTCAAAATCTTCGATCTTGCAAATCAGGATCGTATACTGCGTTTCAAACTCATTTCGCCCTTCTCCAACCCAGTTTCTCCTCACATCATCTGTAATCTGATGAACCCGCATTGTCAGATTTTTATAGGACTCTACGATTTCCTTCATCTGCGTATGCGTATTGTTGATGGTCTGCGTATTGATCGTCCCCGAAACCATGCTGCCGCTTTTTCCGCTTCCCCAGCCACGGCCTCCACCTCCGCCGGTGCTTCCTCCAACGCCTACACTTTTACCGCTGCCACTTTGTTTTTTGGAATACGTTCCATTTTTCTCCTCCATATCTGTATTTCATCCTCCTGTTTCATCATGGGATTCGCTCTCTTCGACATGTGTTCACTCAAACAGCTTAATCCTTGAGTAGTCACCGCCTTCAAAACGGTATCCCATCGTTTGATCAAACGAACGATCGCCTCTGATTCGTCCGCTCACTTCAAAGAATTTATTTTCTTCCGCCGGTGCGAATAAAATTCCCCTGCGTTCATCGCGTGCGGTCTTCAACGCCTCGGAAGAACTGAAACCGATCACCGCATTTTCCACCGGGGTCAGCAGAAGAAAACCTTTCGTCTCATTTGCCTGCTTTAACGCGGCTGCCAGTTCCCTGCTCATGCTCTTATCCGCGCAGATTTGCCGGAAAAGATCCGGATTTTGCATAACCAGCAGGATTGTCGATATCTCCGACGTATCTTCCATCTCTGACCGGACGTTCAGCTCGCTATAGAACTGCTGAAGCAGCGCCAGGCCTTCCGCAGCATCGGACGTATAATCTCTCACAAATCCATAAGAACCGACCTCCTCCAGATTTTTCTGTCTGTCGTCAAGCACGATAGCTTCCACATTATGGAAAACAATATTTTTCGCCAGAATATAAAACATTCCTTTGACAAAACGCGTTTTCGCATCGCTGTCGCCCAGAAGCGTCAGCGAACCCGTCCGCTCAATATCCAAACAGGAAAAATCGACCGTTGAGAAATCCATGCCGATTGGAATAATTCCAGCATCCTGGAAACGTTTCGGATTCGCCTTCATTTCATCCGCCAGAACTAAACGTTCCGGCACCATCGGGATCTGTATCGCCCGGGCATCGCACGTCATATTGACCGTATTGATAAACGCACGGAATTCCTGACTGCGCTCCGCTTCTTTTTTGCTCGCTCCAAAGATCGCAGTCTGCCACTCAAGAATCCGCTTGTCGAGCAGAAACAGCGCGCGTCCCGGATTCTCCGCCGGCGTTTCTTTACAATGGCCGAACACATTGCTGTACTCCGAGGAATCGTTGCAGTGATACACGATCTTTCGTCCGAAGCTGGCCTGTGTACGATAGCTCAGCGCATTGGACGCCGACGCCGTCACGATAAACGAAAGTCCCACACCCTGCGCTTCCCGCGCCAGACTGTTGAGCTGTTCCGCCTGATTCGGAAAATACTCTTTGAACGCCGCCATATTGTCGATCATGACGACGACGAGCGGCATATCCGTATAACCGGCTTCGAGATACGAAGCAAAATTTCCGACGCCCTTGCCCGACAAAATCTGTTTTCTTTCTCCAATAACCGTATTCAGCAATTTAAATAAATTTTTGCACTTCTCCTCCTCGTTCGACAAAACAACGCCGCCGACATGAGCGGAATCCTCAAAAATTTTCAGCACCATACTCCCGCAGTCGATCATATATAAATGAACCTGGCGCGGCGTATAACTCCGAATGAGGCCGTAAGTGATCGTCTGAAGCAATACGGTCTTGCCGGTCTGCGCAGAGCCGACGATATATACGTTTTCTTTTGCCAGTTCAAGCGTAACGACTCCCTGACGCTGCTGTTCCGGATCGTCATAAAAACCGACCGGAACGGAAAACGACGCGAACTCTGAACTCGTTCCGTAATCCAGCTGGTCCGTCCGGACCACCGTCTCCAGCGGCGGCAGACAGATTCCCGGAAGACGCTCGATATTGTTTGCCTGACAGTAAAGTTCGACGTAATCAACAATCGCCTGTAATTGAGATTCCTGATTGGACGATTCTTCTTTTTTCTGATTGGTATAAACCAGCGTTTTCTTTCCCCACAGATTCCGTTCGTAGATGGAATAAATCCGTTCGCTCAGATCATTGCCTGCCGGAACATTTGCGCCGCTGTAAGCCGACTGAATCAATTCAAACACCTCATTGTTTCCGACCTGAAAATACGCACGCCCCGGCTCCACGATCTCCGCCGCCAGCGGACTTTTGATCACCTCGTTGCTGTCATCCTTTGTCTGCACCTTGAGACAAAATCTAAATTTGGAATTCGACCAGATCTGTGCATCGACAACGCCAGCCGGTTTTTGGGTTGCCAGAATCAGATGAACGCCTAGCGTTCGTCCGATTCTGGCTGCCGAGATCAATTCTTTCATGAAGTCCGGATGCTCCGCTTTCAGTTCCGCAAACTCGTCGACGATGATGACAAGGTGCGGGATCGGTGTTTCTACGGCGCCCGCCTTAAACAGCCTGATGTAGTCGTTGATGTGATTAACGCCCGCTTCAGAAAACATTTCCTGGCGTTTGACGAGTTCCGCCTTAATTGAAAGAAGCGAACGATTGATCTCCCTGCCGTCGATATTTGTGATCGTGCCGATCAGATGCGGCAGATGTTCGAACTGATTTGCCATACCGCCACCCTTAAAATCGATGAGAACAAACCCCACATCATACGGATGGAACAGCGTCGCAATCGACAGAATATACGTCTGCAGAAGTTCACTCTTTCCGGAACCGGTCGTTCCGGCGACGAGGCCGTGCGGTCCGTGACCGGCTCCTTTGTCACTGATATCAAGGGAAACAATCTCCCCGCCGCTTCGGACTCCAATCGGCGCCGCGATGGTCCGATATACCTGAGAACTCTCCCACCGTTTCGACAAATCGAGGTCGTCCGCAGAGATAATCCCTAAAAGCTCAAATATCGTAATGTTTTTGGTCAGCTGCGCTTCCAGGGAGATTTCGTCCACATACACGGCGCCGAGCTTCAGCGCCGTCTGCTGCGCCATCCGGTCAGAAATCGCCGGATAGGTGAACTCCGCAACAGCTTCTCCGTTGACCGTCCTTAACGCGTGCCCCTGCCGCTGTTCACCGAGCCGGAGAATTTCGTTACATCCCTGCGGCAGATTTTCTTCATACTCCTCCAGAAACACAAAAGTAAAGCCAAATCGCCTGCTTTGTTCGATATATCTCGAAACCGGATGGCTGACGATCGACATTGAATCCGTAACAAAGACGACATACTGTTCCTGAAACAGGTAGTTTTTTTCTTCCCGAAGGAAATTTTCTCTGCCAGACAAAACGGTATACAAATATTCCAGTACGACGTTTTGACTTTCTTCATCACAAGCGATATTGCGAATGTCGAGCGTCTCATTTTCCACGTTGCGCAGCCATTTTAACCACTCAAACGATTCTACATAATTCTCATCGAGAAGGTATACCAGGCGGACTTCTTTATAAAAGTGACGAATCGCCAGATCGAGCGTGATATTTTTCAGCATCTGCCGGAGCGCGTCAATTCTTCCGACAATGCCGACCCCGCACGAGGCGTTGAAATCCGAGATGATCGGCGCGTCGTCGATATAGCGGTAGGTTTCTGCCAGTTGTGCCGGAAGCAGGGAGATCGGATCTTCTGTATCGATAAATTCCTGCTTGGAAAAGGTGACCGCACAAGACGCTTCGATTTTTCCCGTTCCCAGGTAGATCTGCAGATAATCCGGATCTTGAATCGTCCGCTCAAAAAGTCTCCGTCCAAACTGGTCGACTTCGCTCAGACCGTTTTCGATTGACTCGTAGATCAGCCGGCGAATGCGCAGTTCTTCTGTCCGCATTTCTTGTATCCGCTGTTCTTTTTCGTCAATATACTGCAGATAGGATTCTTCCCGTTTTTTCGTCTCCTCCCGAAATGTCTTTGTATCCTGGATATAGGTAATGACAGAAACGATGACACCCATGCCCATTGATACAGCACTGTAAATGACGAATGTTCCTCCGCCGCCCATGACGCCGCGCAGAAGAATGGTCATAGCAATCATGACAAGCATTGGCAGGATGGTCAGCAGAATACTCCGGTTCTGCAGCGTCGGTTTCGCTGACGGTTGTTGAACTTCGACCGGCTCTTCCGGGATCTGATGCTGCACTCTCGTATTGCGGTGAAATTTCGGATAGCGAAAGACGGTCGCATGAGACTCTAGGAAACTCTGCGATAACCCGGAAAGCCGTATGGTCGTTTTTTCCGATGTGTACAGACAGTTTTCCTTGTAATAAAAGCTGCAGCCGACGAGAGAAAAGAAGTCGTGTTCCCTGATCTCCTGTCGTTTGGAAATTCGCGCACCGTTCACATAGACGCCGTATCGACAGCCCGGATCGATCAGATACAGGGTGTCGTTTTGCCGCTGCAAAAAGACCGCGTCTTTTCCTAGATCCTCATCCGTGATCTGAATATTGGAATCAGGTGCGCCGCCGATTTTGATCTCCGGAATTCCTTGGAAATCGATTTTCCGGTTATAATCCTTCGTCTCGTAATCAAAATCGATCAGAAACTGGAGAGAAAGGGCCGTATTATCGGAATTCTGATAGCAAACCTCCCATTCCATCCCGTGTTCCAGGGAAAGACTGACCAGTTTTCGCACATCCCCCATATTAAAATACAGATTATCGGAACAAACAAGATTCCAGCCGTCTTTGGAACGTGTAAAATCCAATAGAATTACGCCAAAAAACAACTCCTTTCGCAAACGTACCTCCGCATCGACCGTCGTCCCGATCGTCAGATGCGTCATCTCTGGAGAAAGTTCTACTTCCTTGTAGAGATTCCGATTTGATATCACTACCTTATACCGAGTTTTCATATCCTCCCACCAATCTAAAATGTTTATCTTGTAAAATAAATTTTACTGCCATTGCGTATTCCGAATTCTCCAAGCGTTTTATCGCCCCGAAGTAGCGCAATCGGATTTTCCGCCTGTAAATAACAATTTTTAATATTTCCGACATCTATGCCAAGTTGATACGCCTCATTCATGGCGGTCACGAATTCATTTGCTGTCATATCGAGAGGTACGTCAAGATCCCGATTCTCGCCTCTCTTTACCATTTCAAAATTTATAACTACATTTTCTTCGCTCATTGTCACCAAACTCCTTTACAAAACGAGGAATGCCGTCTTCTGGATCCCCAGGATATTCGAAAAATCACCGCACTTCATCGAATCGTAATCGTAAATATGCTCGATATAATCGCTAACCGAAAATTTCATCGGTACATCCTCTGAGACAAGCGCATTGTATTCTTCTTTTTTAAAATCATTACAGATAAAAATATATTTCTCGTCGTTCATGCCGTTGACATTGCTGACCAGCACATTTGTCGCATAGACAGAGGATTTCCGCTGGGTGGTCACGACGATCACACGGTCTGCCATTTGAATCAGTTCCGCTTTTTCTTCGTCAAAAACAGTATCCGCATCGATCACGACATAATCATATTCTCCCGTGTGTTTCGCGCTCTTTGCGATGATCCCAAAAACAGAGTAAGACAGGCCCAAAGACATCAGAGCCGCTTTAAACGGTGGAAGATAGGAAAACAACTCTTTTCGCACCACATGTTTGATTTCGTTGTACACGTTTTCCGACGGTTCAGACAGTTTCGTGTAGACGTCATTTTCCATGATTGGAGCGTCGTTCTCCAATCCGTACTGAAACGTCTGCATCCGGTCTGCATTCAGATAGAGCACTTTTTTATAATTCAGCGTCAAGCAGGCACTGACACCCAGGGCAACCGTTGTCTTTCCAGTTCCTCCGCAAGCGGAACATACCAGGACAATTTGCGATGCTTTTTTCGAGATCGCTGTGCCGGTTAAAATTTCCATGCTTTTGCTGACGATGACGTTAAAGATTTCTTTAATGCTCGTATACTTAAAAATACGGGTGACATTCCTGCCTCCAGTACTCTCTTCCGCTTCGTACTGCTCCGTCATCACAAATATATTCGTAATGTCGTGCCGCTGCAGAGTCTCATCATATAACCGGTCCGACACCAGAAGAAGATCTGCTTTCTGAGCCTCCAGGAACAGACGTTGAAAATATTCCGCCTCGGTTATGATCTCCAGATCAATCTTGTCAAAAAAATCTTTCGCAAATTTCAACTGCAGCGGAAGAATATAATTCATATCCGTATCCGCAACAATCACACGTGGTCTCGCCATTTCAACACCTTCCTCCTCTGTTTATTCGATTCGAAAATCGCTGTCAGCCAGCCGGATCATATCTCCGCGCTGGATACGATACTGCTGCCCCGGTATGAGCTTCGTACGATTTACATACGTTCCATTCGCACTTCCTTCATCCGATATGTAGTATTCGCGGTCTTTTCTCGTGATTCGGCAGTGCTTTCGACTGATCATCCGGTTAAAAGGAATCACGGCGTCGACGATTTCTGCTTTTT
The DNA here is from genome assembly GCA_964438605.1 of uncultured Oscillospiraceae bacterium. GTDB lineage: Bacteria > Bacillota > Clostridia > Peptostreptococcales > Anaerovoracaceae > Alangreenwoodia. The sequence continues at coordinate 23,990 of CAYTKT010000034.1, forward strand.
TTCCGATCAGCGTAGAAGCCTGATCGAGCAGAATCTCAAAGTGATTCGGCACGTTGATAGCTACAAGGCGGAGGACGCTGTCCTCTTTCTTTGAAACAGACTCTTCCCATTTTCCTCCACTGCACAGATCCTTCAGTGACAGCGAACTGTTCGACAAATCCGTAAGAAACTTCTCCATTCGCGAATCCGGCGATGGGGCAATTTGATTGACCAGTTTAATCAGATTCGACCGCAGTCTGCTTTCAAATTCAAAATGACTGTGAAATATCTTGAAATTGATCGGCAGATAAACCAATTTTACTTTTAACGTATTCCTATCAACAAAAATCTTATCCCACGAAATATCGATATTTTCACTCGATAGAAAACCATTATTTTCTACCTCTACAATATTTTTAAGCAGACCGGTCACAATCTGGATCAGTGCGTCTGTTGTGATTCCGGTCAGCATGGAAGACATCTTTCGGCAATCCTCCGTCAGATAAAACAGCTCAATCTTCCCGTTGTACATCATTTTCATGCAGGGAACGAAAATATCGTTTGTCTGACTTTGAAGTACCTTGTAATCTGTACTCATAAAATAATTTTCATTTTCCAGTATATAACCGAAATTATTTCCGCATTTTACTTCTTCCACGATTTTACTGTCCTCTAGTGTGTACATGCATTCCCTTCTCTCTGAGCAATTTCATTTACAGACCGCTCTCTCCTCCTGTTCCAACATTAAGGTGGATTCATTTTCCTACAAGAAAATTCTTATCTGATCCTCCCACTCGACATCCGGTAAAATTCATCACAAAAAAGAACGTTTCTTTTTCCTTTGAGCGGATAAAATAATGGTATGTTGTCTGCAGAATTTTCGCAGAATACTTCATTCTGCGAAAATCCCGTTCTCCTCACGCATATTTCA
>CAYTKT010000035.1:0-22325 GCA_964438605.1 uncultured Oscillospiraceae bacterium
CGGCGTAGCGGTCAGCACCTTTTACCGCATGAAGCGGGACGTGATGGAACAGGAACTGCAGGACCGACCGGAAACGGTATAACAATGGGAAACTCTGTAAGAACTGTGCGAGAGATCGCAACTGCATTCTAAGAAAACCGATAGAATCTGTGCAGGGTTTCTGCTTATATAGAAAAGAAAGACTCTCGATTCCCCGGGCAAACGAAATGTTGCCAGGGAATGGAGAGTCTGTTTTTATTGGAAGGTCTGCTGGACATACGGGTGCGAACGGCAGCAGGGAAAACGGAGGAGGATAAAGAGGGCGTATCCCCGCTTAAGCCGTTTCTCCGACAGAACGTCTTTGATGCCTATCGGCTCGAACTTTTGACCTTTGCCAACAAGAATGTCCTTTTTCTTCTCAGGGAATGAAATCCTCTCCGTTCATATAATTTTCCCGGTAGAAAAAGCCGGGAATCATGGAAAAATTCTTGAAAAATGTAAGGGGGGGTAGAATTGATTGATAGATTTTCATATTTGAGAGGAAGGTCCGGTTTATTAAACGGAATGATGGAAGGATTCTTTACGAGATATAGAGGTAGAATATCTGATTTTCTCATAGTTTAAGAATTTCGGGTAGAAAGGTGATGGGTATGAAAAAAAGGGCAAAAAGGAATAGATGGGTCGCTCTGGTGCTGGGTATCTGCCTCTTTGCAGGCATGATGGATAGTCTGACCGTGCGAGGGGAAGACCTGTCAGATAGGATTGTTCCCGAAGGGGAAACCTCCGTTGAAACAGAAGTCGCTGGCGGGTCTGAGGTTTGGGAAGAGCAAGAGGTCCCAGAGGATCCTGTAATGCCTGAAGAAGGCGACGATATATCGGGAGAAGAATCTGCGCCGCAACAGGATCAATGAGATGATGCAGGAACCGAACAATGTCGATGCGGCACAGGGGGAACCTGCGGCACAAGAGGAAGGCGAAACGTCAGGTGAAACTTCTTGGAATATGTCAGACCCTGCATTCGAGTCCTCGATCGAAATATTGGATGAAGATGGAAAGCCTGTTACTCAGGAACAGATGGTTCCGGGTAAGAAATATAGAGTTAAACTTCACTTTAAGGAACCTGATGGTTCAAAAAAGTTTTTCAAGGGTGCTACTCGGAAAGAATTAGAAGAGGTAGGATTAAGTGAGGAAGACTTAGAAGGAATTGAAGATGGAGAATGGCTTTATGTTCCGCTGGGAGCCGATGTCACTGCGGAGCTGGGAGAAAACACGGAACTCCTTGAAGATGTAAAAGTGGTGAAAGATGGCAAGGGGCTGTTGAAGCGTTATGACAAAGTGGATGACAGTATGATAGACGAATTCACTGTTGAATTTAGGGGAACACTTTCCGAAGACGCCGATGTGAGTAAGTTGGATATTGTCGGCGGGGACGGAACAGGTAATTATGAACCTGATCACAGCAAAGAGCCTGTTCTGAGTAAGGTTGCGATGGGCTACGATCCCGAAAACCACTACATCACCTATAAAGTGAAGATTACAAACCCTACGAAAGAAACATTGTCTGGCGGGTTTCTATTTGCGGATTCTTTTTCTGTATTTGGTCAGGATGGAAAATATCCCAAGTATGTAGATGGGAGTTTAAAAATAAGCGACGAAAAGTTTAGTGGGAACGTCAATTATGACAAAGAAAGTGGGAAATTGAGCTTTACTTACCCCAGCGATGTACCTGCCGGCGAAAGTGTAGAGATCGAATATCAGCTGGATGTAACAGACCTTCTGGATCAACTTCCGGAGGCACTTGGTTCCTTTCTGGTCAACAATGAAGCTACAGCGAGCCCGCCAGAGGGCCAAAGCTGGGCACCTATGACGGACAAAGATGAGGAGCGAGTCTTTTTTGGTACGTTAGAAAAAAAGGGTTGGATACGCGAAACTCCCGACGATACAAGTTTCTGGGGTTATAAAAACCCGATTGAGTGGCTCATAGAGGCGTATGATCCTTATCTAGAACTGTACGACACAACATTCACCGATACGCTGCCAAAGGGTATTACGTTTGATGATATCATAGGTGTGCTCTTTGAGTACGATGAGAATGGTGAGACCAAACAGAAGGCATTTGTCTATAAAAAAGATACTGCTGCTTGGAATCCTGATATTAAACAATATATGACAAGAGGCGAAGGCAACACTGTTACTTTTGATTTTTCTGAGGCACCGGAGGATTTGAAAAAACAATTGTTCCAGTCGAATGGCCACCGGCTGAAGATGCATATTCTGACCAAAGGAGAGAACAGATATGGTACCTACACAAACAAAGTTGATGCGACACTTCCCAGTGAGACAAAATCTAGAGAATCTGAAGCAACGGTTAACTACGGCCTAGCGGGAATCCACGCAGTCAAAGAGGGGGAAATCATAGACGGCGGGGATAAGTTGCGTTATACGGTGGAAGTGGATGTCAGTGCGAATGTCGGGGATGAAGCGCCGGGCGCATACGGCATCATCGCGGGCCTGATTGACAGAATGCACGTGGCTTATGCCGAAAATGACAAAGGATATATCGATACGTCGAAAGCGATTGACGTGGAATCCGTGATTGCGAGATATACGGAGGGCGATGAAGAAAAAGAATGGTCCTTTACAAAAGATGGGGAATCGGGCCATACGTTTGGGGTTTATGACGTATCCGAATTGGGTGAGCCGTTAGACGGGGCGTTAAAAGATAACAATTGGAAAAAACCGTATACGGATTCCACAGCGATTGTGCTGAATCCTCATCATGATGAAAAAGCACGAGACCATTATCAGTATGAATATACCAAACTTTACGGGGCGTGGCCAGAGGCTTTGCAGAATAAGCAGGTAACGATCGTCTACACGTATACGATAGACCCAAAGAAGGCTTTCTTTGTCGATTCTAAAACACACGATCATATATCGTATCATGATGCTGCGACCCTTGCGGAATATATCTCTCTGATGGGCGATATCATTGTTTATAACGATGCTCTTGCAGGTATTAACGACAGCCAAAGCTCTGACGATGAAGAGCTCAACCTGGTTTCTCCCCTCACCAAACAAGGCGATGTCAAAGTGGATTTGGTGAATGAGGATGAAAAACTCATCACCTATACCGTGACGTTTCAGAACGGAGAAAACAACGATAGCGCTCTTCCCACAGACGCAAAAGATATCTTTTTTGTCGATCAATACGATAAAAAGCTCCGTTACGTTCCGGGAACTCTGAAAGCGACACGCAAGATGCCGAGCGGAGAGACATGGGATTTTCTGTATCAAGGGAAGGACGATTGGACGGGTCGCACCATCCGCGCAAATTGGAAGGACTTCCAAGACAGCGTCTATGGAAGGACCCTTGCGGCGGATTTTGCCGGGCAAACCGGTCGCTACACTTACATCTTCACCTATGATATGAAAGCCGGGCCCGATATGCCAAGCGACGAGGCAAGTGTGACAGTGGATAATAACGCCACGGTCGAATATACAGGTGACAATGGAGAGACGAAAAGCCTGAACCATGTGACCAGTCATAACGATTTTCCCACCGGAGCTCTGACGAAACAGGCAACGCTGGAGGAGACGGGGAAAGTCTCGTTTTACATTGAAATCAACACGGACGCGGAGGACCTTTCGAAGGATACGGACTATCTTCAGATAGAGGATGAAGCGTCAGAGGAGACTACGGAGCAATATCTTAAACTGGAAGGAAACTCGATCCGAGTGGAAAAGTATGATAAAGACTCCGGCGGGTGGAAAGAGCTGACTCTATCTGGAAACACATGGGGTGATGATAACGACTCGACTTGGAGCGGACCGGGTACATGGATGAAAAAGTTGTATGAAGACAAACCAAACAAATTTGCTCTCCGGGTTCCGGACCAGGCGCATCTGCGCATCCACTATGCGTATGCTCTCACAGAAGAGGGCAAAAAACAAGATCATGTAGCCGTTAACAATAGCGTCAAAGTAGAGGGATTTGAAACTCTGTCAGACGAAGTAAAAACGACGTTCCCCACTTCGTCCATTCGTGGAACGGAATTCTCGCATTACACCGCGATTCCTATCATAAAAAGCACACAAGGGATGAATACCCCTGTTTCCGATGTTCGTTTTGTCCTTTATGTGCCGAATACCAACGACGAAACCCATGATGACGCCATACAGGAAGCAAAAAGAGCGGGTAAGGAAAATCTCGAATACGAAGGAGTGGATGATCCGTTAGAGCCTGTTCAAGTTACGCGTACGGGGAACGATGGACGAGCAAAAATGGATTGGGGCAAGCTCAAGGCGGATGGCAAGACAATTTACGGCATTATGGAAACGTACACACCGTCGGGATACGTCAAACTTGAACAACCGATCTTTGTAAAAATTGGAAAAGATAGAAAGCTCGAGCTTCTAAACGAAAATCAGCTGAACGGTCAGGTTTCCCTGAGTGAGGACGGAAAGACGCTAAAGATTGCCAATCCAATCGTCCCTCCTGATACAGGCAGTCTCACCGTCACGAAATCTGTAACCGGAAAAGAGGGAGACACAACAAAAGACTGGCACTTCCATGTCGAACTGAGCGATAAGACCGTCAACGGAACCTACGGCGACATGACCTTCACGAACGGCGTAGCGGAATTTACCCTCAAACATGAAGAGAAAAAGACTGCTACCGGGCTTCCGTCGGGCATTACCTACACCGTGACGGAAACCGAGGCTAACCAGGACGGGTACTCGACCACGCCAACCGGAGAGAATGGTACCATTCTAAAAGACGATGAGGCATCCGCAAAATTCCTCAACCAAAAGCCGAAGCCTGGACCAGATACCGGAAGTCTCTCGGTGAAAAAGACTGTGACAGGTTCAGGTGGCGACCGGCAAAAAGACTGGTATTTTCGTGTCGAGCTGAGCGACAAAACAATCAATGGCACCTACGGTGAAATGACCTTCAAAGACGGTGTGGCAGAGTTTACCTTAAAATCCGGTGATGTTTTTATCGCAACAGGTCTGCCGGACGGGGTGACGTATACTGTGACCGAGGATAAGGCAAACCAGGACGGGTATACCACGACGCCGAGCGGCGATACCGGTACGATCCCCGGCGGTGGTACGGCTGACGCCGAGTTTGTTAACAGCAAGTCGGACCAACCGGGACCCAACACCGGCAACCTGATCGTGAGGAAAACCGTGAGTGGAATCGGGGATCGGACAAAAGACTGGCACTTCCGCGTCGAGCTAGGAGACAAGTCCATCAGCGGCACGTACGGCGAAATGACGTTCGCGGACGGTATAGCGGAGTTTGCTCTAGAAGATGGAGAAACCAAGAGCGCCGCGGGTCTTCCCGCCGGGATTACCTACACGGTGACAGAAATGGAAGCCGATCAGGACGGATATGGGACCTTTTCGGCAGGAAGCGAGGGAACCATTCCGGAAGGTGGTGAAGCATCCGCAAAATTCCTCAACCAAAAACCAAAGCCTGAGCCGGATACCGGGAGTCTCTCGGTGAAAAAGACTGTGACGGGGTCGGACGGCGACTTGCGAAAAGAATGGCATTTTCGTGTAGAACTGAGCGACAAAACAATCAACGGAGCCTACGGTGAAATGACCTTCAAAGACGGTGTGGCGGAGTTCACATTAAAGTCCGGGGATATTCGCATTGCGACGGGTCTGCCGGACGGTATCACTTATACGGTGACCGAGGTGGATGCGAATCAAGATGGCTATACCACCACGGTTAAGGACAACGATACGGATCGAAACGATGGCGAAGGGACCATTGAAAAGACTACATTGGATCGAGTAACCTTTACCAACGCGAAACCAAAAGAACCAAGCACCGGCAACTTAGCCGTATCAAAGACCGTGACCGGCAAAGGAGACAAAACAAAAGAATGGCATTTCCGTGTGGAACTGAGCGATAAATCGGTAAATGGCACTTATGGGGATATGACCTTTGTCGATGGGGTTGCCGAATTCACGCTGAAACATGGCGAAAGTAAAACCGCCACCGGCCTTCCGCCGGGCATCACCTACACGGTGACCGAACAGGAAGCAGGGGAGAATGGCTATACCACCTCTAAAACCGGAGAGACCGGCACGATTCCAAAGGGGAACACCGCTTCCGCCGTGTTCTTGAACGGCAAAGACGAACCGCACGAGCCAGGCACCGGAGCTCTTACTGTCGTCAAAATCGTGACCGGCAGGGGAGATCAAACAAAAGAATGGCACTTCCGTGTCGAACTCAGCGACAAGAGCATCAACGGTTGGTACGGAGAACTGTTCTTTACGGACGGCGTTGCCGAGTTTACTCTGAAACACGGAGAGAATAAAACCGCAGTTGGCCTGCCAGAAGGTGTGACCTATACCGTAACCGAAACCGAAGCCAATCAAGATGGCTATATCACCTTCCAAACCGGAGAGACCGGCACGATTCCAGAGGGCAAAACCGTCTCCGCCGTGTTCCGAAACGGCAAAGACGACACACATACGCCAAATACCGGAACTCTCACCGTCGTCAAAACCGTAACCGGAGAGGGGGATCGAAACCGGGAATGGCACTTCCGTGTCGAGCTCAGCGATAAGAGTATCAACGGTTGGTACGGAGAACTGTTCTTTACGGACGGCGTTGCCGAGTTTACTCTGAAACACGGAGAAAATAAAACTGCAATCGGCCTGCCGGAAGGTGTGACCTACCAAGTCACCGAACAAGAGGCAAACCAAAACGGCTACGCTACGACCTATACAGAGGAGAACGGAACCATTCCAGGCGAACAGGACCGGGTCGTGATCGTGGTCAATGACAAGCCGGATGAGCCGGATCTTTCATACAATCCTTCCGGTTCGCCAAATACTCCGTCGGAGAATCCTCCTGAGACGCCGGACCGTTCAAACGTAGTTCAGACCGGCGAAACCAGTCCTCTTACACTCTGGATCGCTGTGATGGCACTGTCCCTGCTCGGGGTACTGTTAACCGGCCGAGCTCTCTACAAAGGGCGCAAGGAGGCCAAGAGAGAAGAGAAAAAATAAACAACACGAAAGAAACGACATCACAAACTGGTTTTTCTCCCAGCGAACGAGCTGATAGCCCGTCCGCTGGGATTTTTTGAATGGAAGAATACAATGAGGAAGCAGAACCGGATCGGGCAACGGTTCGGAATACTGACCGTCATAGAGGATTCCGGAGAACGGAGAGAAACGGGATGCGTGATAGTTCTTTTTGAAAGGAGATCGTTAGAACATGAATAAAAAAGCAATTACTGTTTTTCCGGTCTTATGTATGATGCTGGCAAAGATGCCGACGCAAGTCTTCGCTTCCGCTCTTTCGGATTCCGAAGCTTCTCCCAGACCATTTCGATCAACAACCTGTAACAGTACCTATCATTTTCCTAATTCATCGTATTCATATTGGAATTGTTCTTCTCCGTCAAGAGTCTACTTGTATGAGGAAGAGGACGCTCTGACACGAGTGGAATGCGGAAAGGATTTCGCTGTCATTGAAACATATGACGAAGATTTTCGTCTCCAGTCCTCTCAAAAGATTCGCATGGAGCTTCCTATCTGGGGAGGCTTTTCCTGCGGCGACCGACACAATTTCTTGATGTTCGGGCAAGAAAACGAAGAGGAAGAGGATTCCAAAGAAGTGATCCGCGTCGTGAAATACTCAAAACAATGGGAAAGATTAGGCCAGACCAGTTTGAGCGATATCAATACGACCCGTGCCGTTTAGATCCGGAAATCTTCGCTATGCCGAATATGACGACATGCTATATATATTAGGACAAGCCATCAAATGTATCAATCGGAAGATGGAAGAAATCATCAGGCGAACCTGATATTTTCCATCCGAGTAAGTCATATGGAAGTTACCGACTGTGTTTCAGAGGTAGCCTCCTATACATTCGGATATGTATCCCACTCCTTCAATCAATTTCTTATCGTAGATAAGGACGCGAATCTCGTGGCGTTCGATCATGGTAACGCATATCCGCGCAGTATCGTGTTGGGAAAGTATGTAACAAAAGCAGGGAATGAAATCTTTCATAACGATTATGATTATTTAACCTGAATTATTCACGGCGATAAAAGTATGAACACACCTTCGCCGATTTATGTGATTGCTTTGACTTCTCAACTGCGCTGTGCGAAAAGTTATCCCCAAAAGGGCGCAAAATCCCTATGGCTGTTTACAGACGCATTTGAGATGATCAAGGATCAAAATTTACGGTTACTCCAGAAGTGGCTGCAGTCGGCTGATATTGCGTAGCGTATCCTGAAATTCCTGCTTGTACGGACAGCTGCTGCACAGTTTAAAGATGACATACCTTGCTGAATGGACTGCTTTTGCCGCAATTTTCAGCAGCTTCAATCGTATGGTGCCAATTCGCTGCTTTCTCATACTCGCCGGAAGTGCCAGCCGACGAAACCAGTTAAACAGGTTATAAGCCAATGCGTGGACACGCAGACGGTTGGCATTCACAATCTTTGAGGCACTGCTGACAGAGGAAAAATCAAAGCCGCTTTTGCATTCCTTGATGAAGCTTTCCATCTTTCCCCTGCCGCAGTAAAATTGAATGACCTGATACGGCTCATCGTCATCGTGGTTACTAGGAATGGGTACAGGGGAACGAATTGATTCGCTGGCTTCTCTACTTTGAAAACCACGCGGCGGGGGTGTTTCCAGCTTCCTGCCTGATACTCAAATTCTCCGTACTCGACGGCATAGTCGATCGGATTCCGCCTGGTGGCCCTGGTTAGGGCTTCATCGGCATCAGCGGCCATTTTGACCAAGGTGCTGTTCTGCTTTAATCGGATCGCATACAGACAGTCGTTCTCCTCGCAGGCCTCATATAAATCAGGAGAGGCGAAGCCGCTGTCTCCACGCAGATAGAATGGAAGCGACGGGTCATACGTCCGATATTCCTCCATCAGCGGAATCATAAACCGATCCGCATCCTTGCTGCAGTATTGGGTTCCATCCCGGAGTTCGACTTTCAGCGGATCACCGGTCCGTCCGTCATAGCAAAGCAACGGATGATAGCCGTGAGCTTGATAATGGAAGTGAAATCCTTCGCCCTCCTGATTCCCGTAGGTGTTAAGGAGCGTGGAGTCCAAATCGAAAAGGATAGGTTCCGGCTTCCTGATGGAGGAAAGAATCTGTCGCGTTTTCCGGTCGATCCGGTCAAACTGCTCCAGCGTGGATTCGTTCATGCGGTTGAAGAACCGTGACAACGTTGGCTGGGAAGCGAGGGCCGGTTTGTCAAGGATAGCAGTCATGACAGGGTCATAGGTCAGTTCGTCCGCGCAATCATCTTCAAAATAGGCGGCGATGATCTGATAAATTGCCTGCATGAGATTGTCGGAATCGGAATGAATCCGAAACGCTGCGGTGTCGTCCGTATGGAATAACTGCTTAAGCAGACGGGGCGACCCAATCTTCTCAGCAAATTCCTTGATTAGCAGGAGGCCGCCGTCAGAGGAGAGGTCGCCGCCGTTAAAATTTATTTTTATTTTTTTGTTGCTTTCCAGTGAAAAGGTGTTTCCAATAGCCATGGAAGAACTCCTTTCTTTGGTTTGATGTTGGCTTTGATACACCTTAATCTTACCCAAAAAGGGGTTCTTTTGCGATTCACTTTTCAGAGGAAAGCAAAAAAATCAGCGACTATAGCAACTGTGCGGCTTTTCGCCGTTTTCCCGAATGATGGTGAATAATTCAGGCTTGATACTATAAAGTGAGTCAAGACTTGTTGCAGTTCAGAAAGGAGTTCTTCATGGCAAACGAAGTATATCGTCTTGCACATATCAAATAGAGGTGTAAGTATCACGTTATCTTCCCTTCCAAATATAGGCGAAACGCTATTTATGGTCAATCACGAGAAGGTCTGTGTGAGATCATAAGAACGCTAGGTAAGTACGAAGGCGTAGAAATTTTGAAAGAGCCCCTAATGCCGGATCATGTTCTTTTGTTTGTGGCAATTCCTCTTTAAAATTTTTTCAAATTTTAGCTTGCAAAATACCGATAATGGGTTATAATAATAAAAGTCGCAGCAGTGCTGTGAAAAATATAGAGGGTTGACCGAGTGGCTAAGGAGCTCGCCTGGAACGCGAGTAAGGCGCAAGCCCCGCGGGTTCGAGTCCCGTGCCCTCTGCCAAAATGAGAAACGGCTGAAAACCGGAGAAAATCAAAGGTTTTCAGCCGTTCTATTTCTTCGGCTAATGCCCTTGATTTGCTCTGATTTTACCTTAAAAGCATTGCACCCCGGCTGCACCCGGATACCTTTCATAGCGTTTTCTTTTTGACGTCGGTGCAGGCAGTTCTTAATCCATGTGAGTTCCTCCGAGGTGCGGGCATTGGGAGGCGGAGAAAAAGCCTGTGCGACTTGTCGTAAGGAGATTCCTTTGCCCCATCATATCTTTTATTCCACCGAAGGAGGAAGATTTGGAAATACGGCGGCGTCTGCAGATAAAAGAGATCCACGCCGGTGCGATAGAACAAAACCGCATGGTATCTTGTAATCAATTCATGTGGCAGATATCATCGTGAATATATTCTTTTCATTGCGGTTGATTTCCTTTCTTAGAACGTTTTTGTTGTGATCAACACTCGAAAGGATTCAACCGGCTTGGTCCAGCCGGAGGTGTCACGTCAATTATAACTCTATCACCGGCTTTAAACTTACGGAATTTAGCAGTTGCCTTTTTTCAAGCATTTTGATAGAATAGATACGTTTGGTAGAACTGTCAGGAGGTAAACATTTTATATGGAAAATCTTCGATACTCTCATCGATTCCGTTGATGACAGCGTCCGAATCCGCGATTTTACTGTCGGCACTTACTGGACCGCAGTCATGACAGATGACGGCTCCTTAGGCCTTGCGCCTTCCATTCACGAGCGCTATCAGAGATTTGAATTTTCCACAGAACCCAGACAGGGGATGCTGCTTTCAGACATGGCTGCCGGCCTCAAATCATGGAACTACGCGGAAGCCTCGCTGGCATTGGCCGCCGTCAATGCGTTCTTCAACCGTTCCGACCGGATTCCTGCCGATGCGGAAATTCACCCTGGCGGGCGTCGCAGCAGAGGTGCCTTCCTTAAATTCTGTGAATCAAACACAAAAGACAGACATACGCTGTTTTCGGAGCCGATGTATGAGCGCGACGAACTCCGCAGCGCTCCCGGTATCATAGATATTATTCGCCGGAATACAGACCGCACTTACCGCGATTACCCGTACACGGCATACCGCAAACTCATTCCAGATTGTGACCAGGTTGTTGTTGGCGGAACATCCTTTGTGGATAAAATCTCCGGTCCCGTGCTTGAGCGCGCCTTTGAATGCGGGGTGTTCTCAGTCCTCTGGGGGATGGATATTCCGCTATGTACCGCGCTTTTTGAGGAAAATATCGATCAGATCACCGGCTTTATCGCTGACGATCCGGAAACCTGTCTGCGGTTAGTAAAACGTGCGGCAACCCGCGAAGACATCATTCGTTTCGGACATTTCGTGACTATAAACAAATAAATTTCCCAATCATCAGTTGATGCTTCACGGTATCGAAAAAGTGATATTGCGATTTGACTGTATCGCCCGTTCTTTATTTTATCTTTTGTCGTTACCGTTGGCAAGACTGATGACAGACATGCGCCCGTATTTCAATGGATAGAAAACAGGACTCCGACTCCTGAAATTGGGGTTCGACTCCCCACGGGCGTACCAGATGATTCAAATATGAATCACGAAGTTGATCGCTGCAAAACATGCTCATCATACTTTTCAAACTGTAAAAAGCCTAAGAATGGGATTTTCTTAGGCTTTTTGTTTGTCCATATTCAATAAAACCCATCTTCGCTCTGGAGATGGAAGTCCCGCTATTTCTATAAGCCATACTTCTTAACGATATATGCCAGATAATTCTCAATCTCATACCTCGCCGCATCCGGCACCCGTTTTGACAAAATCACGTCCGGAATGTGAACCAAAGATGTGTTCTTTTGCGTCTGATGAAATACAATCCGCTCCTCGTCAAGATGCAGCGCCTGAATCTCATAGCCGCTTTCGAGCCACGCCTGACTGATGCACTCAAACCCCGTTCTTCTCCAGAAGGATTTGTGATGTTTGGCCGCGCCGAGCTTTTCCCCCAGAATATTTTCGATTTCCTCAAACGTCAGCGTGAAAATCGGCTTTGTGCAGTCGAGAAAATACTTTGACAACGGTAGGAACTTTTGTCCGGCGGGACGCTGCCCCTTCTGCAATTTGTTCAGAAGTTCCATCAGTTCAGTGGTGCTGGCGGGTTCCGTATCTGTGCAGATATACTCAACGCTTCTGTCGGAACAACTTGCGTGAATATATGCAAATCGTTCCACTTTTTTGCCCGTTTCGCGAATATCGACAATCTGCTTTTCCTGATCCCGCAGAATCTTTCTGCCGCAATAAGCGCACCGACCCTCCTGCCGCCGCCAGATTGCGCGGTAGATTCCCGTGATATATCTGCGGTACGCCATGTGTCATCTCCATCAATTCAATGGATACAGGATGTCGTTCGGGGCACGCTGTACCGCATAAGAAACATCCGGCTTTTACGAATGGTCGGGTGCGATGGAAGAAAATGTTGTTTGTTTGTGTAAAAATTTAATGTGAATTTGATAAAAAAGCCTGAATGTTACGAACAAGACTGTCCATTACAATGACGTCCGAGTGTATTAAGCGGTGTGCTACAGCAGAATGACGCATCATTTTGAAAGGAGCGCTGATTGAGAAAGTTTTTTGGAAGGCGGATGCGCGGGCAAAAGGTTTTGCCGTCTGTTTTCTTAAGATCTCCGCGTGAATGATTGTGCGCTGGCATAAATCAAAATGGAAGAAAAGATCGCAGGATCTATTATTTGTGTAGCTGAATCCAGTAAAATCAACGGATTGAGGCAGATTTTCAAGTCAAAGATGAATCTTCAAATGATTTCCAAATGGTCTGGCGCATAAATTTTGAGATTAAAACCGAAATAATTTAAGAAATCTTTAAGAATTTCAGGGAAAAATCTTAATTATTTCGCCGTCAAAAAAGTAAAAGAGCAACTTTCGGCATAAGTTGCTCTCAGAAGTTGAAACTTGAAATGAGTTAAAACGAATAATAAGTTCAAGATAAATATAAGCCATACGTAGTGAAAATGCAAGCACTTTTTTTCGTTTTTTTGAAAAAAATAAAAATGTCACGTAACTTTAATAAGTCCCATGGTTATGGGATTTATAGCGAATGTTAAATATTTACATATTGCTCCTTGGCGCTGACAGACGGGCGTTCATTTTTTGTTATTGAAACAGCGCGAAAAAGAAGCGCTCCGAGAGATAATGCGGAGCTGGAAACAGCTAAATAGGAAAAATTTTAAAAAATAGATTATTATGGATAAACCGAAATAATTTCGGTTTGAGTGCCACTTTGGGCGATTTGTGAGGCGTGAAATGTGCATTTTGATGATTTGTGACTCAAAATATTTTTAAAATACCGAAAAGATTGTTCTGCCATGTGCGGGAATCGGAGGGATGCGGTTGGCAAGGAGGAAAATGACGCTGAGTTGAAGTATGAATAAAGCAAGGGTCAAAGGACAAAAGAGGATGGATGGCAGCAAGAAAGGTTGAGCGGGGAGCAGGAAGATTGACGGATGGCAAACGGGGCAGCGCGGCTTTGCGTCGGAAGATAAAAGCTGATGCTGTGTATCATATATTAATGAAGAAAATGAAAAAGGAGAGAGATGAAAAGAGCGCTGGCGTGTCTGACGACAGACATACCGGCAGAACCGTGGGAAATACAGGGAAGCGCCGGTGAAGCGAAGGGGAACCGTAAAGTGAAGGCAGAGAAAGGGTGCAGGGAAACGAGAGAAGGAGAAGCTTACGCGAAAGGAAAAGCGTTGCCGAGTGCCAGCAGAGCGATGAAAAACGTACAGCGGCGTGAATAGGAGCGGGAAAATTCATGGATAGCGAGAACGTGCAGAAAAAGTGTAAATGGGGCGAAGGAAAACGCGTGGACAACGCGGGCTGCGGATGATGGAACAGACCGGTGCGGAGAAAGAGGTGCAGGCCGAAATATTTGCGTTGCAGGGTGATGTTGCAGTGTTTTTCTTGCGGACAGGCCGAATATGCGGAAATGCTGGACGAGAGTGGGAAAAACGACGAAAATTTGACGGTTTTGTTTACGAAATAAGTTTTGTATGTTATCATAATGGCGAGCGACGGTGCATTTGATGCGCCGGCGTTTCAATTTTATATTTATAACGGCAGGTGACAGTTCCGGGAGGAAAAGCGCACGATGCGGAATTTTACTTTGGATTTTGTGATTTTCATGGAAAACAGGACTTTGTTCCGAATTTTACGGATTTTGTAATTTTCGTGATTTTCATGACGCGCATTTTTCTCCCGCAGGCTTGTTGAAAAGGGAAGCAGGTCAGAATCCTGCACGAACTCGTCACTGTATTAAGCGAGCGAATGGCGGCCGTTGCGTTCAGACGGTCAGAACCGCAGCGGAAGGTCACTGGGAAACCGGGAAGGCTGACATTTGCGATGACCTTTAAGTCAGGAGACCTGCCTGTCGTTTGTACGGGGACATCGAACCGGATTTACGGTGCGGCGATAGTCCCGAACCACGAGTAACTGGTTGTACATTAAAATCAAAGTAAGTAATCAAAACATTACGGCGAATCCGGCGGTTTCATTTTTTATTATTGCCGGAATCACCAGCGTTTTTGCTTGCTCTTTTTGTGTACCCCTTTTACTTGTAGGTAAAAGGTTTTTTTGTTGGCAGAATTTTTTTAATTCCGCATAAGACAAGGAGGAAAGCAAAGTGAGAAAAGTTACAGCAATTTTAATGACCGTTTTGATGAGTGTCCTGACGCTGACAGGATGCGGCGGGCAGTCAGACAGCCGTCAGTCGGATAATCAGTCGTCATCGCAGGAAGCGGTATCGGCTGAGAACGAATCAGCTGCAAAAGATCAGGCGATTCTCGTCGTCAGTTTCGGGACGAGTTATAACGACAGCCGTGACAAGACGATCGGTGCGATAGAAAGCGCGATTCAGAAGGCGTTTCCTGAATATGACGTCAGGCGTGCGTTTACGAGCCAGATTATCATTGACAAGCTTAAGGAGCGCGACGGCCTTGAAATCGACAATGTGACGGAGGCCCTTGACAGGGCTGTGGCAGATGGCGTGAAGACGCTGATTGTTCAGCCGACGCATCTGATGGATGGCTATGAGTACACGGACCTCAAGGATGAATTGCAAAAATACGAGTCTAAGTTTGAGAAGGTCGCGCTCGGTGCGCCGCTTCTTACAGATGATTCTGATTTTGAAACAGTTGCCAATGCGATTGTCGAAGATACGTCTTCTTATGACGATGGAAATACAGCTATCTGTTTTATGGGCCACGGCACGGAGGCGGAATCAAACGGGATTTATGAGAAGATGCAGGAGACGATGACGGCAGGCGGCCATAATGCGTATTACATAGGAACGGTAGAGGCAGAACCGTCTCTTGACGATGTGATGGCGGCGGTAGGCTCCGGAAATTATACAAGGGTTGTGCTTCAGCCGTTGATGGTCGTTGCGGGGGATCACGCGAATAACGATATGGCAGGCGATGAGGAGGATTCCTGGAAATCTCAGTTTGAGTCGGCAGGTTACCAGGTAGAATGTGTCATCCGGGGGCTTGGCGAAATGGAAAAAGTACAGCAGCTCTACGTAGCGCATACCCAGGCAGCGATTGATCAGCTGGAAAAAAATTAGTTCAAAGCAACTCTGAATGTTTATATTTTGATACGCTGTATCTGTCATGACGCACGTGACGTCTGGCGCAGTTTATCATAAGGCAGTTGTTTTTGAAAGTGAGGGATCGAAAAAGATGAAAAACAGAAAGATGCAAAACTGTGTGGCCGTCATTTTGACGATGATGACAGTATTTATGATGACGACCGGCGTATTTGCTGCCGGCGGGGATGGCGGAAATACTGGGGCAGAGGCTCAGAATACGACATCCTCTCAGGTGGCATCACCTGATGAAATGGCAGCGCCGCAGGCCGTGGGCAGTGACGATATGACGCCTGTTTACGCGGCCCAGATTGAGGACGGTCAATATGAAATTGAAGTGGAGTCGAGTTCGTCAATGTTTCGTATTGTGAATGCCGCACTGACGGTAGAAAACGGCGGGATGAAGGCTGTTGTAACGCTTAGCGGCAAGGGATATGGAAAACTTTTCATGGGGACTGCTCAGGAAGCCGCAGCAGCGGACGAGTCGCTTTTTATTCCTTATGTTGAGGACGGAAACGGCGCTTATACTTACGAGATTCCGGTTGATGCGCTGAATCAGGTGATTCCCTGCGCTGCATGGAGTATAAAGAAGGAAAAGTGGTATGACCGCGATCTCGTTTTCCTGTCGGATGGAATTCCGGCGGACAAAATTGACAGGAGTGTTCAGGCGGGGCAGTCAGCACTTGAAGATGGAAATTACCGGATTGACGTTCTGTTGTCGGGCGGATCTGGAAAAGCCAGTGTGAAAAGTCCCGCACCGCTTACAGTAAAGGATGGAGTTATGACGGTTCGGCTGGAATGGAGCAGCTCGAATTATAATTATATGATCGTCGGCGGAGTGCGTTATGAGCCGGTGAATACAGATGGAAATTCTGTGTTCGAGTTTCCTGTGTCTGCGCTCGATGAGGAGATTGAAGTGACAGCCGATACGACGGCGATGAGTACGCCGCATGAAATTGATTATGTGCTGACTTTTGATTCCAAAACGGCTGAGCCGCTGGATCAGGAGGAAACGAAAAATGATGCGGATGCTGGTGACTTAGGAGATTCTGAAACGGAAATGTCCGAGAAGGGCAGCGGCAGCGGTATGGTTGCCGCTGCTGTGGTTATCGTTCTTCTGATTGTGATTGTAGTACTCGCTGTTGTTGTAGTGCTTTTGCGCAGGAAACGGAGCGGCAGAAAATAAAATAAAGGAAGGAACGCAAAACATTTGTGCGGATTGCCCAAGCTGCAACTATCTTTCGGTCGCACGAAAGCGGTGGATGGAAGAAAGGAATGTTTATGCAAATCGTCAATTTGTTAGATGCGTTTCGGTCAGGACGAAAGTAGAGAAAGGAAGGAAACTTTTGTGCAAATCATCAAGATTACCGATCATGTTTCAGCCGCATGAAAACAGCGGCAAGTCCGCTTTTAGAGAGATAAAAAATGTATAAGAAAAAATCGACATGTGTAATATCACTGTTGCTCGCTTTCCTGCTGCTATTTTGCGCGTGCGGCACTGACACAGCTGGGGCCGGAGCTGACAGCGTAGAAGATTTACAGAAGGTAAAGCAAGAAGATACGGAGCTTGCCGGCAGAAAGCCGGTCAGCCGTATGGAACTTCTGTACGCGGAGAATTTCGCGGTAGAATATTATGACGGCGGGCTGAAGCTGATTACGATTTTCGACGGGACGGAAACGGGAAGTCGTTTTCTCGTGACGCCAAAAGGCACACAGGCGCCTTCTGGCATTGATGAAGATATTGTCGTTTTCGAAGGCGCCGCTGACTGCATATATCTGGCGGCTACCGCTGTCATGGATCATTTCTGCCGGATCGGAGCGATCGATGCGATCAGTCTTTCCGGTACAAAAGCATCAGGCTGGTATATCGATGAGGCGCGCCGCGCTATGGAGGAGGGCCGGATTTTATACGCCGGAAAATATAGTTCGCCGGATTATGAACTGATTTTACAGAAGGGATGCCGGTTGGCCATAGAATCCATGATGATTTCTCATTCTCCGGAAGTCAAGGAACAGCTGGAAAGGAATGGGATACCCGTTCTCGTTGATCTTTCCAGCTATGAAAGCCATCCGCTGGGCCGCAGCGAATGGATTCGTCTGTATGGTGCTCTGACGGACCATGAAGACGAAGCTGAGGCCGTTTTTTCAGAACAGGCTGAAAAGCTGGAATCGATTCTCGCGGATGAGATGAAAGAATCGGCTGGTACGGATGCTTCCGGCGGAAAAAAAACGGTGGCTTTTTTTTACATCAGTTCCAGCGGCAGCGTCAGCGTCAGGAAGAGCAACGATTACATGGCGCAGATGATCGAGCTTGCCGGCGGGAAATATGTGTTTGACGATCTTGGAAGCAAAGATTCAGATACCGGAACGACGATGATCCAGATGGAGGATTTTTATGCGGCGGCAAAAGATGCGGATTACCTGATCTATAATACGATTCTCGGCGAGGAAATTGAGACGCTGGATCAGCTGATCGCCAAAAACAGCCTGCTGTCCGGATTTAAAGCGGTTAAGTCGGGAAATGTATATTGTACTGGAAAGAATATGTATCAGGAGAGTTCTTCAATCGGCACGATGGTTCTTGATATTTACCGGATGCTGCAAGGTGGCGGAGAAGAAATGCAGTTTTTATACCATCTTGAATAGACGTAGCGATGTTCAGCTGACAAAACGGGATCGAAACACAAACAATTTTGTGCCGGAAGTATAAAAGCATCGGAATGCGGCAGATGATTTCATGAAGAAAATGATGGAGTAACATGACGCGACAGTAAATGGAAATTGGAAGATGATGAAAGAATATGACAGCAGGAAATATTTGAATATTTAATTTGAATGTGAATGTCTAATAGGAATGAACAAAACGTCGATTTGTTCACAGGAGGAAACAGCATATAGTTTATGATGTCCGATGGACAAGCTATATATTATTGTTTTACTCTGCAAAATGCGTGTTTTGCTCATATTTAGAATATTTTGAATGAAAGGAGCAGAAAAATGGCGGATGGAAAAAAAAGAAGACATATTTTGCAAGTCCGCTGGGCTGCTTCGTATATTATGCTGGCGATTCTGCTCCTCATTCTTTTTTTCTGGAATATCAATGCGGGCAGTGTTCACGTATCTGCCAGGGAAATTATAGAGATTCTTTTTTCCGGAGAAGGGGACGAAATGCAGATGAATATTATCTGGCAGATTCGTCTGCCAAGGGCGCTGGCAGCTTTCATTTTAGGCGGGGCGTTAGCGCTTTCAGGACTTTTGCTCCAGATATTTTTCAGAAATCCTATCGCGGGTCCGTTCGTGCTGGGAATTTCTTCGGGGGCAAAGATGACTGTGGCGCTGGGAATGATCGTATTGTTTCGATACGGACTGACGGCTTCGTCGTGGGGGCTGATTGCCGCGGCCTTTGTCGGCGCGCTGGTTTCTATGGGATTTGTACTGGCCGTTTCCGGAAAGGTAGGCCGTTCGTCAATGCTCATCGTCTGTGGCGTTATGATTGGCTATATCTGTTCGGCTGTTACTGATTTTGTGGTAGCTTTTGCCGATGATTCGGATATTGTAAATCTGCACAGCTGGTCTCTTGGAAGTTTTTCCGGCATCAGCTGGAGCAATGTGGGCGTTATGTCGGCTGTGACGGCAGCGGCATTTATAGCTGTTTTTCTTTGTTCAAAGCCTATGGCGGCTTATCAGTTCGGTGAAGATTACGCGCAGAATATGGGCGTTAATATCAGAACATTCCGGACGGCGCTGATTCTGCTTTCGAGTCTGCTTTCCGCCTGTGTTACTGCTTTTGCGGGTCCAATTTCGTTCGTAGGAATCGCGGTACCTCATCTTATTCGCTGGCTGATGAATACGTCGAAGCCGATTGTAGTGATTCCCGCCTGTTTTCTGGGCGGATCTGTTTTCTGCCTGTTTTGTGATCTTATCGCCCGCACTGTTTTTGCGCCGATGGAACTCAGTATCAGCGCCGTGACGGCAGTTTTCGGTGCGCCGGTAGTCATTGCTGTAATGATCAGGAAACGTAGGGGTGCGATGCCTGTTGAAAAGGAATAGAGTAGCTGAAAATCGCAGTAACGCGGCAAGCGATGAGCAGGAAGCGGAAGAATCAGCAAGAGTGGCGGCAGGGAGAATGATGGGAAGAATCAAATGGAGAACTATTATTTTACAACTAAAAAGTTGACGGTGGGATACCATGGAAAGCCGCTGATCAGCGATATAGAGATCAGACTGCGTCGCGGGGAAATTTTGGCGTTGATCGGGCCGAACGGTTCCGGCAAATCTACGATTCTGAAAAGTATTGCGGGCCAGTTGCCAAAGATTGGAGGTACAGTCTTTTTTGGCGGCAGGAAGATGGAAGAAATCGGAAGGAAGGAACTGGCAAAGGAGATGTCTGTCGTCTTGACGCAGCGGCTGAATACCGAATTGATGTCATGCCGCGATGTAACGGCCGCAGGGCGCTATCCGTATACCGGAAGGCTCGGTTTTTTGTCAGAGAATGATCGCAGACGGGTGGATGAAGCGCTGGAAATGGTCGGGATGCTTGATTGCGCTGACGATGATTATATGAATGTCAGCGACGGCCAACAGCAGCGCGTTTTGCTGGCGCGGGCGATCTGTCAGGAACCGGAGATTATTATTCTCGACGAGCCGACGTCGTATCTCGATATCCGGCATAAACTGATTATGCTTCAGATTTTGCAGAGGCTGGCGAAGCAGCGGGGTGTAACCGTGATTCTTTCGCTTCACGAGCTGGAAATGGCCCAGAAGATTTCTGATAAGGTTCTCTGTGTTAAAGGGCGTTTCGTAGATCGTTACGGGACGCCTGAGGAAATTTTTCATTCGGAATATATTGAGCGTCTTTATGACCTTGACAATGGCTATTATAATGAAGTTTTCGGTTCTGTGGAGATGAAGCGCTGGGATGAGGTGCTGATGGATGAACGAAGCAGATGCGGGACACATCAGGGCGAAACCGGGGAGGAAATGAGCAGGTACGGGATGTGTCAGGATGAAATGGAGGAGGAACGGCATCGATGCGGGACGTGTCAGAATAAAATGGAGGAGGAACGGCATAGTTGCAGGACGTGCCAGGATGAAACCGAGGAGGAACAACATCGATGCGAGGCATACCGGAATGAAACAGTGACGGAGCAGCCGGAAGTTTTTGTGATTGCCGGCAGTGGAAGCGGAGCTTCTGTGTTCAGAAAGCTTCACAGGCAAGGAATTGCGTTTGCCGCAGGAGTGCTCCATAAAAATGACATCGATTATGAGCTTGCGAAGGTACTGGCCTGCCGTGTTATCGAAGAACGGGCGTATGAGCGGATCGGTGCGCCGTCGTTTGAAGAAGCGGCCGGTGTCATGAGGACGTGTGGCCGCGTTATTTGCTGTCTGAAGGATGGGGATTTTGGCGAGATGAATGAGAGGAACCGTGATCTTTTGAAGATTGCGGAAGAATCCGGAATAGAAGTGATCCGGGAAGTTCGGAAATGATAGCGAGAAAGAAAGCAGGAAAAATATATGTTCTTTTTCATTTGGATATATTTATATCATTTTAACATGCCTTTTAGGAAAGCAAATGGATCCTCCGAGGTAATGAAATGCATCAGTTGATAGCCGCAAGTGATGGAAACACGTTCTTCGGCCAGAATTCGGCGACATTCATTACGGTCAGCGAGAATAACCCGGATATCCTCATCTTCTTCCTCGTGGATGCTCGTCGGTTCGCCGGAAAAACGTCCGAATACCGTGGCGCAGGCTTCATCCGTCATACCGGGACTCATGTAAAACGGGCGTGAAAAAATCCCTGTTTCAAAAGGTTCGAAAGTTAGTCCTGTTTCTTCAAAGGCTTCGCGTTTTGCGGCTTCCGTCATAGATTCGCCTGTTTCAAGCAGGCCGGCTGGAAGTTCATAGACGTAGGCGTCAATCGGGTAGCGGAATTGGCGTTCCAGCACGAGTTTGTCGCCAAGTGTTCCGAAAAGCATGACACCTGCGGGGCGCACGGTATGTTCGACGGCAGCAAGCCTTTCAATTTCTTCGGAGCGTGAAGCTGTGTAATACGATCCCTGGTGACCATTCCGGTAGGACACGGTAAATTCGTACATGTTAAGAAATTTGTTTTCAGTCTGTTTTTTTATGTTGGTGACTCTCGACATTTTGTTTTCTCCCTTTTTCCATTGACCGGTATCAAGCAATATTAACATCTGAATACCGGTTTCTAAGCGCCAATTTATGGATTTCAGTTGACGAAGCCGATCTTTTTATACATAAAGTGTTCCTTTAAATGTGATAAATGTGAGTTTTTTTGCATGGGCTGATGATTTTCCCTGCATTTTTATTATAACATGAAATGCTTATAGCGGATATGACACGGGAATAAATGGACAGCACTTCTTTGGTGGTGTACTGATGGGAGCAGTGCAGTCATGATATAGCGGCGGGTCTACGGATTGATCGCAGGCCGTCTGTCGGAAATACGAAAAGCAGGGGATAGGAAATAACTATCCCCTGTCCCCTGTTTGTCATGTAAAAAACAAAATTCGTTCCGAGTGGGAAGTCGGCC
>CAYTKT010000036.1:0-22323 GCA_964438605.1 uncultured Oscillospiraceae bacterium
CCGTACACTCCTTCCAGCCGGCAAAGCGGAAAAACGCATTGATTGCCGCCAGCATAGAATTGACCGTGGTCGGGGCGTAATTCCTCTGGATTAAATCCTCCTTCCAGGCGAGGGCTGCTTCTTTGGTGACAAAAGGCGTTTCCTCCTCTTTTTCCTGCCCGGCATCTGCGTCGCCCACACGAGCACAGCTCGATTCCTCCGTCTCCGCTTCTTTTGTGACAGCTGGTGTGCCGGCCTTTTCCTCCCCGGTTTTGTCCTCCGCCGCTTCTGCTTCCTTTTTCTTTTCCGCTTCCTTTTCCTTCAGCCATCCGGCAAAGCGTTGTACATCCCGCAGATATTTCTCAATCGTCCCGGCGCTGTGTTCGCTGTGAAGCAGCCAGGTTGCAAATTCCTTGATTTTTTCTTCCGTGATTTGGTGTGTCGTCATTTTATATTCCATCATGTTTCTGTTCCTCCTGAAATCATCCAAATAGAAACTTTCCTCGTTTCCATTATTTTACCTCAAAAAGAGCTCGATATTCTATTTCATACTAAAAATCCACCGCTGTCAAAATTTCTTCTTAAATAAAATTGATAAATCCTTCGCCAAACACCCAAGATAATCAGAAATGCAAAAAAATAAAACCGGAGGAAATTCTAATAATTTTTTCCGGTTTATCCTTATCATTCTCTATCAACTTAAATTTTTATATCATTCCCACACAAAATAAATATTTTAATACTTTACACGACAATAATAAATTGGATTCCCACCTGATGAAAACTTTTCCTCATACTCCGTCATAAAATGTTTTGATTCAAACTCCGACGCATGAAGATCCTCCGAATATTCCTCCTGTTTCAAGGAATTAAGCTCAAATTCCTCTACAGAAAACCGGAACAGCGCTTCATTATCCGTCTTAAACTCCAAAAAACTGCCCGGTTTCAATACATGCCCATATCCCTGCAGATACCGCGTATGAGTCAGCCGCCGCTTTGCGTGACGCTCTTTCGGCCAGGGATCGCTGAAATTCAAATAAATTCCTGACAATTCATTTTCCGCAAAGTAATCCGTAATTTCCCGGATATATAAATTTACGAAAAGCAGATTCGGTGCCGCCGCATAAACATTGCCCGCGCCATCCTGCTTTGTTCCTGCTTTCCCGACAGCAGCGTCAGATACCTGCGCGCCTCCCTTCACCGCAAAAATCCCGTGGCTAACAATCTCGTCAAAAGGTTTTTCATTTCCGTCCCCTGACACCCGTTCTTCCGGCGAAAACTCATAAAAAAATCGCGCCGCCTTCTGGAGTGCGCGAAGCATAACGCTACGATTTCCTTCAACCGCAATAAAATTCCGCTCCGGGTACGCCTTCGCCAGCGAAAGAATGAATTGCCCTTTTCCGCAGCCCAGTTCAAGATAAATCGGCTGTTGATTTTCAAACAGCTCCGCCCAGCGCCCCTTCTGACCTGCCGGATCGACCTGCACCCCGCCAGAATAAATCATCAGTTTGTCGTCAAGATGCTTTAACTTCCTTTGCCGCATTTCAAAAAATTCCTCTCCTTATCAGGCATTAAGCAAACCAGCAATTATACAGCCATTCTGTCTGCTTATAGCTTATTTTCTTCTTCTATATATAATATCCGCTTTCTGTCTTCCTGTTTTTCCGCACCATAATTTTCCTGTTCCATCGTTTACAGTTCCGCCATCTTTCTGTTTGTCATATTGCAGTTTCACCGATTTCACCGTCTTACCATTCGGTTGTCTTCCGTCTTGCAGCCCCATCAATTGGCCGCTTCTTCATTCGATTGCTCTGCCATTTTGCGATCCCGCCGTCCTCCGCTCTGCTGTTTTGCCGCCCTGTCATTTTGCTGTTCCATCGGTTTGCTGTTTATCATTCAGCAGCTTCACTCTTTTGCTGCTCCGTTTTGCTGCTCCATATGGCCAGCCTGCCGGAACGGCATCTTTCATATCTCGGCCTCCGGCATCTTGTCTTTCCGCCTTCCGACCATACATTTTATCCTGCTTTATCCTGCCAGCGCATCTATCACCCGCGGCTCCACGACGATTACTGCCACAAACAAAATCATCAGCACAACGGCCGCAGCGTCATTTTTTCCACACTTCATTACATGAAGCCGCGTTCTTTCTTTTCCGCCGCGATAACACCGGGCTTCCATCGCCATCGCCAGATCCTGTGCAATCCGAAACGCGCCGATAAACAACGGGATCAGCAGCGGGATCAGACTTTTCATTCTCTGAACCAAATTTCCGGTCTCAAAATCCGCGCCGCGCGCCTGCTGCGCCTTCATAATTTTATCCGCTTCCTGCACCAGCATCGGGATAAAACGCAGTGCAATCGACATCATCATTGCAACCTCATGCGCTGGAAACCTAAATTTTCCCAGCGGATTCAGCAGCGCTTCAAACCCGTCCGTCAGCTGCATCGGTTTCGTCGTATATGTCAGCAGTGACGTTCCAAAAATCAGCAACAGCAGCCGAACGACCATGAAAACCGCCTGATACGCGCCCTGCTCCGTAATCGTCAGCGGCCCTAAAGATACAATCACCGTCCCTGGATACATAAACAAATTGATAATAAATGTTAATACGAGAATCACCGCAATCGGCTTCATTCCCCGAACGATAAACCGGAACGGAACTTTTGACGCCGCCGTCACAGCCGCCACAGCCGCAACCACAAAAGCATAGCCAATAAAATCTTTTACAAGAAAAAGTACGATAATATAAACCACGACGGACACGATTTTCACCCTCGGATCGAGCCGGTGAATCACGGAGTCCGCCTGATAATACTGCCCCAATGTAATATCTCTTATCATCTCAATTACCTTACTGCCGCTTTGGTCATCACTTCTATCATACAGAAAATACAAGGCCCGCTGCGCCAAACCCTGAATTTTGCAGCCATCTTCACTCCTGCATATGGCTCTAAACGAACCTTTTCATCTTTTCTCTCCGAGCCTTCCCCTACACACACTGCTTCCATTCCGTCGCCTCCGCTCTTGCCGCATTTCCTCTTTCATTCTGTCGACAAAAGCCGCGCCACTTCTTTTGCAGCTTCATCGGGGAACAGAACGCCTTCTTTCACAGGAAGTCCCCGCTCCCTCAATTTTTCCGCAAACTCTGCCGCTGCCGGCAGTCCCAGCCCAATTTTTTTCAAAAAATCTCCATTTGAAAATACCTGCCGTGGCGTTCCTGAAAGTACCATCCGTCCCCGATCCATGACGAATACTTTTCCGCAGAGCCGCGCCACATCATCCATATCATGTGACACCAAAACTACCGTAATCTTCCGTTTCGCCCATATTTTCAGAATCATATCAAGAATATCCTCATGCGCTTTCGGATCAAGCCCCGCCGTCGGTTCGTCGAGAATTAACACAGAAGGCTGCATTGCTAAAACCCCGGCAATAGCAGTCCTGCGCTTTTGCCCTCCCGATAAATCAAAAGGCGACCTGTCAGCAAATTCCCGATAGTCAAGCCCTACCAACTCCAGCGCTTCTTTCACGCGTTCATTGATTTCCTGCTGTTCCAGTCCCATATTCTTTGGCCCGTAGGCCACATCTTTTTCAACCGTTTCCTCAAAAAGCTGATATTCCGGATATTGAAACACGAGGCCCACCTTTTTCCGCACATCACGAAGAATCGCATGTTTTGCCGTAATCTCATAATCGTCCACAAAAATTCTGCCTGAATCCGGCTTCAACAGTCCGTTTAAATGCTGAATCAACGTCGACTTGCCCGATCCCGTGTGTCCGATAATTCCCACAAATTCTCCATCATCTATGGAAAAAGAAACATCTTTGAGCGCATAAGTCTCATCCGGCTGTCCCTTGCTATATATATAATTTATTTGTTCAACGACAATCGACATCCGTCATTACCCCTCAATTTCGCCGCCTTCCATTGGCTTCAATCCATTTCCTATCCGTTCATGCTATTATGCACCCGTACTATCCGATACCATTCCAGCCAAACAATCTGCCAGTGCGTCCAGCGTAATCACTTCCTTCGGCACAGTCAGTCCCAATTTTTCCAGCCGCTCCCGGATTTCGACGGCTGCCGGCACCTCAAGTCCCGCTCTGCGGATTTTCTCCGTATCGGAAAATACTTCCGCCGGCGTTCCGCAAAGTGTTGCTCTGCCCCCTTCCATCACGACAACAAAATCCGCTTCCACGACCTCCTCCATAAAATGTGTAATAAAAACAATCGTGATCCCGGCCTCGCGCAGTTCCCGAACGATCTGCATAACCTCCTGCCGACCCTTCGGATCGAGCATCGCTGTCGGCTCATCGAAAATAATGCACTTCGGGCGCATCGCCACGACGCCCGCGATAGCAACCCGCTGTTTCTGACCGCCTGACAGCATATGCGGCGACTTCTTTCGCTGTTCATAAATCCCGGTCTTTTTCATTGCGTCGTCAATCCGTTCTCTCATTTCCTCCGCAGGGACGCCGATATTTTCAAGTCCAAACGCCACATCATCCTCTACAATGGCTGAAATCAGCTGATTGTCCGGATTTTGAAACACCATTCCCGCTCTGCTTCTGATCTCCCAGACGAGTTCGTCCTGTCGCGTATTCATGCCGCAGACAAACACGTCGCCCTGATCCGGAATTAACAGCGCATTCATCATCTTTGAAAGCGTCGACTTTCCGGAACCGTTCTTGCCGAGAATTGCCGTAAACGATCCTTCTGGAATTTCGAGACTGAATCCATCAAGCGCCCTGACTGGCTGTCCGCCTTCCTCAGACGGCGAATATTCAAATGTCACATCTTCAATACAAATCATCGCTTCCATTTTTACAGTCTGCCCTTTCAACTGTCGCACGTCAAACTAAATTCCGCTTCTGCCGGCCCATACCTGTTCCTTTGCTGCTATTTTTCCAATCGTTTCCGTTCACCCGCTCCGGTATCTGATTTCTTTCCCACTTACACTCTATGTTTATTTTTCTAAATTCCACTCACTGCATCTACATTCGGGCCCCGCCGCCATACGAATCCATCTCATGCTTTCATTTTTCAACATTTTCATCCGATTTTCGTGCCGCAATCATCTGCTGCTGCATTTCCCTGCTGACCCGCAAAACCGTATCAAAAAAATCCACCGCATAATCACCGTATTCCTCTCCGGCATTTTCCCTGACCATTTGAAGAATCGCCCGCTCCCGTTCCGGTCTCAACACCTGCATCTGATGCCTGATCTTATACTCCGCGACGTCCTTGACAAGATCCATCCTCTGCCGAAACAATTCCAGCAGTTTTGCATCGATTTCATCTATCTCCGTTCTGATTTCATCGAGATTCATATACTTCTCCTGTTATTTCACACTCTGGCCCCGGCACAGTCCCTTTCTTTTTCAATATTATTTCCATCCAATTCATTTCACTTCATGCGTTTATCAAAATTTCCGTTTCCGGCTCACTGGCGCAGTTCCTTCCTGCTCCAAAAGCATATCCATCAGCACAATGGCCGCCACTGCTTCCACAACAGGAACAGCGCGCACAGCCACACAGGGATCATGACGTCCCTTGACATCCATCTTCGCATTTTCAAATTTTCTGTAATCAATACTCCGCTGAGGTTTTCCGATGGACGGCGTCGGCTTAAACGCCAGCCGCGCGATAACCGGCATCCCTGACGTAATCCCGCCCAGGATTCCGCCATGAGCATTCGTATACGTCTTCACATTTCCATTGTCGTCTATATAAAACTCATCATTATTCTCGCTGCCGCGCATTTTAGCCGCCGCAAATCCCGCGCCAAACTCTACACCCTTGACCGCCGGTATTCCGTAAAATCCCAGTGCCAGCCGGCCTTCTACCGTATCGAAAATCGGAGAACCGATACCTGCCGGCATCCCGATTACACCGACCTCCACAACGCCGCCAACCGAATCTCCATCCAGCCGCGCCGCCTCGATTTCACCGCGCATACGTGCCTCGATTTCATCGCTGATAACCGGAAAATTTTTCTTTCCCGGCGCAAGCAACTCCTCTGCCGTCAGTGAAACCGGATCAAACGTCACGTCCTCAGCGCCGCCCGCCGATACCAGATGCGCGCCTACAAAAATATTGCGCTGTGCCAAATATTGTCGGCACAACCCGCCTGCGAAAACGATCGGCGCCGTCAGCCGCGCTGAAAAATGTCCACCGCCGCGCACGTCGTTAAAACCGCCATATCTGACTGCACCCGTATAATCCGCATGACCGGGCCGCGCCACAGACGCAACATTTTTGTAGTCTGAAGAATGTTGATCCTTATTTGCAATCAGCGCCGCAATCGGTGTCCCGCACGTCGTATCGTCAAGAATCCCCGAAAGAATCTGCGGCAGATCGTCCTCCCTGCGCGGTGTAGCCGTCCTGTCTCTGCCCGGCGCACGTCGCTTCATAAATGTCAGCAGTTCTTCCATATCTATCTTCACGCCTGCCGGAAATCCGTCCACCACGGCGCCGATCCCCCGGCCGTGAGACTCTCCGAAAACGGAAACCTTCATTACATTACCTATCTGAGATGACATCCGTTCTTCCTCCCAGTCTTCTGAATTCGTCAAAGAAATCCGGATAACTCTTGGCGACAGCTTCTGCACCCCGGATGACTATGGGCTCTCTGCACGAAAGCGCCGCCACCGCCATAGACATCACGATCCTGTGATCGTTATATCCGCTGACTTCGCAGTCGCCTGCCAGTTCTCCGCCCGTGACGGTCAATTCGTCCTCCTTTTCCTCCGTGTTCACACCGAGCTGCGCCAGACAGTCTGCCATAGCCGACAGCCTGTCACATTCCTTAATCCTGAGCCGCCGTACATTAAAAAAACGGCTGGTTCCTTCTGCACAAGCCGCCGCCACCGACAGCACCGGAATTACATCCGGAATATCTCCGCCGTCCACGTCAAGTGATCTGAGAACAGGCCTACGCACTCCGGTTTCCGTCGCAGGCTCTGTTCCCGAAACCATTCCGTGTTTCAGCTCATTGTCCGCAATTGCCGCCGTTTCACGCGTCCGTTCCGGTTCACCCTCTGCATTCGCGCCCTCAGCTCCACCGGAAGCGCAACCTCTCTCCAACTCTGCTGGTACAGTTTCCGGCGCTCCTGATATTCGCACAGCATTTTCTTCCATTATATCTGCTACATCTGCTATATCTGCTATATCTGCTATATCTGCTATATCTTCACATACTGCCCGTTTCATTTTGGACATCGCCGCCGCAACTGACGGCTGCCTGACAGTTACATCAGGAAAATTCCGTTCCACATGAGCTCCAAATTTTTCTAATATATCAACCGCTTTGCGGTCCCCCTGAGCGCTGTCACCGCGCAGCCCCGTCACCGTCAGTTCTGAGCCGCAGGCTGCCGCCACCAGCCAAAAGGCTGCCTGAGAATAATCGCCTTCCACCGTCACATCCGACGGACAGTATTTCTGATTTCCGGGAATCTTAAACCCTTCTGCCGTTTGTTCCACAAAAATTCCAAAATCACTGACCATTTTCAGTGTCAGTTCTATGTATCCGACAGATTCCAGTTTCCCCTTTACGCGAATCTCGCTGTCATCTTCAAGCAGCGGCAGCGCAAAAATCAGCCCCGAAATATACTGGGAACTGATATTCCCTGGGATTTCATAAAGTCCAGGTTCCAGCTGCCCGCGAATCGAAAACGGCAGCGAATCGCGCCCATCCGGCAGAAATACAATGCCCTTCTTCTTCATTTCGTCAGCCAGCGGCGTCATTGGACGTTCCGGCAGTTTCCCTCTGCCTTCAAATGCAGCATCCGCACCAAGTGATGCCGCAATCGGAAGTACAAATCGAAGTGTCGACCCGCTTTCGATACAGTTAAGACGCACTCTGCCAATCCCGGATTCGTCCGGGCAATCCGGAAGGTCCTTTTCTGGCTCGAATCGGTTTTCTGCACTAAGCTCGATTACTCTGCGTTCTCCTTCCCGATCATCATTAACTCTGGCGGCGGCAACATCATCCGCTTCACGATTACTTTCCGCATCGTTTTTGGCGATTCCACTTTTTTCCCCAGCCTGTCTTTCGCAAAATCCGCCTCGCCGGATCCCGTCGACGACGACGGTACTGCCGTCGTCTGTCCGCTCGATCTTTGCGCCAAGCGCTGTCATACATCCGATCGTCGCTTCCATGTCCTTTGAATCGGAAATCCCTCTGATTACAGACCGGCCCTCCGCCAGCGCCGCACAGATCAAAGCCCTGTGCGCCATCGACTTTGAAGGCGGCGCCTGAACGATTCCTTTCAGCTTTCCGGGGTAAACTCTGATATCCATAAATCTGATTCCTGTCCTTTGGCCTGTTCCTTTCCATTTGCTTGCATCACTCACTTTGCGTCCGGCTGTCTGCGGCTGACCGATACCGCATCATGCGTATCTTTGCGGTATTGCCCTCAATTTCCCGACATTTACTAATTTTTACCAAGCTATATCACATCACGCATATCTTCACAATACACGGTTTTTTCTCTATTCCTTGATATTGAGGTCAAAAGCCTTCGTGCGGCAAAACCGGCTCAAATATGTGCGCCTATAAGCTTGTTTACAAAACGGCGTATTGTGCTCGGTTGGCACATCACACCTTTTTGATCCCAGCATCATTCCATATGTTCATGACACACTCGCCAGTTCATGTATTCAGACATGGCTTTCCACGCCTATAATCCGCAGCGGCAGCAACCTCGGTGCGTTATAACAGCCGCTTTACCCACAAAGGAATCGGCCCATACTCGGCAGTACGGACGCCGGCCGCAAACGTGCTGCATCATTATTTTAACACATCATGACCGTGCATTTGCCTTAACGTTCTGCCGCCGCTCAAAAATTCTTCCAGTTGCGACAATTCCGTCTCACGGATCGCTGCTCTGCCCGGTTCCTCAATATACACCAGACTGATTCTGCCGCCTGACGTCTTTTTATCACTGGCTGCCAGTCTGCACAGCCGTGCCAGATCCGCGCCTTCATACGATTTCTCGAACCCTTTATCAGAAATAACTTTCTCAAGCCGCCGATACGTTCCCCGCTTCGTTATTCCCGCCGCCTCAGATGCTGCCGTAACCATTAACATTCCAACAGCAACTGCCTTTCCGTGACTGATCCTGTAATCTGAATCCTTCTCGATAGAATGAGCCATCGTATGGCCGAAATTCAGAATCTTTCGGATTCCGCCCTCCTTCTCATCCTCATCGACAACAGCGCCTTTGATCTCGACACACCGCTTCACGATTTCCACCAGACGCGCTTCAACATGGTTCTGCTCAATCAATCGCAGCAGTGATTCATCACGAATCGCTGCCGTCTTAATTATCTCTGCCGTTCCGTCAAGTATCTCATCGTTATTTAACGATTTAAATGTATCCGTGTCGTAAACAACAATTGACGGCTGCCAAAACGCGCCCATCAGATTCTTGCCGGCCGCAATATTCACTCCGGTCTTTCCGCCGACAGAAGAATCCACCGCCGCCAGCAGCGTCGTCGGAATCTGCACAAAATCAATGCCGCGCAGATAAACGGCAGCTGCAAAGCCGCCCATGTCTCCGGCGACTCCGCCGCCCAACGCGACTACGGCATCCTGCCTCGTCAGACGATGTTCCGACATAAAATCGACAAACTCCGAAACAATCTTAATATTTTTTGAAACTTCCCCCGCCGGAAATACAAAACGGCACGTCTCAAAGCCGGCCTCCCGAAAGCTCCGCTCCACCACGTCCGCATACAGTTTGTCGATTACGGAATCCGTAAAAACCGCTGCTTTCGTGCCCTTCAGCACTTCCCTTGACAAGTTCCCGCTTTTTTTCAGCAGCCCGTTTCCTATCTTCACATCGTACCCACGCCCCGCATGAATGCGGACGGCTGCACTTATTGTACTCCCTGCCACTGTATCATCCAAAGTCTTCACTCCTGTCATCTGTCAGCCAGCCGGCCTGCGTTCTTTCTCAGCAGTCAGGCGCAGCGTCTATGATCTCAAACCGATCCAGCCTTTCTGTCCCCTGACGGCCTGATATTCTTATATTACAATCCTTTATAGTTTTTCCTGTATTTTTATCCTGACACTGCACCGGTCGTGCCAGCAGCTTCATGACGGCTTAGTCGCCCATTTCCGTTTCCATAAAATGATGAATCTTCTTTATTTTCGTCATCGTCTTATCAAACTGTGCCGGCGTCAAAGACTGCGGCCCGTCACAAAGCGCTTTCTTCGGATTATTGTGTACTTCGATAATCAGCCCGTCCGCACCCGCTGCGACAGCCGCGACAGAAAGCGGTTCCACATACTGGACAATGCCCGTCGCATGACTTGGATCGACGATGACCGGCAGATGCGTCTTTTCCTTCAAAACGGCAATCGCCGAAAGATCCAGCGTATTTCTGGTCGCTCTCTCAAAAGTACGGATTCCTCTCTCACAGAGAATGACATTTTTATTGCCACCCGCCATGATATATTCCGCACTCATCAGCCACTCCTCAATCGTATTCGCCAGCCCCCGCTTCAACAGTACCGGCTTATTCTGACGGCCGAGAATCTTCAGCAGCTCAAAATTCTGCATATTCCTCGCGCCCACCTGAATCACATCCACATGTTCAAACAGCGGCAGATGAGACGCATTCATAATCTCAGTTACAATCGGCATCCCCGTTTCACGTTTCGCCTCTAAAAGCAGTTCGATACCCTCTGCCCGCAGACCCTGAAACGCATATGGCGACGTTCTCGGCTTAAACGCACCACCTCTGAGCATTGTCGCTCCTGACGCCTTGACAGCCTTAGCAACTTCAACAATCTGCTCTTTTGATTCTACCGAACACGGGCCTGCGATAACCTGGAAATTTCCACCGCCAATTTTGATACCGTCAGCAATCTCCACTACCGTCGGCTCTGGATGAAACTTCTTATTTGCCGCCTTATATGGTTCCTGAATTCTCTTTACATCTTCAACAAAATCGAACGCGCGAATATCATCTTCTGCCAGCGAAACCGTGTCTCCGATCAATCCGAGAATCGTCGTGTGCTCCCCTTCCGTAACGCTGACAGATACATTAAATGCGTTCAGATACTCAATCATTTCCATTACGTCCGACTGACTTGTCCCATCTTTTAAAATCACTACCATGATAAACCTCCTTACTGTTTAATTTGAAAAAGAAAAAAACCATCCGATACAAATACCGGATGGCGAAATTGTCTGAACCTGATCTTAAGATTCTCAGCAAAGCCTCACATTTGTAATCGAATTGGAAATTTTAACTTTTGTGTATACGAAAATAACCTGTAAAAGCATAGTACAGGCTGCAGCAATTGCCGTAATAAAAGTTTTTCCAATTCTGATGACGCATAATCTATTACCTCAATCTTAAAATTTATATTTACTATACTCCTTTAAAGCATAAATGTCAAGCAATCTTTCAAAAAACAGTCGTGTCAAGCGTAGCGTGTAAATTTTCAATATATTTCCTTGTCAGGAGAAACGCGGTCCCTTGCATTTACACGGACTTGCTTGCGTTTACTTTAACGATTAACCGTCAAATGTAAAGTTACAATTGATATGACCTCTTCAACTGTACAAAGACGGTGGAATCCTTTAGAATATTAATCACAACAAAGATGTTCCAGGAAAGGAAATCAGCCCTCATAAATAGAATAGCACATTCACAACGATATCTGCCACATGAATTGATTACAAGATACCATGCGGGTTTGCTCGATCGCACCAGCGTGGAGATTTCTTTTGTCTGCGGGCGCTGCCATATTTCCAAATTCTTACGACACTCTTACCGAGTTGGGCGTGAAATGGCAGATGGACGTGAGGCACGTCTCCGCTTCCTGCAACAAAATCAGGGATAATTGGGTACTGAAACCGCTATCAGAAACTTTCACAGAACTTCGACTGATTTCTATTTGCCGGGATCTCGCGGAATCTGGTGCTTTCTTCCAGTACAAATCCGTATCAATCCTTATAATATCCGTCTTTTTATATATAAAATGCTTTTTTAGGAGAATTTCAAAATGATTTTAATCAATGCTGATAAAATCAATAAAAGTTACACCGAAAAACCACTGTTGCGCGACATCAGTCTGAGCATCCACACAGGAGAAAAAATCGGCCTGATCGGTGTCAACGGCACCGGCAAATCGACGCTGTTGCGGATTATCGCAGGTGCAGAGGAACCGGACAGCGGCAAAGTCGTCTGTACCAATGGGATCCGCCGGGCTTATCTGCCGCAGCACCCTGACTATGACGGCGTTCTGACAGTCCGTCAGCAGGCTGAAAAATACATTTCCATGATCGCACCTCAAACGGAGGATTTCGCTCTCCGTTCCATGATGACAAAGCTCGGAATCCGAAACTTTGACGAAAAAATGGAAAATCTGTCAGGCGGACAGCGGAAACGTGTGGCCATGGCCGCCGTTTTAGCGGCAAAAGCCGACGTCCTGATTCTCGACGAGCCGACAAACCACATGGATAACGGCGTTATCGCATGGCTCGAAGATTTTCTCGTTAAATTCAAGGGAGCCGTCTTTATGATTACACACGACAGGTATTTCCTTGACCGCGTTACGAAAAAGATTTTTGAAATCGACAGCGGAAGCCTGTTCATATATGAAGGAAATTATGACTATTATCTCGAAATGAAAGCGCAGCGCCAGGACATGATGATGGCCAGCGAACGAAAACGCGCCGCACTTTATAAAAAAGAATTGGCATGGATTCGCCGGGGTGCCCGTGCGCGTTCGACAAAGGCAAAATCCCATATCGAGCGGTTCGAGGAACTTAGAGACAGTAAATTGATAATAGACGATTCGTCTCTTTCCATCGGGACTTTCAGCAGCCGTCTGGGAAAAAAGATTATTGAAATCAAACATCTCTGCAAATCTTACGGCGATAAAGTCCTGATCAACGATTTTTCCTATACCGTTCTGCGCAACGACCGAATCGGTATTATTGGCGACAACGGCTGCGGCAAATCAACGCTGCTGAAAATCATCCTCGGCGAAGTCAAGCCTGACAGCGGTACGGTCAGCATCGGCCAAAGTGTAAAAATCGGATATTTTTCTCAGGATACCCAGGTCTGGGACCCAAACCAGCGCGTGATCAAATACGTAGAAGGAATCTCTGACAACGTGAAGACGAACGATGGCTGGATGTCGGCCACCCAGATGCTGGAACGCTTTCTGTTTCCAAGCAGCAAACATTCAATCCCCATCGGGCGTCTGTCCGGCGGTGAAAAACGGCGTCTTTACCTGCTGAGCATCCTGATGCAGGCGCCGAATGTACTGATTTTCGATGAACCGACGAATGATCTTGACATCGCGACGCTGAGCGTCCTTGAAGATTATCTCGACGAATTTGCCGGAGCCGTTATTATCGTTTCTCATGACCGCTATTTTCTCGACCGCCTCTGCATCAGAACATTCTCGTTTGAGGGCGGAGGTGTGATTCGCCATTACCCCGGCGGCTATACGGACGCGATGAAGGCGAAGGAACTGGAAGACCTGTCCGCCGGTATTGCCTCCGGAAAATACGACGGTGAAACGGCGCAAAACAAAAAAGGCGGCGCTGACAGCACTTCCGGTTCCGGTAGCCGGCCCGTCCGGGAAAAGAAATTAAAATTTACATTCCACGAGCAGCGCGAGTACGAAACGATTGACGACGAGATTGCATCTCTTGAACGGCAAATCGCTGAAACCGGCGAAGCGATGAAGCAGGCAGCTGACGATTATGTCAGGCTGCAGGAACTTTCGGCCCAGCAGGAAACGCTTTCAGCGCAGCTTGAGGAAAAGATGGATCGCTGGGTTTATTTGAACGATCTGGCAGAGCGGATTGAGCAGCAAAAATAATTAAAATCAATAAAATCGAGGGATTTGTATGAAAATCAAACAAAATAGCATTAAAAATATCACTTCGGAAACTGTCTGGCAGCTTATGCCTTCCAGAACTCAGGACAGCCATAAAGGCACATACGGCAAGCTTCTCTGTGTCGCAGGCAGTTCTCGCTACCGCGGTGCAGCGGCGCTCACGACAGAAGGCGCTTTGCGCGGAGGCTGCGGAATCGTGACACTGGCCAGCGTTGAACCCGTTTTTGCATCAGTCCAGCCGCGGCTTCCGGAAGCTATCCTGTTGGCCTGTGAGCCTGATCCTGATGGCGGTATCGCCGAAACGAACATTCCGCTGCTGCGGTCAGAGCTGAAAAACGGATATTCCGCCCTGCTGATGGGACCAGGTATGGGAAACACGCCTGATACCGGACAACTCGTCCGTGAACTTGTCTCAAACGCTGCCTGTACGGTCATCCTCGACGCGGACGCACTGAACGCTCTTTCAGACCCGGCCGCAAACGGCCCAAACCCGTCTACCTTGCCGCAATCCGCACGAGGCGTCTCCGCAAACACACACAATTTACAATCTGCGCCCGTGACGCGTGAATTTCCATCCGTTCTGCCTGCTGCCGCTGCCGGACACCAGATCATTATTACGCCGCACCCCGGCGAAATGGCGCGCCTTTGCGGCTGCACCATTTCGGACATTAAGGCCGACCGCGAACGGATTGCCCTGGCGTATGCGAAGAAAAACGACTGCATTGTCGTCTTAAAAGAGCACAGAACACTCATCGCCTCACCTGACGGCCAGCTCTGGCGCAACACATCAGGAAATTCCGGTCTTGCACGCGGCGGCAGCGGCGATATTCTCGCCGGAATAATGGGTGCCCTGACAGCCTGGGGAATGACGCCCCTCGACGCAGCAATTTGCTCCGTCTGGCTGCACGGTACAGCGGCGGAGCGTTGTTCCGCGCGCAAAAGCGAAACCGCCATGCTGCCTCATGATATTTTTGAAGACCTTGGAAAAATACTGCTTGAGCACGGACGTTAAAATAAAAAATGCAGATTGTAAAACGCTGCCATGGCCATTTCCCTGCGAATTTTTTGCTGCCAATGTCCAGTTTGTTATTACAATTTACAAAAATCTTAAATCCACAGGCTGGTTCATTTGAAAAACAAAACTTTCTAAAAAAAGTTGAACTATTGAAAACGTTGAAAAATCAGAGACTGCGTTGATGAAGCTGTCTGAGTTTGAAAAATAATCCTTGCTATTTTAGTCATCATTGGTATAATAAAAGACGGAAAACAGAAAAATGCGGCATCTCTTAGGGATTGCAGCTCCCTTTGAGCTTGTCCAGGTAGCACGAGTACCTACACAAAGGCCAATCAGCCTTACCGCGTGGTTATTATACCTTTTTTATAACACCGTTTCAAGGGTTCTATTGAAATAGTTGTTTTTAAAAACGAGTTTTTTTGTTATATGGAGTCAGCCATGTAGCTTAATAATCGTATTTTTAGATTCATTATTTCAAGGATGTCTCTTGGATTGGCGTTAAAAAAGCCGGTATTTATACAAGCGGTTATCTGACTGGTTGGCAGTGTGCATCTTAGATCAGGTAATACTCTTCTTTGTTATGCTGTGTAGGATTCTCGTTCCTGCACGGCATTTTTGTTTTTCCCCAAACGGTCCGGGGCGGAATCCGCCGCCTCGGAAGGCCGCACGGGAATTACAATTTTATATCAAAGGAGGACGATATAAATGAAAAAGCGATTTTTGTCAATATTGCTGTGCATCTGCATGGTGCTGACGCTGACGCCGACGATGGCGTTTGCGGCGGAGACTAGTCCAGCAGAAGTGATTGAGGCTCCTCTGGTAGATCACCGAACCGATGATCGAAAAGTGCCTGATGACGAAATTACTTTCCCGAATAGCTACAAAGTAACAGCAGGGGCTTCTACAACGAGCGACCAAACGACCACAGTTCCCGTCACTGTGAAAGCCAAGGATCTGCGAAAACACCAGAATGATAAAAACCAAATGGCTTACTGGGTAGGCATCGGCATTAAACATCAGGACAACGTCACCTTTGCCTGTGATTTTGGCAACTATCCGGAAACAGCGCCTGATTTCGACGATTCAAAAGATGGTCAGACGACAGAGAACGGGAACACGTATGACACCTTCTATTTCAATGCCGACCACAAATACACAGAAGGGCAAAAAAAAAATAAAGGGTATGTCGCAGTGAAAGCCAATGATAACAAAATAGCCGTGTACGACATTACCTTTGACGTAACACTCGCGAAGTCCGAACTGAAAGCTGTTCACTTTAAAGCTGACGCACAAGAAGCGAATAAAGGCGCGGGAATTACAGACGCTATTGCTAACACCATGTGGGTCGAGTATACTGTTCCGATCGGGACCGCCGGATATTGGATGGAAGTGTCAAAGGACGGGGAAACGGATGTTTTACACGCTTCCGAATATTCCGATTTTGACCCTGCCGGGGAAAATGGTAAAAAAACAGAATGGCGGAAAAATGCTTGGAGTTTTGAAAACAATAAGCAAACGCCGAATCTGGACATTGAGGCCGGTACGTATACGGTGTCCCTTAGTAGTTATACCGGTACATTAGATAGTGTAAATTGGGAAGACAGCAAGAAAAACGGCAAGATAACGACAACAAATATAAATGAAAAAGAAATTACCTTGGCGAAGGTGACCTTCGCAAAAGGTGAGAGTGATAACGACCTGGTAAATGCGAAAGACCAGTGGTTAGATATTGACGACACAGATGTTAAAATTACTTTGCCGAACGAACCTAAAAAGAATAATTATAAATTCAAGGGTTGGTCCTGCGACAAGGAGAAAACAGTTTATGCCGACGCTACGGCAGTCAAGGCCGCTGTTAACGAGGGTAAGAATTATACCTTTGAACCTGTGTTCGAAAAAATTGTCATCGATCCAGAATCAGCGGTTGCTAACATTAAACCACCAACCCCTACAGTAGCCGAGACTTTGACCGCAGTGGTAAATAACGATAACGTAGAGACGACATCTCCTGAAGGAACCATCACACTGAACGGGACGCTCAAACAGCCTGGGGCGGATGGTACTAAAGTAGAATTACATTACAACACTACAGATAATAAAGAATCTGACATAACACAAACCATAACACTCAAGTATGGTACGAGTGGAACAGGTTCCAATGCCGGCAAGTGGACCGTTAACGTCGACAGCGGTAATACTGCAACTTTCGTAGAATCCGGTATCACCTATACCGTCGAAGTCGGAGACATCACGATAATTCCTGAAAACGTTGAAGTGTCGGGTGGAGAACCTGTTACAACAGTTTCTGATCAAATCTCCGAAGCTGATCGAACCAATGTGGAAACTGCGCTGAAAAACTCTGATTCCAACCTTGACGCAATGATGAAAGGTGGAACGGTTCAGACAGCAGTAAAGAACGAACTTGAGAATTTGACGGAAAAGAAAGTTAACGATTACCTTGCCAAGGCAAATGAAGGGGTATCCGGATCAACATATAACACCGTCGATGTGGTGGTATATCTCGACATTGAGGCAAAGAATTATAATTCTGACAGTAACAACAAGTCTTTGACTGTTGATATTACTCCGATGATGAAATTGGTTGCTAAAGGTGAAAGTGGGACTAAACCAAAAGACATTTCTGGTACAGAAAAAGAACTGTCAGGCTCCGACATCAGCGAGAAGGTAGAGATCACGATTGGTCTTCCTGATGGTTTCGTTACCTATGCCAACGGTGGCTATCCTGACGTCTATGTGGATCACAAAGGTCATGTGGTAACAGGTACTGTGACAAACAAAACTAGCGACCAAACTGGGAAAAATCTGATTGCTACGTTCACAAATACCGATGGATTTAGTCCGTTTGTTATCACTGCCGAAAATCCGGCTGTTGCTGAAATAGGCAATGAGACTTATTCTAGTCTTCAGGCCGCGGTTGACGCTATCACAGGAGATTCTGCCAAAATCGAACTCCTTAAAAAACCAACAGCAGCTACGGTTTCTAAGGAAGTCACTATCATTCTGAAAGCAGATAGTTCATATAGCAAGGCAGATGATGAAATAACTTCTGACGAAGCCAAGAAACTGTTGACTGCAGGCAAAAGGTTTAAACTTGCCGAGGGCTCGCCGACAGGTACTAGCCTGACCGATATAAACGGTTTGACATTTATATTTGTCGAGGATGAAGATTATGTCGAACCGACTCCTGGCGGTTCCTCCGGTAGTAGTTCCGGCACTAGCGCTACCGTGACCACCTCAAGCACCACCAACGGTTCCTTCACCGTTTCCGACCGCTATGCCTCCGCGGGGAAGACCGTAACCATCACTCCGAAACCAAACGATGGTTACATCGTCGATACGGTCAAAGTGACCGATAAGAATGGAGACAGCATTAAAGTGACGAAGAACGCCGACGGCACTTACAGCTTCGTCATGCCGGAAAAATCGGCTCAACCTGTCAAGGTGGAAGTGACATTCAAAGAGGATGACGGCACAGGCGATCATCCGTCTGCAAAGTTTACGGACGTCGTTTCTGGCGCATGGTATCAGACGGCGGTCGATTACGTGATTGCCAACGGACTGATGGAAGGCACGTCTGACACCACCTTTGAGCCGAACACCACGACTTCCCGCGGCATGGTCGTCACGATCCTCTATCGTTTAGAAGGAACGCCTTCTGCAGCATCATCAGGTTTCCCTGACGTAGCAGCAGGCCAGTGGTATACCGATGCCGTTTCCTGGGCAGCCACGAACGGCATCGTCACAGGTTACGATAACGGCAATTTCGGACCGAACGATATGATTACCAGAGAACAGATGGCGACGATTCTGTATCGTTACGCATCGCACAAGGCATATGGTACGGGCGCCCAGGCAAATTTGGCATCTTATACAGATGCAAGCGCAATCAGCGCTTATGCAGAAAGCGCGATGAAGTGGGCGAATGCGGAAGGTCTGATTACCGGTACGACAGCGACGACACTGTCTCCTGCAGGTGATGCGTCCCGTGCAGAAGTGGCAACGATTCTGATGCGTTTCTGTGAGGAAGTTGTTAAATAAAAACCTTCTGAGCAAGTCGCACAATTCTGAAAATCTCGGATTCAAAACGGGTGCGCGGTAAGCACCGGTTCTGAACCATGGAACTTCAAAAATTCCATTTTCGATGCCATGAATCAAAAGGATTTGGAATTCAAAGACAGAATTTAAAAACGGAACATAACGAATTGATACTGTTCCTGAAAAAATCATAACTCTTGGATTCCAAATCCTTAACGATTGGAAAATTTAAATTTTATTTTAAAATCGACGAGAGAAACAGAAGGATCATGATAACATTCCATTTCTTCTGAGTGTACTTAAAATCAATGGAATGAATCTCATCTATAAGAAGAAATATAATCTGTGCCGTATTGACAGGGCAT
Source organism: uncultured Oscillospiraceae bacterium (assembly GCA_964438605.1). Classification (GTDB taxonomy): domain Bacteria; phylum Bacillota; class Clostridia; order Peptostreptococcales; family Anaerovoracaceae; genus Alangreenwoodia. The sequence goes on from CAYTKT010000036.1 coordinate 19,290, forward strand.
ACATAAAATGGAGAATGACTTTTAGGAAGGGCCGGAGGGACGAGAAGTTTCTCCGGCTTTTTGTTCAGAGAGGAATCAAACGTGGAGAAACAGAATCAGAGTGTGACCGGGCTGTTCAGCCCGGAGGAATATGAGGAACTTGTGGCGCAGGCAGAGGCGATCTTTCAAAACAGCCAGAGCGCGGACAAAGTGATTCAGGCACTGGCAGGACCGATTATCGATGCCTTTGAGCAGGAAGAGAAGACAAAACGCCGGGAAGCGCAGCAAAAAGGCGTCGCGGCGGCGCGGTCACGCGGCGTACATCTGGGGCGACCGCGCAGAGAAGCGCCGGACAATTTTCCGCTGGTACTGCGGCAGTATCTGGATGGAAACTTGACGGCAGCGATGGCGGCCAGTCTTTGCGGTGTGGCGGTGAGTACCTTTTACCGCATGAAACGGGAAGCGCTTGAGGCTCCAAACGAACAGGCCGAAACACCGTACCGGGGATAACAAAAAAAAGAAGAACAACAAAGAAGAAAGCGGCAAATGCCGTAAAAACCACCAGTCCCAAAACATGCGCTCCCACCAAAGAGGAGCGAAAACCCGCGAGAGAAAAAGGCAGGAAAAGAAAAGCTTCCTGCGGCATCTGGGACTGCGGATAACCTAAAGGATAATCCAAAGAAAAACTCCCCCAATCGACCGTTTCAGGCGGTTGGGGGAGTTTTTATAAGCGAGTTAGAGAGGCGCACCTACTAAAGCGCCCTTACGAAGAATATCAGACAAACCAAAAAAAGAATCGGATTTCGTAAGTATCCTGTCCTGCATACTGTTTCCGCCAGTTGCCCGTAGCATTTTGCAAGCCGCTGCTCTGCGTGCTGTTTCTTGCGGAGTGCGTTTTTTTCTTACCCGGCGATGACACGGACCCGCAAAACGGATATAATTATAATAAATAAAAAGATGCGACGAAGAACGGGTAGCCAAAGGAAAATAAAATCAGAAAGACCAATGTAAAAACAGACGTTAGAAAAGAAGGGAGTCCGTCATGCTGGTTTCGTAAAGCAGAAAGCCTGACTCGGAAACGAACAGAGAGGAGGAGACTATGGCGGAAAAATATAGGCCGCTGCCGATCGGCACGGAGGATTTTAAGGAAATCATAGAAACAGGGTACTATTATGTGGATAAGACCTTGTTACTTCAAGATCTTCTTGATAATTTATCGAAAGTCACGCTCTTTACGCGCCCACGGCGATTTGGAAAGACTTTAAACATGAGTATGCTGAAATATTTCTTTGAGGATACGGGAGAGAAAGCGTTAAATGCGGAGCATCGTACACTGTTTGACGGGCTAAAGATTATGGATGCTGGGGAGAAATACACAAGCCAGATGCAGCAGTATCCGGTGATTTCGTTGACATTGAAATCCGCAAAGCAGGCTAATTTTGAGGATGCGTATTTTAAACTAAAGGAAGAAATTACGGACGAGTTTATCCGCCACCGGTCGATCCTGAGTGACAACAAATTAGAGGATTCTCAAAAAGAACAGTACCGGCGGATCATGGACGGAAAAGCGGAACAGAAAGAATATTCCGGTGCGCTGAAATTTCTGAGCAAGTGTCTTTTTCAAGCAACTGGGCAAAAGAGCATCATCCTGATCGACGAATACGATGTCCCACTGGAGAATTCCCATTTTCGCGGGTTTTATAATGAGATGATTGACTTTATCCGTTCCCTGTTTGAATCAGCTCTGAAGACAAATCCGAATCTTCAGTTCGCCGTGATTACCGGTTGTTTGCGCATCAGTCGAGAGAGCATCTTTACCGGACTGAACAACCTGGAGATTGTTTCGATTCTCAATGAAACGTATGGCGAACATTTCGGTTTCACCCCCCAAGAGGTAGAGGCGATGGCTGCGTATTACGGTGTGGAGGAGCGCATGGACGACATCCGCAGGTGGTATGACGGCTATCTGTTTGGAAATTCCGAAGTGTACAATCCCTGGAGCGTCGTCAACTTTATGAAAGCCCTGCACACAAACAAAAACGCCTTTGGCAAACCTTACTGGGCAAACACGAGTTCCAATGACATCGTGCGTGATTTGATCCGTCAGGCAGACAGTGTGACGCGGGACGAACTGGAAACCTTAATGGCAGGGAAAACGATAAAAAAACGCGTCCATGAGGACATCACCTATGGAGAGATCAACGAGAATCAGGAAAATCTGTGGAACTTTTTATTCTTTACCGGATATTTAAAGAAAATTTCGCAGAAATATGAGAACGATGAGATCTTTCTTACGCTAGCGATTCCAAATGTTGAGGTTTTGTCTATTTACCGGGATCATATCCGAAAGTGGTTTGACGAGCAGATCAAGACGCGCGATTTCAGTTCTTTGTACCAGGCAATGCTGACAGGCGACGCGGAAACGCTGCAAAAGGAGCTGACGATGCTGTTGAAGCAGACGATCAGTTATATGGACAGTGCGGAAGCGTTTTACCATGGATTTTTAGCAGGTGTTTTAGCAAACATGGCACCTGACTACCGTGTGAAGTCAAACCGCGAATCAGGAAAAGGACGTTATGATCTCTGCGTGTTTCACGGTGTGGACTCCGAAAAACCGGCAGCTGTTATCGAACTGAAGTTGGCGGAAAGCATCAGCAAGCGCAGTATGGAAGAGGCTGCGCAAACGGCGTTGTCACAGATCACGGAGAAAGACTATCAGGAAGAACTGATGATGGAAGGCTACACGGAATGCTGGCACATCGGCATCGCCTTTTTTCGTAAGCAGTGTCGGGTGAAGATGGAGAAAGCAGAGATTTCTGTCGAGTAAGGAAGAAGTGATGGAAATGAGAAATCAAAAAAGGGTGGAGTGTTGTTATGGGAATGGAATATAGGCCGCTGCCAATCGGCACGGAGGATTTTAAGGAAATCATAGAAGAAGAGTTTTATTATGTGGATAAGACGTTGCTGATCAAAGATCTTCTTGATAATTTATCGAAAGTTACGCTCTTCACGCGCCCACGGCGATTTGGAAAGACGCTGAACATGAGTATGTTGA
>CAYTKT010000037.1:0-22086 GCA_964438605.1 uncultured Oscillospiraceae bacterium
ATTTAAATGTCAATGTTCAAATAACCGCGTGTTCAATTTGTTATTGCAATTTGAGCCTTTTTTGTTTTTAGAATATCATCTTTTACACGAAAAGGCAAAAACAGAACTTGGATTGGAAGCCCAGTGGTTTTCATGTAATTTTTCACGGTACTGCAGCGACGATGAACTGTGACGCGAACCGGCCCCGCCCCGATGCATCGAACAGCAGCAGAAACGGAGCAGCAGCCTGAAGCCGAAAAATGAGGCGATTCTTGAGCACACGATCAGCTATGAGCAACTGGCCGTCGATCTGACAACGGCGTCTGCCCAGCAGGAAACAGACTGTAGCGTCATTAACGCGCTGAATTCTGCTCTCTCTTAAGGATTTTGACCATCTTTACCGCTACTCAAACTGTTTCATCTCGAATACGATATTGATCCGGAAAACTGGCAGGCAGATATACAGAAATCATGCCGGGTTGCTCTACGAGCAGTGAACATCATTATCAAATACAATATTTCCTATCATATTGACAACGACTGCGCCCATCTGCCGGTGAAACTCAATATCGACATTATCATAGCCGTCGAGCATCAGACAATGAATTATTATATGAACGCCATGAATCTCTATAACGACAGTTCAGCCGGACGCCGGATGTATCAGGAGATCGCCAAGATCGAAGAAGAACACGTCAGTCAGCACGAAAGCTTTGCCGACACTCGCACCAGTTGGTTTAAAAACCTGCTGTTGTACGAATACACGGAATGTGATCTCTATTATTCACCTGATGACGGAACACGACCCGTATATCCGCCGCATCTGGGAAGAATCCCTATTCCAGGAAATCGCTCAGCTGCATAAAGCGAACGAACTGCTGAAAAATACGAGGAAATGGCTACCTGATCCCACTGGCTAAAGCTGATGGGGTCAGGTAGCCAAAAATAAATTTTTATAGTATACTTATAATAAAATAAGGCAGGAGTTCGTTCGGATCAACGCCTGTGAAGACAGCAGGTTAATGAGGCAGAGGAAACGGAAAACCTATTGGCTTTAAGCAATGGGCCGTTCACATGGTGTCCTATAATCATCATCGGCAGAACAAAGAGTGGCGAGTGAACATGACTCTCATCGAAAATCTGCCGTTCATTCTGCTTTTCTGACGATTGAACGGTCATAAATCCGGTTCATTCATCTTTCATCTTCTTGTGCCCGGTCTGCCAGACAATCTGCCACTGCCCCATCCGGCTTGTAGCCACAGCCGGTCCGGCAGACCTGCGGACAAACCACTCCATCAGTCTGCACGCTGTCATTCGGCAGCTACCTATCCGGCGAAACAATTCCCTTTAATTTAGTTTCAATATAACAAATTATTCTGAATTAAATAAAATATTTCAGATTTAATGAAACTCATTTAATAAAAATCAGGATATATCAATAGAGGAACAAAATATGAATATACTCGTAATCGACGCACAGGGCGGCGGCGTCGGAAAACAACTGATCACCGCCATGAAACAAAATTTTCCGCAGGTTCTCGTAACAGCCGTTGGAACGAACAGCACGGCAACCTCCGTCATGCTGAAAGCAGGGGCCGACGAAGGAGCCACCGGCGAAAACGCGGTAGTCGTCTGCTGCCGAAAAGCTGACATTATCGTAGGCCCTATCGGCATTATTATAGCAGATGCCATGCTCGGCGAAGTCACACCGAAGATGGCTGCTGCCGTCGCACAGAGCAGCGCCAGGCGCATCCTGATTCCGTTTTCTCACTGTGACACGATTATCGCCGGCGTTTCCGACTTCAGCGTCAGCAAACTGGTTCAAAGCGCCATTCAGGAACTCAAAAATACGCTGACACAGGAAAATAAAAACTGCTGCAAAAAATAAGCCGCCCCACGCTTTCATACTCCGTTCATGCGCTGATATACTGATAATATCGGTCTTGCGTTCCTTCGAATACCGATACGCCAAATCCGTATCACGGGACGCCACCGCATCGAGAATTTTGCCGTGATACTGCCCAAAACTGTCGAGCGCTCTGCTAATACCCCGCTTCGTCCTGCCGATCTACTTTTTGATGCAATTCAGTTTGCCGATTATTGATACATTTCTTAATCCTCTCAGTCGTCAGCTTGTTATGCCCCAACTGCCTGTATCATTTTTCTAAAATATCATCAATTTCATATTGACTTTTCGTTTACAAACTTATCCGATGCCTTGCTGATTACCAATGTTTTATTCCATCACTCAAGACATTATATGTCACTCGTCTTTTTTGAATCACTTTTCATTCAAACTCTGTCGATTTAAATTTAATTCTATCATTATTCATTCATAAATATAAAGTTTAATTTATATTTGCAATTTATATAAAATTACATCAATTTTAGTTTGTTTTATTTTTATCAACCGTATTCAGTCTAATATTTCCTATTCCTTCTATAAACATCAGTATATTTATATTTCATTATTTCAATTTGATTTCAGATATACTATCTACACATAATTTTTATCTAAAATAAGCTTTATACAATTAGGAAAGTGCCATTCTACTTTCTCTCCTCTGTAATCCAATCAGGGAACCATCTGTAATGCTCCTTCGGAAACGCCTTCGCAAGTCCATCGTAGGAAGCCTTGGCCAGCTTAATCTTTCCCGACTTTTTATCTCTGAGACAAATAATATCACCGCTGTCTGCCAGTCTCTCAAGAACCGCCAGGATCTCCTCCTCAGAACCGTTAATATACCAGCCGATATCGCCGAGCGTCATATGAAGGCCCGGATTCACTCTGTAATCTTCAGCCAGAACCTTCAGCACATTTTCTTCCGATACGTCGAGCTTTTCCTCAACATCTGTGAACACCGGGACAGGAATGCCGATCTCCTCGTCGATTACACGGCGCGTCATCGAAACATCTTCGCCCATCAACTTCAACGCCGACCTGTAAACAGTCGTCTTGCAGGCTTCCACCGTTCCGCCGGCAATATGCTCTGTCTTTGCGATTTCAAAGATATTCTGGACAGGATAAAATCTGTTGACGCCGTCACCGCCCATGACCTGCGCCGCTTCCTCGGCACAGTCCAGCGCCATCTGAACGCCCATCGCTTTAATCGAGCTTGCTTCAATCGTAATATCCTCGTTCTGATCCCATTGATACGCCGCATAATAGACGGAATTTCTCAGGAAGTTGAGCCGCATCACAATATTTGCAATCTTTTCCTGGTTTGAAAACATATCGCCCGTCGTTTTGCCAAACTGCACGCGGCGCTGCGCATAAGGCGCACACTGTTTCAAAAGCAGCCTGATCCAGCCCACCGTACCGGCCGCAATATTCGTTCTCTCAAAATTAAGGCCCGCCATCATAATCTTCCAGGCTTCGCCTTCCCCTCCGATTCTGTCCTCCACCGGCACAACGACCTTGTCAAAGTCAACCGAGCCGTTCTGAACCGTCTCAAATCCCAGTACATCGTTAATCTTTTCCACCGTCAGGCCTGGCGTTCCCTTCTTGACCACAAAAGCGGATAAATGCCTTCTCTTTTTAAGATCTTCGGGCGCATTACTCGTCCTTGCAAACACAAAATATCTGTCGGCAATTCCCGCACCGACGATAAAGCGCTTTTTTCCGCTGAGAACATACGTTTCTCCCACTCTTTCTGCTGCTATGGAAACGCCTGCTGCGTCAGTTCCGGCCAGCATTTCCGTAATTGCGACGGCACCCGTCTTCCCCGAAGCGATTTCCGGCAGGAATCTCTTTTTCTGTTCTTCTGTGCCGAACTCAAGAATCTGTCTCAATCCGCCATTCATATTACCGATTACATATCTGCCGACGCCCGGCATTTTTGAATTCAGCTCATCTGCCAAAATACAGGAACCCGTCGCCCCCAGGCCAAGTCCGCCGTACTCCTTTGGAATCGCCGCTCCGAGAAAACCTCTTTTTCCGATCTCATCGAGAATTTCCTTCGGATGCTCCCGCTTCCATCTCATCACTTCTTCCTTTGCCGCCATTTCCTTTACAAATTCACTGACTTCCTTCTGGAAAGATTTATGTTCCTCTGTCCACCATGGATATGCTTTCATTTGTTTTTTGCTCCTTTCAGATTTTAAAAAACACGCTTCTGCCGCTGCGGAAGCATGTTTTTTGATTACTTCAATCTTTTTTAATTTTATCAAATTTATTCTATTTATTTCTTGTCATTTCAAAACAGTTCTAATCATACAAATCTATTTATTTCTTGATTCTGTTCTATCGCATCCTGTACATTCCAGTACATTTTAATATTTATCAGTTCATCGAGGCGAACTTCGATTCCGACAAAACCGCTGCAGCAAATTCCGTTTTTGACTTGCCGCAAGATTGTCATGCCAGTCAAATGTTCCAACCTGTGCCTCTTTCAGCCGGTCACCGTCAAATCCGCAAATTCCGCCTCCGTCACGACTGCAAGGTCATCAGGACTGATAAACAGTTGAAGCCCGATACGGCCCCCGCTGACATAAATCCCGCTGTAAAGGACAGCTGTCTCGTCAATCACCGTCGGAAACCGTTTTTTCATTCCGACAGGTGAGCAGCCGCCGTGAATATAGCCTGTCAGCGGCAACAGCTTTTTCATCGGTAACATTTCCATTTTTTTCATATGAAAATGTTTTGCCGCTTTTTTCAGATCAAGCTCGCAATCCACCGGAATGACGCAGACGAAATGTTCACCACTGCCCGATTCCGTAACGAGCGTCTTAAACACCGTGTCCGGATCAAGCCCCTGCGCTCGCGCAATGTCCGAGCCGCTGGTAAAACCGTCTGACAACTCGTACTCTCTGCTCTCGTAGGGAATCGACTGCGCGTCAAGCAGACGCAGAGCGTTCGTCTTTGCAACCGCCTTTTTTGAAACCGCCATCACAGCACTCCCTGCTTTTTTAATTTTCCATCAATTCCGCAAATCAACCGCTTCATCCCTTTTCAGAACTTCGATTTTATCACGAATATCCATCATCCGCTTGTCTGTCAACGCAATCGTCTCGGCACACTCTCGAAGTTCCTCCTGAAGTTCTTCCGGCACCGGCAACTCCCGCTTATAACGAAGATCGTGCTCAAGCGAGGCCCAAAAGTCCATGGCAATCGTCCTGATTTGTACCTCGACGTTGAGCCACTCCTTGCGGTCCGAAAAAAATACGGGAATCTGACAGATCATATGAAGACTCCTGTATCCGTTCTTTTTCGGGTTTTTTATGTAATCCTTAACCTCAAGTACGCGAATATCATCCTGCTTTACGATCATGTCAGCCAGCCGGTAAACATCATCGACAAATGAACAAATAATCCGCAGTCCTGCTACGTCAAACAAGTTGTCTCTGACCGATTGAAGCGAAATCTCAAAGCCTTTGCGCCTCAGCTTGCGAAGGATGCTTTCAGGTTCTTTGACACGGCTCTTTATAAATTCAATTGGGTTCCTCTGATTCTGAATTGAAAATTCGTCGTTAAACACCTCGATCTTCGTCTTGAACTCCCTGATGGCACAGCTGTACATCATCATAAGCGTCCGAATCTCCGTTGCCGCACCGAGAGCCTCATCGTGATCTACCGGAAGCTTAACGCTGCTGAGTATTTCCTTTTGTACTTCATCCATTTTCAACACCTTTCTCTGTTGTCTCAATATACGCGCCGCGTCTTTATCAAACCGAATCAGTATAAATACAATAAAACCCGTCTTTTAATCCGCCACGCATTCCCCTTTGAAAATTTTAAGCGGCATCCCGCCATATCTTCCGCTTTCTGCTGAACCCGCCTGCCGGACCGTCAGCCGCCCACTAAGACGGGACGCCTTTTATTTTAATTATAATTCTTCTACAAATTCAGCCATATCCCTGCGCAGCGGATGCATCGGACCAGGCTTGCAGTCAGCCGCCGGATAACCTAACGGCAGCAGAATCCTCGGCTGAATACCGTCAGGAATATGGAACTTCGCCTTCACCTTTGCCGTATCAAACCAGCAGACGCATGTCGTTCCAAGACCGATGTCCTCTGCCTGGAGCATCAGATGAGAAACGAGAATTCCGATATCAAGTGCTGAGGAATTAAAATCATCAAACGGATTGACCCAGGCATTCGGCGTATCCTCGCACAACAGCAGGACGACAGGCGCATTAAATGTCGCCGGTGTTATCGACCTGATCTTTGCCAGTGATTCTTCACTTTTCAGCACATAAATCCGATAAGGCTGAAGATTCTTTGCTGACGGCGCATGACGCCCGGCCTCGATGACTGTATCAAGAGCTTCCTTTTCTACCGGCCTGTCCTCAAATTTGCGGACGGAATAACGTTTTTCGGCGAGATCAATAAATTCCATTTCAAATTACCTCCGTTTCAGTTCCAGCAGATCGGCTCTGTACCGCTGCTCTAATTTATTCGCACTTTTATTCGCGCTATTTTTTAGTCTAAATCAGTTTAAGATTGATTACTTTGATTTTCATTTATAAAAATTCAATAGCTTAATCACGCATATTTTAATCAAACAGCTTTTCTGCATATATTCTATTCATAATTTATATACATTCCGTGCAATTCATCCCAATTTATACATAATTTTGTTCATATCCCTCGATATTTCATACACATCCTGCACACATCTTCCAGTATTTTACGCTTATTCCACGCCACTTTTTCAGTATTTTTCGTTCTGCACACGCTTTCCGGCGCTTCCTATCCATGCCGCACGCAGCACATACATTTTCATACAGGAACACAAATCTGTGCCTTACTTCATCAGCGCCGCCAAATCCACATCTCTGCGGCTGATAAGAGCCCCAGAATACGTGCTTACATCTGTAATCATCTGCGCTACACGACGGATATCGTCATGATCAACGGCATCAATGGCCTGAATTACTTCCTGAGGATCGCGAACCATATTTTTATAAAGCGCATACTTCCCATTTGAAATCATCCGCGAACCCGTATTTTCCAAGCTGAAAATATAACTACCCTTCGTCTGCTCCCTAAAAATCCGCAATTCTTCATCCGTCACACCGCCAGCAGCCAGTTTTTCCAGTTCCTCACGAATGGCATAAATAGTCTCTTCAATCTTGTCGTGAGCCACGCCCGCGCTGATGGCGTAAAGGCCATCGTTGCTGTAAGGCGACATATAAGAATAAACAGTGTAAGCCATTCCCTTTTCCTCACGGATATTCTGAAAAAGTCTGGAACTCATACTGCCGCCCATAATATTATTCAAAACAGTCAGCGCATAAATGTCTTCGTCACCAAATTTCAGAGCACGCGTACCCAGACAGATATGCGACTGTTCAATATTCTTGACCTTTGAAATGAAAGACGGCACATAAACAACAGAATCGTGCTTCTTCGCCGGCTTTGACGGCGTCATGCAGGACAAACTGTGTTCAAACTGCGCGCAAAGCTGCTCCGCATCAAAATTTCCGGCTACCGATACGACAATATTATCGAGCGTGTACTCTCTTGCGATATAATTTCTGATGTCATCCTGCGTGATTGCGTCAAGGCTTTCCGGCGTTCCGAGAATCGAATTCGACAAAGCTTCGCCCTTGAATAAAACGTCGTAGAGCATATCCTGAACGTCGTCCTCCGGCGTATCTTCGACCATCTTGATTTCTTCCTTGACGACCTGCTTTTCCTTGGCCATCTCCGCCGGATCGAACTTCGAATCGGTCAGCATATCGATGATGATTTCGCAGGCCTTGTCCACGTTTGACGTCAGCGATTTGATATAATAGCAGGTGCTTTCCTTCGACGTAAACGCGTTCATCTGAGCGCCCAGCGCATCGGCATCCGACGCGATCTGACGGGCCGTCCGGCTGCCCGTACCTTTAAACATCATATGCTCGATAAAATGAGAGATTCCTCTGCAACTGTCATCCTCGTCGACGCACCCGGCTCTGACCCAGACGCCCGCCGTCACGGACTGCACGTAAGGAATCTGCTCCAAAACGACCCGCAGCCCGCAGTTTAATTTTCTGATTTCACTCATTTCACTTTCCCTTTCTCTGTTCAGCAAAAGCGTGAACAACATTTTTGCCCGAAGTTTCACCAGCCGCTTCACTGCAGCGCAAGATACGGCATTACCCGTAAAAATTTCACATTCATTCATGAAAAAACTGTGCAACAATCCGCTTCCGGAGAACGGCTGAACTTGGACATAATATTATATCACTTCCTCTGTCAGTCTTCAATCAATTCCGGGTTCGCCGCTTCTGCCTTCTGCTGCCAAATTCCTGAATTTCCAATATGCTGACAAATATTGAATTTCTCTATAAATAAAACAATGATGCAATCTTTTCATTGATGGATTTTACTCCTCTGCCAGCCAGATTCCCTGACACCGGTTCCCCGGATTTCACCATTTCGTTGAACTTCTTTCTGATTTTATCGGAATCCTGTCCAGTTTTTCTTCGTTCTTCCTGTTTTTCTGGAAAATAACGTCGGCATCTCTATTTGCCTTTGATTCTTCCACCTTTAATGTGTATGAGGTCTTCACGCAAAATATGATGCACGAAAATTTCTTCACTGCAATATAAAATACCCGATCCTTTTTGCGAATCCTGTTCACGAAAAGAATCGGGGATCTCATTTCTGTACGTCTATAAATATTTTTAGTGTTACAAATCGGCACTAAATTGTATTAAATACTTCCAACCGCTGTCTATGCTTCCATCCCAGTCCAACACTACGCCAACATCCAGCCAAAAGAGCACTGTTTTACAAAAACATGTACTTTATCATCTATTTTGGGTAGTCGACTCGCAGCGCTCCGTACCGTTTCATCCGATCTTAGCATAGTCATCAGAATCAAGTTTTCCATAGTTACGGGCATTTTATAATCAGAGATTTGGCCGTTTCAAATTGATTCTACCCTGATTATCAATTTCATAAACCGTAACCTCTACAATATCGCCGACATTCATGACATCTTCCACTCTGGTCACGCGGCGTTTCGACATCTTTGAAATATGGAGCAATCCTTCTTTACCCGGAAGCACCTCAATAAACGCGCCAAAATTCATAATACGCTTTACCTCGCCAACATAAGTCTTTCCGATCTCCACCTCAGCCGTCAGCAGCTCGATCTGCTTGAGAGCCGACTGAGCCGATTCCATATCAGGCGATGCGATGAACACGTTCCCATCATCTTCGATGTCAATTTTGACGCCCGTATCCTCGATAATCTTGTTAATCGTCTTTCCACCCGGCCCGATAACCGCTCTGATCTTATCCGTAGGAATCTGAATCGTGACAATTCGCGGCGCGTAAGGCGACAGATCCGCCCTCGGCGCAGGAATTTCCTCTAGCATCTTTTCTCTGATGAACGCCCTGCCTTCATGAGCCTGTTTCAGCGCAGCATCTAAAATCTCTCTGGAAAGTCCGTGGATCTTAATATCCATCTGGATGGCAGTTACGCCCTTTTCCGTGCCTGCTACCTTAAAATCCATGTCTCCCAGGAAATCTTCCATTCCCTGGATATCGCTGAGAATCGCAACCTTGTCCCCTTCTTTTATAAGACCCATGGCGATGCCCGATACGGGCGCCGTAATTGGAACACCGGCATCCATCAGTGCCAGCGTACTCCCGCAGACAGATGCCTGGGATGTGCTTCCGTTGGAGGAAAGAACTTCGGAAACGAGACGAATCGCATAAGGAAATTCTTCCACAGACGGCAGCACAGGCAGAAGCGCCCTTTCCGCCAATGCGCCGTGACCGATCTCACGCCTGCTCGGACTTCTTGACGTGCGGGCTTCACCGACGCTGTAAGCAGGAAAATTATAGTGGTGAATATATCTTTTTTCCGTTTCTTCCGAAATTCCGTCAAGCGTCTGACCTTCGCTGACTGTTCCCAGGGTTGCTACCGTCAAAACCTGAGTCTGTCCTCTCGTAAACAGGCCAGAGCCGTGAGTTCTCGGCAGGAAGCCTGTCTCACACCAGATCGGACGGATTTCCGTCGTTTTTCTGCCGTCAGGACGGATATTTTCATTGATAATCAGATCGCGCATTTGCTCCTTTCTGATCTTATAAAGAACATCATCGATATCTTTTCCGGATTCCGGATAATCTTCCAGGAATTTTTCCTTTGTAGCAGCTTCCAGGGAATCCATTCTCGTCTGACGTTCCGTCCTGTCATGAATCTGGATCGCTGCTCTCATATCTGCCGTTTCATAATCACGAATAGCCTGTTCGAGATCTTCCGGAATCTCGTGAACAGGCAGTTCGCGCTTCGGCTTGCCGACCTCAGCGGTAATCTGCTCGATAAATGCGACAATTTTCTTAATTTCATCGTGAGCAAACATGATACCGTCGAGAATTACGTCTTCCGGAACTTCCTTCGCGCCGGCTTCCACCATCATGATAGCATCTTTCGTGCCGGAAACTTTCAAATCAACATCACTTTCGGCTCTCTGGGCCTGAGTCGGGTTGATGACAAACTCACCGTTTACTCTGCCGACGGAAACCGCGCCTGTCGGGCCGTCCCATGGGATGTCGGAAATGGAAAGAGCGACCGAAGAACCTATCATCGCCGTTATGTCGGAAGGACAGTCGTAATCGACACACATAACGGTGGCGACAACGACGACGTCATTATAAAATCCCTTTGGGAACAGCGGACGGATCGGACGGTCGATCAGACGCGAAGAAAGAATCGCCTTTTCTGTCGGACGCCCTTCTCTCTTAATAAAGCCCCCCGGAATTTTACCGGCGGCATACATGCGTTCTTCATAATCGCAGCTTAGCGGAAAAAAGTCGATATCTTCTCTCGGTTCTGCGGAGCAGGTCGCTGTAACGTTTACAACAGTATCGCCATAACGGATTGTGGCTGCGCCGTTTGCCATACCGGCAACCTTGCCGACCTCTACCTGCAGAAGATGGCCGCCTACGGCAGTTCTGAATGTCTTGTAATCTTCAAACCTCATAAATTGTCCTCCATTAGATTCAGCCATCCCGACCAGACTTGACAATTCGGCCCGCCGATGAAAGACGCGTGAAATGCGCCGTTTTGACATAAGTCCAAACGGACGCAGCAGCGCAGACGCAGAATATAACCGCAGGTATATCAAATGAAAATGCAGATGCAGGCATGTGCGGATACATATACGCGAAAGTCCGGACGCGCTCCGGATAGTGAGACGAATTCTCAAGTCTCATGTCGAACAGCTGTGCTTGAAATATTTTCTTGATGCCGACAGCTTTTTCAGCCGGTATTTTAGTCCGGTCATAGAGCGGTCGGCCGATGCGGCGGCATTTGAGACGTCTTTTCTTGATTCTCGGATTGGGCTTTAGACTTCCGAACGGACCCGCAGATGCAGACCGGAATTGTCAAGAAGCCGGCTCGCCGTACTTCAATTGATTTCCACTGTTAAAGTAAAAGCGGGGTGTAATGATACGCCCCGCCTTGATTTCAAGATTTAAAAACGTGAGCAGAAACGCCGCCGCAAAAATTATTTTCTCAGACCGAGACGTGCGATGAGCGCTCTGTACCTTTCAAGATCCTTACCCTTCAGATAATTTAGCAGATTTCTTCTCTGACCTACCATCTTTAAGAGACCTCTTCTCGAATGATGATCTTTCTTGTGGATTTTGAGATGCTCGTTTAAGTCATTAATTCTGTAAGTCAGAATTGCGATCTGAACCTCCGGGGAACCGGTATCACCCGGATGCGTCGCGTATTCTGCAATGATTTCAGCTTTCTTAGCTTGTGTGATCATTTTGTTTTCTCCTTTTCCTCTCATGCCCGCGAGCCGGGTCAAACGCCGGAGTTGCGGAAAACGCAGCAGGGGGCAGCGTACTTTTGTTTTAATTTGCAGTAATTATGTTTTCAGGCACAATTACTGGTATAGTATATCCGCTTTTCAGCCGGATGTCAATATAAAATCAAGCGGTTTACCGGACAATGCAGCCGCATTACAAAAACCGATATTTTCCTTAAACAGACAGACGTACACGAAATCCAGAATAGATCTCCCTGCGATGTTATAATATATGTAATTGCCTATTTTTTCAGTTTTCAGTGCATCCTATGCAGCATCTGTTCTATGCAGTAATATGATGACTGCTATATACCGTGGTATCTGCGCGCCAGTTCGCTGTCTCTGGTCAACTGGTTTTTCAATTCTTCAAAACTCGAAAATTTCATTTCCGGCCGAATCATTTTCAGAAAATAGACTTCGATTTTTTTTCCGTAAACATCGTCATCAAAATTAAAAATATGTGTCTCAATATTTGTCTGGTAATCGCCGACCGTCGGTTTGTTTCCAACATTTGTCATGCTCATATATTCTTTGCCGTCGATGACTGATTTTGTGATATAGGCACCTTTTGCAGGTGCGGCCATACTTTCGTCAAGTGTCGTATTACACGTCGGAAACCCCAAAACCGGACCGCCCAGCTCATTTCCGTGGATAATTTCGCCGCGGATCATGTATTCCCGGCCCATAAACTTGGTAACGTGTTCCATGTCTCCTTTTGAGATAAGCTGACGGATCAGCGTGCTGCTGACGATTTTGCCGTCAATCCGGACTGGATCGATTACGTGAATCCGGATACCGCGGCCATTCGTATATTCCGTGAGGCTCTGAGGAGTACCTGCGGCCTTAAATCCATAGGTGAAGTTAAAACCGCAGACGGCACCTTTCATCCGAAACCGCCGGATCAAAATGTCATCGACGAAGGATTCCGGTGTCCTGCACATAATATCGTCGTTGAAACTGACGGAAAACATATAATCAATGCCGGCTTCGTCAAATATACGGGCCTTTTCGTCGCTGTAAATTATGTTTTTGATCAGATTCTTTCCTGTCAGGACATTTTTCGGATGGTTGGAAAATGTGAAGACCGCGCTGCGCAGGCCTTTTTTCTCTGCGGCTTTGACCGTTTCATCAATCAACGCCTGATGACCGCGGTGAATTCCGTCAAAATTGCCAAGGGCGACAACAGTATCTTCAATTCCTGTAATTTCATCCAAACTGTTAAATATCTTCATCTGATCAACACCTTACCTGCAGTAAATATCTTCTTCTTGCTGTCAAATTTGGCCGTCCCGGCAAAGGCACCATCTTCGCTGCACACGCAGTATATGTCGGAAAAACGATCGTCCGGCTGCCGGCTGTTTTTTCGGCAGAGGACTACGTTTTTTAACGCGATCTTGCCGCCGTTTGAATATTTTTTCATCTCCTGAGGCGAAAGAAGGATTTCTCCGAAGTCGGGAAGCATTTTCCCTATGGGCAGCAGAATATCGGACAGACTGGCCGTCAAGTCCGGCAATTTTTTGCCGGGCCCGACGGCTCTCCCCGCACTTTCTGATCCATCACGGTCGTCGGAAGTGTCAAGGGCAGTTGTCCCGTCAATGTTTTCTGATTTGTCGCGGTCGCCGGAAGCGTCAGAGCTGGTTGCACTGTCAGTGTTTTTTGACTTGCCGCAGCCCGCAGAAATATCCGGGCCGGCAGTCTTACCGGAATTGATGACCTGTCCGGCCGTCAATCCTTCGTTTTGCGCAATGCGCTCTATGATTTCTTCAAGCGTAACGGAATCAGCAATATCAAATGCGCCGCTTCTCGTGCGCACCAAAAATGTCATAATTGCGCCACAGCCGAGAATTTCGCCGATTTCCCGGCAAATCGTCCTGATATATGTGCCTTTTGAACACTCGACGTCAAAGATGACCCGCAACGGCTCGTGAAAAATTCTGACAGGATAAATGTCATAGATTACGATACTGCGAGGTTCTACTTCCACAGTAATTCCCTCTCTGGCATATTCGTAAAGGTGCTTCCCGTTTTTACGAACGGCGGAATACATAGGCGGATACTGAAGTTGCGGGCCTTTCAGCGACAAAATGGCATCGCTGACCTGCTGAGCCGTCAGGCGGCCGGCGGCGCCGCATCCCTGCAGACAAACACGTCCCCACACATCTGCCGTATCCGACGCGGCGCCGAGCAAGAGCTCGCAGCGGTATCTTTTCCGGTCTGACTCAAGATACTCTGCGGCTCTTGTCGCTTTGCCGATGCACATCGGCAAAACGCCGGCCGCCATTGGATCCAGTGTGCCCGTGTGCCCGATCTTTTTTATTCCCAAGATTCGTCTGAGTGCTGAAACTACATCGTGAGAAGTCATTCCCGCCGGTTTCAGCAAATTAATAAATCCATTCATTATTATTTCGTTCTTTCCTTTTTCCTGATCTCAAGACCGCGCAGTATTCTTTCTGGATTTCCCTGATTTTCCTGTTTTATCGCCAAGACTACCTTCCATTTCCAACTCACGCTACTGATGCGCTGATACGCTTATCTTTTTCCAGTTTACGCCTGCAATATTTTCTTCCTTTTCCAGCTTCCGTAATCAACGCGCTGTTCCTTTTCCAGTTCACGCTGCCGGACACGTTTTCTTTTTTCAGATTGCACCGACATTGGCCGTTTCATTTTTCTTTCCACTCTTTTTTCAGGCTTCTGTCCGCTTCAAAACCTGCGGATTTTCCTTACAGAATTTCTCAATTACCTGCTCCACAGCCTCTTTTATCATCGGAATCGTTTCCTCAAGCGTCTTATGTATTGTGCAGCCGGCGGCGTGCTTATGCCCGCCGCCGTTAAACTGTGCGCAGACCGCCGAAACATCAATATACTCTTTACTCCTCATGCCTACTTTAATCTCGTCCGGATGCTTTTCGCGGAAAAAGACTGCGACTTCAACGCCTTTGATGTCGCGCAGTTCCGCATTAATTCCGTCACTCTCGTCAACCTTCGCGTCAGCCTCCCGATACATATCCAGCGTAACCCAAGCCATTGAAGCCAAGCCGCTGCAAAACATCTGCATATGATCCATAATCAGATTTCGCAGCTTCATCTTTTGCGGTCTGACGCTCTGATAAAGAATTATATTGATCATCTTCGTGTCGATGCCCAGATCGTAAAGTTCCGCCGTAATCAGATGTGACTTTTTCGTCGTATTCGTATACTTAAAATTGCCGGTATCCGTCACAATTCCCGTATAAATCGCCTCACCGATTTCTCTGTCAGGATTGACGCCCATACACAACAGCATCTCAAAAACGATTTCCGCCGTAGCCGCCGCAGTAGAATCCACATAATTCACATCCGCCAGATTTCCTCTGAAAACGTGGTGATCCATACACAAAGTCTTGGTACCGGCATTCCAATAAAGATGCTCTCTTTCCGGAAACCTCGACGTGTCGTTACAGTCGAGCGCCACGCAAAGATCCCGCTTCGGAAGTTCCGTCTCCCGGTTCACCTGAACCACATAACCCTTATCAAGAAATTGAAGATTATCCGGAATCTCATCCTCGAACAGGATGTCCGCCTCCTTGCCCATCATCCTCATAGCGTGGCACAATGCGGCGCAGGAACCCAGTGCATCTCCATCGGCCACAATATGAGAAAAAATGTACATCGATTTTGCTTCGATCAATTCCTGTGCCGCCGTTTTCATGTGTTCCGCTGTTTCATTGCTGACTTTCCACATACGCTCCTGCCTTTCTTTTTAAAACATTTTCATCAAAAAACGTCCGAAAATGCGGTTTTTTCATTTAGTCCCATTTTCATTCCCGCGAATCCGCGCCTGATTTCCATTTTTCATCCGGTCGTCCGCTTCAAATTTTCCATTTCTCATCGAAACGGCCCGGCCGGACTTCCATTTCCTCATTCCAGCTCTTATTCCTCGTCTTCAGATTCCTGTATCTCATGCTTCGGAATATTTAAACTGTCGATAATCTTCGACATATGTCTGCCGTATTCCATCGAATTGTCGATCTTAAACGTCAATTCCGGCACATGACGCACCTTCACATTCCGTCCGATCTCTCTGCGGATAATTCCCGACGCACTCTTCATTGCGGCGAGAATGTCCTTCTTTTCCTCATCCAGAGCGCTATCTTCGATGCTCTGACCCATAACACTGAGGTAAACCGTCGCGTAACTTCCGTCAGAACTCACATCAACATCAGATACGCTGATCATCTTCCCCTTCAGTCGGTAATCCTTCAGTTCTGTCAGCAGCATCATACTCACAGTCCTGCGAATCTCCTCGCCGAGCCTGCCCGGCCTATAATTTTTTACCATATTACTATTCCTACCATATTACCAGACATGAAACAAAAATGCCTGTACTATTTTTCAGCCAGTTCTGTCGGCCTCACTTTTCATTTCCAGTTTCTTTCGGATTTATTTTTCCGGTTTTCCAGCCAGTTCTATCGGTCAAGCTTTCCGTTTCCAGCATCTCACCGGCCCTGTGTTCCGCATTTTCCAGTCCGAATCACTAACGCTAACTTTTTTCCATCCAGCTCCGGCCAATCCGATTATCTGTTTCCAGTTTTTTCTGCCTTTGCCTTCCTACTTTTTCAGTCAGCTGTACCCGCAGATTGCACACTATCCGACTTTCCAGCCCTGCTTTTTACTTTCCCGGCTTTGGTCCGCGTTTACCTTTCCACTTCCACCATCCGGTACGCCTCAACGATGTCGCCTTCCTTCACATCATTATAATTTTCAATGCCGATCCCGCACTCAAAACCGTGATCGACCTCTTTTACATCATCCTTAAACCTTTTCAGCGACGCAATCCTGCCTTCATGAATTACAATACCGTCCCTGATCAGCCGGATGCTCGCATTCCTCTCCATTTTTCCGCTGAGGACATACGCACCGCCAACAGTTCCGACATTCGGAACCTTAAACGTATTTCTGATCTCGGCGCTGCCAAGAATCTCCTCACGGAACTCAGGATCGAGCAGCCCCATGAGCGCAGCTTCCATTTCCTCAATCACTTCGTAAATAACGCTATACGTCCTGATTTCCACGCCGTCCCGCTGAGCCATACTTGAAACAGCTGCGCTCGGTCTGACATTAAAGCCGATGATAATAGCGCCCGTCGTACCTGCAAGCATGACGTCTGATTCATTGATCGCTCCGACGCCCGTATGGATAATCTTGATAGACACATTATCCTTTTTTAACTTTTCAAGAGACGATACGAGCGCACCAACAGACCCCATAACGTCGGCCTTAATAATCAAATTCAGTTCTTTCAACTCGCCCTGCTCGATCTGACTAAACAACTGCTCCAGCGTGACGCCCGACGTCTTTTGCATCACCTGCTCTCTCTGCTTCCGTTTTCTGTTTTCAGCGATTTCACGGGCCACCTTATCGGAACTTACGACATTAAATCCGTCACCCGCCTCAGGAACTTCAGTAAGACCAAGAATCTCGACAGCTGTGGCCGGACCTGCCTTCTTCATCTTTTCGCCCTTGAAATTCGTCATCGCCTTAATCCTGCCACTGCAATGTCCCGCTACGACAGACATTCCCACGTGAAGCGTACCGTTAAGAACAAGAAGCGTCGCCACAGGTCCTTTCTGCTTGTCAAGCCGTGCTTCGATTACCGTACCAAGAGCCAGCCTCGACGGGTTTGCCCTGAGCTCCAGCATTTCAGCCTGCAACAGAATCATTTCCAACAGAGACTCAATGCCTTCTCCCGTTTTCGCCGACACCTCGACGCTGATGACATCGCCGCCGTACTCCTCGACGAGAATTCCGTACTCCATCAGATCCTGCTTTACTTTTGCGGGATTTGCACCCGGCTTGTCTATTTTATTAATTGCGACGATAATCGGAACATTCGCCGCCTTTGCGTGACTGATTGCCTCAATAGTCTGCGGTTTCACGCTGTCATCCGCCGCAACTACGAGAACTGCAATATCTGTGACATACGCACCCCGGGCACGCATCGCCGTAAATGCCTCGTGTCCCGGCGTATCGAGGAATACAATTCGTTTTCCGTTATGCGTAATCTCCGACGCGCCAATGTGCTGCGTAATACCGCCAGATTCGCTGGCCGTAACGCTTGAATGACGAATCTTGTCTAACAATGATGTCTTACCGTGGTCAACATGGCCCATGACCGTAATAATCGGCGGTCTCGGCCTCAAATCGTCCTCTCTGTCCGTAAAGTTCTCGATGCCTTCCTCGATCTCCTGTTCCTCGACGGCACCGACAATGATCTGCTTCCCCAGTTCGTCACCGAGAATCTGAACCATATCTTCATCAAGATTCTGATTAATATTAGCCATGATGCCCATTCTCATGAGAGTCATGATAATTTTTGAAGTGGAAATATCAATCTGTTCCGACAGGCCCTTGACGGTGATCGGAACAGAAACGACGACGGCACCTGCCGGAATAGCCGCTGCCGCTTCCTCAGCCTTTTTCGCGTTTTCCTTGCGCTGCTCTTTTCTTTGGTCTTTTCTGTTCTTATGCTGCGGCTTGGCCATATCAGGTCTTTTGCTGCTCTTTTTATCGGAGCTCTGAGCGCCGTCAGAACGAGAAGCTCTGCCGTTCTTGCTGCGCCCGCCTTTCGCTGCATCTGTACGGCCCGATATTGCGGAATTTCTGCTCTGAGTCTGCTTTTTCCTGTCGTTTCTTTTTTCCTTCGATGCGCCCGACTTCTTCCTGTCCCCCTGCGCCCCGCCCTTCGGCTGGCTCTGCTGATTTAAGCCCTGTTCTTCCTGCTGGCCCTGAGACTTCTTTTTCTGCTGATTTTTCTGACGGGCACTCGTTTCTTTTTCGCCTTTATTTTCATTAGAAATCTTGGAACTATTTGACGATTTTTTTCTGCCGGCTTTTGCGTTCTTTCCCCGGACGCCGGCGCCTTCGCCCTCCTCGCGGCTCTGTGTTGTTTCTGCAGCTGCCTTACTTTCTTTCACGCCGCCCTTCGCTCTTTCTGCCGCACCGTTCGCTGCCCTTGTTTCACTCTGTACAGCTTTCTGCACTTTTCCATTCGCGACATTTTCCGCCTTCGCTTCGCTCTGTGCAGTTTTCCGCACTTTTCTTGCTGTCACGGTTTCCGCTTTCACGCTGCCCTGTGCCGCGTTCTGCACTTTTTCTTCCGCATCATTTTCTGCTTTCGCTCCGCCCTGCGTGCCCTGAGATTTCGCACGTCCGGCCTTTCCGGACCTTTCTGTCTTTTCCGGCTTCACACCCGTGTCCGTTCGCTTCGCCTTTTCAGACGGCTCTGCTTGCTTTTCTCCATCTTTTCCAATGGCCTCTCTGACCGCCTGACAATCCGCATCCGAAACAGCATTCATATGGCTCGAAGCCTTAATTCCCATACTCTGCAGCTTTTCGAGCATCGCTTTATTGCTTATTCCAAGTTCTTTGGCCAGTTCATGTACTCTCGTTGCCATAGACATCCTCCTTTATTCCGTACTTAACACTACCTGTTCATGTTCGATCTCCTTTATTATCGCTTTTGCAAAATTCCCGTCCATAATGCCAAAAACACCTCGGCCCGAAAGTCCTGTCATCGCTGACAGTTCTTCGGACGAACCCCATATCTTAAACGAAACGCCGTGTTTCTCGCAAAGGGACGAAAATTTATCTTTTGTGTTCTGTGACGTATCGGAAGCGACGATAATAAGTCGTATCCCGCCTCTGCCGATACTTCCGGCGCAGGTTTTATATCCCGAAAGAATTTTTCCCGCGCGTCTTGCCAGTCCCAAATAGCTTTCCAGTTTACTCCTTTTCATATTTTTCGAGTTCCTCAAATATTTCGTCCAGCGTTTCCTCCGGAATTTTCATTCCGAGACTCCTGGAGATAGCGTTCTTTTTGCGCGCCAATCGGAAACACTGGCTGTCAGGACACAAATAAACACCTCTGCCCTGAGCTTTTCCTGTCGCATCGAGACTGACCGCTCCGTCCTTACTTCCCACGATGCGGATCAGTTCCCGCTTCTGTTTGGACTGCATACATCCCGCACACCTGCGCATCGGAATCTTTTTTGTCTTCATTCAACCCGCCTCCCGGTTTGTGTATCAGAGTCTCCATCCTTTTTCCCGGCGAATCTTGAAACAGGGAATGTTAATCGAGGAACACGATACCGTCTTCATCTTCTTCATAAGTGCCGCCGTCTGCAGCAGCAACGGCATTTGCGTCATCTGTATCATCTTCGCCCGCGTCTCGGCCATCCGCTTCGTCGCCCGCACTGTCCACAACGCTGCCCGCCGTTTTCATCCCCGCGTCCGCATCGCTCGCCGTCCGGCCAGCCTCCTCTGCATTCACAATTTCCACTGCCGCATCGGCCGGTTGCGCGTCCGCGTCCGTGCCGCCTGTGTCCGCGCTCTCCTCAGGCGTCAAAATCTCATCGTCTCCATCTTCCGACCCGCTGCCGTCAAGCGACAACGCCGCAGCCCTGGCCGCCGCTTCCTCACGTTCCCGCATCAGCTGCTCCTCGCCGCCAGCCTCCTCAAACTGCGTATGACTTTTAATATCAATCTTCCAGCCGCAGAGTTTTGCTGCCAGCCGGACATTCTGGCCTTCCTTACCGATGGCCAGCGAAAGCTGAAAATCAGGAACTACAACAACCGCTGAACCGTCTTCTTCATTTATATATACTTTTTCCACTTTTGCCGGACTCAATGCGCTGCTGACAAGTTCTGCCGGCTTGTCGCTCCAATTTATAATGTCGATCTTTTCACCAAACAACTCATCGACGACGGCCTGAACGCGGCTTCCCCTTGGCCCGACACAGGAACCCACTGGATCAATGTCAGGATCGAGTGTACTGACAGCCATTTTCGTCCGTGATCCCGCTTCCCTTGAAATGCTGCGGATTTCCACAATTCCATCACGAATCTCAGGAACCTCCAGCTCAAACAGTCGCTTTACAAGACCCGGATGCGACCTCGAAAGATAAACCTGCGGTCCCTTCGTCGTCCTTTTGACATCCATGATATAGACACGAATCCTGGAATTTACCTCATAGACCTCGCCCGGCACCTGCTCGTTTGCGGCCAGAATCCCTTCCGTGCGGCCCATATTGACAAACACCGTCTCATTGCTGACCCGCTGAATGATGCCTGTGAAAATCTCACTCTGCCGGTTGGAAAAATCATCATAAATCAATCCCCGTTCCGCCTCGCGGATCTTCTGAACAACAACCTGCTTTGCGGTCTGCGCCGCAATACGCCCAAAGTCCTTCGGCGTAACTTCGACCTCAATTACATCGCCAATTTGAGCATTCTCATCGAATTCCTTCGCTTCGTCAATCGTCAGCTCGCCATACTCGTCCATGACATCTTCATCAGACACGACATTTTTGACCATAAATACGTGAACATCACCTGTATTTCTGTCAATATCTACCCGCACGTTCGACGAGTCAAAATTTTTCTTGTATGCCGACACAAGCGCCGCTTCAATCGCGTCTATGACAAGATCCTTTGAAATATCCTTTTCTCTTTCGAGATCTTCTACCGCGAGGATAAACTCTCTATTCATCTAT
This sequence comes from uncultured Oscillospiraceae bacterium, assembly GCA_964438605.1. Taxonomy (GTDB): domain Bacteria; phylum Bacillota; class Clostridia; order Peptostreptococcales; family Anaerovoracaceae; genus Alangreenwoodia. The sequence continues at coordinate 21,270 of CAYTKT010000037.1, forward strand.
CTGTATTCCTCCTTAAATGATGACTGCCAGCTTCGTTTTCGATATCTTTTCCATCGGAATCCGGACTTCATTTTCCGACTCGTCGATTATCGTCACGATGCCGTCCGTCAGCGATACCAGTTCGCCCGTAATTTTCTTCCTACCGTCTAACGCCTGGTACAGGCTGATGTCAACCATCCTGCCCGCATATCGCACATAATCCGAATCCTTCAAAAGCGGCCTGTCGAGTCCCGGAGAAGACACCTCCAGAAAATAATTTTCTTCGATCAGATCCTCCTCGTCAAGTTTCTGACTCAAATATCTGCTGACAAGCTCACAGTCATCGATAGAGACATATTCCTCCTCATCGCTCTGCGGTTTGTCGATATAAACCCTCAGATACCTGTCGCGACCTTCCTTGACAAATTCAATATGGAACAATTCCAGAGAATGTTCGTCGAGAAACCCTTCGAGAAGTTCCCTCGCTGCATCCTTTACTTTCTTTCCTGACATACTCTTACTATTTTCCTTCCTCGTATTATATAGTAGTAGTGTTTATAGACCCTCTCCAAGGTCTGTTTATGCTATACTGTTGGAGATGCTGTGGACTGGTTTGTTTCCCCCTACCACTTGATGGTTTCAGAAAGGCTCCAGCCACAGGCTCTTTGTATCGTTGTTAATCAGTTAGATACCGCATGACGGTTTATTTAGAACGAGGTTCCAATCGCAGAGAGTTCCTGTGGTTCGAAACAGTATCAAATACACTGAAAGGAGAAGGAGATTTGTTATGATTTACGTAGGGATTGACGTTGCCAAGGATAAGCATGACTGCTTTATC